>UQVY01000001.1 GCA_900544545.1 uncultured Eubacteriales bacterium
ACGGAATAGTGGGGCTGGCTGTCGGAAACGGAGGATTTTATGTTAAGACAGACCAACCAACAACCAATTACCGCCCTTTACCCAAGACTTTCCCATGAGGACGAGCTGCAAGGCGAGAGCAATTCCATTTCCAATCAGAAGCGTATCCTTGAAACCTATGCAAAGCAGAACGGCTTTTCCAATCTGCGCTGGTACACGGACGACGGTTATTCTGGTGCGAACTTTCAAAGACCCGGTTTTCAAGCCATGCTTGCGGACATTGAAGCCGGAAAAGTCGGGACAGTTATCGTAAAGGATATGTCGAGGTTAGGGCGAAACTACCTGCAAGTGGGAATGTACACGGAAATGATTTTCCCACAGAAAGGTGTCCGCTTCATCGCTATCAATGACGGAGTGGACAGCGCACAGGGCGACAATGACTTTGCCCCGCTGCGGAATATCTTTAACGAATGGCTGGTGAGAGATACGAGCAAGAAAATCAAAGCAGTAAAACGCTCAAAAGGCATGAGTGGCAAGCCCATCACAAGCAAGCCTGTGTATGGCTACCTCATGGACGAGGACGAAAATTTCATCATTGACGAGGAAGCTGCACCCGTAGTCAAGCAGATATACAACCTCTGCCTTGCCGGGAATGGTCCGACCAAGATAGCCCGTATGCTCACAGAGCAGCAAATCCCCACGCCGGGAACGCTGGAATACCGCAGGACGGGCAGCACCCGCCGCTACCACCCCGGCTATGAGTGCAAGTGGGCGACCAATACCGTTGTGCATATCCTTGAAAACCGGGAATACACGGGCTGTCTGGTAAACTTCAAGACAGAAAAACTTTCTTACAAAGTCAAGCACAGTGTAGAAAATTCCCCGGAAAAGCAAGTGATTTTCGAGAACCACCACGAGCCTATCATAGACACGCAAACATGGGAACGGGTGCAGGAGCTTCGCAAGCAGCGCAAACGCCCCAACCGCTATGATGAAGTGGGCTTGTTCTCCGGCATACTGTTCTGTGCGGACTGCGGCAGCGTCATGTATCAGCAGCGATACCAGACAGACAAGCGCAAGCAGGACTGTTATATCTGCGGCAACTACAAGAAACGCACCCATGACTGTACGGCGCACTTTATCCGCACCGACCTCTTGACCGCTGGTGTACTCTCCAATCTGCGGAAAGTGACAAGCTATGCGGCAAAGCATGAAGCCCGGTTTATGAAGCTCTTGATTGAGCAGAACGAGGACGGGGGCAAGCGCAGGAACGCCGCCAAGAAAAAGGAACTGGAAGCCGCCGAGAAACGCATAGCCGAGTTATCCGCTATCTTCAAGCGGCTGTATGAGGACAGCGTGACCGGGCGCATATCAGACGAGCGTTTCACAGAGCTGTCGGCAGACTATGAAGCAGAGCAACGGGAACTGAAAGAAAGAGCCGCCGCTATCCAAGCGGAGCTTTCCAAAGCACAGGAAGCCACCGTGAACGCAGAAAAGTTTATGAATGTTGTCCGGCGGCATACCAGCTTTGAAGAACTTACCCCTACTCTGCTGCGGGAGTTTGTAGAGAAAATCGTTGTGCATGAGTGCAGCTATGACGAGAACAAGACCCGCAGACAGGACATTGAGATTTATTATTCTTTTGTTGGCAAGGTGGACTTGCCCGAATAACCGCCCGACCTATCCGACACAATGCGCAAGTGCCGGATAGGAACGGCAAAATTTTTTACACTTCTATTGCTTCTTTATCACACATCAATAAAAAAAGACGGCATATATCTTATTAAACCCGTTATTCAGATCAATCGGGATAATTACAGATATTTGCAACTACTTGATATGCTTGACAATAAGATGAAAGTCAAAATCGAAGCGGATAACTACCGAGAGATTTTAAGAAAACAAATCGGCACGTTCGGTTTGAGTTTTGAACGGCTTATAGGGTACGCGAAGTATTACAATAATAATAATGTGTATGCGGGCCTTTCGGAGCTTGCGAGAGGAGTAAACTGATATGAAGTTACATTTTGATAAAGCGGCATTTCAACTTGTAGTGGACGATATATCGAAGAAATGTTCCGTTCGACGCGACGTTTTGGAAAAAGATTATTACGTTACGCTTTTACTGAAAGAGTTGTCGGAAAAGGAACATTAGGCGTATGCTTATTTTAAGGGCGGCACGGCATTTTATAAAGCGTTGAAATCTATTCGCAGGTTTTCGGAAGATATAGACCTTACGGTGTATATCGAAGATTGTCCTACGGCAAGTCAGGCGAAAAAGCGGCTTGAAAACGCCACGCTGAAATTCAGTTGCCTTGAAAAAGGGGAAACGCTTGAAAATCATCGCGGAAGCATTACTTGCGAATATCTTTATGAGTCTATGTATGCGCTTGATAAAGAGGACGCGTTACAACGCTTCGGCAGGGTGAAAATAGAAGCCACGAGCTTTACAGTAAGCGAGCCGACCGACAAAATAACGATTGCGCCGCACCTTTTTGAACTTGCAAGCGAAGAACAGCAAAAGATAATGCGTGAAGTGTATAGCGTAGAACCGTTTGAAATTGAAACGATTTCGCTTGAAAGAATTTTTATCGACAAGGTGTTTGCCGCGCAGTTTTACTTTGAACGGAAAGATTACAGCGACGTTGCAAAGCACGTTTACGATTTAACCGTGCTTCTCGATAACGAGCAAATTAAAGTGTTTTTGAATGATCCCAAGCGCGTGCTTAAAATGATTGGATACAAACGTAAAGAAGAATTGAATCGCAAGGGCGGTGTTGCCGCGGATATGCAAATAGCAAACTTTGATTACTTCCGAGGGCTTGACGGTAACAAAGAGTTTGAAAGCGCGTTCGATGAAATGCAACGTATTTATGTATTCAACGAACAAGATAAATTAAGCAGGGAAACTGTTTCTGCCGCTATTTCCAAGTTACGAGAGATTATGGATATAGAGTGGGACAGAGAATGACAAACAAATAACTAAGGAATAAGGGACGTTCTTCGGAGCGTTCCTTTTCTGTACCGAAAATGCGCTAAAACTATCTAAATATCAATATTTTTAGAGTAAAATCGGTTTTACGGACAGATTCTGAAAATATTTTATGAAAAGTGGTCAAAACAGCTTGACAAATACAGATTCGGATGCTATCGTATTGATACGACGAAAGAAAATCGGAGGTGAAACTATGAACAAAGCAAAAGTAATGCAAAAAGCGAAATCGGGCGAGGGATTGACCGTAGCGGAAATCAAGGTTTATCAAAAGACTGTTAAACGAGAAAAGCAGGTTTACGGCAAGTACGGAACGCTTGCAAAACAGTATCTGGAAGATAAAGGAATTGATTGGACGATTGCTAATCTTCCCGAATATCTGCACGGCGTAGATAAAGCTGCCGACGAAATGTATGAAACGATGTATGAGAAGTTCTCGAAAGAAGAGCGTTTCAAAAAGTCGGAAGATTTTATGGAAAATCTGAAACGGGAAACGGAAATGCAAAGGCTTATCGAAGAAGAAATCTTAAATGGAATCGTTTATGTAAAATAACGGAGGTATCAAAATGAAAGTGTTAAAAGTAATTGCAACTATCGGCAGATTTGCGTTGGCAGGCGTGCTTATTGCAGGGCATTTCGTAATGAGTATCATCGGCGCGCTGATTTGCGCAATCACGTCGCAAGGCTAAAACGGAGAATTACTATGGAAAAGAAAGAAACAACGCCGCGCAGAGCGGCAAGAAGAAGTTACGAGGAACGCAACAAAGATAAGCGCAAGCAGACGAGCGGAAATTTCGGAACGATGATACCGCGGGATTTGTTCGATGAAATCAATGCGTTTTTGTCGAAACATCACATCACGAAGGTGCAGTTGATTTTCAGAGGATACGAATCCTTGAAAGCCGAGTACGAAAAGACCGATAATAAGTAGTCCGGTCTGATACAATTTAATAATTTGAATGCCGTTTGGCATTCCACGAAGAATACAAAATCGGGAAACGATAAAGTATAAAGTGGCAATGCCAAATACATATTCAACTGTTTGTTATCGTTTCCCCTAATTTATAAGGAGAGGAAAAATGGATAAAGCAGAACTGAATATGGATGTAATTAACAAAGTTATTGCTTTCAAAATGTTGGAGATTGCACACGAAAATGGGCTGATAGACGATAAAAAGTATATAAATATCGAACGAAAAAGTCTTCAATATGGAGAAAGTATTGCATTACAAAATAAACTTTATACGGAGGTGAATTGATTTGATTGCTAATGATGTTGTAATGCCGACAGACGTGAACTTGGATAGATTGAGAAAGCGAAAAGTTGTATTTTATGGGCGCGTAAGCACCGAAGACGAGTAAACATAGGGGAAACAATCAAACAGCAAGTTCGTAAATATTTAAAAATACTGAAGAAAGTGGTCAACCGACGCTATTTTTCATGCGAGGATGCGTGTTTCGGCTTGAAATAATCTTGAAAATATAGTATAATAAAAATGGAAAAGTGTAAGATCGGAGGGATTGACAGGCTATGCCGAAAAGATTTGAAGAATTGATCGCTCAAGGCGAAGGAATATCGATTGAATTCAAAGAGTGTAAAGACGCTTTGCCGAAAAACGTGTTTGAAACGTTATGCGCATTTCTGAATCGTTTCGGCGGAGATATTTTTCTCGGTTTGAAAGATGACGGCACCATTAGAAAATATTTCCGACGGTGTATTTGCCAGTCGATGAGTTTAAATTAGACGGCAAAACGATTTTACACGTTTACGTTCCGGAAAGTTCGCAGGTGCATAACACCAACAGGCGGATTTTTGACAGAAACGAGGACGGCGATTTTGATATTACGGATAATACCGATCTCGTTGCGGCAATGTATATCAGAAAACAACGCGAATATACGGAAAATACCGTTTTCCCGTATGCGACGGAAAATGACCTGAAACACGACCTTATCGACCGTGCGCGTATTATGGCGACAAACAGAAACCCTCATCATCCGTGGGAGCGAATGACGAACGAAGAAATTTTGCGTAGCGCGGGGCTGTATAAGAAAAATCTTCAGACGGGCGAAAGCGGATATACGCTTGCGTGTATTCTGCTTTTCGGAACGGACGAAGCGATTCTATCGGCGTTGCCGCACCATAAAACGGACGCGATTTATCGGGTGAACGAAACGGACAGGTATGACGACAGGGACGATATTCGTTGTAACCTGATCGAAAGTTACGATCGGCTTATGGCTTTTATCGAAAAGCACGTGGACGATAAGTTTTATATGGAAAACGAAATCCGCGTAAGCGCGAGAAATAAACTGTTTCGCGAAGTCATTGCAAACATGCTTATTCACCGCGAATATTCCAACGCGTATCCCGCAAAACTTATCATCGAAAAAGATTGCGTAAGAACGGAAAACGGCAATAAAGCGCGCGGGCTCGGAACGATAAGTTTAACGGATTTCGTGCCGTATCCGAAAAATCCCGTAATCGCATCTGTTTTTAAGGAAATCGGCTGGGCGGAGGAACTCGGCTCGGGCGTGAGAAATATCGTAAAATACAGCAAAGTGTATTCGGGAACGATTCCCGAATTAATCGACGGAGACGTATTCAAAACGAAAATCTCGTTGAATGGTACTGTAAATGGTACTGTAAATGACACTGTAAATGGCACTGTAAATGACGGTGTAAAATTAACGCCAACCGAGCAAGCGGTACTTGATTGTATAAGAGAAAATAATTTAATCAATGTGGCTGAAATTGTCGACTGTACAAAAAAAGGAAGAAGCACTATCATGCGCACAATCAAATCTTTAAAAGAAAAAGGTTGTATTCAGCGCGTCGGTTCGGATAAAACGGGCAGTTGGGAAATTCTCCGATAACGGCGAAAAAAATAAAAAATTTTATTAACTATGACAACCGCTGACATATTTAATGTGCTAAAATAGAACGAACGAAGAGATTTACAGGAGAAAACTTAAATGAGCGAAAATAAAATACTCGATACAATGTGGGACGATAACCCGATAGACATCACGCAGGAAGCGAATTTTATATGGAGCATTGCAAACAAGTTGCGCGGCTCGTATATGCCCGATAAATACGGCGACGTCGTAATTCCTATGACAATCCTTCGCCGTTTCGAGTGCGCGCTTGAAGCCACAAAGCAGGCGGTGTTAAAAGCCTATCGGTCAAACCCGAATTACCCGTCGAAAGCACTTTGCAAAATCGCGGGTTTTTCGTTCTATAACACGAGTGAGTACGACTTAAAAGAACTCTGCAACGATTCCAAACATATTGCGGCGAACTTCAAAAACTATATCAGCGGTTTTTCGGCTAATGTAAAAGACATTTTTGCCGAACTTGAAATGGACAAACATATCGACAAAATGGAAAAGGACGGCTGCCTGTATTCCGTCGTCGAAGCGTTTTCCGTGCTTGACCTGTCGATAAAAACTTACGACAGTATCAAAATGGGATATATTTTTGAAAACCTGATCGGCAGATTTTATCAGAACGTGGACGCCGGACAATTTTATACGGGCAGAGATATTATCAAGCTACTCGTAGAAATTTTAATGGCGGAGGGGTGCGACGATATTTTCGACAGCCACAAGGTTATTACCGTTCTCGACCAAGCCTGCGGAACGGGCGGTATGCTTTCCACGGCGTATACCTACATAAAACACTATAATCCTACGGCGGAAGTCAAACTGTTCGGGCAGGAATTTATGGGGCAGTCTTACGCGGTAGGGCTTGCCGAAATGCTCATCAAAAATCAGGACTCGGATAATTTCCGTCACGTCGATACGTTCAAAACCGATTGCTTTGCCGATACGAAAATGCGGTTCGTCATCGAAAACCCGCCGTTCGGCACACCGTGGTCGGGCAAAGACGCAAAGGACGGACAGGAAGACGCAGTTAGGAAAGAATACGCCAAAGGCGAAACGGGCAGATGGGGACACGGATTTCCGAGCGGTGGCGACTCGCAAATGATTTTCTTGCAGTCCGCCGTGGACAAAATGGACGACTTCTGCGGCAGAGCGGCGATTATCGAAAACGGCTCGCCGCTGTTTAACGGCGATACCGCTTCGGGCGAAAGTCAGATTCGCCGTTGGCTTTTGGAAAGCGACCTTATTGAAGCGATTATTGCTTTGCCGACCGATTTGTTTTACAACACGGGCATTCAGACCTACGTTTGGATTCTCTCGAAAAATAAGCGCAAAGAACGCAAAGGCAAAATACAACTCATCAATGCCGCCGAGATTTACCATAAACTTCGTAAAGCCGTCGGCAACAAGAAAAACGAAATTACGAGAGAGGACAGAAAGAGAATCACGCACCTTTACGCCGATTTTGTGCCGAGCGACCTTTGCAAGATTTACGATAATACGGAGTTTCTTTACAAGGAATATGCCGTTATGCAACCGCTTCAACGCAGTTACGCTATCACGGAAGAGCGTATCGAACAAATGCTGATGAAAGGCGCGCTGTCGGGTGTTTACGACGAAGCGAAGATTGCCGAATACGAAAGTCAGGGTGTTGCGCTTGCCGATAAAGATAAGAAAAAATACGAAGAAATGCTTGAAAGAAAGCCGTTATATGAGGACATTCTGCAAACGCTGAAAGAGCATATCTCGGACAAGGTGTATAAAGAACCGGAAAGTTTCATCAAGTACCTTTCGGGAATTTTGTCGTGCGATAAAAAACTGACAGAGCGTATCGCGGACGGGCTTTCCGAGATGGACAAAACGGCAGAAATTCAGCGCGATAAAAAGGGCAATATCATCTATGACAAAGAAACGCGCGACACCGAAATCGTGAAATATACCGAGGATATAGAAACCTATATGGCGCGTGAAGTGTTGCCTTACGTTCCTGACGCGAAATGGTTTTGGGAGGAAAATCTCGGCGCGAAAAAGCCCGTGATAAAAATCGGCGCGGAAATACCGTTTACAAGATATTTCTATAAATACACTGAGCCCGAAAAGAGCGAAGTGTTGGAAGGAAAATTCTTAACGCTTGAAAAGAGCGTAAGTGAGAGAATCAAAAATTTGTTTGGAGGGAAAGTGAGAAATGGGGGAAATTAAGAAGGTACAGATTCGTAATGGGTTCAGCGATAGAAATAATATAGATAAATTGAACGAAACGATACAAATTGATTCGTTTGATGAGCGAACAAGAATACAACTGTATAATTGTTTTACATATATTATCGCAGATAATTGTTATGATCAAAGCTTTTATTGCGATGTACTTAATGACGTGTATTGTGAAGTTATCAATGGTTACGATATGTGTAGCACATTCTTTTGCAAAGAAAAATGTGAAGAATATATAAAAAATACATTTTTACATGACAGTTACGACGCTGTACTTTCTTTGGTTGAATACTTGGCAAATAAAATTGGTTCAGAGATTCCACAATATAAAAGACAATACATCTGTAACAACGATGGAACGGTGAAATGGATACATTTTCAAGAAGAAATAAACAAATTATTTGAAAAAGAATGCGTTGGTTTTCGATTTATAGGTGACAAGATAGTTGCGATTACAGATCGGTGTGAAATAGATGAAATAGAACAGGCGTGCAATGCTCCATACAATGGGTGCAAAGCTCATATTGAAAAGGCGGTAGGCTTTCTTGCTGACCGAGAACACAAGGATTACAAAAATTGCATCAAAGAAAGTATAAGCGCTGTTGAATCAATTTGTTGTATTATAGCCGATAAGAAAAATGCAACGTTAGGTGAAGCGTTAAAAATATTAGAAAGTAAGTGCAATTTAAAGGGTCAATTAAAATCGGCTTTTGAAAAATTATATACTTATACAAACAATGATAAAGGCGGTATAAGACACGCCGAAGGACTTTTTGTAAGCGAAGTGTCTTTTGAAGAAGCCAAGTTTATGCTTGTTAGCTGTAGTGCGTTCGTTAATTATTTGATAGCAGAATACGGGAGGATTAAAAAGGACTAATTATGCGAGAAATGAAAGACAGCGGAATATCTTGGGTAGGAGAGATACCCAAAGAGTGGCTTTGCATAAAAGCTAAAAATATAATCAAGTCGAATGATGGCGGGGTTTGGGGAAATGAACCAACAAGTACAGAAAATGATAAAATTGTATTGCGTTCTACCGAACAAACAATTGACGGAAAATGGATAATTGAAGAGCCTGCAAAACGAGATTTAAGTAAAATACCATATAAAAATTGTCTTATTAAGCCTAATGATTTACTGATTACGAAATCAAGCGGGAGTTCTTTACATATCGGAAAAACCACTTTGGCTGATGACTATTTTACAACTAATGAATGTTATTACTCTAATTTTTTGCAACGCATTAGACTGCAAAAATCATATTATCCGTTATATGCTTGGTTTATTTTTAATGCAGTTTTTGTTAGAGAACAATTTGCATATATGCAAAATTCTACATCGGGCTTAGGAAATATTAACTCAACGGATATAGAAAACATAATAGTACCAATCCCGACACTTGCCGAGCAACAGAGAATTGCGGAGTTTTTGGATAGAGAGTGCGGGAAGATTGACGGATTGAAAGCAGATATTCAGGCGCAGATTGATACGCTTGAACAGTACAAGCGTTCTATTATCACCGAAGCCGTTACCCACGGTCTGAACCCATCCGCCCCTATGAAAGACAGCGGTATTCCGTGGGTGGGAGAAATACCGGAGGAGTGGAAATGCCTTCCAATTCGTGCGCTTTTTGTTGAAAATAAAAATAAAAACAAATTTGGCAAAGAAACAAAAGCGTTGCAATTTAAATATGGTAAGATTGTTCCTAAAAAGAATTTTGATCCCGAAGAAAATTATGTGGCAGAAACAGTATTAAATTATAATATTGTTGATTGCGGAATGATTGTGCTTAATGGGTTAAATCTCAATTTTGATTTTGTAACGAAAAGAATTGCTTTAGTGACAGAGAAAGGAATAATCACTTCAGCGTACATGTCGTTTTATCCTCTTGATAAAAATCGTGTCTTATCCGAATATGCGAATTATTTGCTCAAAAGTTATGAACATTGTACAGCGTTTCATAATATGGGCGGCGGCGTTAGGAAAATATTAAATTTTGATGAATTTAAAAGACAGTATTTTATTCTGCCGCCAATTGACGAACAGCAAGAAATAGCCGATTATCTCGATAACAAATGCGCCGAAATCGAGCAGATTATCGCGGATAAAAAATCGCAAATCGAAACGCTTGACGGCTACAAAAAATCGCTCATTTACGAATACGTTACGGGCAAAAAGGAGGTCGTATGAACAACATACTTTCCGAAAAAGAATATCAGCGGTTTATCATAGATAAGCTCGTCGCTGAAAACGGCTACATAGAGCGGAAAAACGTGAAGTTCGACCGTAATTTTGCTATCGACCGCGAAATGCTGTTCAAGTTCCTTGACGATACACAGCCCGAAGCAATGGCGCAGATCCGCAAGGTGTACAAAGACGTTACCGAAGATACGGTGGTGAACTTTATCAATACCGAAATTACGAAAGCAAAAAGCAGTCTGTTATCCGTATTAAAACACGGCGTGGAAATCGCGGGGTATAAGTTAGACCTTATGTATACCAAACCCGCAACGACTTTCAATAAAGACCTGCTTGCCAAATACAATAAAAATATCTTTTCCGTAATGGAAGAGGTGTGGGCGAGCGATACCGAAAGAATCGACCTTGTGGTTTTCCTGAACGGCTTTGCGATTATGTCGTTTGAACTCAAATGCAATTTTGCGGGGCAGAGCTATCAGGACGCGATTTTGCAATACCGCACGCAAAGAAATCCGAAAACGCGATTGTTCTATTTCAAGGCGGGGTGTATCGTCAACTTTGCAATGGACTTACAGGAAGTGTATATGACGACGCGCCTTGCGAATGACGGCACGTTCTTTCTGCCGTTCAATATGGGTAGCGGCACGGGAATTGACTCGGGCAAGGGCAATCCCGTTTATCCCGACAAATATTCCGTCTATTATATGTGGGAAGATATACTCAAAAAAGATACGGTATTAGACCTTATCTCGGAGTTTATCTTTATCGAGCGCAAGGAAGAAACGGACGAAGTAACGGGCAAAACCACGGTAAAAGAAAAGGTAGTTTTCCCGCGCTATCATCAACTTGACGTTATCCGCAAAACGATAGCGGACGTGAAAGTCAATCGCACTTCGCAAAACTATCTGATACAGCACAGCGCGGGTTCGGGCAAGACGAATTCCATTGCTTGGCTTGCACATAGACTTTCTTCGCTTCACGACGAAGAGAACAAAATCGTGTTCGACAATATCATCATCTGCACCGACCGTGTGGTGGTGGACAGGCAGTTGCAGGACGCGGTGCGCGGTATCGAACATAAGACAGGGCTTATCAAGGTTATGGACGATAAATGTTCGTCGGCAGACCTTGCTCTCGCGCTGCAAAGCAATATCAAGATTATCGGCACGACGATACAGAAATTCCCATATATCGTGGACATGGTAAATAACCTGAAAAACAAGACGTTTGCCGTGATTATCGACGAAGCGCATTCTTCCACAGCCGGAAAAGATATGGCGGCAATTACAATGACGCTCGGCGCGGGCGAAGTGGATTTTGAAGAAGGCGTAGTAGATACGCAGGATATGATTGCGGACGAAATCCGTCGCAACGGCAAACAAAAGAACGTTTCTATGTTTGCCTTTACCGCCACGCCGAAAGCGACGACTCTCGACTTGTTCGGCAGATTGAACGCGAAAGGGCATAAAGAAGCCTTCCACTTGTATTCGATGAAACAGGCGATAGAAGAAGGCTTTATTTTAGACGTGCTTGCCAACTTTACCGAATACAATACGTATTATCGGCTGAACAAAGAGATTTCGGAAGATCCGAAGTACAAGACGGCGGAAGCCAAAAAGCAAATCGCGCGGTTTGTGGAACTGCACGAAACGAATATCGCGCAAAGGGTGGAAGTGATTGTCGAACATTTCCGCACGACGGTTTTGTCTGAACTCGGCGGAATGGCAAAGGCAATGGTGGTAACGGCTTCCCGCGCGAGTGCGGTGAAGTACCGTCAGGCGTTTGAAGATTACGTTACCAAGAAAGGCTACGCGGGTATTCACGCGCTCGTGGCGTTTTCGGGGAAAGTGAAACTGCCCTATGACGAAACGGAATACACGGAAACGCTTCTGAACGGCTTTTCGGAAGATAAACTGCCGAAGAAGTTTGATTCGGACGATTACAACGTTTTGCTTGTGGCGAACAAGTATCAGACGGGCTTCGACCAACCGAAACTTTGCGCAATGTACGTTTTGAAGAAGTTGCGCGGTGTGAACGCGGTGCAGACGTTGTCGCGCATGAACCGTATCTGCCCGCCGTTTGAGAAAAAGACGTTTGTTCTCGATTTCGTGAATACATACGACGATATTGTCAAGGCGTTCGCGCCGTATTATACCACGACGTTGCTTGCAAATTCGGTTACGCCGACGGCGGTATACGATTTGGAAGCGAAACTCGACGGGTATATGATTTTAGATCCTTACGACGTGAATATGGCGGCTGAGATTATCTACAAAAAGATTATCGAGTCAAAGGACAAAAATCAGTTGCGTTTTTACTTGCAACGCGCAGAGAAGAAGCTGAAAGAATACGAATTGATGAAACAAATCGAGATTATGGCGGTCGTGCGGCATTTTATCCGTTTTTACGAGTTTCTGATACAGGTATCGTGCTTCGAGGACGTGGAACTGCATAAAAAGTATCTGTTTCTGACTTACTTCGTTTCGTTCGTGAACATCTCTCAACCGGGCGGCGGTTTCGATTTGTCCGGTAAGATTAAAGCGGACAACTTTATCCAAAAGAAAGGCGAAGAGCATAAAACGACAAAAGTTACGCCCGATCCGATCGTAAAACTGCCGATGGCGGACGACTTTAATCTGAACGAGGACAAAGTAAAACGTCTTTCGGAGATTATCGACGAAATCAACAGCAAAACGGGCAAAACCTACGATAACGACGTCGTAATCAAGGCAATGCTTCAAATCAAAGACTTGATGATGAAGTCCGAAAAACTGCGTGAGAGTGCGAAAGCAAACACGGAAAGCGACTTTGCGTTTTCGTATTTCGACGGTATCGACGACGCGCTGATCGAGGGACTTTCGCAAAATCAGGACTTCTTCTCGTTGCTTCTTTCTAACGACGAAATGAAGAAAGAAGTTCTCGGTATCTTCGTCAGCGAAATTTACAAGAGCTTGAGAGAAGATAAGTGATACGATAGACAGGAAGCCTTGATTTTATCGGTGAAAAAGAATTGCAAACATATATAATAATCGAAAGAGGAAGTTTGAATTATATCGGACTTCCTTTTTATATGCTGTTGTCGGGAAAAATCCCCGGCAATTTTTTTGTAAAATTTTCGTGAAATACCCCAACAAACGGCTCGTAACTTTCCAATAATAGTAGAGAGAAGTTTCCCTGCTGTTGCACTTAAAGGGATAACAGAAAAACAAACGAAATAAGGAGCGCAAAATGATGAATCCAAACACAAGTTAAAAAATCTACGAACGATAATAACGCGAAATTGACAAGAAAATAGTTTTGAAAGCGGTACCGCGGCAAAAGCAGGATAAGCTTTGTCCAAACTATTTGGGCAAAGGTGTTCGGAACAAGTCGGAAACCGACTTTTCAAAATGTAACGAGAAAATAAAATTATAGCAGATGTCCACGGGAACGAGTATCTGCGGAATTGAAAATTTAAGGCGGCTTTTACTCTCCGTTCACATAAAAGAGCTTGACTCTGAGCGCAGAAAACAGTAAAATATAATCGTCGTATATATACGATGATATATCTACGGAGGGTTCAGGAATGAAACCGAGAAGCGAAAGAGATAAAAGATACGAAGAAAAGCATAAGAACGAGAGAAAAGACAAGAGCGTGGTATGGGGAACAAGTATACCGAGAGAAACGGCGGAAGAAATAGACGCATTTTTGAAGAAACACGGGTATACGAAAGTTAAACTCATTGAAGAAGGATATAAGGCACTGTTGGAGCAGGCGGGAGAGATAAATACCGACCTTGCCAAGATAATAGACGGCTACGACGATTTCTTTGATTTTGAGTTGCGCAAATTCGAGGAAGAAAAAAACAACAATAAAACGTAATAAAACTAAAATATCGAACAGGAGGATTTTTGTGTTTATGGAGAGAGAACATAGTATCCATCCGGAGAGAGAACATAGTATCCGCACAATAAAGTTAAGGAGATTTGCAAAATAGAGAAACAAATAAGGTAACGGATAAAAATAAGGTAAGGGTAATAAAAAACGAAACGTTGTATATCGTAAGCACGGAATCGATGCAAGGGGCGCGAGAATCAGCATGCGAAATATTAGAGCGTTTGGTAATGAAAAAATTTACAAGTCTGACGGAAGAACGGCTTGGATATGGTAAGTTACGAACTTGCTGTTTGGAATCTGACGGAGGTAAACAGATATGTTAGAATTACAAACGGCAAATAAAAATAAAAGAACAAAAAACGGAGGAGGTGAGGGAATAACCGCGCTTTATTGCAGGCTCAGCGTAGACGATAACGGTACCGAGGGCGAAAGCAACAGTATCAAAAATCAACTGATTTTAGCGATAGTATTATCGTTGGCGATGATACTCACACTCAGTGCCTGTAAAACGACGGTTGCGGTGTCGGCGGAAGCTAAAAACGGCAGCGTTGCGGGCGTCGGTTCGTATTACGCGGGCGACTCGGTAACTTTGACGGCGACTCCCGACGAGGGTTACGAATTTGCGGGTTGGTATAACGGTAACGAGAAGGTTTCCGATGAGAATCCCTATACGTTTACGGTTAACGGCAACATCACTCTCAAAGCGCTTTTTGTCAGAATCGTCAGGTATTCGCTTACGGTTACGGCGGGCGAGAACGGAAAGATTTCGGGCAGCGCGTCGGGCGAATACGAAGCGGGCGAGAAGATTTCCGTAACTGCGACTCCCGACGAAGGATTCCTGTTTGCGGGCTGGTTTAAGGGCGAAGAGAAGGTTTCGGACTCGGCGACCTACGAATTCGTTATGCCTGCGGAAGCCGTTGCTCTTACGGCTAAGTTCGAAGTCAAACCTGCCGAAAAATTCAGCGTCGTTTTCTACGATTACGCGGGTAAGGTTATTTCCGCGCAGGAGATTCTTTGCGGCGAAAGTGCGGAAGAACCCGATTCGAGACTTACGGCGCACGCTTATTCGTGTTTCGAATTCAAAGGCTGGGATAAGGATTTCGAGAACGTAACCGAAAATCTCGAGATTCGTCCCGTATACGATTACATACCCGCTTCCGACGAGCATTTCGAGTTTACGGCGGTTGAAGAAAACGGCGAAGTCGTGGGTTATACCATTCATTTCCTCAGCGGAATGAATCCTGCCGAAGACGGACTTTTCGCATTCCCCGAAGAGCACGAAGGCAAGCCGGTCATCGGTTTCGACGCCGCACTCAATCTCGTAGGTTGGAGAAAATCCGGAGTCAGATACTCAGAGATGAATCTCAGTCTTTATATTCCCGATTCTTTCAGAAGTTTCGGCGAGGATACCTTTACGAGCTGTGTGCTTAAGAGAATAATTATAGGCAAAGGACTCGAAAAAATCGATGAAAAAGCTATGTGGAAGAGCGTAAGAGTTTACGAATGGGTGGTTGCCGAAGATAACCCCAATTTCTCGGCGGATTCCACGGGTCTTTACAACAAGGACAAAACGACTCTTATTCACGTAGGAGATACTTCCGTCGAAAGCTATACGATAGTTGCGGGAGTCAAGAATACTTATCCGTATCTTTTCTGGAATATGTACGTCCGCACGGTAACGATAGACGCGGACCTCGAATCCATCGGCAGAGCTGCGTTCGCGCGTTCCTCTCTCACGAATTTCGTCGTTAACGGAAGCGTAAAGCGTCTCGAGGACGGAACGGGAGGAGATACGGGCGAAGAAGGCGTTTTCTCGCTTTGCAGCAATCTTATGAGCATTTCAATCCCGGGTATCGAATACGTCGGAAGAAGTGCGTTCGCAGATTGTAACTGGCTGGAATCGATAACGCTCGATACTACGCTCAAAGAAATAGGCAGAGACGCTTTCGTATCTTGCCTGAACCTTATTCAGATAGCTTATAAAGACGGCGCGACCGTTAATACGGCGGGTAATATCCTTATCGAGAACAACGCGGTCATCGTTAAAAACGGCAGCGAGATTCTTCTCGAGGACGGCGTAACTAAGGGAGACCTTTTCCTTGCTTACGCGGCGGGAATCGACGAAGAGTCTTATACGGTTCCCGAAACCGTCCGTGAATTCGCGCTTTTCGCGTTCGCATATTCCAAAGTCAGTGAAGTTATTATTCCCGAAGGCGTTACAGTCATTCCGGGCGGAATGTTCTACTCTGCTTACGTCAAGAAGGTTTCGCTTCCCGAAAGCGTCAAAATTCTCGACGAGGTAAGCGGCTCGATGGGAGCGACGAATATTATCGGAAGCATAGGCGTATTTACGAACAGTTCTCTCGAAACTCTCGAGATTGCGGAAGGTAACGCTCTCGAAAAAATAGGAACGTGTGCTTTTTACGGAACTTCTTTAACTTCGTTCACCGTTCCCTCAACCGTAACTTATTTCGGAGAGTCTGTTTTCGGCGGCTGTTATTCTCTTTCGGAGGTCAACGTCGATGAAGGCAGTACGATTCTCAAATCGATCGGCGGCGTTCTTTATAACTTCGACCTTACCGAGCTTATAGTATTCCCCGCGGCAAGCGCGATAACCGAATACGTTGCGCCCGAAACTCTCGTAAAAGCAAGAATCGAAGCCTTCGCTTACGCAAGAGCCGAATCGGTTACGTTTAACGAAGGGTTCCTCGAACTCGGAGAAAGAGCCTTCTTCCTGAGCGGCGTAAAGAAGATTGTTTTCCCCGAAAGCTTTACGACTCTTTACGCGACGGCTTTGAACAGCTTTATGTGCGATACGCTGACTCTTGAATTCAGATCCGCAACCATTCCCGAAGTCAAAGGTGAGGACACCGAAGAAGTCATCAGAGTCGCTTACGCGGAATCGATAACGATTCGCGTTCCCGAAGAAGCTTTCGACGCTTACATCGTATGGCTCGATTCCGTGACCGAAAATTATTCCGGATATCTCGATACGACTGGTTACGTAAATCTTTCCACCTTCGAATTCTATACGGGCGACGGCGAAACTCCCTATCAGACGATCGAATCCAAGAGACTTATGAGTTATCCCGTTCCCGAATGGACGGGCGAAGGCACGAAGTATTTCACGGGTTGGTTCTTCGATAACGGAACGTGGGAAGAGGAACTTATTACTCCCTGCCGCCGCGAAGACAACAAGACATATAAGCTTTACGCAAGATGGTCGGATACCGCGAGAAAAGACGGAACGACGGAATGGTGGGCTTACGACATCAGAGTTAACCAGAGTCTTACTATAACGCTTAAATACGATCAGCCCACGGTTTATTTCAACGTCAAACTCGACAAGAGATATACGGGTTATTTGTTCATTCTCGCTTACGTAAACGGTAAGCAGCAGGGACAGGCGCAGTTTATCGGAGAAGAGATTCCCGAGAACGATATCGTTAAGATAAGTCTCGATTTCAGTCAGTTTATGGCAAGTACGGACGTCAGGAGCGTAGAGGTTCGTTTCGATACGTGGGGTACGGCGGCTTCGACTTCGCTTGATTTCCAAGAACCGAAAAGCCAAGAGATTCCGAGAATCGGTCTTTGCCTTATAGATTTAAGCAAAAGAATTCTTGTAAAATAAAACTCTCCCGAAAGGAAAAAGATCTGCGTTTCCGAGAATTGTTACTCGGGAACGTGGACCTTGTTTCGGAAATCCGACGGATTTTGAACGGGTTTTCGTTGCATAGTATTTCCTTCCGGTTCGTCCGTACCCGCAGTTATCCGCGGGTGCGGGCGGAACGAAAAACCGGCGTTTAATTCCGCCTTATATAGAATAAGCCGCAGAGAGTCTGCGCGGCAAAAACTGAATACCAAGGAGAAACATATGAATCAACGTAAAAAAGCACTTATCGTCTGTATGTGTATATGTATGGCTATATTTACGTTTACGGTGCAAGGCGCGTTTACCTCGGCATTAGCGGAGGAACGCGCGTTTTTTTTGGGAGAGTAAAGAAAGCGTAAATATCGAAAGCGTCGGTATTCGGGTCATTCTCGAAAGCAAGCTTTCGGGAGCGGAGCCGATTTACGATATAGATCCGAAAACGGAAATCGAAATAATCGTAAAGCTTAAAGGGAAATCGCTTCTCGATAAAGCGGAGGAGTCGGGAATCGGGTTTTCGGAGTATCTTCTGACCGAGGAATGTTCGGATTACGATAAAAAGCTTAAAGATAAACAGTCGGACTTTCTCAGAGAGCTGTCAAAGACGGAAAGCTTTGAATTAACGCATACTTATACCGTGCTGTTTAACGGAATATCCCTTAAAATACCGTACGGACGTATCGGGAACATAGAAAAAGCCGAAAAGGTCGAGGAGGTTACGCTTTCGGAGATTTATGCGGCGCCTTCCGTTTCGGATTCGGTGAGCGCGGAGATTATGCAGGTCAAATTTGCGCGCGAGGAATGCGGATTAAAGGGAGAAGGAACGGTTATTGCGGTCGTGGACACGGGTCTTATGGATAATCACGAGGCTTTCTCGGTTATGCCGACGTCTCCGGCTCTCGATACCGCCCGTATAGAGAAGCTTCTTCCGTATCTTACCGCAAGAAACGGCTATACTCTTTCTTACGAAGGCGAGGATTACGAGTACAAATATTACGGCGAAAAACTTAAAGTCGAAGACGTTTATAAAAGTGCGAAGGTTCCGTTTTCTTTCGACTACGGCGACAACGATACGGACGGAAGGTCCTACGGAAACTCTCACGGTACGCACGTTTCGGGCATAGCCGCAGGAAACAACGGCGTTGATTTTTACGGAATAGCCTGCGACGCGCAGATAGTCAATCTTAAAGTATTCAGCGACAAGTATTCGAACGCCTCCACGACGAATATACTTGCGGCTCTTTCCGACGCGGTCGTACTCGGAGTGGACGCGGTAAATCTTTCTTTGGGTTCTTCCGCGGGATTCGTAACCTCCGACTGGATGCAGCCGTATTACGAGGCTCTCGAAGGTCAGGGAATCATAACCGCTGTCGCTGCGGGCAACGAATTCAACGCCGGTTACGCCGGCTACGACCAGAAGCCTCTTGCCGAAAATCCCGATTTCGGAGTTATGGCTCTGCCGGCTTCTTTCAGGGAGAGCTTTGCGGTCGCGAGCATAAACGCTTACAAGATGAACGAAAGCACCGTTACCGCAGCCGGAAAAACGCGCCGATATGCGGATATGAAAAACAGAGATTTTTACGAGGAGATGGGTAGCAAGCTCGGGACGGATTTTTCGGAGCCTTATGACCTCGGATACGTCGTTATCCCCGGAATCGGAAGCGAAGGCGATTACGAAGGACTCGACGTAAGCGGAAAAATCGCGCTTATAAGAAGAGGAACGATTTCTTTCGACGAAAAACTCGTTATAGCCGAAGCGCACGGAGCGATTGCGGGGATTATTTACGATAACGTCAGCGGCTTGTGGGTGTGAATGCAGGTTACGGAAGCTAAAATTCCCGCCGTATTTATATATAAGTCGGACGGAGAGGCACTTGCAGCCGCAGAGGATAAGATTATTACGCTTTCAAAAGAGCAGCATAAAGTTATCGATTACGAGATGTCCGAGTTTTCAAGCTGGGGAGCGACTTCGGCGTTGACTCTTAAACCCGAAATAACCGCGCCCGGCGGAAATATCTATTCTTCGCTGAGTATCGACGAGAACGGAGGAAACGTTTACGGCTATAACAGCGGAACGAGTATGGCTTCGCCCAATGCTGCCGGCGGTCTTACGCTTATACGGCAGAGAATAAACGAATTATATCCCGACCTTTCGGCGAAAGAAAGACTTGCTTTGACCTATAAAACGGCTATGAGTACCGCGGAGATAAGAAAGGACCCGGATGGTAGGGTTTATTCTCCGAGAAAACAGGGCGCGGGACTTCTTGACGTCGCAGGCGCAATCCAAACCAAGGCTTATATTTCGGTCAAAGGGACGGACAGAGCAAAAATTGAACTGGGCGACTACTCCGAAAGAATCGGAATTTATACGCTTGATTTCGACGTAGTAAACCTTTCCGAAGAGGAACTTCGTTATACGGTTGACGTTATCGCTCTTACGGAGGCTCTCGAAGAAAAGGACGGAAAGAGCTTTTTCGCACTTGCAAGCGAAACCCTCGGAAGAGAATTTTCGATTTCGGTCGAGGGCGGAGGACGCAAAGAAGGCGAATTCGGCATAATCGTCGAGGGCGGAAAAAGCCTTTCGGTTTCAGTTTCGCTCGTTCTGACCGAGGAGGCGAGAGAGTTTCTCGAAAAAGCGCCGAAAGGTAATTTCGTGGAAGGATTTATAACGCTCGAATCGGAAGATGAAATCGGTCTTTCTTTGCCGTATATGGGATTTTACGGGGATTGGACGGACGCAAAAGCCTTCGAGTACGACTATTTCGATGAGAATTCCGATCTCGTTCAGAGTTTTCCGATAATTCTTTCCGGCTATTATATGACGGCGTCGCAGACGGCAAGCGTATATTATCTCGGAACCTACGCGTTTGAAACCGAAGGCGGAAAGACTATCGAAGCCGAAGAAAAGCGTATTGCTCTTTCTGCCGAAGGCAGCGGAGTTTTCAGCGTCGATACCGTTTATTTCGGACTTCTTAAAAATATGGATTACGTTACGGTTTCGGTAAGGGACGCCTATACGGGCGAGGTTTTGTACGAAGTGACCGAAGAGAAGCTCAATAAATCCGTATATAATTCTTCCTACGATGCGATAATTCCGCAGATGATGGAATACGGATTCAGAGGGAAAGTCGATAAAATAGGAACGGATAAGCTTCCGAACAATGCGCGGCTTATCGTCAGAATAGAGGGAAAGAGCGAATTCGAAGCGTTGAACGGCAGAGAGCCGAAAAACGGAAACGTTGTCGAGATGCCCCTTACCGTAGACAACGAAGCTCCGCAGCTTCTGTCGGCACGGCTTTATAAAGAAAACGGAAGATTGTTTTACAGCGTCGACGTTTACGACAATCAGTACGTTATGGCGGTAACGCCGCTCTTTATGCAGGCGGGCAAAGAAAATTCCGGAATTCAGATTTTCGATTATATGACTCCCGTACTCGAGGAAGAAGCGGGAGCAATTACGAAACTCGTCTGGGATATAACCGATTACGAAGAGGATATAAAAGCAGGCGTTCTCGGCGTGGGAGTGTACGACTACGCGCTCAACAGAACGATTGCCGCGGCGAAAGGTCTTACGGCTCCTGCGGACTGGCAGATAACGGGTGTAAGCTTCGGGCAGGACGAAATCGTTTTGCGGGAGGGCGAAAAAATCCGCGCGGAATATCTTTCAGAGCCTTTCGGGACGGACGTATTTTTGGCTTACGGCGGAAAAATCACGGAAATATTCGCATCGATGAATCCTTCGGTGGCTTCTGTCGACGAAAACGGACTGATTACCGCAAAAAAAGAAGGCTCAACGGAAATTTTCGTTACGCTTCAGGCTGAAAATTCCTGCGGAGAAATCACGACTCATATCGCGAAATGTTCGGTCAAAGTCGCGGGCAGGATTGCCGACGGAATGAC
Source organism: uncultured Eubacteriales bacterium (assembly GCA_900544545.1). Classification (GTDB taxonomy): domain Bacteria; phylum Bacillota; class Clostridia; order Christensenellales; family CAG-314; genus UMGS692. Next base: position 21,694 of record UQVY01000001.1, read on the forward strand.
CTCTTTCTCGGACGACGGAAACGATTTCGTGATAGAGGACGGAGTTCTCGTAAAATATAACGGAAAGGAAAGCCGCGTAGTGATTCCCGAAGGCGTGAGAGTGATAGGAATAAGTGCATTTTACGGCAATGAAACGATAAAAACGATTGAAATTCGTGAAGGATTAGAGGGAATAGCTTCGAGAGCTTTTATGAACTCGTCTATCACGGAAATAACACTTCCCGCGTCGATTAAAACCGTGGGCGAAAGCGCGTTCGAGAGCTGTCTTTGCAAAAAAGCGGTCTTTATTCTCGGGGAAGCGGAGGTCGTTATCGGGAAAAGCGCATTCAGAAATTCCGCGCTCGAAAGTCTTGTTCTTTCGGATAACGTCGCGGAAATCGGCGAAAAAGCCTTCGCGGGTTGTAAACTCAGAACCGTAAATCTTCCCGAAAGTCTCAGAATTCTCGGCAACGAGGCGTTTTGTGACGCAATAACCGACGTAAAAGACTTTGTTTTGCCTGAAAATATCGAATATCTCGGGGATAAATCGCTCGCTCAGACCAAAATCATCGCCGAGGAGCTGATAATTCCCGAGGACTGCACATACGTCGGCGCAAACGTTTTTTATGAGGGTTCTAAGGTTTCCGCGGTCAGACTTCCGGCGAGCGTGGAGAAAATCGACTTCGGAAAACATCAATTTATCAATAATTATTCAGGTATATATCATATTTCAGACACACATCCATTCCTCAGAGTTGACGGCGGAGCAATAATCGACTATGTTCACAACGTTTATTTGCGCTGCGTGAGCCTTCCCGACGACGGAAAAATCACGATTCCGGACGGAATTATCCGCATCGGAGAGCGGGCGTTTGCGTATGTTCCCGTGAAGTCGGTGGCCGTTCCCGAAAGCGTCGCGACAATCGGCGATGAGGTGTTTCGTGTGGAAGGAGTGAAAATTTTCTTCGGAGGAAAACTGCCTTTACTTGAGACTTACGACACGAAAGGTCGCTATTTTAACTTTAAAAACGCCGAAATTTACGTCGCGGAGGGCATTTCTGTTCCGATGAGCTATATTTCACAAAGTGAAAATTCGATGACGGAGCTTACAAGTGAGGTCAAAGAGCTTCTTAAAAAGGAAGAAAGAACTATCGAAATTAAAAAATTAAACGAAAAAATCGCTAATATTGTCGTAACGAGCCTTGAAAATAAAGCGGAAATTCAGGATATAAGGGACAAATACGACGCTCTTTCCGAAGACGAAAAGTTGCTCGTCGATAATTATTACAAGTTAATTCTTGCCGAAAAAGATTTGATTTTGCTGGAAAAAGATGCTGAAAATGTCGACTATAAAGGGCAAATTTCGAATCTTGAAGAGCTTTGCGACGAATTGGAATCCGCAATCGAAAAGCTGAACGGAGAAATCGGCGAGGCTAAAAAACTCTCGGACGAAGACGAAAAAATCATTTCCGAGCTTAAGGAAGCGCTTGCTTCAATAAGAGGCGAAATAGCGAAAATATCCGTTGAAAAATCTTAAATGAGAACGAGCTTCATAGTTGCGCTGATAATTGCAATCGTGATTTCGGCTTTGTCAATAGTCATTATAATGAAGAAAAAGAAAAAATAAAGAGATAAAATCAAGAAAATTGCGCAATTGGTGTGATTCTTGTGATTACAAAATGAAATATTCGTATAAGGAGAGAGTCCGAGGGGAATCGGGCTCTTTCTTGTTTTTTAATTAAGTTTTCACAAAATCAATAAAAGTTTATTTAAAAATATACAATTTGACGCGAAAAAAGCTCAAAAAGAAGCTTTGACAAAACTTTTACATTTCGGCAACAATTTGCTATAATGGAAAAGGTATAATAACTCACGATCGGAGGGCGATATGATTAAAATATTGTTAGTTGAAGATAACGCCGATTTGAATCGTTTCGTTGCGACGAGTCTGAGAAACGCCGGTTACGACGTCGTTTCGGCGTGCAACGGAAAAGATGCCTTAAGCAAAACCGAAAATTCGAAATGCGATTTACTGTTGACCGACATTATGATGCCCGAAATTAACGGATTCGAACTTGCCGAAAGCATTCGCACTACGGACAAAACAATGCCGATTATCTTTATGACGGCAAAAGACGATAAGCCGTCCAAAATGCTCGGGTATAATATCGGAATCGACGAGTATATAAAACGTGAAGAAAATAATGAAATAGCTGCTTTGATAGAAAACGAAACGGGCAAATCGGGCACCGAAATGAAGAAAAACTCGCTTGCCCCTCAAGGGTTCAAACGAGTTTCACTTGGCGGAGAAAGAGGGATTTGAACCCTCGCTACACTTTATTCGCATACTACTCCCTTAGCAGGGGAGCCCCTTCGACCACTTGGGTATTTCTCCAAATTGCCCGTAAATAATACCACATCTGCCGCCGAGTGTCAAGGCTTTTGTGCGTTTTTATTCCGAAATGTCGCGATTTTTTTTTATTATTTTGGGCAATAATCCGCTTTCTTTTTATAAAATAAGGTTTTGGTGAGTAAAGGTGTTGTTTGTTCAATATATTGTTGCTATTCAAACACAATTTAAACACTTATATTTTAACATTCATTGACCGATAATCTAAAGTTCGATTGCAATTTAATGACAAGCAACAAAATAATGTAAAAATTAAGGATAATTAGCGAATGATTATGGATGATATATTGTATTTAATGCAAACATAATATTATTAAATATCGTATCACAAAACAAACAATTATTGCTCACAATCGTCTTTTTGTTGAAGTTTCTGTATCCATTCGATGAACAAAGAGTTGTAAGTTATTTTATCTGGAGCGTCGGGATTCTCAACTCCGCCGATAAAACAGAGCGGAGGATAGGCCACGCACCACCAATTTGCGCCTTTTCCGTCGCCCAAAGTTATGATGAGGGAGTCGTAAACGCCTTTAGGAAAAACCTTTTCGCCGTAGATTCTTTGAGGAAAAGTTTCTCTCGATATTCTTGTGTCGGACGAGTAATTCGCTCCGCACATTGATATTGATTCGTCGGCAATTGCTTTGATTTGCGAGATTTGTGAAGAAATTATAGAAAGCGCCTCGTCTTTTGTGTCGCAATTGACCAATATTTTTCTAAGATAAGACACAATTCTATCTCTAACGCGAAGCTTTACGGCTTGATCAAAGTCTTTGTCACTTTTTGCTTGTATATGAATTCTGATAAAATTTTGAAATTCAAACGAATATTCTGTAAAATTTAAATGTGAAATATCTTGTGAATACCTATCGTTCTTTAAGTGTTTATTTTGCGATTTATAAGTATTTGAAAGTAAAAAGACAAGACCTGAGTATAGAACAACGAAAGAAAGTATAATAGCGATGACGAATTGTTTTTTCATTTTGACCTCCGCAAATGATTATGTAAAGCGGTGTTATCGGAGGCATTTGTTCGATAGGATTGTTCCCGAAGGTGATTATTGACGATTTTTAGAGGCGAAAGTTGTCGAATGGTTGGCTTTTTTTGTCGAAAATTGTCGATTTTAACATTATTAACATCAATTATTGCCGCTATTTTCACGTTTTCCAAAGAATCACAGAATATACGCAAAGTAATTACTTTGTAGTCAAAAACATATAATAAACACTTAAAAGACAATCAATTTACTTGCATATTTCACGTATTATAAATCGATTATGAATAAATATTTATTGATTTTTGGCGCAAAATATCACTATGGCTGTAATTATTACCATCTGTGTGTTGCTGTTAGCTGTGATTTTGCTGATAGTTATCCCGTTTCCGATAACTGTTTTTTTAGAGAAAACCGAAGACGAAAAAGCTGAAATTATGCTTTTATTATGGGGTTTTTTCCCGATTAAACCGAAAATCGATATGAAGCAGGGCGTATCGGTAAACCCGCTAAAATTCATAACGATTAAAGCAGCAAAAGTGCAGATTTTTTTAAATCCGGCGAGAAAAGTCAGGCTTCTGTACGGCTTTGCGATTTTTGAATCGTTAATTTATGGCGTATTTTCTATGCTAAATGCAAAATTTTCGACGAATTTATGTCTGGTGAGTGATAAAAAGAGTAATTTTTCAGCTCAAGTGAAAATTGGAATAAAAGTGTATGTTTTAATCAAGGAGTTATTATGGAAAAAACGAGTAAAATAAGGGAGATTGTTGAAACTGCTGTTATAAATTTGCGTCAGGCTGCTGAAACCAATACTATCGTCGGTAAGCCTATTGAAACAGATTGGGGGATGATTCTGCCTGTTTCGCAGGTGACTTTTGCCTTTGTTGCGGGCGGTGGCGACTACGGAAAAACGGACAATTCTAAGTTCGCGGGCGCAACCGGTGGTGGGGCAGAACTTACGCCCGTCGGTTTTTTGATTTTTGATGAAAATAGTGTTAGAATGGTGAGGAGCTTTGAGCAAAGCAGCTTCGAAAAACTTGTAAACGCAGCAAAGGATGTTTTTGGAAATGCAAAAAAGAATGACTGATACAGTTTTAAAAAAAATAATTATTATAATTATATTATTTGTAATAATTACAGCTACGAGTTTATTTCAAATAAAAAATACAGCTCGTTTCGATATGAATGCTGATTGTGAAATTGGACAATTATGCGATTATAAAGGCAATATTCCTTCAATTTCTTTATGTTCGACACAATCAGCCTTTCTCACATCGAATGATTTTTCGGCATCTTCTGCGGTTCTTTATGAAGCGACTACCGGGACGAAAATTTTGAGTAAAAACGATAATTTTCATCTCCCGAATGCGAGCACGACAAAAATTTTGACTGCGTTAACAGTCTTGGAACGAGTTGATATTTGTGAAGAAATAGTGATACCAAATGAAGCCGTAGGCGTCGAAGGTTCCTCGATTTATCTTAAAAAAGGCGAAAAAATGACCGTCCGAGACCTTCTCACGGGGCTTATGTTGCAGAGCGGAAACGACGCGGCGGAGGCTCTTGCGCTTCATGTCGGGAAAACAAAGGCCGGATTTGTCGCGATGATGAACGAAACCGCGCGTAAATATGGCGCTGTTTCGAGCAACTTCGTTACGCCACACGGTCTTCACGATCCGAGCCATTATACGACAGCTATAGATCTTGCACTTATCACGTCAGCTGCTATGAAAAACGAGATTTTTGCCGAAATAGTTGCAAAAAGGTCTGCCGTTATCGGTTTCGGTGAAAATAAAAGACACATAATTAACAAAAACAAGCTTCTGAATATGTTGCCCGAAGCCGTAGGTGTGAAAACCGGTTTCACAAAAAAAGCCGGCAGATGTCTCGTTGCTGCAGCGAAAAAAGACGATGCTCTTTTCATTGTTGTAGTTCTGAATTGCGGTCCTATGTTCGAAGAGTGTCGTGATTTTTTGCGTTTTGCGATAGATAACTATTCTGTTTCGTGTGTAATCAGAAAAAATCAGGTGTTGGGAAGCCTTAAAATCGACGGTATAAGCGTTCCCGTTATAAGTCATGCGGAGTTCAAAACTCTCGAAAAACGCGGGGAAAACAGGGATTATCGTGTAGTTCTGACTGCTGAGAAAAACGAAAAGAACGGAGCCGTCGGCTTTTTTGAGGTAATTTCGGGTGAAAAGGTTGTTTTTAGAGGAGATCTTTTCCCTGTGTTCGGCTAAAATTAAGTTCGATTTATGATAGATTCGTTAAAATGACAACTCAAATCGAAGGCTGTTTTTGTAAATCGGATTCACTGATCGGCAAAAATCGAAATTACAACAAAAAACACTATATATTGTGTTAATCTTAGGAGAAAAGCACAATATATAGTGTCCGTGGCGTACCATAAGGGATTCGAACCCCTGACCTTTTGGTCCGTAGGCTCTCAAAATCACTGTTTTTTAGGACCGTTTAGAATTAAAAATTTACATATAATTATGCTTATTTTTAAGCAAATTTCAGCCTATTAGAACGAGTTTTGTTTATTTTTTAAGTTTTTTAATCCTATTCGTAAATAAAAGTCAACAACTAAAAACAAAGGTCAAAAATTCCAAAATACTGCACGTTTATTAGAACATCCATTAGAAAAAAAAACGGTTGTATTTATTGTTGTGTATTATTTATATTGTGATATAACTTTATGGACACTATTAAAATTAAAGAGAAAAGTGTATGAATCGTGTTGAAACATACTCTTTTTTGTTATTTGTTGATTTTATACCGTAAAACAGATGAGATAGCCTAAGTTTTGCTCCGCATTTGCTTCCAAAGTTTTTTCCCGCTACGGCGGGCGATATTGATTGTAATTTGTCATTATTTCACCTCCAGAAAGACGACAAAAAAGCCGCTGATATTTTTTCTATCACCGACTTAAAAGTTAGTATTAAGTTTCTATTTTTGTTACATAAAACGCCTCCGATTTGTATCCGCAGACAAAAAAATCCGTGCGATTTCGGTTGCCTTTATAGGCTCGTTCTTCGCACGGATTTTAATCCCGATTATTTAATTTTTAGTCGATTTTATCTGAAAAATCGCCCAACAACAAAACCCACGCCGAAATCTCTCTTTTTAACGATTTCAACGCCCGTCGCGGTAGTTGCTATATTTTTAGCAGCCCTATGGCAAACGACGGTAATTATCCTTTCCGAGTCCACAAAGGGGAACAGAGAAATCGGGCAACATCTTCACGCCCGACAACGCCTTTTCTTACGGCGCAATGCTTGACCTTATATCAAACCAATTATAGTATAACATACGAACATTTGTTCGTCAAGTGTTTTTTGACTCTTTTTAGAATATCACACAACGCAAGAAGTTTAATTTTTTGTGTGTCGTTTCCCATAATTTCTCCCGATTTTAGAAATAGAGCCGTCCGCATTTACTACGAACGGCTCGTTGTTATTATTTCATCTTATTTTTTCTTGGTGAACATTGCTTTGATTGCTGCGATTAAATCTGCAAAAGTCTTTTTCTTGACTGCGAACCAAAGAACGGCAAATCCGCCGATTCCTGCAAGCAGAACCGAACCGATTGCGATACCCGCAATTTGTCCGCCCGAAAGTCCGTCCTTTTTAGCAGGCGGGGTGATTTCGCCACCTCCCGAAGGCATATCGTCATACACAGCCGTAAGGGTTTTTTCTCCCGTTACGTTAAAGGTATAACTCTTATCGGTGCTGACAATTTTTCCGCTTGCGTCCTGCCAGCCTTTGAATACTTTGCCTTCCGCAGGCTCATTTGCCGTTACGGTAACGCTTTCGCCTTGCGTATATACTCCTGCGCCCGTTCCGCCTTCGACTTTGATTTCAACCGACGGAGCATCGCTTACATCTCTGAAATGCGCCTTGATTTCAATCTCTCTTGCAGGCATTACAAAGGTTGTTTTAGAACTTGTCGCGCTTACAAACTCAATGGTTACGCCTGCCGTTTCGCAAGTCCATTTGTCAAATACTTTGCCCGGTTTAGCAGGATTTGCGGTTATGGTCACGGTTTCACCGGCTTTTGCAACTTCTTTGTCTTTCGTGCCGTCCACAATAACTATACCGTACTTTGTAACTCTCAAGTAGGTAGCCTTAAAGGTTACGTTACCTGCCGGCATTTGGAACTTGATTTCCGTTTTGGTTAAGTCCATACCCGTGGTGTCAAGTCCCGTAACTTCCCACTTGTCAAAGTGCTCATCGGCATCGGGAGCATTTGCCGTTACGGTGACTTCTGCCTGATAGGTTGCCATATCCAAGGTGGTTGTTCCGTTTTCGACGGTGACTTGGTAAACAACGTCTTTGTACGTTGCTTCCATTGTCACGTTACTTGCAGGCATTTCGAAAGTAACCGTTGATTTTGCCAAATCTTCGTCGGTCAAAGTAATTCCCGTAACAACCCACTTATCGAACTCTTTTCCCGTTGCAGGCGCATTTGCGGTGATAGTTACTCTTTCGCCATATATGGCTTCTGACATATCTGCCGTACCGTCATTTACAGTAATAGTGTACCCTATATTTGCATAATTTGCGAATGCCGTTACGTTGCCGGCAGGCATATTGAAAGTAATTTCGGTCTTTGTTGTGTCTGCAACCGACACTCCTCTCAAAGTCCAAGCTACAAATCTCCCGCCAACACCCGGAGCGTTTGCGGTAAGGGTAACGCTTTCGCCGTATTTTGCTTTTGCCTTATCTGCCGTGCCACCGATTACGTTAACGGTGTACTCGATGTCTTCGTAATTTGCGGTTGCGGTTACAGCATTTGCAGGCATATTAAAGGTGATGCTTGTTTGGGTTGTATCAAGACCGGTTATTCCATCAATCGTCCAGCCTGCAAATCTTTGTCCTGTCGTCGGTGCGTTTGCGGTGATTGTTACGCTTTCGCCATATTTCGCCTTCGCCTTATCTACCGTACCACCGTTTACGGTAACTGTGTACTCGATATCTTCGTAATTTGCAGTTGCCGTTACGTTGCCGGCAGGCATATTAAAGGTTAGACTTGTTTGGGTTGTATCAAGACCAGTTATTCCATCAATCGTCCAACCTGTAAATCTCTTTCCTGTCATCGGTGCGTCTGCCGTAATGGTTACGCTTGCGCCGTATATTGCTTTTGCCTTATTAGTCGTACCACCGTTTACGGTAACGGTGTACTCTATATCTTCGTAATTAGCGATTGCGGTTACGTTGCCGGCAGGCATATTAAAGGTAAGGCTTGTTTGGGTAGTATCAAGACCGCTTATTCCCTCAATCGTCCAACCTGTAAATCTTTCACCAACACCCGGAGTATTTGCAGTAAGGGTAACGCTTGCGCCTTCTTCAAATTCACCACCTCCTGTACCACCTGTTACACTTACGTTATATTTCACTTCTCTATAGGTTGCTTTGATTTCAACTGCATTTGCAGGCATATTGAAAGTGATTTCCGTTTTGGTTAGGTCCATACCCGTCGTGTCAAGTCCTGTTATTACCCACGTATCAAATACTTTTCCCGTTGGAGCGGTGTTTGCCGTCACCTTAATAATGTCGCCATATTGCGCATATCCTACTGTGTCTTCACCTTTTTTAGCCACACAATCGGTAACCAAAATATTATAGGACGCTTTTACATAATTGTAATAGTACGTTACTGTTTGACCACTACCGCTTACAATTTGATTTAGACCTTCTACTCTGCTAAGTGTATGACCATAAAGCGATGGAGCAGCCGTCCAATTAATGTAGCTTCCTACCGCAAGAGGTATTACGGCTTTATTTGCATTAGGCATTGGAGTTCCGTCCTCGAACTTGTACTCAATATTTATGTTTGCATAAGTTTGAGTTTCGGTGTTGTCGTTAGCAAGAATATTTCCGCTTTTGTCTGTTACTTCAAAAGCGACATAATCGCCGTGTTTTAAGTCAGCATCAAGTGGGATTTGGTAAATGAGTTCACAATTTTCCAATCCCGAATTCATATTGCTACCTTCATAACTCAAAGCACCCTTTGGCCAGAACTTACTCTTTTCGCTCCATACAGGAATAGTAAAAGTTTGCGTTGCTTCTAATCTTTGTCCGCCGGTCGTAGTTGCAACGCTTCCATCAGCATGCTTTATCCACAATTTCATAGTAACATAGCGCTGTGTTGTGTCCGAAAGATTTTGAACAATGGTGCGGAGTTGAATTTTCTCGCCCGCCATACTCGTGTTGAATTTATTTTTATCAGTGCCACTTAGCAAAACACCTTTGCGATAATTTTCAAAATAATAATATCCGTTATATGTCGTATCCGCAAAGTCTGACGGCTTAGAATACTGCCCGGTATATTTCTTGACTTCGGGGTCGGCAACATAGAGGCTCTTGCCGTCTATGAGTTGCGACATTCTCTTGCTGCCTTGCAACTTACATACTTCACAGAATTGATAGGTGGTATCACGCATAAGGCATTCGTAACTTGAGTTGTAAGCATTGCCATAGCCTAACGCATTACATGTATAAGTTTTTCTGAAACCTAACAACTGTTTCCACTTTACGTTGTTCGGGTCGTGAGTGTGCGCCACGTTTAATGACGTAAGATCTGTTTGTTGCGTAGTACTTGACATGTACTCATCGCCAAGTTCTAGCAACCCGTGACCAAGTTCGTGCGTAAAAGTCTTTTGCGCACGTGCGCTATCAGCCGGAGTTACAAGATAATGAATACCTCTTTCATAATTTCTATGCGAACCACCAAAATCTTGAGTCGTATTGACTAACACAGCAAACTGATTGATATATTTATGCACATAATAAAATGGTTCATATTCACTAAGAGGGCTATTATTACCAACCCAATAAGATGAATTTGGATCGGTTTTTTTAGGAATATGCGCATCGTGAATTTCCTCAAGAAATGCAGGTCCAATACAGCGTTCGAAAATATGGTTTTTACTAATACTCTTGCTTAGTCCAATCATCGGACCGCTACTTTTATCAATAACCACGTCGAAAAACGTACTGTCACCACTATTAAAGCTAGACTCTGACGCCGTACAAAGTGCATAGACGTTGAAACGGTCGGCATAACTACGATATGGCTCGTACTGCATTGCGCCCTCCCATACCTTTTTGACGTCATTGATAAATTTTTGTTGCTGACTTTTGGTATAACCCTCGCCACAAAAGAGGATTACCATATTCTCTGTGTCACTTCTTGTCTTTTGAATGGTATAAACCGGGATGGTAGGATTAGCATACTTGCCGTCGCTCGAATACCACGGACCAAGTGTAAGATTTAGGCTTTGGTCAAGGCTTATATCCCACTCTTGATTTGGGTCCTCTTCCGGCTCGGCTACTGTATAGTCGTCCTCGATTTTGTCAGGTGCAGAGCCCACATAAGGATTGCTCGCACTACCATCGCCGGAGGTTGTTACATAATAGTCTGAGTCGAGATAAAACGCAGGTCTTACTCCCATATAATCCGTCATCGGATAATGTTTTTCAATAGAACCACTACTTTCCACATAGCGCATCAAATGATTACAACTGGAATAAGGCGTTCTAAGCCAATATGGCCACGCCATTCCTTGCTCATTTCTGCCTATATAATAATTGCCGAAATTTTTCCATACTGTATTGACTTGTTTAACGTCCAGTAGAAAAACCTTTTCGGTCGAGTTTTCGCCGTATGCGCTGTCGAAGTTATTTGCAACGTTCTCAATATCCCTATTAAACTCCAAGTCAGAGCGACCTTCGCCATCGTGAAATCCCAAATTGTATTCAGGGTGAGATACGATTGAGCGTTGAGTCACGTTCTTCATTGCAGCAATCTCGGCTTTGGAAAAGTCATTCAAAAATCCTGCCTTTTGGTCATAAGCATTTCCATTTACAGAACCTTCCCTTGGTGGGTTGCCACACAACCACTTCACTTCGCCCGCTACTGCCGTAGAGTTGAGCCAAGAACGCATATTACTGTCTTTCCAATAGTTGGAGCCACGGTTATCACGATTATAGTTGCGACTGTGCGATTTAGAACGGTTGTTGTCGTTGGTCTTAGCGTCATAAGGAAGTGTGTCGATTACGTTGTCTGCAAGCATAAGAGCCCCTTTCTCATCGATACTTACGCATCTCCAAACAATATCTTTGCCATTGTACTTACCAAGGCTTATATAATTTCCTAACTCTACTTGCGTTGTCGTTCTTGTTCCGTTTTCTGTCTTAACGCCTTGAGCGTTCACGACCATTTTATATTTTGCAATATCATCGATTGTATGTGTTTTCATTGCTTCGCCACCAAAAATAGCAAGAATGAACATCATAGCAATTATTAAAGCAATGCTTGTTTTTTCAAAATATTTTTTCATTATGTTCCACCTCCTTCGATATCCCTTACAGCCATCAACAACTTGCCGACTATCTCAACGTGGAACGCAGTGCGCTTTGCAACGAGCTTTCCAAAATGCAGAAAGACGGTATTATAAAATACGAAAAGAATCACTTTGTCGTCGATGATTCCAAAGTGTTTTGATGCTTTACCGCAAAGCAATGTTTTCCACATCCGATTCGTCGAGTTATATCATTTCTGTCCGGCGGTTATAACTTTCTTTTAATCCGTGACCGTGCCGTATGTCCAGTCGTTTATGCCGCCGAAATCATAGACGCTTACGTAACCGAGATTTACCAACTTTCTTGCCGCCTCTTCGCTTCTTCTTCCGCTACGGCAGTACACAAGAATAATTGCGTTTTTGTCGGGAAGATTTGTGGGAAGGTCGCTGCCTATCGTTTCGTTTGGAATAAGCACGGCGTTTTGAATATGCCCTTCGTCATACTCGCTTTGCGTGCGGACGTCCACAATTACGACTTCTTGCGTATTCATCATTTCATATGCTTGCTCGGCGGTTATTTTGCGATATTCGCCTACTCTTTCCCAGCTATAATTATACCAGAACGCCATTACTTGCGACTGAACGGCGTCCTTCGTTGCCCTTTGCCTTACGAGGAAAACAAAGCCTTTCACCCGCATTGCATCGTTTGGTATAAACTCCCAGACATGGGATTCTTGCAGATTCAGCATTGAAGTCCACCCGTACATCGAAGGTTTTCCTTCGGTTTCTTCCCGTTCCAAAAGATCACAGTCAACGGACTTTCCTCCGTCATCATGGTTTTTCAGATATCTTTCGTTGTACGGTATCACCTTGTATTCCAGCCCGAAACCTGCAACCGTTGCTTTTTCCTCTTCGGTCAATTCCCTTATATAATGGCGGTACATTTTCTCGCTCTCGTCCCAAGCACTTGCGGGAACGCCTATTTCCACAATGCGCGGATTGCTTTTGTGGTAATAAAACACGAACTTTTTTTCGTCTTGCGTTTCCGCATCGTCAGAGAACCGAAAGCCCGAAGAATCAACGTCTCGGCTAAACCGACTAATAGGAAGAGACCAGGAAAGCGCATTTTGCAGTTTCGATTTCAACGTATATGTCTTTTGCTCGGATTCGGCGCTCGGCTTGTAATAGTAATTTTCCGGTGTGCGGGCGGATACGTTTATAGTCGTCCCCGGCTGAATATGCAACACCTCTCCTTCTGTCAGATATTCGGTTATTTTTTCTTCTTCGCTTTTCGTAGAGAGAAAAGCGTAAATGCAGTTTCCCGGATTTTCCTCGGACTCCCGCCAAGAAAATCCACGGCACCACTCGCCACCGTTTATGGAAAAATGCATTTCTTTTCCCGCATCTTTATCTTTTAAGTAATCGCCGAGATTTCCCACTTCGGCATAGACCATTCCCGTATGGTCCTGCCAGATATCTTCAATCGTCGGGGTTATCTCTCTGTCCTTCAGTTTTCTTTGGCACGCGGAAAGCGTTGCAAACGCGCAAATAATCAGTACGATTGCCAGAGCAAGACTTAAAACTCTCTTTTTCATAACTAAAACCTCCGTTTATTACTTTTATTATTTTTTCTTGAATACTGCAAACAAGTCGGGAGAGGATTTCTTTTTAATTGACGGAACAATAAAAACCGGAGTTATTTAAGATAATACGTTATCGTTCCGCTCGTTTCGTCCACGCCATTCTTAAATACTGTCTTGCTATCGTTTATTTTCCGTCCGTCCACCATATACGTTATACCGCCGATAAACTCGGTGTGGATATTGACGGTGGTAAGGTTTTCGAACAGAACGCAATTCTCGCTTAAAAACTCGACGGTCGACTTGCCATTGGGCCGATGCACGTTAAGGGTGGTCAAAGCATATCCCGTCAGATTGTCCTTGTTCGCTCCGAAAATGCCTATTATATCGGCGTAGCTGTCGTAAGGCAAAGTAAGTTCTATAAGGTTTTTACAGCCTGCCAAAGCGTAATTTTCTATTTTCGTTATCGTTTTCGGGAAGGTTATTTTTTCCAAATTACTCAGATTCGCGAAAGCATACGAAAAGATTTGTTTATATCCCGACGGGACGTAGATATATTTTATTTTCGCCTTGTATTCTTCGCCGAGCGCGTCGAAAACTCTATCGAGGACTCCCTTTACGTCGGATTCGTTCGGATAACCGCCTCTCGACGGCAACCTTATTCTTCCGTCGTTGTCGTCGATATATTTCTTTACGTCGGCTGTTTTTTTGTCGTTTATCCCTTTGATTGCCCAACCGCCGAGATATGTCGAGGAGTACGTAAAGTAAGAGGACGGCATCTCTTTCACGTTACCGCAACCTTCTCTCGTACACACGAAAGTCTCTGCGTCGTAGTCGTGGCGAGGTTCGTACCAACTATCTATTTCTTCGCCGCAAAGGGTACACGATACCGTCGCTTGTACGGTGCAGTTTTCGGCGTTTCTTTCGCCGTATACGGCGGCTCCTCTTTTATGATTGTACGGAACCACGGGAATAGTTTCCGTCGTACGCCTGTTGCAATAAAGACACTTTTTCGCGTCCACGCCCGTAGACGAGCAGGTGGCTTCGACGAAAAATTCTGCGTCTTTCTTCATACTGTGCGACTGCGTCTTATAAAAAACGTCCTTATGGCACCTTGCGCATTCTCTATACGCATAATAACAGTAGTTTTCGTCCGAATTATCCCTATAATCGTACTTTATTTCCGTACCTTCGGGGAAAGAATGATAGAGCCTTTCCGTAACCTCGGTCTGCGTTTTTCCGCACACGGAACAAACGCGCTTAACATAGCCCGGCTCTTCGCAGGTGGCTTCTTTCCTTTCCGTCTCTTTATAGTCATGAGAAGTCGTCCCTAACTTCTCCGTCTCTTCGTAATCGCAAAACTTACATTTTTTTACCCTCTCGCCGTTGTCCGTACAGGTGGGTTCGACTTTTATCTCCCACCCCCTTAATTCGTGCGATTTCTGCGGAATAACGCGTTCTTCCTTAACTCCGCATACGGAACAAGTCTTGCTCTCTTTGCCTTTCTTTACGCAAGTCGCCTCCTCTTCTATCTCCGCCTCGCCGAACGTATGCTGTTTTTTAGGTAAAACAAATCCTCTTTTTTCATATCCGCAAACGGAACATACTTTTTTCCCCTCTCCTTCTTCAGTGCAGGTGGGGGCTTTTATTTCCGTTATCTCTCCGAATTCGTGACTGCTTCCGCAGCCGCTATTTCCCAAAAAGTTGCACGCAGAAAGGACGGCTGCTACACACGCCGCTATCACAACGGTTATAAAAATAAAAATTGTTCTACGGTTCATTTTATCTTAATTAATCCTTTATACTCGGTTTCTTTTACGCACTCTGTAAATAACAAAAAAGCAAGGCTTCGTTCCCGACGCTTCGCAAACTTTTTTCTTTCGGCACACCTCTGCAAAGACGTTCGCCGCTTTTTGCGCTCTATTCGGGGCGTAGATTAGTCGGTGCGTTTCGCACAAGTTGCCGTGTTTTTCTGTCTGCACGTGTCGGGAGCAATCGCCTTGCTCCGCTTGCTTGTTATTGATTATTATATCTTGTTAGTATGTGGCTTTATCGCCTTTCTTGTCCAATCTTTTGCCTGTAAATTATGCCTCTTTTCCGTTCGGTTTTTCAACCGCTTTCTTTATCTTTATGGATATATTATACCATATTTTGGCGTGAATTTCAACCTATAACGACCGATATATTGTGAAATATATAAAATCATCTCTTTGTTCTGTTTTGAAACATTTATGAAAGAATGTCCGACTTTTTTATTTGTTATAAAACACAGGCTCTAAACATTACAAAAATTGCGGTTCGACACCATTCAGAGAATGCCGTCAAAAAATTTTTGAAGAATTTTTGCGAAAAACGATAAAAGTGGTTTACTTTTTACCCCTGCTTATTCCCCGATAGGTGTAGGGATAAAATTTTTAACCGCACAGGAGACCAAAACAAATGTTAGTAAAAAAAGAAAAACTCAAACGCTTTTTGGAAACAAAAAATCTGTTCAAAGAGAAATTCGCCGCCTTGCATAGCGGTTTTACACGGCTCGCCTTTCATCACGATACAAGCACAACGAGTAAATTTGTACCCGATTTGTTCGCGCCGCGTTCCGCTGTCGATAGAACCCATTTTGTTGACTTCGACAAAATGGTCGGAAACATATTCGGGCTATGACAATTATTGAGTGTTACCAATATAAATTCGGACCAAACTTTGATTTGAACTATCAATAAAACTGACCCAAAAAAGGATAAATCAAACCTGTTTTTCCAAGCAGGATAAGGTGTGATTCAGTCGGACTTTTTCCGCCCGAAACACACGTTTCAAGACAAGCGGGATACCCGCTTTCTTTTTCAACAAAACTACGGTTTTTATAATACAAACACAGGAGGAATTTTGCCTATGAACGAGATGTTTAAGGACTACCCCGACGTAGTAAGCGTCGGACAATTAAAAGAAATGCTGCAAATCGGGCAAGTTCTCGCTTATAAACTCGTAAAGGAAGGAGAAATAAAATCACGCAAGGTCGGGCGTGAATACAAAATACTTAAATCAACCGTTATAGAGTATTTGTCGAGAGGTTGTTCGCAATGGAACTAAAAGGAACTTTGCAATCTAAAAAAGGCTACTTATATGCGGTAATCGGTTATAAAGACGAAGCGGGGAAACAAAAATACAAGTGGTATGCGACGGGCTTAAAGGAGCGCGGGAACAGAAAGGAAGCAAAAGAAATTCTTGCTCAAAAAATACGGGAATTTGAGGAAGAACAGACAAGTTTTATCAACAAACTTAAAAACCGTACAAAGCCTAAAAACGTAGATAAAGCGGAAGCGACTATGCTGTTTTCGGATTATTGTCTGAAATACGTAGAAAGCAAAAAATCGGAATTATCTCCGTCCGTATATAGTCTATACTTAAAACACTACATAAAACTTTTTAAGTCGTATTTCGACCCGAAAAAACTACGGTTAATCGATATTACCGAAAAAGAAATCAATGATTTTTATGAAGACAGGTTAAAGCACGGAGTTAAAAGGATAACTCTTAAACATTATAATTGTGTGCTTCGCCCTGCTTTAAGACAGGCATACAGAAACAAACTTATTCCGGATAATCCGTTTGATTTTATAGATTCTATTAAGAAAGAAAAAGCAACTATGTCCTTCTACGATAAAAACGAGATGAAATCGTTCTTTGCGGCAATAAAAGGACACAAACTCGAAATACCGTTTATTCTGGCTGCTTATTACGGATTTCGTCGGAGCGAGGTTTTAGGACTTCGTTGGAGTGCAATCGACTTTGAGCATAAACTGATAACCGTAAATCACAAACTGCTCGTCGTTGACAAAGAAGTTATTTTAACCGACGATTTGAAAACCGAAAAAAGTCATCGCACCTTTGCAAACCAAAAGAAAATTATGCGGTTTGTAGAAGAAAACTTCACGTTCCGAAATCTCGGTATCTTCATTTGTTTAAGCACGGGCATTCGTATCGGCGAAATATGTGCTTTAACTTGGGACGATATCGACACAGACAACGGGGTTATATATATCAGGAAAACAATTCAGCGGATTTATATCCGTGAAAACGGCATCAGACACACCGAATTGATGATAGATACGCCTAAAACCGCCACTTCCATTCGGGATATCCCGATGACAAAGGATTTGCTGTCGGTCTTAAAACCGCTGCGCAAGGTCGTAAACGATTCGTTTTTTGTGCTTACAAATGATTCAACGCCGACAGAACCGCGCACGTACCGAAACTATTACAAAAAACTACTTGTAAAATTAGATATTCCACCGATAAAATTTCACGGCTTACGCCATAGTTTTGCAACGCGGTGCATAGAAAGCCATTGCGACTACAAAACAGTCAGCGTTATTCTCGGACATTCAAATATCAGCACGACATTAAATCTTTATGTACATCCGAACTATGAGCAAAAGAAAAAGTGCATAGATAAAATGCTACGAGCGTTAAAGTAAAAATGCTCACGTTATAAAACTTAAAGCGAAAATCCGCACCTCAAAATACGGACAAAAACGGAAACTATCTATAAAGATAATTAGCAGTAGCGAAGGTAAAACAATAGTCAAGAACAATAAAAATAACCGCCGCTCCTGCATGAATGTTTTTAATTTTATTAGAACTTTTATTAGAACAGAGCCGTTTTCGGCATTTTCGAGCATTTTTGGAAGTAGCATAAACACCCCGTTTTGTTCTAATAAAAATCGCAAAATTTTATTAGAACAAACGCTAAGGTAAGCACAAAAAGACCTAAAATGAGTAAAAAACAGCCCAAAACGCTTGGTTTTGGGCTGTTTTTGGCGCACCATAAGGAGTTCGAATCCCTAGCCTTCGGTTCCGTAGACCGACGCTCTATCCAGTTGAGCTAATGGTGCATATCGATTATTTAGTTGTTTTCGCCTTTGGTTCCGTAGCCAAACGCTCTATCCAGCTGAGCTAATGGTACAAGCCGCCCGAAGAAACGTTTCCGTTCCTTCAAGCTTAGCAATTATAATACTTTGATTTATGTTTGTCAAACGTTTTAAGCGAAATGCGGAACAATTATTTCCGTTTTGTTTAATCCGTAAAAACCTGCGCAAAAAGACCGTTATTTTGCGAAAACGGTATTTCCGCGGCAATCTACGGCTACGATTACGGGCAAATCTTTGACTTCGAGAATTCTGAGGGCTTCCGCGCCGAGGTCTTCGTAAGCGACGAGCGTGGCTTTCGTTACGCACTGCGAATAAAGCGCGCCGGCTCCGCCTATTCCCGAGAAATAAACCGCGTGATGACGGACGATGGAATCGACGACTTCGGGCGAGCGTATGCCCTTTCCTATCATAGCTTTGACGCCTGCGTCGAGCATTGCGGGCGTATACGGGTCGCATCTGTAAGAAGTGGTGGGACCGCAGCTTCCGATGACCTGCCCGGGCTTGCTGGGACACGGACCTACGTAATAAACGGTAGCGTTCTCAAGTTCTACGGGCGGTTTTTTCCCGCTCTGAAGGCATTCTACGATACGTTTGTGAGCCGCGTCTCTCGCCGTAAAGAGAGTTCCCGAAAGCAAAACGCTGTCGCCGGCGCGAAGGTTTTCTATATCCTCGTAAGAAAGAGGAAGACTGAGCTTTTTGACCATATTATCCTCCTTAGATTTCGGTAGTGCGGTGTCTTACCGCGTGGCACTGAATATTGACGGCGACGGGAAGTCCCGCGATATGAGTGGGGTAGGTCAGAATATTGACCGAAAGAGCGGTGGTTTTTCCGCCGAATCCCAACGCGCCTACTCCGAGAGCGTTGATTTCGTCGAGAAGTTCGGTTTCGAGTTTTGCGATTTCGGGATCGGGATTATGAACGCCCGTGCCGCAGAGAAGAGCCTGTTTTGCGAGAATAGCGCATTTTTCCATCGTTCCGCCTATGCCGATGCCGACGATGACCGGAGGACAGGGATTACCCGAAGCGACTCTGACCGTTTCGACTACGGATTTCTTTATGCCGTTTATTCCCGCGGCGGGAGTAAGCATATAAAGCTTGCTCATATTTTCGCTTCCGAAGCCTTTCGCGAGGAAATGAACTCTTACCTTATCGCCCGGAATTATCGAATAATGTATAACCGCGGGAGTATTGTCCTTGGTGTTGATTCTCGTGAGCGGGTCGAGAACGCTTTTTCTGAGATAACCGTCGCGGTAAGCGTCGCGCACGGCGTTATTGACGACCTCTTCGAGATAACCGCCTTCGATGTGGGCGTCCTGACCGATTTCGATGAAAACGACTGCCATACCCGTATCCTGACACATAGGAAGGTCCTTTTCGGCGGCGAGTTTATGGTTGCCGATAATAGTGTCGAGCGCAAATTTCGAGGTAGGGTTGGTTTCTTTCGCACACGCTTTTTCGAGAGCGCAGAGCGTCGCCTTATCCTCGTGGGAAGTGCAGTAAAGCGCGGAGGAATATACCGCGTCGTAGATTTCTTTGGAATTTATGATTCTCATGATTCACCTCCGGTGTCAGCCGACATTATAGCACCTTCGAGGATAAAAAGCAAGGGAATTATGCCCGTCCGATTCCTTGCAATAACCTTTCTTTTATGGTATAATGTTCCCTATGAATAAAACGAACGAAAAAAGACGGTATTTGCCCGCGTCTGCGGTTTTCGGGGCTTCCGAATGAAGTTTTTCGTGATTTCGAGCGGAAGCAGCGGCAACTGCTGTTACATAGAAGAAAACGGCAGGGCGATTCTCATAGATTGCGGAGTATCTCTCCGGACGATAAGCGTAAGTTTAGCGGAATACGGAGAGGATATAAGCAAAGTTAAATCTATTTTAATAACACACGAGCATAATGATCATATAAGAGGTCTCGGAACGGCTGCCCGCAGACTCGGAGCGGAGGTGTTCGTTCACGAAAAAACGGCTGCGTACATATCGGAGATTCTCGGGAAGGAAAAAGGAAGTTGTAAGCTTACTTCGTTTTCCGAAGAATTCGAAACGGCGGGATTCGGAGTGGAGTTTCTTCCGCTTTATCATGATTCCTCGTTCTGCACGGGATACAGGATAGTCGGAAAGGAAGGAGTCTACGTTTCGCTGACAGATACGGGTATACTTCCCGAGGGCGCGGAGGATTTCGTACGGAACGCGGATACGCTGCTTCTCGAAAGCAATTACGACGAAGATATGCTCGTGCGCGGAAGCTATCCGACGGCTCTGAAGAGGCGCATATCCGGTAAAAACGGGCATCTTTCCAATCTTCAGGCGGCTGCGATGCTCGCCGGATGTCCCAATCTCAACGTCGGAAGAGTCATACTCGGACATCTTTCGGAAAACAACAATTCTGCCGAGCTTGCTTTCGACGCGGCGGAAAAGACTCTGAGTGCGGAGGGCGTTACCGAAGGCAAAGACATAGGTCTCGAGGTTATTCCGCACGGAAAAAGGAGAGTGATGACCAATGTACGATTCAGATAGGCTCCTTGTAGGAGCGAAAAGGAACTCTTATACGGTTTACGACGCAATGTTCGTATTCGGGCTTGCTTATATAGCCGCGCAGGTTTTCGGAAGTATGGGACTCATTGCTTTCGACAGCGAAATAGTCTCGTCGGTTATGATACAGGCTGCGTTTTTCCTGACCGTATGCGCCTATTCGTCCGGAAGAGGCATAAATATGCGTCAGGCTGCGAAATATAACAAATGCAACCCCGTATTTATACTTCTTGCGATCGCGGCGGTGCCTTTTGCGCTGGCTCTCGTGTTGCCGCTCACCGACTTATGGCTCGGGTTTCTTTCCCTTCTGGGTTTGAATCCCGATACTGCAGGCTCCTCCGAATCGTATTCGGTATTCGGCTGGGTTATCTATACGATAACCGTTTCGGTCGGACCTATGCTCGGAGAGGAGGCTCTTATGAGAGGAGTCGTGGCGAACGGTCTTGCCGATAGGAAAAGCAAGCTTTTCGCGATTTTCATAAGCGCGGTTCTCTTTACGGCTCTTCACGGAAACGCGGTTCAATTCGTAAATCCTTTCGTTTCGGGCGCGATTATGGCTCTTCTGATGTTTAAGTCGGGCAGTATTCTCCCCGGAATGATAATGCACTTCACAAACAACCTTCTCGTTACGGTTATCGGTCTTACGTGCGACGCGCAGGTGAGCGGATTTATATCCGATAACGCTCTGTGGGTTGCGCTGGTCGGAGCAATCGGACTTGCGGCGATAGTTTTTGCCGTTATAAAACTCGGAAGAACGGTGAAGCTTACCGAAAAGCCCGTAAAGGAAGACTGTTCTCTTCCCGTTCCGGAAGAAACGCCGCCCGCGCTCAGGTTCGCGTACGCCGAATGTTTCGCGATCAACAGAAGACACGAAAGACGCTCGAGAATCGTTTTCGTGTTGGCTTTGGCAAGCTGTGCGATTAGTTTCGCGCTCTCGCTCTTTATTTAAACGGACTATGTATAAGATTAACGTTATAGCCGTAGGCAATCTCAAGGAAGATTACTTTATAGCGGCGGCAGAAGAATACAAGAAAAGGATCGGAGGATTCTGTAAACTGGAGGTTTACGAACTCGACGAATACAAATTGACCGACGAATCTTCTTCCTCTATAAGAAAAGCGTTAAGCGAAGAGGGAAAGAATATTCTGAAAAAAGCGGGAAGCGGAAGGATTATTCTTCTCGATATAGCGGGCAGGGAAACCAGCAGCGAGCAGTTTTCTTCCCTTATGACGAGCGAACTGGATAAAGGCGAAGTCAATTTCGTTATCGGAAGCTCTTACGGAGTATCCGACGAAGTCAGAAAGGCTGCGAATCTGCGGATTTCGCTCGGAAGAATAACTCTTCCGCACAGGCTTGCGAGGATAGTGCTTCTCGAGCAGATTTACAGAGGCTTTACGATTGCGGGCGGAAGAAGCTATCACAAATAGTTTTTTCCGAACGGTCGCGGGAACGAAGAGTTTTTCTCGGGTGGAGCTTCCTCCCTTTTAACGGGCGAGTTTTTTGCGTACGGGAGGCTCTTTTGACAGAAAAATGACAAAAATCGGGCGTTCTTATGAAAAACGACAAAATCCGCGCTCCGAAACTCATATTTGCTCTTCCCCGACTATGTAAATATTTGACAGGCGGCATTAAATGTGGTAGAATTACAGGAAATTCAACCAAAATATGGCAGGTCAAAATGAAAAAGCAAGACAATACGGTCTCTAATAATTACGAAGATTATAAAGCCAGAAACGAGGCGGCAAAGGCGTCGTCCGATTCGAAAGCTCCGCAGTTTACGCTGAGGTACCTTTTGGTATTCGGACTGACGATAGTGATGTTCATCTGTATGATGCTGCCCGATTTCAAGGCCTATATCTGGAGCGATTCGCTCGGCTGGCCTCGGTCGAAGGGACTCGTTTATTCGGGCAGCGTCTTTTCGCTGCTCAAGATGTTCGGAAACGAAGGCGGCTCTATCGATATGAGCGGCGGGACTCTTCAGGATATAGTCAAGGACAATCCCATTATCGATATGTTCCTTAACGGCTCTTCGGAATTCGAAGGAACGTTTTCGATAATCAAGATACTTACTATCGTTCTGGTCATAGAGCTTATTTTCGTCGCGGTTCAGTTCGTTCTTTCGATGTGCGCCTGCGTCGGAGCAAAGAAGCTTGACGTACTTATCAAAACGGTGTCTTTCGTGAATATAGCGCTCAGTATAGCCGCGGTGGTTCTTTCCGCGCTGATATACGTAAAGACTCCGTTGTTTTATCAGACGGTTTGTATGGTGGTCAAGTGTTCCTACGGTTCGATGGTCGTGCTTGCCGTTTCGATAGCTCAGGCTGCCGTGGCCTTATTCGTCAGGAGGTAGAGTATGAATACGCTTTTATCTCCCGAACAGTTATGGAACAGATATAACGATCCCGAAGCCGATCTGAACGTGCGCGTCGCAAGCCGCGGCGAAAACGAAGATTCGGTCACGGGACAGGTAATTATCGACGGAAGAATTATGGACGGCGCGACCGCGCGTATTTCTCTGAGGTATACCGCAGCCAAGGATAATCGTAATCTTCCCGCGGTGATTATTCTCGGACGTCCCGGAAAAGCCGTTTCCGAAGAAGAGCGCAGGTTTTACGCAACGGACGGTTTCTTTGCCGTGAGCGTGGACTATTCCGCCTGCGATCCGGAAAATCCTTCGGTTTATCCGGCGGGGCTGGGTTACTGTACCTTCGGCAACTGCGGAAGATACTACGATTTCGTAGACGCTTCGGCTGCCGATACGGTCTGGTTTAACTGGACGTATTCGGTGAGAAGAGCGATTCACTATCTTCTGACCGAAGAAAAGTGTCCGACGGTTTCGGTGGTTTCTTACGGAGACGCTTCGAAAATCGCGGCTATGGTTCTCGGGGTGGACGAAAGAGTCAGCGCGGGAGCCATTATTTCCGGAGCTATCCGCGAAAAATGCGAACCCGAAAAGTTGCCGGGAAGCGAAGAACAGGATGCTCAGTCGATTGCCGAATTTGCGGGAAGAGGCGAGGAGGAGGCTCTTCGTCGTCTTACCGGAATAGCGCCGCAGACCTATCTTACGATGGTAAAGGCTCCCGTTCTCGTTATGAACGGAACCAACAGCTTCACGATAGACGTGGCTGCTAACGAAGAAGCGGCAGGTCTTGTCGGGGAACTTTGCTCGATGGTTCTCGTTCCGAGGGGAATAGACGCCGTCGGTCCGAAATACTCCGAGTACGTCAGGAGATGGCTTTTAAAGCCCGAGAAACATATCCGGATTCCCGTCGAAGCTTTTCTCAAAGACGGAGAATTGTGCGTTAAAGCCGATCTCGTCGAGCTTTCCAGCGTAAGCGAAGTCAGACTCTTTTACAGGAGAGGCGATAAGAATCCTTCGGCTGCGAATTGGGTGGAAATCGCCGATACGGTCCATCTTTTCGATTCCTGCGAAGGTCAGTGCGAGGTCGTCGATCCCGACGAACCCGTGCTGTTCTTCTGCAACGCCGTGCGTATGGGTAAGCTTTTATCGTCCGAGGTGCACAGAGTCGTTCCCTCGGAACTCGGCGAAGTCAAATCCAACGAAAAGAGCAGGATTCTTTATAAAGGCAAGCAGGGAAGAGGGGAATTCGTTTCGCTCGATCCCACGAAGCCGCGGGATTACGCGTTTTACAGGGATAATCCGGTGTGCGCGGCGACGGGACCTTACGAAGTGGCCGGAGTTAAGGGCAGGTATCTTTCCACGTTCTGTCTGAACGATTCCAAATACGTTTTCGACGACGGAATGACTCTTAATTTCGACGTGTACTCAAAAAACGAAAGCGAACTTTCCGTGTATATAACGTCTATGTGGGGGACGAACGAGCAGTGCGTTTACCGCAACACTCAGAAACTCGTAGGCGGAGATCTCTGGCAGAAGATTTCTCTTCCCGTAAGCGAACTTAAACTGTTTTCGGGTAAAGCCACCGATGGCGGATTCAGGAGAATGCTGCTGTCTTTCTGCTGCGAAGACGAAATTATCGTCAACAACTTACTGGTGATTTGATTATGTCGGATGAAAAACGAACCGAGCTTAATATGATTCCCGACGGAGAAGAGAATCTCGGCAGCGACGATGCGGAGACGCTTTCGGGTAAGGAATCTCGTATCGCGGAAGAATCCGATTTTCCGGTCCCCGAAACCGAAAGTGAAGTTTCTTCGGAATCCGACGGCTCCAAGGAAACGATTACGGAAGAATCCGAGGATTCCGACGACGCGGTTGTTTGCGAATCCGAAGGGGCGGAAAATCCCGTGAATGCGCTTTCGGACGAAGATTCGGATAAAGAATCGGATTCCGCGCGTTTCGGTTCCGACGAAAACCCCGATTCCGGAAATTCTTCCGCTTCGGACGAAAAACGTAAAAAAGCGTCCAATATCGTCTGGTGGACGGTCATAGCTGTGCTCGTCGTCATCTGTGCGATGTTGTTTTACGGAAGAGCGGTCTATCACGACGCTTATGCGATAAAAGGTTCGTCGATGACGGTCAGATGGGTTGACGGGGGAGAGGAACATCTTTCTCTTTATACCGAAGGGAAGGTCGTTTACATCGATTCGGAAGAGGAGCTGAAACGAGGCAGCGTTATTATAGTGGACGACGCGGAGCGCGAGAATCATCCGCTTATCAAGCGTATAGTCGGGCTGGGCGGAGATAAGCTCTGGATAGAAGACGGCTATATATGCGTGCTTGAAAAAGGCGCGACCGAAAGTTACAGGATTACGGAAGCCGACGGCGCGCCGCTTAATCCCATAGAAAACGAAACGAAAGAAGGAGACCTTGCGGACAGGACGGAAGACGATCCTCTCGTCGTGCCGGAAGGATACGTATACTATGTGGGCGATAACCGGAACAACAGTCTGGATTGCAGATTTACGGGGCCGGTAAGCGTTTCTCTCGTCAGAGGAACGGTAAAGGGATTCGTTCCCGGATGGTATATGATCATACTGAGGATAAACGGGCTGGAAAGCAGCGGAAAATAGCTTTTTTCCTGCCGTTTGTCCACCAAAACGGACGGTAGGTGAAAATTATGAAAGATTTTATTATTTCTTGTGATCAGACCAGCGATCTTCCCGAAAGAATAAGGGAAAAGGTATCTACGGAAAAGATGGTATATATGCTCGATTCGGTCGAATTCGGCGGTAATACGGGCAGAGATATGACCATAGAAGAGTTTTATGCCGAGATGAGGAACGGCGCGGTTGCAAAGACCTCTCAGGTTACGGAGGAGGAGGCTTTCCGGTATTTTGACGAATTCGCGTCCGAAGGTATGGGAGTCCTGCATATTCCGCTTGCCGCGGCTCTCAGCACGACCAGCGACAATTGCCGCAAAGCCGCCGACAGAATCAACGAAAAATACGGCGAAACTCTCGTTTACAGCATAGACAGTCTTTCGCAGTCGGGCGGTCTCGGGCTTCTTATCACGCTCGCTCAGCTTAAGAAAGAATCGGGCGCGTCGCTTAAAGAAACTTACGAATACGCGGAGCGGATTAAATCTCATGTATGTCATTATTTCGTCGTGGATAATCTGACTTATCTCGCAAGAGGCGGAAGAATCAGCAAAGCAAGCGCGTTTCTCGGCGCGGTTATGCGTCTTAAACCCCTTCTTCATACCGACGAAATCGGAAGGCTCGTTCCGATCAGGAAGATTATGAGCCGCAAAAAGTCGCTTAACGCTCTCGTCGAAAAAATGGAAGAGCGTTTCAACCGCGAAAGCGATATAGTCTATATTTCGCACGGCGACTGCATAGAAGACGCGGAATACGTAGCCGGACTCATTCGCGAGAAATTCGGCTTAAATCCGGAAATCATACCGCTTTGCCGGGTAGTCGGCTGTCATAGCGGTCCCGGTACTGTCGCTTTGTTTTTCACTGCGGATACCCGCGTGGAGAACTGAGCTGTCTGAAGACGGAGGTAACAGTCATTAAAAAAGAATCGTCGCTTTTAACCGTAGGGCGGAGCCGCAAAGCGTTTCCGTTGATTTCGGTTCTCGTTCTGATCCTTTTCGCAGTCCTTGCGGGCTGCGACGGAATCGGTTCGATCAGACCGATGGATATCCCTGCCCGCGTGGTTAAGGGCGATTTTTTTTCGATCGGACTTACGCTCGAAGTCGTCTACTCCGGAAGAACGGAAATCGTTTATATAGACAGGGAGATGTTCGACGAAGATAATCTCGCTCTTCTCGAAACCGAAGGCGTTCACGAGGTGGAATTGAGTTTCGGAGGGAAAAAAGTCCGTTTTACGATAGAGATATTGCCTTCGGACGCATTTAAGGAGGGCAAGCTTTATTTCAGATTTCTGACCGGAGGAGAAACGGTCGTCTGCGGCTTCGAAGCGGAAGGAACGGAAGCCGCCCGTGCGGTAATTCCTTCGTCCGTAAGAGGTTATCCCGTAACGGGAATCGACGCGTACGCTTTTAAGAATTCGGCCGTGGCTTACGTATATCTGCCCGATTCGGTTTCTTATATAGGAAACGGAGCTTTTTACGGTTGCGCGAATCTCGAATACTTCCTTCTTCCGACGAGCGTAACGAAACTCGGAAGCGGTATCTGGGACGGCGGCGGGAAGCCCTATCTCAAAGTTCTCGAAGTCGAAAATCCCGACGTGAAATTTCCGAAGGACGTTTTTCTCGGTTGTTCGGACGAGCTTACGGTTTTCGTCGGTCGGGGAGAGCTTTACGGTTTTATAGACTCCGAAAAGAACGCGCGACTTAACGTTTATCCCGTTATGGAAACTCAGGAAATACGCGGTCAGATCCGGTGCGATTATTCGGAAGTTTCGGGAAAGGAAAGAGAAATCCGTTTCGGCGATGAGGATATATCCGTCGGCAATACCTATAAGCTTTATTGGGCGGTTATGCTTGGAATGAATCCCGTTCCGGAAAAGGATTCCGCGGCTGAAACTCTTTTAACCGAGATAAAACGCGCCGTCTGCGAAGCCACCGATCCCGACGCGGACGAAAAGGACAATCTTCTCGGAATTTACGAATATATCTGCCGCATTACGTCCGAAAACACCGACGTCGACGAAAAAACCGCGCTCAATCACGGAGCTTTTCTTCCGGAAGGAGTTTTTCTGGCTCGGTCGGCGGTCTGCGACGGATACGCGAAAGCCTTCAATCTTATGGCTCGTGCGGTCGGAATTATTTCCGAAAGGGCTTCGGGGTATTATACGGTAGGAAGCGGGAAGGTTTATCACGCCTGGAACAGGGTATTTTACGGCGGAGTCTGGTACGAAACGGACGTTTCCCGCGGAGATATTTACAGGGGATTGCTTTCCGACGGTCGGGAATATACGACTCACTTTTATCTTCTCTGCGGTGAAGGCGACAGCGAAAATGTTTCCACGGACGGACTCGGACCGCAGCTTTCCGGAAGACACGACTGGTATTCGGAAAGAGGACTCGTTGCCGGAAGCGACGAAGAGCTGAATGCGTTGGTTGCGGAGCATAGAGAGAAACTGCTTTCGGGCGGATACGTCGAAATTCATCTGAAAACCGGGATTTCTCCTTCTCATTCGCTGATGAAGATACTTTCGGTTGCGTTTTCGGCGGCGGATATAGAGGCGAATCCGGACGTAAGATTTCTTCTCAATCATCCGGACGGCGGCGGAGTTTATCTTATCGGAGCGGCGGAAACTTAAAACAAGGAACAAAATGAAAATCGATCTACACGTACACACAAACAGATCGGACGGAGCTTTCTCTCCCGAGGAAATAACCGATATGGCCGTAGCCGCGTCGATAGAGCTGCTTGCGATAACCGATCACGATACGATAGTCGGCTCCGAAGAAGCGACGGCTTACGCGGAAGGTAAACCGATAAGAATAATTCCCGGGATAGAGCTTTCGACTTACGCGGGAGACAGACAGGTTCATCTTCTCGGATACGGAGTCGATTTCAAGTCGTCGGTACTCGCAGACGCGCTCGAAGGACAGAAAAAAGCGCGGTTGGAGAGGAACGAAAGTATTCTCGGAAATCTCGCAAGGCTCGGAATGAAACTCGATTACGAAGAGGTCGCGGCAAACGCGTTGGGTACGATAGGCAGAAAACATATCGCCGAGGCAATGGTCAGAAGAGGTTACGTAAAAAGTATAAACGAGGCTTTCGGAGTATATTTGGGGGAAGGCGGAAAGGCTTTTGCGTCCGGAATACGCCTTAAACCCGAAGAGGGCGTGGAGCTTCTCGTAAAATCGGGGGCGGTCGTGGTTCTCGCTCATCCCTGTAAAATAAAAATGAACGCTCGGGAGCTTAAGGAATTCGTACTT
Organism: uncultured Eubacteriales bacterium; assembly: GCA_900544545.1. Taxonomy (GTDB): domain Bacteria; phylum Bacillota; class Clostridia; order Christensenellales; family CAG-314; genus UMGS692. The sequence continues at coordinate 50,704 of UQVY01000001.1, forward strand.
TCTCTTAAGGAAAGGGGACTTTCCGGTATGGAAAGCGACTATTTTGCGCAAACTTACGAAAAACGGCAGGAGATGCGGAGAATTGCGGCAGGAGCTGACCTTTTCGTAACGGGAGGGAGCGATTTTCATTCTTTCGGAAGCGCGGTTGCGCTGGGAGAATGTAACTGTCGTCTTTCCGAAAGGGCTTTGAAGGCTCTCGGAGCGGGAAAATAATCCTCCGAAGTCCATTATCGGAAGCCGTACGCTCGGAGGAAGGAATGAAAAACGTATCGGATTTTAATACGTCGGTTATTCGCGCGCTCGGAATTCTGGGCGCGTTTTGTTTGTGTTTATTGGCATTTTCAGGTATTTTTTCGGGCTTTTCCGTTTGCGGATACGCAAATGCGGAAGAAACCGAGGCAATCCGTCTGATTTTCGTCTGCGAAGGTCGTAAATTCGTCTTTGAGCCCGACTATTCGGGGCTTTCCGAGGAAGAAAAGTCCGCGCGTCGTATTTACGACGAAAAAGGAAGAACGGAGCTTATCGACGAGATTCTGACGCTGATTCCCGATTCTGCGGCGGCTTTGGAATACGTCTTTTGCGGGCTCGGGAATTTTCTGGATAAACTTGATTCCCGTTTTTCGGAAAATCCCGTAAACGCCTTTCTTGCGTTCGGATTTCGGGGCGATAAAGCGGAGGCAAGACTTGTCGGCGGCAAAAACGGCAGAAAAATCGACAGGCAGGAGCTTTATAAAAGGCTGATAATGAAGCTTAAAAGCGAAGTTTATTCGGTAAAAGTGCCTTTTAAAACGCTTTATCCCACCGAAAACGACGAAAGCGTCCTTCGGGAATCTTTCGTTCGCGGAGAATTTTCGACCTACTGCAATACCGCGAACGAAAATCGCACGCATAACATAAGACTGGCTCTTTCGGCTCTTGACGGAATAAAGCTTGCGCCGGGAGAGATTTTTTCCTTTAACGGAATAGTCGGGGAAAGATGCGAAAGAAGAGGTTACAGGGTTTCAAAGGTCATAAACAACGGAGAATACGCGGAAGGAGTTGGCGGAGGAGTCTGTCAGGTTTCGACGACGCTGTATAACGCCGCGCTCGTTGCGGGATTGGAAATTACCGAAAGACACAGGCACACTTTAAGAAGCGGCTACGTCGAGGCGGGTTTCGACGCTATGGTAAATTACGGGGGCGCGGATCTGAGAATAAAAAACAGTACGGGCGGGAACGTTTATATACTGACCGATATGAATTCCGACGGAAGAATAAGAGCCGTGTTTTTCGGGATGAAGAATCCGTGCGTCATAACCCGTGAAAGCGTGCTTATAGCCGATTACGGAAAAGGAAGCGTAAGGACGGACAGCTATCTCGTTTACACGGAAAACGGAAAGGTAGTTAAAAGAGTAAAGATTCACGGCGATTATTATTATCCCAATCCGTCCCTTGCCGATTAAGCCCGTCTTATCGTCCGGCAAGCGCTTTACAATATTCGGGAAATAGTGTATAATTGGGGAAAATAATCGGGACGGCGGTAATCGAATATGTATCCTTTTTTCGCATTCGTCAAAAGAATGAAACACGTCAGGCGTTGGAGTCTTATGAGGAACGTTTCGGAGGAGAATCTTCTCGAGCATTCTCAGGAAACCGCGATGTTGGCTCACGCTCTCGCGGTCATAGGGAACGAGTATTTCGGTAAGAGTTACGAGCCCGAAAGAGCCGCGGCTCTCGCGCTTTATCACGACGCGACCGAAGTCGTGACCGGCGACCTGCCTACTCCCGTCAAATATCGCAACGACGAAATCCGTAAAGCCTATAAAGATATAGAGAAAAGTGCGGGAGAAGAGATTCTCGGTATGCTTCCCGAGAGAATGAGGAAGTATTATCGGGAGCTTGTTTGCGGCTGCGATTGCGTTGAATACGGGCTTATGAAGCAGGCGGACAAGCTTGCGGCTTATATAAAGTGCATAGAGGAAAGAGAAAGCGGGAACAAAGAGTTTCTGAGCGCGGAAAAAACCGTAAGACGCGAGCTTGACGATATCGCGGGCGAGGAAACGAGATTCTTTATAGAGAATTTTCTGCCCGCCTACGGACTCGACCTCGACCGACAGAAATAATTATGGAGATTGTAAGAGCGGAAGGACTCGGATACGCGTATCATTACGACGAAACCTTCGTTTTGAAAGACCTTTCTTTTTCGGCGGAGAGCGGAAAGATAACGGAAGTCGCTCTCGGATACGGGAAAACGACTCTTGCGAGGCTTTTGGGAGGGCTTCTGATTCCTTCCGAAGGGACGCTTCTTCTTAAAGGTCAGCCGCTGCTTTCCGTCCCGAAGGAAAAAAGAAATATTGCCGTAATATTCGAGGATTATGCTTTGATGAAAGGGACCGTTCGGGATAATCTCGCGTTCGGGCTTAAAGTCAGAGGCTTCGATAAAAGCGAAACGGAAAGAATAGTTGCCTTAGAGGCGGAAAAGTTTTCGCTATCGGATAAGCTCGACCTCAGCACCAGGAAGCTTTCCCGCATCGACGCTTTTATGACCGCTCTTGCAAGAGCCGACGCAAGGAAAATCGAGCTTCTCGTGCTGGATGACGTTTTTAAAGGCTTGGAGAAGGAAGAGAGGGAAACCGCCCGAAATACGGTCGAATCGTTAATTAGAGCGCATTCGTGCGCCGTGATAAATATTTCCGATAAAGGAGGAGAAAATGAATAATTTCAACGACGAAGAAAAACGAGCCGACGGTTTGTCTTCGGGAAACGACGCCGAAAATAAAGCGAAGGATATTTCTGCCGAAGAAAAAGGAAGCGTTTCGGATTTTTATTCGGAAGAATACGAAAGGAAGATGTCCGGGAATGCGGAAAGAAACCGTTACGAAGGTAATTCCGCAGGCGTCGGAAACGATTCCGCGAATCGCAGAAACGATGGTGGTAACGCAAACGGCAATCCTTACGGAGAAGCTTATAATAACCCCTACGGAGGAGCCTACAACAATCCTTACGGAGGTCGGAATAATAATTACAATAACGGTTATCGCGGAACTTATTATACGAATCCCGAAAATCTCGGACGCGGAAAGGCCGTTTACGACCGGACGCAGGCGGAATCCGTCAAAAAGCGCGAACGCAGCAAAATTATAACGGGCATAGTCTTCGCCCTGTTGATTTTCCTTGCTTTCGTAATAGGAATGAGTTGTTCCGGTTCGATGAACCGCTCTTCGATGTACAACGAGATAATGGACAAAATCCGTAATAACTATCTCTTCGAATACGACGAAGAAAAGCTCGATTATTATGCGGGGCTCGGTATTTCGACTCAGCTCGACGCCTATTCGAGAATCCTCGATCCTTACGAGTTTTACGAACTAATAAACGCGACCGATTCCGAGATGTTCGGTTTCGGTTACAGTCTGTCTGCGGACAATAAGTGGACGGTAACCACGGTCCTGACCGACAGTCCTATGGATTATGCGGTTTCCGCCGACGGAACGACCGTCGGACTTATGGAAGGGGACGAGCTTGTTTCCGTCAATAATACGTCCGTTTCGGGAAAAACGAAAGAAGAGCTTATAAGCCTTCTCGATACGGATAAGATAACCCGGCTCGTTATAAACAGAAACGGACGGACGATAACGTTCAACGATATCGTGAGAAGGCTCGTCCGCGCGCGTTACGTCGAATACTTCTTCGTCGGTCAGAACGGAGAAATCTCCACCAATATGAAGTATTACTTCGAGGAAAACGGCGTCGTTTATACGGATATGGACAACGGACAGGGAAACGTGAATATCTATCCCGATAAAATCACCGATCCCGAATGCTATCCGCACTATAGGAAATACGAGCTTGAAATCTTGAAAAACGCCGATAACGTCGGCTATATCAAACTCGATCAGTTCAGCTATACCGAAGAGGAAATGGTTTCGATGAAGACCACCGATTTCGACGCCGCGATGAACGCGTTCAGGCAGGCGTACGGCGGAAAAGGAAAGCTTATTCTCGACCTCAGGGGTAATCCGGGCGGCTATAATAACTACTGCCTGTCGGTTGCAAGTTATTTGACTTACAACGGAAATTCGGGCGAGAATCTCCGTATTTACAGAATGGTCGACAAGAACGGAAACGAAGTAAGCGGCACCCAGACGAGCATCAGAACTAAATACGATCAGTATTTCGACGTAAACGCTGAAGGAGAGCAGATAGTCGTTCTGACGAGCGGAGGAAGTGCGAGCGCGAGCGAAATGCTCACGGGAGCCGTGCTGACTTACGGAACCGCGATTCAGGTCGGCAGACAGACCTACGGAAAGGGTATTTCCCAGACGGTCGAGCCTATCAAGTACGTCAATATAGAGGTTGACGGACAAAGAGTCATATCCGCATACGCGTTTTATTATACGTTTGCGTATTTCTACACTCCCGACGTTAAGGGAAGTACGAGTAAATACAATAACTACTGCAATCAGAGCGACAGAAACGGCGACGGAGTTATAGGCGAAGGCGAAAAAGCGATGGGATTCGAACCGGAAGTCGAAAATCTTGCGGACGGCTTGTACGATTGCCTTGCGAGAGCCGTTCAGCTTCTCGGCAGATGAAACTCGGATTATACGGAGGGACGTTCGATCCTCCTCATATCGGACACGGCGAAATAGTTTCGTTTGCGTCGGGGAAGGGGCTTTTCGATAAGCTTCTGGTGCTTCCGTCGGGCAATCCTCCCCATAAGAAAGGCGTTACGGATTTGAAATTCCGCTACGAAATGGCGAGTCTTGCTTTTTCCGATAAAGCGGAGCTGTGCGATTTCGAAATGAACGCAAAACGCTCGTATACCGTCGAAACCGCAAAGCATTTCTTTTCCGTAACGGGAGAGAAAAACGTTCTCGTTATAGGCGGAGACAGTTTCAGGGACTTTTTCTCGTGGTATAAGCCCGAAGAGATTCTGTCCTACTGCGACCTTGCGGTTTTTCCGAGAGTCGGCGCGGATTATTCCGAAACGCTTGACCGCGTAAATGCTTCGGGCGCAAAAATCGACCTTTTCGGCGACAGAATAACAGACGTGTCCTCGACGCGGCTCAAAACCGATCTCAGATTCGGTATGGACGTTACGGGAAGGGTTATTCCCGAGGTCGTTTCCTATATAAAGGCAAACGGTCTTTACGGAGAGTATTCGGAGATTATAAGCAAGCTTAAATCGGCTCTGAAACCGTCGAGATTCGTGCATACTTACAGAGTCGCGCTGAAAGCTCTCGAAATGAACGCAACCGTCGGGCTTGACGGAGAAAAGGTATTCCTTGCGAGTATTCTTCACGACTGCGCAAAGTACGTTTCTCCCGAAGAATGCGGATTTATTCCTCCCGAAGGAATGCCCGAATCGGTTTATCACGCGTTTGAAGGAGCCGTAGTCGCGGAGAAGGTGTACGGCGTCAAAGACGAAGAGATTCTCGACGCAATACGCTATCATTGTACGGGTTGCGACGAGATGAAGCCCCTCGAAAAGCTCGTATACGTTGCGGATTATATCGAAGACGGACGGGGAGCGTATGCCGAGCCCGTGAGGAAGGTATTCGCCGGATACGGACTTGACGCCGCTTATGAAAAAGCCAGATCCGAAACCGAACGCTTTCTGCTTTCGGAGGGTAAAAAGTCCTTTGAATGCAGAAGAGGCGAAATCAAATAGAAAATAGAATAAGACTATATAAATAACGATAACAGAGATTAAGATAACAGAGGTTAATATGACGGCAAAAGAAACCGCACTCAGACTGTGCGAAATAGCAGATTCGAAGAACGCGCGCGATATAGGGATTATCGACGTGCAGAAATCCAGCGATATTACAGATTTCTTTATTATATGCTCGGGCAGAAGTACGACGCAGGTCAAAGCCATTGCGGAAGAAATCGAATTTCAGATGGAAAAGCAGGGCGTTTACGCCTTTCACAAAGAAGGTCTCGTCGAAGGTAAGTGGATAGCTCTCGATTACGGAGAGGTCATAATGCATATTTTCCACGAAGAAACGCGGGCTTTTTATCAGCTTGAAAAGCTGTGGAACAACGGCTCGAATTACGAAGTCTATACTTCCGGGAAATAACGCGATATGATCGGCTCTTCGGAAAAAGGAAAGGACGTTTTTGTCCTCGGAATAGAGAGTTCGTGCGACGAAACGGCGGCTTCCGTGGTAAAAAACGGCAGAGAAATGCTCAGCAACGTCATTCACAGCCAGATAGAAATACATAAGCTTTACGGAGGCGTAGTTCCCGAAATCGCCGGAAGAAATCACGTGGAAGCCATCGATTCCACGGTAGCTCTCGCTCTTTCCGAGGCAAAGGTAACTATAAACGATATCGACGCTATTGCCGTAACTTACGGAGCCGGACTGGTCGGAGCTTTGCTGGTCGGAGTAAGTTTTGCGAAGGCTCTTTCTCAGGCTTCGGGCAAGCCTCTTTACGCGATAAATCATATAGAAGGACATATTGCCGCAAATTACATAACGAATAAGGAGCTTGAACCGCCCTTTATCTGTCTTCTTGCAAGCGGAGGTCATACGGCGGTAACGAGAGTCAACGATTACACGGATATAACCGTGCTTTGCTCTACGATTGACGACGCCGTGGGCGAAGCTTTCGATAAAGTCGCGCGGACTATGGGGCTTTCGTATCCCGGCGGAGTTTCGGTCGACAGGCTTTCGCGAGAAGGAAAACCGATTTATCGGTTCAACGACGTCGTCGTGGATAACGGAAACTTCTCTTACAGCGGGCTGAAAACCGCGGTCATCAATTTTCTTCATACCAAGACTCAGCAAGGCGCGAAAATCGCTTTAAGAAACCTGTGCGGAGAGGGCGACGTCGCAATCGAAGACGTCTGCGCTTCTTTTACTAAATACGCAATCGACGGTCTTATCGAAAGGACTAAGGAAGAGCTTGAGAAAAGCGGACTTAAATCGGTTGCGGTTGCCGGCGGAGTAGGAGCTAATTCTTATCTCAGGCAAAGGCTTTCGGATTTTGAAAAATCGGGATACAAGGTTTTTCTTCCCGATTTGAAGCTCTGCACGGATAACGGCGCGATGATCGCGGCTCTCGGGTATTACGAAATGACGAGCGGAAAATCTCCCGCGCCCGATACTCTTAACGCTATGCCGACTTTAAAACTCAGAGGAGAACGTCCGCATTAGGATTTAATAAGCAAACAGAGAAGAAGCTGTGGAGAAGATTTTGGAGAAAGATGAGGTTTCTTCGAATCGTGTCGGGGGCTTTTTTTACGCTTTTGTCTTGACAAACGAAAGAAAATGAAATATAATACTCTTCACGGAAGAGTAAGCTCGCGAGTCTTACGCTTTGCGCGGGGCTGTGCCTCGGCGTATTATGGAATTCCGTAAAAGATAAGGTTCGATTCCTTAGCCTCAGAAGGGTGCATGGATTGCTGTCGATAAACGTCTCACGTTTGTCAGAGATTTTTTGCCTGATGTCTTACAGGCTTATAGTTATCGGTGTGGAAACCTTATAAAACAGACTTCCCGAAGATTGCGGTGCGATCGCGCAGTTTTCGTTCGCTTTGTCGGGACGCGGATACCGACGGATTCGAAGAGCCGATAAGTTTCGGATAAAGCCGGACCGAGGTCGGTTTTTCGGTCGTCTCAAGCGTTTTGCCGCGGACGAGGGCGGTAAGCGTCTTCCGGAAGTCTTTACGTTTAAAACGGTTCTTGCCGTTTATTATAAAAACGAGAGCCGTAAGGCAAAAGGAGGCGTATATGGGAAAAATCGTAGTCAATAAAGGTTGTAAAGGCTTGCTTTTCAGGGGCGGAAAGTTCAGGAAGATTCTGGAAGCGGGCGTTTATACGGAAATAGGCTCGAAAAAGATAGAGATTGCGGCGGTAAACGGGGAATTTCTTCCCGAAAACTGCGACGTAAAGAGTTTTGTCGGTTCAGAGCCGACTTTGGCGTCGTATCTCGAAACGATAACCGTGCCCGACGATTTCATTGCGCTTCATTTCGTGGACGGCGTGTTCGACGGGGACCTTACGAGCGGATTCCACGCCTTCTGGAAGGAATACGGAAAACACGAATTCAGACTTTACGATATGAGCGGAGACGTTCCCGAAGAGATTCCGGACTGGCTTAAAAGAAAGCTCGTTTATTTCGGCGTATGCGTTCTTCGTTCCGTTCCCGAAGGAATGAAAGCAAGGCTTTATATCGACGGGAAATTCGTTTCGGTTCTCGATTCCGGAGTATATTATTTCTGGAAAAACAGGGACGTGGAAACGCAGCTCGTAGATACCCGTCTTCGTCAGGCGGAGGTCGTCGGTCAGGAAATGCTTACCGCGGACAGAGTTACGGTGAGGATAAATTTCGTCTGCCGTTATAAGATTACCGATTACGTAGGGATTGCGGGTAAGCTCGAGAATTTCGACGATCAGTTCCGTTCGGCTTTGCAGCTCGTGATAAGAGGTTTCGTCTGCAATATGAAAATGGACGAGCTTCTCGACGGAAGAAGCAAGCTTTCCGAGGATATTTTCGCCGCTCTCAAAAAGAAGGAAGGGGAATTCTGCGTGGAAATCGTCGACGCGGGCATAAAGGATATAATTCTCCCGGGCGAAATAAGGGAAATAATGAATACCGTTCTTATAGCCGAAAAACAAGCTCAGGCCAACGTTATTGCGAGAAGAGAGGAGGTTGCTTCGACGAGAAGTCTGCTCAATACCGCAAAGCTTCTCGAAGAAAACGAAACTCTTCGTCGCCTTAAAGAATACGAGTACGTAGAAAGGATTTGCAAAAACGTAGGAAACGTAAGTCTTTCGGGCAGCGGCGATATTCTTTCTCAGCTTGCGGATCTTCTTAAAACCAAAAATTAGTTCGGGAATTTAAAAAGGCGTCCTCCGGATCGAAGGACGCTTTTTTGTTGTAAAAGTTTTGATTGTCAATTCTTCGTAAAGTCTTTGATTGACGATTTTACCGATTCCGTAAAGTCTTTCGGATAAAGTCAAAACAGCTTGATTTTACTTGTTATAAAGGCTTCCGACTATCGAATTCGATAAGCGGAAGGGAAGAATCCGCGCAAGCACGCAGAAAAACTGATATTTGAATCCCGCGGAATAAAGCGGTTTGACGTTTTTCTTTCCGGCTATCGAAACTATTCTTTTCGCGATGAATTCCGGCGGCATTCCGTTGGTTTCGTCCTTTTCCATAACCGCGACCGAGCGGGATATCCTTCCGCCGTAAACGTCGTCGCCCGTCGGAGTTTTTTCTCTTGCGGCGGTGAATCCCGTTTTAACGTCGCCGGGCATAACCGCGCATACGCTTATTCCGAAGGGCTTCAGCTCGTTTGCGAGTCCGAGAGTCAGAGTATTGACCGAGGCTTTCGCCGCAGAATAGAACACCTGATAAGGAATCGAGAGGAGCGAAGCGACCGAGCTTAAGTTAATAATCCTTCCGCCGCCTTGTTTTCTCATTGCGGGGACGACCGCCCTGATAACGTTGAACGTTCCGAAGAAATCCGCGTCGAAGAGTCTTTTAGCGTCTTCCGTCGAAGTGAATTCCGTTGCGCCCGATATTCCGAAGCCCGCGTTGTTGACGAGAAGATCTATTCGACCTTCTCTTGACAGAACCTCGCCGACTGCCGCAGCTACGGCTTTCTCGTCGGTAACGTCGGCGGTAACGTGGGCTATATCGTCGTAATCCGTGCCTCTGCGGCTGAATTCGTAAACCTTATAGCCCTTAAGGGAAAGAGCTTTTGCCGTCGCTTTGCCTATTCCGTTGGAGCCTCCGGTAACTATGGCGATCCTACCGGGTTTTTCTGAATGTTTCATTTTCTCCTCCGTCAGACAGAGCCGTGCAAATCGTGCGGAATGACTCTCGCGATGATTTCGAGAGCTTCGTCGAGAATTTCCGTCGTGTGCGAAGCCATATAACTCGTTCTTATAAGAGCCGAGCCTTCGGGAGTGGCGGGAGCCACTACGGGATTTGCGTAAACGCCTTCGTCGAAGAGCTTCTGAGTAAGCACGAAGGTTTTCATACTGTCGTAAGTGTATATGGGGATAATGGGAGTAACCGAATCGATTATGCTTATTCCCGCCTTATGTAGACCGTTTCTCATATAAACGGAAAGGTCTTTAAGGTGAACGGGAAGCTCGGGATGGTTGCGGAGTACGTTGAGCGCGGCAAGCGCGGCCGCGCAGTCAGCGGGAGTTATCGACGCGCAGAAGATGAAAGGTCTCGCGGTATGACGGACGTAATCGCAGACGACTTTGTCGGCGAGCATATATCCGCCCATACTTGCAAGAGATTTCGAGAAAGTACCCATAATAACGTCGACCTTATCCGTGAGTCCGAAGTGATCCGCCGTACCTCTTCCTCCGTTTCCGAGGACTCCGAAACCGTGCGCGTCGTCGACCATAGTTCTCGCGTTGTATTTTTCCGCAAGTCTTACGATTTCGGGAAGGTTGCAGATATCGCCGCTCATACTGAAAACGCCGTCTGTAACGATAAGTTTGCCCGCGTCCGACGGAAGATTGGACAAAACCCTTTCGAGGTCCGCCATATCCGAATGCTTATAGCGGAGCATTTTCGCGTAGCTGAGTTTGCAGCCGTCGTAAATGCTCGCGTGGTTTTCCCTGTCGGAAATAATAAAGTCATCCTTGCCGCACAGAGAAGAGATGATTGCGAGATTCGACTGAAAACCCGTCGAGAAAGTTACGCAGGCTTTCTTTCCAACGAATTCCGCAAGTTCGTCTTCGAGTTGGAGATGAATATCCAGCGTTCCGTTGAGGAATCTCGAACCCGAGCAGCCGGAGCCGTATTTTTCGGCGGCTTTTACAGCTGCTTCGATGACTTCCGGATTTGCCGTAAGACCTAAATAGTTGTTGGAGCCGAGCATTATACGGCGTTTGCCCTCCATCGTGACGGTAGCGTCCTGTTTCGACTGCAATACGTGGAAATACGGATAACAGCCGACTTCTTTGATCCGATCCGCGGCGTCAAAGCTGTAACATTTTTGAAAAAGATCCATATGTACCTCCGAAAACGGGCGAAAAAATAAATAAAGAAAAAAGATAGCCCGCTTAGTACCGTATTATATTATAGCAGAATACGTTCTTTCCGTCAAACGATGGAGTCTCATACCGCTTTTTAGAATCAAATGTATACAAAACGAAAACAAACTGTGTCGTTATTCTGAAAAAAGCCGTCTTTCGCGTCGGGAATTCCTCGTCCGCGATTTTGAAAATCAAGTGGTTTTGCCTCGGTGAATAGTAAACTCATAATCTTGACAGGGGCGACGATGTGTGATATAATAAACTTTACGGAAAGTCGGCTGTACGCCTCGTTATTTTCGGAAAAACTCAATGGAGCTAAAAATGATAAAAAACGAAAAAAAGACGCTTTGGCTGCTTATAAGTTTAATACCGTTCGTCGGAGGAATCGCTTCCGTCATCGCGGTATCGTTTACTCTGTCGCATTACGGAGAGGACGACGAGGAACGTCCGTTTAACGTCGTGCCGCTTCTCGTGTTTTTCGTACTTGCGGCGATTGCCGGCGTTTTAACTCTTCTGTCCCTTCCCGACTGGCTCAAATGGATACTCGTGTACGTTCTTTTTGCGGCTGCGGGCGTGCTTGACGTACTTTATCTGTTTTTTGAGCTTTCTCCCGCAAGGATAGAGAAAAGGAACGCCCGTATTCAGGCTAAAAAAGACAGGAAAACCGATTCGGAGGAAAAGCGGTAGATGTATTTCGGGAAGATAACCGACGCAGAAGCGAGACTTATGAATCCGCTCGTGCTTGCATTCGTTGGGGACGCCGTACACAGTATGTACGTCCGTCATAAGCTTGCGACGCAAAGCGACGCCAAGTCTCATACTCTCCATCTTCTTGCCGCCGGAGAGGTCAACGCTTCCGCTCAGTCGCTGAAAGCCGCCGTTCTCGAGCCGCTTCTGACCGAAGAAGAAGTGGACGTTTTCAGGAGGGGGCGAAACGCGAAGCAGCATACCGTCGCAAAAAACGCCGAGCTTAACGACTATAAGCGGGCGAGCGGTTTCGAAGCGCTTTTAGGGTATTTATATCTGACCGGAAGGGAAGAAAGAATCAAAGAGCTTTTGTCCGTCGGAGCGGACGAAAGAGGGTCGGACTGACGCAAAAACAAAGGGATTATAAAAAGAGTCGGATTTGCGGCTTGATTGGAGCAGAAATGAAAATCGAAGGAAGAAACGCGGTTACCGAAGCGATAAGAGAAGGAAGGCTGGATTGTTTATACGTCGAAAACGGAACGAAACACCCCGTCGTGAATATGGCGCTCGAGAACGGAATCAAGGTCAGATACGTGAACAGGAACGTCCTCGACAAAGAGTCGGAAACGGGGCGTCATCAGGGATTCGTCGGAGTTACGAGGGATTTCGAGTATTGCGATACGGACGATATTCTCGCGCTTGCCAAAGAGAGGAAGGAAGAACCGCTTATCGTCGTTCTCGACGGAATCGAAGATCCTCATAATCTCGGAAGCATTATAAGATCGGCTGAATGCGCGGGCGTTCACGGTATAGTCATTCCGAAAAACAGGTCGGCTCAGGTCAACGAAACGGTTATAAGATGCTCGGCGGGAGCTGCCGTTCATATGAAGATAGCCCGGGTTACGAATATCAATTCCGCGATAGAAGAACTTAAAGAAAAGGGCGTGTGGACCTACGCGGCGGATATGGACGGACAATGCGTTTACGACGCGGATTTATCGGGCGGAACGGCTTTCGTCATAGGAAGCGAAGGCTTCGGAGTAAAAAGACTTACCCGCGAGCTTTGCGACGGAGTGGTTTCCCTTCCCGTAAGAGGACAGGTCAATTCTCTCAACGCTTCGGTCGCGTGCGGAATTCTGGTTTACGAGGCGGTTCGTCGGAGGAGAGGATAATGCTTGACGAAAGCTCGGCAGTTCTTGCGGAGAAGGCCGCGGCAGGCGATAAGGAAGCGATGGAGCTGCTCGTGAGGGATTTTATGCCCGTCCTGAAGTCCTACGCCAACACTTATTTCGTGCTGGGCGGAGATAAAGACGACGTTCTTCAGGAAGGAATGCTCGGTTTGTTTTTTGCCGTAAGGGATTTCGATTCTTCGCAGGGGCAGTTCGTACCGTTTGCGATGATGTGCATAAAAGGAAGGATCTACGCCGCTATCCGTCAGTCGAAAACGAATAAGCAAAGCCCTTTGAATTATTGCGTAGAACTTACGGAGAACGAGATTTCGCAGAATTTCGATCCGATGGAAACTCTTCTTAAAAAGGAATGGCGCGAGAATTTCTGGAAGACGGTTTATTCGAAGCTCAGCAAGACCGAAAGAACGGTCGTGGAGATGTACGTTTCGGGTAAATCCTATGCGGAAATAGCGGCGGCTCTCGGCAAAGACGCGAAAACCGTCGATAACGCCTTGACTCGTGCGAGAAGAAAGCTCAAGAATGAACTCGTATAGAAAAAACGGCGAATCGATCGGGTAAGGAGAAAAGAATGGCTTATCTGGCACTATACAGAAGACTGAGACCGGAATCGTTCTCCGAAGTCATCGGTCAGGATCATATAACGACTACGCTGCTCAATCAGATAAAGCGTAATCAGGTAGGGCACGCGTATCTTTTCACGGGGACGCGGGGAGTCGGAAAAACCTCCGTCGCAAGGCTCTTTGCGAAAGCGATATGCTGTCTCGATCCGAAGGACGGACGTCCGTGCGGGAAATGCGCGGCTTGTCTGAGCCGCTCTGAGGCTTCTCCGGATATCGTCGAACTCGACGCGGCGAGCAACAACGGAGTGGATAACGTCAGGGATATCCGCGACGGAGTTATTTATCCTCCGGCGGTCGGGAAACGAAAGGTCTATATAATAGACGAAGTCCATATGCTTACGGGCGCGGCTTTCAACGCTCTTTTAAAGACTCTCGAAGAGCCTCCCGAGTACGTCGTTTTCATTCTCTGTACGACCGAAGTTCATAAGCTTCCGCAGACTATAATGTCGCGTTGTATGAGGTTCGATTTCAGACTTGTGGGAACGGACGCGCTTTTCGGACTTTTAAAGAAGGTTTTTGAGGAAGAGAAGAAAGAATGCGAAGAGTCTGCTCTTTACCTTATCGCCGAAAACGCAAGGGGAAGCGTAAGGGACGCTTTGAGTATTGCCGACAGATGTCTTACGATAAGCGGAGGAAAGCTCACTTACGCGGAGGTTGCCGACGCTCTCGGTTCGGGAGACGTTTTGTCCCTCAGGGAGCTTATAGGAGCCGTTATAAGCCGCGATGCCGGGCGTGCCGTAACGCTTTTGTCCGAGAGGATGTCCGGAGGAACCAATCCTTCCGTGCTTGCGAGGGAAATCGGACGATATTTCAGGAATCTTACCGTAGTCCGTACCGTCGGCGATCCCGATTCGGTTCTGAAGCTTCCCGAAAGTCTTATGGCTCCTCTCAGAGAAGACGCTAAGTGCGGGGATACGAGAAGATTTCTGTCCTGCGCGGAGGTTTTTACGTCTCTCGAAGGCGATATGCGTTATTCGCTTTCCCCTCAGCTTATACTCGAATCCGCGGTAATCAGGTGCGCTCTCGACGAAGAGAGCGATACGCGTCTGAAGCTGGAGCTGCTCGAAAAGCGTATGGAAAGAATCGAAAAAGCTCTTTCGTCGGGGACTTTGACCGTCGGAGAAACGGAAACCGACGCGGTCAGGGAGGAGAAGAAGCCTTCTTCCGAGGAGGTAAAAAGCTTTTCGGAATTCACGCAAAGAGACGTCGAGAGAAGTTGGGCAAGACTTACGGCTTCCGCGAGAAAAAACGGCGGACTCGTTTTCGACGCGGTCAAGAAGGTTACGAAGGTCGAAAAGTCGGGTAAAAAGCTCCGTATACAGGCGGAGCCGGTAATTTACGAGCTTATAAGCGGGGATAAGGCTCTTTCCGAATCGCTTTCCTTGCTCATAAGGGCGAATTTCGGCGACGCCGCGTGGGAAATCGAACGCAGCGACGTCCGGACCGAAAGCGAAGTCGTCCAGAAGCTTAAAGAACTTACCGACGGAAAACTCAGAATCGAAAAATAAACGACGCGGTTTTTCCGCGATTAATCATCAAATAAAGACAGGAGAATCATTATGGCTAACAGAAATTTCGGCGGCGGAATGAATATGCAGCAGCTTGCTCTTCAGGCGCAGAGAATGCAGCAGAAGATACTCAAGGCTCAGGAAGAACTTGAAAATATGGAAATCGACGGAACTGCGGGAAACGGACTCGTTACAGTGACTCTTACCGGACAGAAAAAGCTTGTCGGAGTAAGTATAAAGCCCGAAGCGGTGGATTTGGACGACCTCGAAATGCTCGAAGATCTTATCGTTGCCGCTTACAATGCGGCTGCCGAAGAAGCTGACGCGGCTTCCAAGGAACTTATGCCCGACGCAGCCAACGGACTGTTCTGATTTTATCGTGGCGAACGGCAATATAAAGGCTCTCAACGAGCTTATAGGTAAGTTTATGACTCTTCCGGGAGTCGGCAACAAAACCGCGCAGCGTTACGCTCTTTCCGTTCTGAAAATGAGCGAAGCCGACGCGGAGGAATTTTCGAAAGCGATTGTAAGCGCGAGAAAGAACGTCAAGTTCTGCCGTATATGCGGGAATTTCACCGAAGGAGACGTCTGCGACATCTGTGCGACGAGAGATTCGGCGGTTATCTGCGTGGTCAAGGATCCGAAGGATATTTTTGCTCTGGAAAGAGTCCGCGACTATAAAGGCACGTATCACGTTCTGGGCGGCGTGCTTAATCCTCTCGAAAACGTAGGTCCCAACGATCTTCGCATAAAAGAGCTTATCGATCGTCTTGACGGAAGCGTAGGGGAAGTCATTATCGCTACGAATCCCGACGTGGAGGGGGAGGCTACGGCCGTTTATCTTTCGAGACTTATAAAACCGCTCGGAGTGAAGGTTACGCGTATCGCGCGCGGAGTTTCCGTCGGCAGCGATCTCGAATACGCCGACGAAGTCACGCTTTCGAGGGCTATGGAAGACAGGCGCGAGATGTAGCGTCGTTTTCGGAGAAGAATATGAAGTGTTGTTTATGTCCGAGGAAATGCGGAGTCGATCGCGAAGTTTCCGCGGGCTTCTGCGGAGTCGGCAACGATATAATCGTAGGAAACGTCGGTATCCATAAATGGGAAGAACCGATAATCGGCGGCTCCGGAGGAAGCGGAGCGGTTTTTTTCTGCGGTTGTAATCTCAGATGCGTCTACTGCCAGAATTTCGAAATAAGCCACGGCGAGTTTTCCCGATTTTTCTGCGGCGCGGAAAGCTCGGAGACTTTTTCGTCGGGGCACGCTTTCCGCACGGAGCCTTCGGGTATGAGAATATCTCTTAAACCCGTCGGCTATAAGGTTTCTTCGGAAGAAATTGCCGAAAAGCTCGTCGAAATGCAGCTGAACGGAGCGGAGTGCGCGGATTTCGTAACTCCTACGCATTATTCCGATAAAATCACCGAGATTGTTTCCGAAGCGAGAAAAAGAGGGCTTACCGTTCCCGTCGTTTACAATTGCGGCGGTTACGAAGATTGTGAAACGCTTAAAAAGCTGGAAGACTTTGTGGACGTGTACCTTCCCGATTTCAAATACGCGGACGGCGAGCTTTCCCGCAGACTTTCGGGAGCGAGAGATTATCCCGAAGTCGCTCTCAAGGCGATAACCGAGATGAAGAGGCAGAAAAAAGACGTTATCGGGAACGGAAAAATGAAGAGCGGAGTGCTTATCCGTCATCTCGTTTTGCCTTCTCTTTTGAATAACAGCAGAAAAGTTCTCGACCTTATCAAGGAGAATTTCGGAACGGAAACCTACGTGAGCCTTATGAGCCAGTATTTTCCGCCCGAGATACCTATCGGAGAGGTCTGTCTCAACAGGAAGCTTACGAGGCTGGAAAAAAACAGAATCGAAGATTATTTCTTTTCGCTGGGCTTTAATAACGGTTTCGTTCAGGAACTTTGCTCGGCGGATAAAAAATACGTTCCCGTCTGGGACGGAGAACGGAAGTTGCGGAGGAAAGACAATGAAATGCCCGTATTGTAAGGATCATCCCGATCTTAAAGTTATAGACAGCCGTCCCGAGGACGACGGACAGGCAATTAAAAGACGCCGCGAATGTCCGGAATGTCAGCGAAGGTATACGACCTACGAAAGAATAGAGTTAAAGCCTCTTTACGTAGTCAAAAAGAACGGAAACCGACAGCTTTTCGATTCGAATAAAGTCAGAAACGGTATTCAGCTTGCCTGCACCAACAGGCCGGTTTCCGCGGCAAAGATAGACGAGCTTGTCAGGAGCGTGGAAAAAACCGTCGGCGATATGCAGATGGACGAGGTTCCGAGTTCGGTTATAGGAAATCTCGTTATGGACAGGCTTATGGAAACGGACGAAGTGTCTTACGTAAGATTCGCCTCGGTTTACAGGCATTTTACCGACACGAGGACGTTCATCACCGAAATGCAGAAGCTTCTTTCGGAGCTTGAAAAATACGAAGGGAAGAAAAAGTGAAAGTAAGCGGCGAGTGGAAGGATTATACGATTATTGCGACGGGCGACGGCGAAAAGCTCGAAAGATGGGGGAAATATACTCTTCTGCGTCCCGATCCGCAGGTTATATGGAGAGCGAAGAAACCTCTTGCGTCTTATAAGGGCATAGACGCTCATTACATAAGAAGCAATACGGGCGGCGGGTATTGGGAATACGATACGCAGCTTCCCGAAGAGTGGACGGTATCGTGGAGGAATCTGACCTTTTCGGTCAAGCCGATGGGCTTCAAACATACCGGACTTTTTCCCGAGCAGGCGGTTAACTGGGACGCTATGACGAAGCTTATTTCGGGCGCGGGAAGGGAAATAAAGGTGCTTAATCTCTTTGCGTATACCGGAGGAGCGACCGTTGCCTGCCTTAAAGCGGGGGCTTCCGTCTGTCACGTAGACGCGGCGAAGAATATGGTCGAAAGATGCAGGAAGAATTGTCTTCTTTCGGAAGTAGCCGGCGGTAAGGTCAGGTATATAGTCGACGACTGCAAGAAGTTCATTAAGCGCGAAATCAACCGCGGCAACCGCTACGACGCGATAATTATGGATCCTCCGAGTTACGGAAGAGGAAGCAACGGAGAAATCTGGAAGCTCGAAAACGACTTATACGATTTCGTCGTGCTTGCGGCGGAGGTGTTGTCCGACAACCCGCTTTTCGTCCTGATAAACAGCTATACGACGGGGCTTCAGCCCGCGGTCATAGGAAACGTCCTCGATCTTGCCGTAAAAGGCGGAAAAACGGACGCATACGAGGTCTGTCTTCCGACCGAAGAAGGAATAGTCCTTCCGTGCGGGGCGAGCGGACTGAAAACATTTTGATTTTTGCGAACGAGGTAGATTGATGAGAACCTTTACAATGGACGATATCCCCGTGCTTTACGAGGATAAACATATTATCGTGGTCAATAAGCCGCAAAACCTGCCCAGTCAGGCAGACGCTTCCGGCGACGCCGATTTGCTTACCATTCTCAAGCAGTATATCAAGGAAAGAGACGGAAAGCCGGGCAACGTTTATCTTGCTCTTCTTCACAGGCTCGACAGAGTTACGGGCGGCGTTATGGTTTTTGCGAAAAACGATAAAAGCGCGGCAAGACTTTCCGAAGCGATAAGAAACGACGAAGTTACTAAAAAATACCTGACCGTCGTGCTCGGCAAGCCCAAGCGTCACGAAGGTAAACTCGTCAATTTCCTTAAAAAGAACGCTTCGACGAACGTAGTGTATGTTTCGAGCGAAGCTACGCCCGGAGTAAAGAGAGCCGAGCTTGATTACAGGCTTCTCGCGTCTGCGGGAGGAGTGGTGAGTCTTCTCGAAATCGGACTCGTAACGGGAAGATCTCATCAGATAAGAGTTCAGATGGCAGCTCAGGGGCTTCCCGTATTCGGCGACGTGAAATACGGCGGAGACAGGCTTGCCAAGGGACACAACATCGCTTTATGGGCGTTTTATCTCGAATTCGTTCATCCCGTAACGGGCGATACGATGAGATTCGTTTCCTATCCGCCCGAGGACAAGGAGCCTTGGGTTAAATTCAACCTCGAAGAATATATAGAGCCGTATAAAAAGAGAAAAGAAATCTGATTTTTCCGCTCGGCCGGAAAATGAGCGAAGGACGCAAAAAACGGCTTGTTTGCGGGCGGAATAAGACAGAAATCGCGATAAACCCGCGCTTACGGTTTTTTGCGATTGAAACGGTAAAAATTCTTCAAAACGATTGACAATAATTGCATAAAAGGGTAAAATATACTGAGTGAGCCGTTTTGCTCGGTCGGAACGGTTCGGTTTGTCGCTTTTACCCGCGGCATTCAGCTATACAAAACGGAGGAATTCTCTATAATGAACAGAAAGTTAGTGTTATCATTGGTACTTGCGCTGGCTATCTTCACGACGGTCTTTTGCGCGGGAATACCGGGACAGGCTCAGGCTATCAACGTAACGCCCGGCGGATCCAACGGTAAGTTATTCAAGCAGACGAGCGGCACCGTTACGATAGGCGGTATCACCGAGAACGGCGTCGAAATAGTTCTCGACGGCTCTTATACGGACAATAAATTCCAGTTTGTACAAAATATGTATATGGACGGCTTCGCTTTTGAAGCTCAGACCAATCTTTATTTCGATTCCTTCACGCTTACGGTCAGTGATTATTCCGATGCGGACAACGTTGCCGAAATAACCGTTACGAAAGAGACTCAGGAAGGTTCCAAGGTCTTTTACGGCACCGTTAAAAACGGTAATCTTACCGGCATCAGGACCGAGATTCCGTTTACTCCCGTCGATTCCGAAAAGACTTCCGACGGCGACAAGTACGGTCTTACCATCTCTTACGAAGACGGCGTTTTCTCCGTTAACGGCGTAAAGCTTCTTCTTCCCGAGGTTGCGGGAGCTTCCGAAGAGAGCGGAGAACCCTCCGAAGGCGAAGATCAGCCTACGGATCCCGTCGAACCGACTTACAGAGGCATTTATTTCGACAGCAACGTCGCTACGATGACCTTTGCAAATAAAAACAACGAACAGAACGACGAAATCTCTATGGAAATGCTCGTCAAGAGTATCTCCAACGTTAACGGCAAGCAGGAACTTACCACCGAAGCCGAAGCCGTGGATATCGTTATCTGGACGAGACTTACCAAGCCCGAAGCGACCGAAATTTCCGACGAAACTCTTTATCACGGAAGAAAGACCGCTTACGTTTACGGCAATATCAAAGCCAAACAGGAATCGGACTATTCCTTCCCCGTTTACGGTATAAGCATTATCGGTCAGACGATGGATACGCAGGTATTCGAGATTCTCGAAGACGGCTCTTATAAGCTTCTTCTTTCCTCTTTCGAGGACGACGAAAACGGAAGCTCCGATAACAAGAAGAGCAAATATCGCCTCGGAAAAGACGGTCAGAAGTACGAAATCCGCCTTTATAACGCGACGGAAGTCCACGTTCTTAGAGTAGACGCGATTCAGGACAAGGTTCCCACCGAGCTTAATCACGGAGAACTTCATAAACTCATCGACGAAAATCTCACCAAAGGTGCTTTCCGTTCCAATCAGAACATAACTCTTCCCAAGCTTACGATAAGCGACGGAAATTCTCTCGATAAAAAGTATTTTATCTTCTCAGAAGAAGATCAGGGTA
Source organism: uncultured Eubacteriales bacterium (assembly GCA_900544545.1). GTDB lineage: Bacteria > Bacillota > Clostridia > Christensenellales > CAG-314 > UMGS692. The sequence continues at coordinate 71,333 of UQVY01000001.1, forward strand.
TCGACACAATAGACAACATCAAAGTTCAGGTTGCGTATAAGAAACCCGGAGCTACCGGCGACTGGTCGTGGTCATCCAACTTCACGATAAGCAGCCTTACCGCCGAAGGAACGTGGGCGTTTGCTTACAGAGTAGTCGACGGTTCGGGCAATGCGGGTAAGAACATCTTCACCTTTACGAGAGACGTTATCGACGCTAAAGGTCCCGAAATCACTCTTTCTTCCGAACAGCTTTCCGCTTACAAGGGAGTTCGTTATACAGTTTCCACCCCGACGATATCCGACGATATCTCGGGAGTAGACACTTCCAAGACCAGTATCAGAGTATTCAAGGGCGTTAGAGGCAATGCGGATGTAGAAGAAATCAAGCTTTATAACGACAACAGCTTCGTTCCCGATGTGCTTACCGGCAAAAGCGAGAGTTATTCCTATTACGTAGAATACGTCGCTTACGATTATAGAGGCAATAAGTCCGAAGTCAAGTACGCTTATATCACCGTAACCGAAAAGAAGGACGATAATTCGAGTACTACCGCCGAAGTTCCCGGCTGGCTCTTCGTAATTCTCATCGTTGCGTGCGTGCTTCTTATAGCGGCTATAGTATACCTCATCTTCTCCAAACCCGAAGAGAAGAACACAGGACGTCCCGAACCCAAACAGGTCGAATCCAAGGACGAACAGAAAAAATAACAACCAAGCCGAATGAAATAAACGTTCCCCAAGGGAGCGTTTATTTTGGCGATATATCTAAAAAGGAGTAGAATATGACGAAATTTGTGTATCTTTTCAATGAAGGAAACGGCAAAATGCGCGAACTTCTCGGCGGTAAAGGAGCTAACCTCGCCGAAATGAAAAACCTGGGTCTTCCCGTACCCGACGGTTTTACCGTAACTACCGAAGCTTGCACTCAGTATTACGAAGACGGCAAAACCATTTCTGACGAAATCCAGAAGCAAATCTACGACGCTCTTGCGATTACCGAAGAAAAGCTCGGTAAGAAGCTCGGCGACGTTAAGAATCCTTTGCTCGTATCCGTAAGAAGCGGCGCGAGAGCCTCCATGCCCGGTATGATGGACACCATCCTCAACCTCGGTCTTAACGACGAAACGGTGGAAGGCCTTGCAGAACTTACGAATAATCCCAGATTTGCTTACGACAGCTACAGAAGATTCATTCAGATGTTCTCCGACGTAGTTATGGAAGTTGAAAAGTCCAACTTTGAACGTATCATCGATCAGCTCAAAGCCGAAAAGGGCGTTAAACTCGACACAGAGCTCGACGCAGACGACCTTAAAAGACTCGTTAAAGAGTTCAAGGCTTTCTATAAGAAGTCCAAGAACGAAGATTTCCCGCAGGATCCGAAGGTTCAGCTTATGGAAGCGGTCAAGGCCGTATTCAGATCCTGGGATAACCCCAGAGCTATCTATTACAGAAGAATGAACGATATCCCCTCCAGTTGGGGTACAGCCGTTAACGTACAGTCTATGGTATTCGGCAATATGGGCGAAACCTCCGGAACGGGCGTTGCTTTCACGAGGAACCCCTCCACCGGCGAAAAGACCATCTACGGCGAATATCTTATGAACGCTCAGGGCGAAGACGTCGTTGCGGGTATCAGAACGCCTTTCCCCATCAGCCATCTCGAAGAACAGAATCCCGAAGTTTTCGCTCAGTTCACGAAGATCTGCAAGACTCTCGAAGACCATTACCGCGATATGCAGGATATGGAATTTACCATCGAAAACGGCAAGCTCTATATGCTTCAGACGAGAAACGGCAAGAGAACCGCGGTAGCCGCTCTTAAAATCGCTATCGACCTCGTTAAAGAGGGTATGATCGACGAAAAAGAAGCTGTTCTGAGAATCGATCCGAAACAGCTCGACGCTCTTCTTCATCCGCAGTTCAATGCCAAGGAGCTTAAAGAATCCAAGGCTGCCGCAACAGGTCTTCCCGCAAGTCCGGGAGCTGCGTGCGGCCATTGCTATCTCACCGCCGCCAAGGCTGCCGAAATGCACGCTCAGGGCGAGAAGGTTATCATCGTCAGGCTCGAAACCAGCCCCGAAGATATCGAGGGTATGGCTGTTTCCGAGGGCGTTCTTACGGCAAGAGGCGGTATGACTTCTCACGCCGCGGTAGTTGCGAGAGGTATGGGTACCTGCTGCGTAGCCGGCTGCGCCGACCTTCAGGTATTCGAAGAAGAAGGTTACTTCATTCTTGCGGGCAAGACCTATCACGAAGGCGACGTTATCGCTCTCGACGGAAGCACCGGTAACATTTACGGTCACGCCATAGCTACTCAGCCCGCCGAAATCACCGGCGACTTCGAAACCATTATGGCTTGGGCGGACAAATACAGAACTCTTAAAGTCAGAACCAACGCGGATACTCCGAAGGACGCTAAACAGGCGGTAGCTTTCGGCGCGCAGGGTATCGGTCTTTGCAGAACCGAGCATATGTTCTTCGACAAAGACAGAATCATGGCTATGCGCGAAATGATCGTTTCGCAGACCGTCGAAGAAAGAAAGGCTGCTCTCAATAAGCTCCTTCCCATGCAGAGAAGCGACTTCGAAGGCATCTACAGAGCAATGGGCGAAAGACCCGTTACCATCAGATTCCTCGATCCGCCGCTCCACGAATTCCTTCCTCATACCGCCGAAGAAATCGAAGTTATCTCCAAGGAAATGAATATTTCCGTCGAAAGACTTACCCAGACGGTTAAGGATCTTCACGAATTCAACCCGATGATGGGACACAGAGGCTGCAGACTTTCCATTACCTATCCTGAAATCGCGGAAATGCAGACCAGAGCCGTTATGGAAGCGGCTATCAACGTAAGACTTTCCGACGGTCTTAATATCGTTCCCGAAATAATGATTCCTCTCGTAGGCGAAGTCGAAGAGCTTAAATACGTTAAGAAATTCGTAGACGATACGGCTAAGAAAGTTATGGAAGAAAAGGGCGTTGAGATTCCTTATATGGTAGGAACGATGATCGAAATTCCGAGAGCCGCTCTTACCGCGGACGAAATCGCGGGCGTTGCGGAATTCTTCAGCTTCGGAACCAACGATCTCACGCAGATGACCTTCGGATTCTCCCGTGACGACGCAGGAAAGTTCCTTAACGATTATTACAAGAAGAAGATTTTCGAAAGCGATCCGTTTGCGAGACTCGATCAGAAGGGCGTAGGCAAACTCGTCAGAATGGCTGCCGAACTCGGAAGAAAGACCAGACCCGAAATCAAACTCGGTATCTGCGGCGAACACGGCGGCGATCCCAGCAGCGTTGAGTTCTGCCACATCGTAGGTTTGAACTACGTCAGCTGTTCTCCGTTCAGAGTTCCCATCGCAAGACTTGCGGCGGCTCAGGCAGCGATAAATCATCCCAAGAACTAAAAATTCGAACGAAAGGGATTCCTCAGGGGATCCCTTTTTGATAAATTGACGCAAAAAAGATAAAATGGAACTGTATTACGAAGAGAAAGGGAAGGGAACGCCGCTCGTTTTGCTTCACGGGAACGGCGAGAATCACGAATATTTCAGGCATCAGATCGATTGTTTTTCCGAGGATTTTCGTGTAATCGCTCCCGATACCCGCGGACACGGACTTTCCCCGAGAGGAGACGGCGAGTTTTCGATAAAGAGATTTTCCGAGGATTTGCTGGGATTTTTAGATGAACTGCGCGTTGAAAAGGCGAATATTCTCGGTTTTTCGGACGGCGGGAACATCGCTCTGAGATTTGCTCTGGATCATCCCGAAAGGGTTCTGAAGCTCGTTCTGAACGGTGCGAATCTTTTTCCCGAAGGCGTAAAGCGTTCCACGCAGATTCCAATAGAGCTTGCCTACAAGGCGGTTAAAAAGCTTGCGGAAAAGGACGAAAAAGCCCGCGGTAAAGCCGAAATTCTCGGACTTATGGTCAACGAGCCGCACGTTTCTCCCGAGGAACTCAAAGCTCTCGATATGCCGGTGCTCGTCATCGTCGGCAGTCGCGATATGATACTGAAAAAGCACTCGGAGTTAATTGCGAAAAGCATTCGTAAATCTGAGTTTGTCGTAATTAAAGGCGACCATTTTATCGCGGACAAAAAGCCTCTTGAATTCAACGAGGCTGTGAGTTCGTTTTTGAAAAAGAACGATTAAAGTTAAAAAATATGAATATAAGGAGGATAATATGAAAGAAACTCTTATTGATTTAAAGGAAAGAAGAAGCTGTAGGAAATATCTTCCTCAGCAGATAACCGACGAGCAACTCAACGCTATACTCGAAGCGGGAACTTACGCGCCTACGGGTATGGGAAAACAGTCGCCGGTCATAGTCGTTTTGCAGAAGCCCGAGCTTATCTCCGAAGTCGCAAAGATGAACGCTGCGGTTATGGGCAGAGACGACAATCCGTTTTACGGCGCGCCGACCGTGCTTATCGTGCTTGCGGATCCTTCGGCAAGGACTTATCTTTACGACGGAGCTTTGGTTATGGGAAATCTTCTTAATGCCGCGCACGCCGTAGGCGTCGATTCGTGCTATGTTTTCCGCGCGAAAGAGGTCTTTGAAACCGAAGGGGGAAAGGCTCTTTTGAGAAAGTGGGGCGTTCCCGACAACTACGAGGGAATAGGAAACTGCATTCTCGGTTACGGCGCTCCGGACGGAAAACGCGAGGCTGCTCCGAGAAAATCCGACTATATCGTAAGGACTTAAAGAAGTTTTCGATTCGGGTTCGGATATCGCGATTCCGTAAAGTGCATTTTAGAATTCACAACCAAAATCAAAAAAAGCAGGTCGGAAGATCTGCTTTTTGTTTTTAGAAATAATCGATACTTTCAGGTTTCTTCTTCGGCTTCTTCCTCTTCGGCGAGAGAAATCGCTTCTTCTATCGCGAGATTGACTTTCGCAAGAAGCTCGGGTTTGTCCGAGATAAAACGATAACAGTTTTTGTCCGACATAAATTCGATATACTCGCCCGGCATAAACTGAAGGTTGAAATGCTCGGCGTTGCGGAAGGTAAGGCGAACGGTTTTCCCGTCCATAGAGCCTTCGTAAACGAAAGACTGACTTTTGTGCGTGAATCTTCCGTTTCCGGCGTCGTGATAGCCTTCGTCCGTTCCGATAACGAGTTTGCAATTTCCGGAAAGGTCGTACTCGTCGTTTTCGACTTCGTTCCGAACGAGGCGTCTTTGCATATAATTCCAAGCAGGCACGCTCGGAATGGATGTCGTTCCGTTGTCTTCCATAAGCACGCCGTATCTTCCCATAACCCATTTCGTGCCGCAATTCGTGCAGGAAACGGTATCTTTAGCCGTTTTCAGAGTGAATTCGCTCTGACATCTCGGACAGCGGAAAAGAATGTTTTCGAGACCTTCCGCGGTGTTTTTGTTGGAGAGAATGATTTTGCGTTCTCTCTGAAACTCGAATTCGTCGTAAGAAGTCGCTTCGGCTACGGCGTGGAGAACTTCTTCTTCGCTCATATACTTGATTTCGTCGGAAGTAAAGAGGTTCGAAAGCACTGCGGTCGCGCCCGAGCAGCCTATCGTTTTTTGCGAGAAAGACGGACGGTTGAGGTAGGAGCCGTTGATTGTGAGTACGCAAACGGGAATTCGCAGAGTTTTGATAAGTTTGGCTACTGAAGGATTGATATAGGTCGGAGTTCCGTCGACAGAAACCTTCTGTTCCGCAAAAAGAGCGACCGAGCCGTTAGCCGCGACGACTTTCTGGATTTTACCGATGGTTTCGTCGTCGAAAACGTTGCGCTTGAGCGGAATAACGCCCATATATCCCGTAATGACCGAATTCGAAGAAACGTCCTCGGGATTTACGATGAAGTTGAATTTCTGCGGAAACATAACCGCTGCGGCGATTTTGATATTATCTTTCGAGCTGTGATTTACAAGCAGCAAAAAAGGAGGCTTGACTTTTTCAAAGCCCTCCTTGTCGATCTTCAATCTGAGTTTAGCAAGAAGAGGCTTTCCCGAAGCAAACACGTATGACGAATAAAAGATTTCGCTTGGTAAAACTACTTTGTCCGTTGAAGTTTTCATACTGATTATTATATCAAATACTATAATAAAAATCAAGGCAAATTAAAGCTTTTCCGGCTTTTTCGTTTTAAAAAAAAGGTCTTTTCCGTAAAAAACTTAATTAAAACGTAAAAAAGAGTTTTTGAGCCGACAAAAAACGAAAGAAATATTTCGGGCGGGATTGTTGACAAAAACGAGCAAAAGTGTTAGAATCCACGACTGTGGCGTGTTGCGGAAAAAGACGCGCATACGCGGAAAATAACGGTTGACGAGAGCGGAGCGGAAGATGAATAACGACGAAAAGCCCGTAAAAAACGCGGGGAACGCTTTTTTTGCGTTCATAAAAAAGAATCTTATGGCGGTTATTGCGTGGATTTTGGCTGCGGTTACGATGATTCTTGTGCCTCCCGACGGAGAATACGCAGATTATTTCGATATGAAAACGCTGGTATGCCTTTTCACGATAATGCTTTGCGTTGCGGCTTTCAAGGACCTCGATATTTTCTCTCTTCTTGCGGTAAAGCTCATAAAAAAGCTTAAAAACACGAGGTCGCTTACCTTCGCGTTGGTTTTTATTACCTATTTTGCTTCCATTCTTATAGCAAACGACATAGCTCTTCTGACCTTTTTGCCTCTCACGATAGCGGTTTTCAGAGGCTGCGGAAAGAGAGAATACGTTGCGGCTACGGTGATTTTGCAGACGATAGGCGCAAATCTCGGCGGAATGATAATGCCCTTCGGGAATCCTCAGTCGCTTTATATTTTCAGCGCGTACTCGCTTACCGTCGTGGAGTTCGTTTCGGTTATGGCGTTTCCGTTTGCGCTTTCGCTCGTAACAATCGTAATAGGTTGTTTTCTGACGCGGAAAGAGCCTGCGGAGGTACTCGTTGACGAAAAAAGAGAGATTCCCGCGTGGAGACCGATAGTTTATTCCGTGTTTTTTGTCCTTTCGTTACTCAGCGTTTTCGACGTTATCGACAAATATATAATTCTTGCGGCGGTTGCGGTCGGAATGCTTTTTATCGACAGGAAAGCGTTTATAGGCGCGGATTACGGATTGCTTCTGACGTTCGTGGCTTTCTTTATTTTTGCGAACAATATGGCCCGGATTCCCGCGGTTTACGGTTTCGTTTCCGAGATAACCGAAAAAAACGCGCTTCTTGCGGCTGTTTTGGGTTGTCAGATAATGAGTAACGTCCCGACGGGCATATTCCTTTCCAAATTCACTTCCGATTGGCAGATGCTTCTCGTCGGTACGAATATCGGCGGAGTAGGTTCTCCCGTGTCGTCGCTTGCAAGTCTTATAACGCTTAAAACTTACGTAAGGGAGTTCCACGGGCAGGGTGGAAAATATATGAAGAGATGCCTTGCGTATAACTTTACGGTGCTTTTGATTTTAACCGTCGCCTGCTGTTTCTTTTTCCGCTGAATAAAGGCGACTATCTTTTTCCGTATGCGAAAAATCGGAACGAAAAAAACGAGTCTTTCAAAAACGGAAACGCTGATTTTGAAAAACCCGTATTTCGTGCGTTATTTCGGAAAGTCGGTTATTTTACGAGAAGCTCCTTATGCTCGTTGGGGAAAACGACGGCGGTTTTCTGATTCGTGTAATTCACGAAACCTACCGCGGCTTTCGAAGGCTTTTTAACGAATCGTTTTTCCGTGTAATCCACGGGAGTTTTTCCCGAATTTCTTGCTTCCGAGTAAAAAGCCGTGATTTCAGCCGCTTTTTCGATAACTTCGTCGGGGACTTTTTTCCCTTCGGTTACTATTATGACGTGAGAGGAATGGATATCCTTCGTATGCAGCCACAAGTCGTCCGGTCTTGCGAGTTTGTTCGTGACGAAATCGTTCTGAACGTTGTTTTTCCCCGCATAAATCGTAAAACCGTCCGTTTCGTAACGAAGAGGAACGGGGACGGAGGAGTTCCTTTGCTTTTTTATCGTACCTTTGAGGTTATCTCCGCGCTGATTTCCGCGTATAAGACCGTTTGCGACGAGTTCCGAATAGATTTCTTCGAGGTCGGCGAAGGTTACCGAATATTTCAGGGATTCCTGGACCGAAACGAGATAGCGGAGGGTTTCGCAGTTTTCTTCGAGAAGTTTTTCGGTATATTCGGCGGTTTTTCTGAGTTTAAGTGCTTTTTTGAAGAAAGCTTCGGCGTTGGCCTGAGGAGTTTTGTTTTCGTCGAGAGGAATGACGACGATTTCGTTATCGCCGTAGAAATTTTCGACTTCGGCGGATTTCATTCCCTTTTTGAGGCGATAAATATTTGCGAGAATCAGATTCCCTTCGTCGCTGAATTTCTTATGGTTTTCCGATTCGACGAGGGCTTCGGTCTGCGCGGCAATTTTCTTTTCCGTACGCGATTTTGCGTTTTTGACGACGGTAGAGATATGTTTTGCTTTTTCCCTGAAACGCTGACGGGCGTTTTTCTCCGTAAAATAATAGTCGAAGGCTTCGTTGAGCGTATCGAAAAACACCGGCGTGCCGCGTTTGCTGCGGTAAACCGTCGGGAAAACGTCGAGAATATCGCCGTTGGCTTCGAGGACGTTAGGGGAAGGATTTTCGAGAGACCGCATAAAAGCCGAAAATCGTCCGGTTATCTCTTCTGAAAGAGAATCGGCGGATTCTGTTTTATCGAGTCCGTAAAGAATCTCTCCGAGGGTATCCCGGCTCATTCCGAGGACGCCGTTTTCGAGGGCGAAAAAGGGATTCTCGGAATTGGTGATAAGAGCTTTAAGTCCCGCAATATCGTCGGGCGCGACCTTATCTCTCGGCGCGAAAAAGCCGTATTTCGTCCCCGGGAAAAACTGGCGTTCCTTTTCCGTGTCGAGAGAAACCTTCCGTATGGTATCGAATATGACGTAATCTCCGTCGGTGAGAACGATATTCGAAGTCTTTCCAGTGAGTTCGATGACGAGATGACGCTCGTAAGGATAACCGAGTTCGTTGGTTCCCGTTAAGGAAATATCGGCTACTCTTTCGAAAGGTACGCCGGAAACTCCCGTTATCGTCGCGCCGGAAAGATGCTTGCGGAGAAGCATACAGAACGACGGAGCGGCGGCGGGAGACGGATACGAAGAAGCCGTAAGGTGCATACGACAGACCGTAGGGTTCGAGCAGAGCGTAAGTCTGTACGTTTTTCCCGTATAAATCGTGAGTTGGATTTCGTCGCGTTCGGGCTGAACGATTCTGTTGACTTTGCCTCCCGAAAGAAGCCGATTGAGTTCCCGTATTATTATGCCGTAGCTTATAGCGTCGATTGCCATTTTTACCTCGCAGAGAGAGTTTTGCTCAAAACATTATACACTATTTTGCCTTAGATGACAAGAAAATGTTTGCCAATCCGAAATATTTGTGATATAATCAACTTCTGTGAACTACGTTCTAATTCAGGAGGATCAATATGACTTATACGATCGAAAAGAAAGAAGTTTCTGTAGAGGTAACTTTAAACATAACGGCGGAAGAATGGGCTAAGCATTGCGACGAAGCCTTTAACAAAAACAAGGGTAAGTATTCCGTTCCCGGATTCAGAAAGGGACACGTTCCCCGCAGGATTCTCGAGAATATGTACGGAAAAGAATTCCTTTACGACGAAGCTCTTGACCTTTGCTTCGGAAATTATTACGGAGAGGCTCTCGACAGCGATAAATCCGTAGAAGTTCTCTCTTATCCTACCCTTAACGAATTCAACGTTCAGGAAGACGGAAGCGTAGTAGTTAAAGCGGAAGCTCCCGTCAAGCCCGAAGTTAAACTCGGCGCGTATACCGGACTCGAAATCGTTAAGACCGACGCGACCGTTACCGAAGAAGAGGTCGAAGCCGAGCTTAAGAGAACTCTCGACAAATATGCGGGAATGGTCAATATCGAAGACAGACCTGTCGAAGACGGAGATACCGTTACCATCGATTACAGCGGAAGCGTGGACGGAGTCGCGTTCGAAGGCGGCACTGCCGAAAATCAGAAGCTCGTCATCGGCTCCAATACTTTCATTCCCGGGTTCGAACCTCAGCTTATCGGAATGAACGTAGGCGAAGAGAAGGACATCAACGTTAAATTCCCCGAGGAATATCACGCCGAAGAGCTTAAAGGCAAGGACAGCGTTTTCCACATTAAACTTCATAAAATAGAAAAGAAAGAAGTTCCCGAGCTTACGGACGAATTTGCCGCGGATATTTCCGAATTCGATTCCAAGGAAGCCTATATCGACGATATCAGAAAGAGAATGACCGAGAATAAGCAGAAGAGAGCCGAAACTCTCGATGAAAACAAGCTCGTGGATCTTATTACGGCAAATGCGGAAGTCCCCGAATCCAGATTCCTCATCGAAAGAGAAATGGATTATTATCTCGGCGATTTCGAAAGAATGCTCAACGGTCAGGGTATAACTATGGATCAGTATGCCAAGTATACTAACCAGACGAAAGAGCAGATCAGAGAAACCAACAGAGAAAGAGCCGTTATCGAAGTAAAGACTCAGCTCGTCATCGACGCCGTTATCGAAAAAGAAAATCTTACGGCTACCGAAGAGCAGAAGCAGGCTATGCTTGAAAGTCACGCGAAGGAAGCGGGTAAGGACGTCGAAGCTTATAAAGCCGAGCTTCCTGCGGAAGCTACGGGTTATATCGCTCGTCAGGCGACCGTCAAGAATTTCTTCGATTTCGTCAAGAGCCACAACAGCTTCGTTGAAGGCAAGGAAGAAGTCGCTGCCGAAACCGCGGAACAGGCAAAGGACGCCGAGTAGTTTTCGGGCGGACTTTTACTCAGGATAAAACATCGGGTATAGGGCGTCCTTGGGCGTCCTATACTAATAAATAAATATTTTTACGAAAGTTAACGAAAAGTACGTTTTAGCGCGTATAATAACAGACAGACGCTACGCCGTGGATTATACGGCACGGGAGGAATTCAGGTGGCATACGAACAAACCGATATCAGAACCCTGATGCTGGACGACAGGATTATTATCCTCAACGGGGAGATTAACGAGTACGTGGCTAACGATATAGTTACCAAGCTCCTTTATCTCAACAACAAAGACAGCACGAGCGATATTTTTATGTATATCAACAGCCCCGGAGGAACGGTTTCCGACGGATTGGCTATTTTCGACACTATGAACCACGTTAAATGCGACGTTTCCACTATCTGCATAGGAATGGCCTGCAGTATGGGGGCGTTTCTGCTTGCCGGAGGAACGAAGGGTAAGAGATATTCCCTTCCCAACAGCAGCATAATGATACATCAGCCGCTCGGAGGCGCGAGCGGTCAGGCAAGCGACGTAGCTATCGTGGCGAAACAGATTCTCAAAACCAAAGAAAAGCTTAACCGTATTCTTTCGGAGAAATGCGGTCAGCCTATCGAAAAGGTTTCGGTCGATACGGACAGAGATTTCTATATGACTCCGGAGGAGGCTTTGGAATACGGTCTTATCGACAAGGTTCTTTATCCCGAAGAAAAGTAAGGAGGAGAGATATGGTTCAACAACAATGTTCTTTCTGCGGAAAGAAAAAATCTCAGGTCAGAAGTCTTATAGCCGGTCCGGATAACGTATTCATCTGCAACGAATGCGTGGACGTCTGCTATTCGCTTATGAACGAAAGCAACCACAGAGAAGATGCGGAGCTTGACTTCGTCCTTCCCACGCCCAGTCAGATAAGACAGCAGCTTGACGATTACGTCATAGGTCAGGACAGAGCGAAGAAGATTCTTTCGGTAGCCGTATACAATCACTATAAAAGGGTTTATTCCAGAGGCAGCGTTAAAAAGAGCGATGACGACGGCGTCGAACTCGACAAGAGCAATGTTTTGCTTCTCGGACCGACGGGATCGGGCAAAACTCTTCTTGCAAAGACTCTTGCGAAAATCCTTGACGTTCCTTTTGCCGTCGCCGACGCTACTACGATAACCGAAGCCGGTTACGTCGGAGAGGACGTGGAAAATATCCTTCTCAAGCTCATTCAGAATGCCGATTACGATATAGAAAGGGCGCAGAGAGGTATTATTTATATCGACGAAATCGATAAGATCGCAAAAAAGGGCGAGAACGTTTCCATAACCCGCGACGTTTCGGGCGAAGGCGTACAGCAGGCTCTTCTGAAAATTATCGAAAGCACGATTGCGAACGTTCCTCCTCAGGGCGGAAGAAAGCATCCTCAGCAGGAGTGTATCACCATCGATACGAGTAATATTCTTTTCATCTGCGGAGGAGCCTTCGTAGGACTGGATAAAATCGTTCAGCACAGAGTAAATAAATCCTCTATGGGCTTCAGAGTTACGAGCGACGAAGTTAAGAAGGCGGAAAATATCCTCGATATGGTTCAGCCTCAGGATTTCATCAAATACGGACTTATTCCCGAATTCGTAGGAAGACTCCCGATTTCGGTAGCTTTGACGGAACTGGACGAGGACGCGCTCGTAAAAATCCTTACCGAGCCTAAGAACGCGCTTGTCAAGCAGTTTACCAAGCTTATGGGAATGGACGGAATCAAAATGGAATTCAATCCGGACGCGGTCAGAGCGATTGCGGCGGAAGCCATAAAGCTCAAAACGGGCGCGAGAGGACTGAGAGCCATTATGGAGAATATGATGCTCGGATTTATGTACGACAGTCCCGACGACAAGACCATAGAAAAAGTAATCATAACCAAGGAATGCGTGGAAGGGGCGGAAAGCCCGAGGATAGTCCGCAGGGAAGTTGCCTGAGGGAATGTCCGATTTAAGCAAGTCAAAGGCAGAAGCGGCGGATAATCCCGTCGCTTCGGGGAGAATATAAATGGAAGAAAAGCTTTTACCGGTAATAGCATTAAGAGGAGTAGTCGTTTTTCCCGACTGTACCGCGTCCATCGATATAGGCAGGGAAAAGACTCTCTGCGCGGTCGATACGGCGTTCAAGGGCAACGGAGAGATTCTTTGTCTTACGCAGAAGGATATAAACGTTTCCGATCCGGGTGAAGACGACGTCTATCGGGTAGGAACGGTCGCGAAAGTTCGGCAGGTGCTTAAGCTTCCCAACAATAATATGAGGGTGCTTATCGCGGGAATGTACAGAGCTTCGGCTCAGGATCTGGATTTCGACGGAAAATTCATTACCGCGAAGACCGTTCCGCTTCAGGAAACCAATACCGACACCATTCGCGCCGAGGCGGTTTTCAGACAGTGCCGCGAAAAGCTTTCCGAGCTTTCCGGAAACAAGAAGATTTCGCGCGAGCTTTTCCTCGAACTCAATAATACCTATAATTACAACTCTTTCGTCAATCTTCTGGCTAACGTTCTCGTATATCAGGACGACAAGAAGCAGCAGCTCGTCGAAGAACCGGATACGGAGATACGTCTCGAAGAAATAGACAAGGCTATAAGTACCGAAATCGAAATCGCGAAGATGGACAAGCGTATAGCGAGCCGCGTCAAAACTCAGATCGATCAGGGACAGAAAGAATATTATCTTAAAGAGCAGATGCGCGCGATAGGCGCGGAGCTGGGCGACGACAACGAAGCGGGAGAGCTTGAAAAGAAAATCAAAGACGCTCGTATGCCCGAAGAAGTCGAGCAGAAAGCCCTTAAAGAGCTGGGAAGAATGGCTAAAATGGCTCCGTCCTCCCCCGACGCTTCGGTAATCAGAACGTATATCGACTGGCTTACCGACCTTAAATGGAATTACGCCACCGAAGATAACAAAGACCTCAAGAGAGCAAAGGAGATTCTCGACGAGGATCATTTCGGACTGGAAAAAATCAAGGAGAGGATTCTCGAATATCTTGCGGTTATGCACCTGACGGGCGGAATGAAGAGTCCGATTCTTTGTTTCGTAGGACCTCCGGGAGTAGGAAAAACGAGTATCGTCAAATCCATCGCGAGAGCTTTGGGAAGAAAATACGTTAGAATGAGTCTCGGCGGAGTGCGCGACGAAGCCGAAATACGTGGACACAGAAGGACTTATATCGGCGCGATGCCCGGAAAGATAATCTATATGCTCAAACAGGCTCAATGCGTAAATCCCGTTATTCTTTTCGACGAGCTTGACAAGATGAGCAGCGATTACAGAGGCGATCCCGCGAGCGCGATGCTCGAAGTCCTCGATCCGGAACAGAATTTCTCCTTCGTTGACCATTATCTCGAAGTTCCGTTCGATTTATCCAAGGTTATGTTCGTTGCGACGGCAAATACGGTCGAATCCATTCCGCCCGCTCTTTTGGACAGAATGGAGATCATAGAGCTTACCGGTTACACGGAAGAGGAAAAGATAAGCATAGCCAAAAACTTCCTTATTCCGAAAACCAAAAAGAATCACGGACTCGACAATTCGGATTTCGCTCTTTCGGACGATACGGTCAGAAAGGTGATAGAATGCTATACGAGGGAATCCGGCGTGCGTACTCTCGAAAGAGAGATAGCGGCAATCGCAAGGAAGGTCGCCCTCAAAGTCCTTAACGGCGAGATTCGTGAGGAAATTACTCCCGCAAATCTTTCGGATTATCTGGGCGTCGAAAAATACAGAAACGATCAGCCCGAACTCGTCGATGAAGTAGGCTCGGCTACCGGTCTTGCCTGGACGGCTGTCGGCGGAGTAACGCTTACGATCGACGTCGCTTTATTCAAGGGCAAGGGAGAAATTCTTCTTACGGGCAAGCTCGGCGACGTTATGAAAGAATCCGCCCGCACCGCGATAAGTCTGGTCAAGAGTCTTGCTCAGGAATACGGAGTGGATCCCAAAGTTTTCGGCGAAACGGATATTCATCTGCACATTCCCGAAGGAGCGATTCCCAAGGACGGTCCGAGCGCGGGTATAACTATGGCGACGGCGTTGATGTCGGCGTTTTCGGGTTTCCCCGTGAGCCGTAAAGTCGCTATGACCGGAGAAGTTACGCTGAGAGGAAAGGTTCTGCCCATAGGCGGACTCAAAGAAAAAACTCTTGCCGCTTTCAGAGCGGGCATAAGAAAAGTCATTATTCCCAAGGACAATTACAAAGACGCGGCGGAGATTCCCGAAGAGGTCCGCAGTCAGCTCGAACTCGTTTTCGTAAGCGAGATAAAACAGGTATTCGACGCGGCTCTCGTTAAAAACAAAAAGTAGAGTATCCGACCGGAAAGGAGAATACTAATGATAATTAAAAACGCTTCTTTCATTACCTCGGCTGCTTCGCCCAAGGATATGATAGTCAGCGATACGATGCAGATAGCCGTCGTAGGCAAATCCAACGTAGGAAAAAGCAGTTTTATCAATATGATGACGAACGACGGAAAGCTTGCGCGCGTTTCGAAAGAGCCGGGACGGACGAGGCTTATCAATTACTTTCTGATTAACGGCGGAGACTTTATTTTGACCGACCTTCCGGGATACGGGTTCGCGAAGGTAGGCGACGACGAGAAAATCAGATGGGCGAAGCTTATCGACGGTTATCTCGATAACGAAGAGGCTCTTGCGCACGTATTTTTTCTCGTGGACATAAGGCACGAGCCGACGACCGACGATCTGGTTATGTACGACTATCTGTTCAGAAAAGGTCTTCCGTTTACCGTCCTTGCGACAAAATCCGACAAGCTTTCCAAGGTTAGAATCGCGGACAGCCGAAGAAAAATCGCCACGACCTTTAAACTCGGGATAGGCAACGTCATTCCTGTGAGCAGTCAGACCCGCGCGGGGAAAGAAGACGTTCTCGAAACGATTCAGAGGGTTTTCGACGCATATCATACGCCCTTAACCGAAGAAGAATAAATACAGGCCCCGCTAAACGGGGCTTTTCTTTGTTCTGTGGCGAAGGTCTGCGCCTTTAAGTTCGACCGCGAGGGTGTTTTCCGCGTTCGTAAGCCGCGAAAAAGTGCGCGCGGTATACCTTGCGATAAGGTCGGCATTTGTGAGATTTGTCGTCGCGACCGTATGTTTGAGAGCGCAGGCTCGTTTGTCGAAAAGATTGAAAAACGATTCTACGGTAACGTTCTGATGTATAGGTTCGGTTCCGAGGTCGTCGATTATGAGATAATCCGCGCGCGTGAGGGCGTTCCAGGTTTTTTCGCCCGAAAAAGGGTCGGAAAGATGAATTTTCAGGAACTCTCTTTCGAGGTCGAATGCGGAAAAGAATAAAACCGAGCCGATTTCGTTTTGAAGAAGTCGGTTTTTTATCGCGTTGAGCGCGTAAGTCTTGCCCGTACCCGCCGCTCCGTAAACGAAAAGATTGAGCTTGCATTCTTCGGAATTGTCCGCGTATTTCCGGCAGTAATCCATAAATTTCGAATTAATCGAAGGTTCTGCGTTTTCAAAAGTCATTTCGTCCCCGCGCGAACGCTCGGTTTCTCCCATAAGCTCGGTCAGACATTTGCAGGGAAGCCCTTCGTAAAACCCCGTATCGCCGCATTTTTTGCAGAAATAACGCGGCTTTAAGTCCTCTTCCGAAAATCCGAGGGAGGCAAGAAATTCCGAAAGTTCTTTCTCTGCCACGATTTTCTTTTGCCGTGCGGAAAAATCTCCCTTTATCTCGTCTATCGTGAGCTTATGTATTAAAGCCGTAAGTTTGCCGAAACGTTCAAAGCCGCTTAAATGAAGATTGATTTCGTAAGCGCGTTCTTCGGCTGCGTATTTTCTGTTTTTAATGATTCTGAGTGCGGAATTTTTATCCATAATCCACCTTTTACGAGCGTTTTTGAATCTTTAGTCGTAATTACAAGTATTTTTGCCGTGCGTTTTTTAGTTTTCGGGTAAATTCACCCGATAGATTCCCTCGTTTTTTGCGAAGAATTTTTATTCTTGCGTCAGTCGAAAACCGTGAAAACGGCGTCGAGTTCTTCCTTCGAGTAATCTCGGGTTTCTTCGGGGCGTTTGGGTTTTGTCGGGGAGACCTGTTTGTTTTCGGAGGTCTTTGCTCCCTCGAGAGTCGTGATTCCCTTCGCGTGGAGAGAAAGAAGGGTTTTGTTGAGATAAGCGATGGGATTATATGCCGAGCCGGAGAGTCCCGCTTCGTAAAGAATTAGGTCGAGCGGAAGTCCGAGCGACGTCCATTGATTGAAACACTGGCGGTCGAATCTCGTAATTCTCCTTTCAAGCCCCATTGCGTCGAGTACGGAGCGGATTTCGTCGTCGTGAGCTATCGTCTCTTCTATGTAAGCGTTTATTGCGTCGGTCGAAGTAAGTCCGAGCTTATAGAAGCGTTTTACGGAATTATCGAGGTCGGCGAGCGTTCTGAGGCTGCAGGTCGCGCAGTATTTTGCGATAAGCAGGAGAGTATCTCCGTCGAACCCCATTTTGAACCAATTAAGGAGATAATCGTCTACGATAAACTGCTGATTCGGATAATAAAGTCCGATTTTTGAAACTATCTTTCTCGCAAGCTCGTAATTCGCGGCTTTTCCGTTTTCGTAATCCTCTATTTCCTTTATTGAAAGCAGTCCGTTCCGGTAATATTCCGAAAGTTTTCTGTCGAGCATATTCATTCCGCCTTTTACGGAGTTTTTCGCGACGCTGCCGATTATATCGTCCGAAAATCCGAAGTCGCTTCTCCATTTTTCGTAAAGCTCTATATCCGAGTAATCTGGATTTCTTCTTATTTTGAGAATAGAAAGCGTAGATTTCAGGTCGCCTATGAAGGGCAGAGGTTTATTGAGGCGGTTATTGACTTCGCTTTCGGTGCGTATGCCCTGCTTATTGAGGTTTCTCGCGACCGCGAGAATATAGGAATAGGCCACGTCCGTACCCTTGACCGAAACGCAGTATTTCACGACGGCTACGAAAGCTTCCGGTTCGAAGAAGTTCTCTTCGAGGAAAAGGTAATATTCTCCGTATTCGGTGGGAGTTATCATTCTGTCGGTCAGGAGAGACTGAACCTGTTTATTGAAGGTCTTATACTTCCCGGGCTTGATTTTTTTATAAAGTTCGTTCGTCCTCACCGGACAGTAAACCACGCTGAAATCGGGCTGCTCGTAAACCATACAAAGCCCCATTTCCTCCCAGTAATAATAAGCCGCTTTGATTTCGTCCTCTGAAAGTCCGAGAGCGGCTTTCATCGTATCGAGGGTATTGACGTTGTCGCCCGTGCGCGAGAGATACAACCCGAAAACGTAAACCGTTACGAAGGCGGAATTTGCGCCGGGAATGAATTTACTTATAAAACGGTTGTCGATAAGCGTATACTGAGAATCGACAAGCGAAGAGTCGTTTCTTATGAAAGGCATAGTTTCTCCGTGAAGAAAGTCGTTTTTTCGAAAAAAACGGCGTTTCTTTGTCGTAATTAAGTCGTTAATGATATTTAATTTACCTAAAAGACTTGCATTTTTATACGGAATTTGTTATAATCGAACCGTATACAATGAAATCGTATATATTTTACCACAAATCGACTTAAATTTAAAGCGTTTTAACAATAAAATACGCACGGGAGGTTTGAAATGAGAGTTCTTAAGGTTGTTGCCGGAACGTCGACCGGATCGACGGTGTTCGAGCTGGGAAGAAAGGCTAAGAGCTACGACTGGGATAAGGCGGAGCTTCTGACCGATTGTCTTTCGCAGGTCTTTTTCGGAACGGGTTCTTTTTGGTCGGGGAATATCGAAGTATATTTCGAGCTTAAAGGTAAGCTTTTCTGCGCCGGAAAGCGTATGCAGGCAGGAAAGTCCGAAAACTACCTTGCGGGCGAAGATGACGGAAACCTGACCGTGTATGCGGAGGATTACGAAGGGGTTCTGAAATATCTCGGCGATTTCGTCGGGGGAGATTTTCTTCGTTATCTTCAGACGGTTTTCGTTACCGCGAAGGATGTCGGCGATTTCGTTTCGGATAACGGCAGGGCAATTCTCGGCGATCTCGTTTACGCCGCAAAAGAAGCCGAAAGCGACTTTGACGAAAAGAAATTCCGCGAGCTTGAGGAAGAAAGAGCAAGACTCGAGGATATTGCGGACGCAAGCAGACTTTTTGCGAGAAGCGCGGCTCTTAAGGGCGTGTTGGACGAGAAAAAGAAGAAAGCCGAAGAGCTTTCTGCGTTGAGAGAAGAACTCGGAGCGAAAAAAGAGATTGCCGCGGAGAAGTCGGAATTCGACGAAGCGCGCGCCCGTCACGAGCAGAACAGAGCTTCGGCTGAAAAAGCGAAAGACGTGATTGCCTTCCGCGAGGACGCCGTGAAGCTTAAAGAGATTCTTTCCCGGAAAGAAAAGTCGATTGAAGAGTCGAAGGAGCTGGACGCCCGTCGCGAAGACGCGGAGAAGCAGGACGAAGCCGCGAAGGAAGCCGTCGCTTATTCCGAGACTCTCAGAAAATATACTGAATATAAATCCAAAGCCGACGAGCTTGACGGAAAGGTTTCGGAAGCCGAAAAAAGAGTCGAAAAATCCAAGGCCGACGCTGATTCCTTGGAAAAAGCGAAAAAAGCGGCCGAAGAATCTTACGCAAAAGATTCCGAGAAGAGAAAAAAGGAGTTTTCCGAAGCCCGGAAAAACGAAGAAAAGAAATATAACGATACTGCCGTAGCCGCAAAGAAAGCTATCGCTACGGAAAACGACACGGCCAAAGCCGAAAAGACGAGGCTTGCCGAAGTCGAAAAGAAGCTTCCCGAAGCTGAAAATCGCGCCAGGGAGGCGAAATCCCGTATCGACGAGTTGGAAAAAACGGGGTATACTCAGGAAAGTTACGATAAATTCGTGTCCGACGAATCCGTAAGGCGCGCCGATTACGACAAACAAGCCGAGAATATCAGGCGTGAAAACGAAGAGGCGAAGAAGGCTTTCGAAGACGAAAAAGCTTTCGTCGAGCATAAGAAGGAGGAAATCGCCGAAAAACGTGCGCTTTTGAGCAAGGAGAAGGAGTCTCTTCTTGCCGAGAAACCTGCTTTGGAAAACGAGAAATCCGTCGCTCTCTACGACGTGAATCCCAAAAATCGCTACGAAGTTACCAAAAAGTATTTCGGAATGGGCTATAATCCCACCGAATTCAATCTTCATCTGAAGTCGCTTAAAGGAAGGATTGCCGCAATAGACGCGAGACTTTCGGAAATAGACGCAAGGATAAAGGCTATCGACGAGGAAATTAAAGGTCTTAAAGAGCCGTCTTTGAGCGTTTCCGCTCCGGAAGTCAAAGAAATTCCCGAGTATAAATCTCTTCTTCCCATCGATACGACGGGATTTACCGCGCTTCAGCTCGAATATTACGATAAACTCACCGTAGGCGAGGCGGACGAAATGCTTTGCGGAGAGCGCAAGCTTTACGAGGATTCGGCTAAGGAAGCGGAGAGCCTTTCGGCTGAGAAAAAGAAGCTCGAGCAGTCTCTCTCCGAGCGCGAGAAGACCGTCAGAAAGCTCAACGACGAAGTCAACGAAGCCAACAGGAAGATTACGGAAAACGCAAAGAAGCAGTTTGCCGAAGAAAAGTTCGTTTTTGCCGACGAAGATAAACTTTCTGCCGCGCGTAAAGAGCTTGACGAGGCGAACGAAGAGCTTGAAAGGGTAAGGAAAGAAAGAGAAGCTCTTCCTCAGGCTGAAAAGCCCGCGAAATGTTCCGAAGCCGCAATGGCGATGATTTCCGTCGGAAAGATAGCTCCTTCCGGAAAAGCGGAGGAAACCCGCAGTCTTTCCGAAGAGAAGAAGAAAGAGATTTCCGAGCTTGAAAAAGCCGAAGAAACTCTCAGGGCTAAACTCGACGGAAGGAATCCCGACGAATACGCGGTCGGAAACGACGAAGCCGACAGACTTTCCGCCGAGATAAAAGCCTTTGAAGAAGAGGGGAGCAGGCTTTCCGAAGAAGAAAAGAAATTCGAAGGACTGCCCGCCGATATTACGAGGCGCATAGCCGTCAACGAAAAGGAAATCGCGGAAAACGACGAAGAAATTCTCGAGGCCGAAAAGAGTCTTGCCGAAGTAGCCGCGGGAATAACGGCTTCCAGGGAGGCTCAGGCTCGGCTTAAAGCAACCGATTCCGAGTACAAGAAGCTCAGAAGGCTTGCCGCCGAGGAGAGGAAGTTTGCCTCTTCCGCAGAAGCGAAGAAGGTCGTTAAGAAGTTTAACGACGGTTTGGGCAAGATGCTTGCAAAGATGACCGACGGAAGACTTACCGCTAAGCTCGAAGACTGCCTCAGAATCACCGAGAACGGGGAAGTAATCGCTCTTTCGTGGCTCGGAAGTACGGATAAGACTTTGGTTTACGTCGCGGTAATCAAAAACGCTCCCTGCGGCGAGGATAAGATTTCCAATTCGCTCGTGGTTTGCGGCGACGTGGATATGGACAGAGATTTGTTCCTTAAATGTCTGAGCAATACTTCCGTTACGCTTAAAACTTCGGTAGATTTCATTCCTTCCGAAAAGCCCGCGAGAAAGAGAAAAGCCAAGACCTCCGACGCCGCTTCGACGACTGCGGAAAAGCCGGAGGTTTCCCCGACGATTGTCGAGAATACGGAGCTTGAAAAAACGACGGAAGAAAAATCCGAGGTTTCCGCGGCAGCTAAAGAAAACCTTGAAATAATCGAAACTCCGGCTGCCGAAGAAAAATCCGTGGAAAAAGCTGCCGAAAATAAAGTCGTAAACGAAGACAAGGCAGCGGAGGAAGAAATTCCCTCGATTGCGGAAGAAGTCAAAGCCGATTCTGATAAGACCGAAGAGTCCGTAAATCCTTCCGAAGCCGAAGTTTTGACGGAGAACGCCGACGATAAAGCAAACGAAATCCGATAAGATGTTTTTTTGAAAAAGCCTTGAAATCGCATTTTCGTTGTGGTATAATAAAACCATAAAGCGAATCGGAAGGTAATCTGCCGATATCGTAAGGCAGACGGTTTTCCGATTCGATATTATCCGAATACCCACGCGGTTCGTCCGCGGATAACAGGAGGTACGTTTATGAAAACCGAAATCATTTGCAAGGATTATCATATGAGGGGCAACCTCGAAGAGGTTATCGAAAGAAAGCTCGCCAAGCTTGACAAGTATTTCCCCGACGAAGGAGCTTCCGCAAAGGTCGTTCTGACCAAGCAGAGCAGAAACTGCAAAATGGAAGTTTCCATTTATTACGAAAGGAATACCATAAGAGCCGAAGTCGAGGGCAAAACGATGTACTACAATATCGACAGCGTTATGCCTAAGCTTGAAAGACAGATACTGAAATATCGCGAAAAGATTTTCGATAAGCGCAAGCAGCCCGCAGATATCGCAAAGAATCTCGAATTCATCACCGACGTTCCGGAACAGAATGCAGAAACGTACGAAATAGCGAAGACCAAGAGATTCCCGCTCGAAGCGATCGAACTCAAGGAAGCCATCGTCAACCTCGAACTCTCCGGTCACGATTTCTATATGTTCCTCAACGTAGCAACCAATCAGGTAGAACTGGTTTATCGTCGTCACGACGGAAAAGTCGGTCATCTCCAGCCGTATATGGAGTAAACCGTTTTTGCCTCGTTCATTATAGCGTTTGTCTTTATGATATAAAGCGATAGCATAAAAGCGATTAAAAGCCTTGAAATAACGGGTATTATCGTATCGAATAAAGCCGCGGCTTTGGTTGCGGCTTTTTTAAATAATGAAAAAATATGCGGGAATTGTATTCAAAACGGTAGACAAAAAACTTTGTCTGTGTTATACTTCTCGCGTCGATGTGAGTCGACAGTGCTCGGATCGGGCGAATAAAAGTAACCCGTTAACGGGGGGAATAACGGTGAGAGTCCGTTGCAACAGTCATTACCGTATTTCGCGGAGCGTAAGCTTTGCGTTAAGTCGGATTACCCTGCCGATGCATTAAGGTGCTATACGTTTCTTGACAGTGAGGAACAGGTCCGAATAAACAATTCTCAAAGCAGCATTACTTTTTGTTTGTTTAGCCTCCTCGCGCAACGAAGAGGCTTTTTCATTTGTCTTTTCGGCGCACGAAGGTTACTCGGAGCTCAAAAAACAGGCACGAAATATTTTTTCTGGAGGCAGAACGATGAAAAAGAAACTTGCGGTTCTTCTGGTTCTCGTGGCGGTTCTCGTAGCGTTTGCGGCTTGCGCAAACAAAGGCAACGTAGATATTACCCCCGCGAAGAACGGAAAAAAAGCACAACTCAATACCTATAATCAGGCCGATTATTACGACGCGGAATGGACTCTTATTACGAACGCCCGCAATAAAGCCGTTGCCGATATCGACGCTATGACTACTCTCGAAGAAATCAACGCGTACGACGTCAAAGCAGTCAACGATTATATGGATTCGGTACTTACGAAGACCGATTACGCCGAAATCGCTGCGGCTAAGGAAGCGATCATCGCTTCTATCGTAAAGGGTGAAGAATCCGATTATTATCCCGAAGAATGGGCTGAAATCGAAAAGCTCTATAGCGATGCGGTAAGCGCAATCAACGCTTTAACCACTCTTGCAGAAGTTCAGGCTTACGACGTCGGGACGGTTAACGACGCTATCGCCGAAATCCTTACTAAGGACGAAAAGGACATAGCTCTTCTCAACGCTGCAAAGAAAGAGACTATCGCCTCCATAGTTAAGGGTTCGGAAGATAATTATTATTCCGAACAGTGGACTGAAGTCTGCGCAATCTACGACAAAGCCGTGGAAGAAATCAATGCTCTCAAGACTCTTGAGGAAGTTCAGGCTTACGACGTGCAGGCTGTCAACGACGCAATTGCGGAGGTTCTTACCAAATCTCAGGTAGATGCTCTTAAACCCACTATCACCACGACTCTCGAAGACGGAATGACCTACGGAACGAAGAAGATTACCTTCGACGTTTTCGCAAAGGATAAGGACGGCAATAAGATTGCTTCCTCCGTTACCAATAACGGCGAAAAGGTTGACGTTAACTGGGACGACTCCGAAAAGACCAGCTTCACAATGACCTTTACCGAATACGAAAACAATATCGTTATTACGGCTACCGACGGCAAGTATACGACCGAGCTTACTCTTAAGATTTATTACGTTAAGAGTCCCGCTACCTTCACGTTCTCTATGGATGCGTTCGGAATCGGCTGCGGATACATAGTCGAACCTACTCTCATCACTCTTGACGACGAAACCGTTAAGAAGATCGAAGAATACTTCGGATACGATGAAGGACATCTCGAAGATAACCTCAGAGCTTCTCATGTTCTTATCTACGAGCTTAGCCTTTACGATATTACCGTTCAGTATACCGGTCAGATCGAATCGAGCTTCTATATGGCTTCGATAAAGGGCTTCTATCACGAAAACAACATTCCCGACAATCTTCTTGCGGTACTTGAAGAGAACGGATTCAGCGTGGACGATTCCGAACCTATGGATAATAACTGCCTCGGCGAATTCGATTATACGTACGGTTCCGGCTGGATGTACGAAGTCAACGGCGTTTATCCCAACGTAGGATTTGCGGATTATTACATTCAGAACAACGACGTTATGAGAGTATCCTTCACACTTGCTTACGGCGGGGATCTTGCGAACAGCTTCTTCGGTCCCGGCTACTTCACGAACGTATGTAAGGAAAAGGACGGACTCTGCAACGCCATAGCTCTCGCCAACAAAGCGGGCAAGACCGGTTCCGAGGCTTACAGCAAGGCTATGGAAGTTATCGCGACCTACGGTCTCGAACCCGCGGTTATAACTGCTGCCGAAAAGGCTCTTCGCGACACTCTCGGAGCGTAATCCGTTTAATCGGACGATAAAGACAAAAAAGCATAAGAAATCATAAGTCGGAGGTAAGATGCGATGAAAAAAAGCACCGTTATCCTTTCCGCAATATTACTCCTGTCTTTTCTGGGAGCAGCCTTTTCGGTTGCTCCCTGCTTGCGTATAACGGGCAAGGAGAATTATTGCGACGCAGCCGTTCTTTCGTTTAACGAAAACGACGAAACTCAGACTCTCTTAAACGAGCTTATAAACGGAATAATCGATTGGAAAAAATCGGACGTCAATGCGGAAAAATACGACGGAAAGCTTCTTTCGCCGGAATTTCTCGCGCTTGCGGGGACTACGCCGGGCGACTGGTATCCGATAGGGCTCGGGCGTTACGGATACGAGGACGATTACGACGCTTATCTTGCGGTAATATCCGACAAGGTTTCGGAAAGGTATCTTCAGGCGGGAAAACTCAGTAAATACAAGGCTACCGAGTGGCACAGAATAGCCCTTGCCATAACTGCGATGGGCGGAGATCCGACTTCCGTGGGCGAATTCGAAGGCAAGCCGATAAATCTTATTGCCGACGGAACTTACGACCGCGGAAAAACGACTTCCTGCGGCAGACAGGGTATAAACGGCTGGATATGGGCGCTTATTACGCTGGACAGCAAGGCTTACGCCGTCCCCGAGGACGCCTTTAATCAGCGGGGCGACTTTATAGCCGAAATCGCACGTCAGCAGCTTTCCGACGGAGGATTCGCGCTCAGCGGGACGGTTTCCGATCCCGATATAACGGCTATGGCGATTCAGGCTCTTGCGCCTTACTATAATTCCGAAACGGTTTATTCGTACGAGTCCGCCAAACTTATCGACGAGGACGGAAACAAGCTTAAAATAAACAAGAAAGTCCGCGATATCGTCGACGAAAGTCTTGCCTGGTTGTCCTCCGTGCAGAAAGAGGACGGAGATTTTTCGAGCTGGGGTACGGTCAACGTCGAAAGCACCTGTCAGGTTGCCGTAGCTCTCTGCTCTTTGAATATCGATCCTCTTACCGACGAAAGGTTTATAAAGAACGGTAATACCCTTCTCGACGGAATAAGAAAATATCGGCTCGATAACGGCGGATTCGTGCATTCTTTCGTTTACGATCCCGACAACCCCACGTCCAAGCCTAATGAAGCCAATACGATGGCGAGCGAGCAGACTCTTTATACTCTCGTCGCGATAATGAGAAAGCTTAACGGTTACCGCACTCTTTACGATATGAGAGCCGAATTCACGGCGGAGGAGAGGAAATTTCTGGATTCGGTGAGCGAAAGGCTCGGAAGTCTTACCGATACGAGCGACGAAAAGGAAGTAAAAAGTGCGCTCGATGCGTTTTTAAGCGTTCAGGCGTTTGACATAAGGTACGTTGAAAATTATAATAATCTCGTAAGACAATGCGAGAGAGTCGGACTTACCGTTCCCGAGAACGAAGAGCTTAAAAAAGGTACGTTGTCGGGAGGAGAGGACGTTATTCTCTATTTTGCGGAATCGGATAAGAAGTCCGCCGATTCGCTGCCTTCGGAAGAGAATCTTACCACTGAGTATTACGCGGAAATAGTCAGGCTGCGTTATCTTCTCGAAAAGAGTGAGGATTTCGAAGGGAAAGAGGTCTATTCCCTGAAAGTAAACCGCGCTTACGAAAAAGTAAGGCTTATTCAGCAGGAGATAGATTCGATTAACGACGAAATCCGCGATAAGCTCAATCCTTTCGAGAATATCGGACTTAAAGATTCGGATACGGTCAACGATATCGCTAAGAGAGTCGCGGCTCTTTCCGATTACGACAGAAGTAAAATCACGCACGGAGAAGACCTGCTGAAAGCCTGCACCCAGATAAACAATCTCAGGACGGCTCTTATAATTTCCGCGGTACTCGTAGTCGTCGCAGCCGTACTTTGTGCGGCGCTCGTAAGGAACGTAAAAGCGAGAAAAGCAAAGAAAGCCGCTTCGTCTATGGGCGAGAGCGACGAATAATCGTTCGGACTAAACAAAATGAAAAAAGACATAGTTGTCGTATGCGTTATAATATTTATTCTTGCGGTCGTGATCAGCGGAACGAAGATTCAGTCGGTCGACGACTATTATCTCACGCATATCGACGAGATAACCGAGGACAGCGAAACGGTTTTTCTGACCATAGAATGCAAGACTATTCTCGATAATATGGATAAGCTCGATCCTGCCCTTAAGGACGAGAAATACGTTCCTGCGGACGGAGTTATCCTTAAAAGGACGGAGTACGTTCTTCGCAAGGGAGATACCGTTTTCAGCATTCTCGACCGCGCCGTAAGACACAATAAAATCCATATGGAATGTATATATACCGAGCAGTTCGGAAGCATCTACGTTCAGGGAATAAATCAGCTTTACGAATTCAGTTGCGGAGAACTTTCGGGTTGGATATACAAGGTCAACGACTATATTCCCAATTACGGCTGTAGCAAATACGTTCTTAAAGACAAGGACGAGATAGTCTGGTGTTATACCTGCGATCTCGGACAGGACGTAGGCTGGGAAATGCCGATAGAGCAAATTCCCGCGGACATCTCTTCCGTAGGGTTAGTCGGAGAACCCCTGTCTTTCGCAATTTTAATTAAGAACACGGTCTTTCCCGCGGATTTAACGAAAGAAAGGGCGTATTTTTCGTGGAGGAGATTCGAATGAAGAGATTTGAAAGCTGTCATCCGATTTTCCTTATGAGCTATTTCGTCGCGGTTCTGATTCTGACGATGTTCAACGCTCATCCTGTTATTACGGGAATATCTCTGATTTTCGCTTTGTCCTTTTTCTTTATGCTTACGGGCTTTAATAAGGGCATAAAGAGCGTTTTGTGGGCCATTCCGCTGATGCTGGTTATGGCTCTGACGAATCCCGTTTTTGTCCATAAGGGAGAAACGATTCTGTTTTTTCTTAACGACAATCCCGTAACCTTAGAGGCTGTTTTTTACGGTATAAACGCTTCGCTCACGATAACCGCCGTATATTATTGGTTTCAGTGCTATCACGCGGTGATGACGAGCGATAAGTTCGTGTATCTTTTCGGAAGAGTTGCGCCCAAGCTTTCTCTGATGCTTTCTCTCGTACTGAATTTCGTTCCGCAATTCAAGAAGCATTATAAGGAAATAGATGCCGCTCAGAAGGCTATGGGCGTTTATTCTGGCAACGGCTATACCGAGCGCGTAAGGCATAAATTCCGCGTGATTTCGGCTCTTGTATCGCTGAGTCTCGAAAACGGAGTAACCACCGCCGACAGTATGAAAGCAAGAGGATACGGACTTCCCGGAAGGACGGCTTACGCCGATTTTAAATGGAGAAGGCGCGACTCTGCGGTTTCGGTTGTGTGTTTAATCTGCTGCGCCGCGATAATTTTCGGATATGCATCGGGCGGCTGCGCGTTCGTTTTCTATCCGACGACGAGCGCGATAACCTTTTCCGTTTTCGATATAACGACTTATGGGGGCGCCGTTTTTCTTTCCGCGGTTCCGACCTTTATGGAGATCAAGGAGAATATTCTATGGCATTACTTGAAATCAAAAATCTGAGCTTTTCCTATCCCGAATCGGGGAAGAAGGCTCTCGACGGCGTTTCGCTTTCCGTTTCCGAAGGGGAATTCGTGCTTCTGTGCGGAGAATCCGGCTGCGGAAAGACCACGCTTTTAAGTATTATCAAGCGTCAGATGCGTCCCGAAGGAAATCTTTCGGGAGAGATTCTCTATAAGGGCGAGAATATCGATTCTCTGAGCGAAAGAGAGTCGGTTACCGATTTCGGATACGTCTATCAGAGTCCGGAAAAGCAGATAGTTACCGATAAGGTCTGGCACGAGCTTGCTTTCGGACCGGAAAGCATAGGAATGAACACCCAGTCCATAAGAAGAAGAGCCGCGGAGATTTCGGGTTTTTTCGGAATATCCAAGTGGTACAGAAAGGATACGGCTTCTCTTTCGGGCGGACAGAAACAGCTTCTTAATCTTGCGTCGGTTATGATTACGGACCCTAAGGTTCTGCTTCTCGACGAGCCTACGAGTCAGCTCGATCCGATAGCGGCGAGCGAATTTATCGCCACGCTCAGGAAGATAAACGACGAGATAGGCGTAACCATAATTCTCGTCGAACATCGTCTTGAGGAGTTGTTTTCGAAGGTAGACAGAGTAGTTATGATGTCTGAGGGGAAGGTAGTCGTCGATTCCCGTCCGCAGGAACTCGGAAAACACTACGACGAGATAGAAAAGCTTCCGATGAAATACGGACTTCCCGCCGCAATGAAAATCGCTCGGGGTATAGGACGGACGGACGTTACGCCTCTTTCGGTAAAGGACGGTAAAAGGCTTATAGAGGAGTATCTGTCGGATTGCGGTGCGTTTGCCGATTCAGGGGAGAAAAAGCCGTCCGAGGACGAAAGAGAAACCGTAATCGAGATTTCCGAGGGCTTTTTCCGTTACGAAAGAGAGCTTCCGGACGTGCTTTGCGGAATGGACCTTCGCGTAAAGAAGAACGAATTTCTTTGTATACTCGGCGAAAACGGCGCAGGGAAAACCACCGCGCTCAGGATTCTCGGCGGAAACAGAAGGCTTTATCGCGGGAAATACAGACTCTGGGGCAAAAAGATTTCGGAATATTCGACTGATAAGCTTTACAGAAGAAACGTTTCTTTTCTTCCGCAGAATCCGCAGCTTCTTTTCGTTAAAAATACTCTCGAATCCGATTTGCTCGAAGCGACGAAAGCTATGGGGCTTAACGAAAACGAAGGCAAGGAAAAGATAGCCGCGATTACCGAAAAACTCGGAATCGACGCTCTTCTTGACAGTCATCCCTTCGACCTGAGCGGCGGCGAGCAGCAAAAGGCGGCTTTTGCGAAGATTCTTCTTATGGAGCCGAGGATTCTGCTTCTCGACGAGCCGACCAAGGGCATAGACGCGTATTCGAAGAAGATTCTCGGAGAAATGCTCAAAGGCTTGCAGAAGGAAGGAATAACTATCGTTATGGTTACGCACGACGTGGAATTTGCGGCGGAGTATGCCGACAGATGCGCGATGTTTTTCGACGGTCAGATAGTTTCCTCCGCGCCGCCCGAAGAATTCTTTTCGGAGAATTCGTACTATACGACGTCGGCAAGCCGAATCAGCCGAGGCTTTTTCGGAGGAGCGGTAACCGCAGCCGAAGTTATCGAAAAACTAAGGGGAATCAAGCGTGGATAAGAAAGACTTAAATGCCGATAAGGACGAAAAAATGCCCGCAGCGGACGAAAACGCCGTCGACGCTCCGATAAACGACAATAAATCCGATTCTTCCGAAAAGGGTAAAATCGAGCCTGAAATCGCCTGCAAGAAGAAAAGCCCGAAAAGAATTATCGCGTCGGTTGCGTTTTATCTGATACTCATTCCCGCGGTCGTTTTAATCGGATTTTTCCTTTTTAACGACAGGAAGTACAATCTGGTTTCGCTTGCGATTGCGTTTTTGACCTGCGTACCGTTTTTCATTCGTTTCGAAAGGAAGAAAACGGGAGTCAGAGAGCTTGTGGTAATTGCGGTTATGACGGCTATTTCGGTGGTAGGGAGGCTGATTTTCGCGCCGCTTCCGTTTTTTAAGCCGGTTACTGCGGTCGTTATAATCACGGCTATCGCTTTCGGGGGAGACGCGGGATTTATCGTCGGAAGTTTTACCGCGATAGTTTCGAATATCTATTTCGGTCAGGGACCATGGACGCCCTTTCAGATGCTTTCGTGGGGGCTTATCGGATTTATAACGGGTTTGGTTACTTCGAAGTCGAAGAAGGTCGGTCCGGTATTCCTCATTCTCTCCGGAGTAATAGGCGGCGCGGGCTTTTCGCTTTTGATGGACGTCTGGACGACTCTTTCGGCAACGGGGACGTTTTTGTGGGACAGTTATCTCGTTTATATCACGAGCGCGCTTCCGATGACGATAACCTATATGTATTCCAACGTTGCGTTTCTGCTGGTTTTGACTCAGCCTATTCTCGGAAAGCTCAATCGCGTCAAGACGAAATACGGACTTTTCCCCGAGAGAAATACTGTCGTCTGTACGCTGTCCGAAATCGTTAAAAAGATTTTCGCTAAATTCAGAAGGAAACGCTGATTCGATTCGGTATAAACGGTTAGTTTTCTCTGTCTGTTTTTTGAAGACCGAAAGAATAAAAAAAGAGGCTTCCCCGAAGGAAAGCCTTTTTTGCGCAATTTTTATTATTCTTTGACTGCTCTGAGTCCGCCGAATACCGTGCCGAGATAACCCGAAGAACCTTCGCTGCTTACGAAAAGGTTGAGATATTCGCCTTTAAAGAGAGCGAAGTCGGGCGTTACGGGCTGCATATCGAGAGGATTGACGAGCGCGCTTCCGTTGAAGAAGCAGAATGCGCCGTTGCTCTGGAATATGGGTGCGCCCGAGCCTTTAAGTCCGTTGAGAATCGTCATAGTCGTGGGGTCCTCGAAGTTCATCGAGTGATTCTTGCCTATGGACATATAACCGCGAATGGGCGAGAAGGAAAGTCCTTCCGAAGTTCCGGACTTATAAACGGCTATAAGGTTGAATTTTTCGATAGTATTATCGGTTTTTGTGAAGGTATATCCGTATTGAGAGAAAACGTTGGAGCTGATGGCTTTGATCGTAGCTGCGACGCTCGTCGCTTTGAACTGCTGGAACCAGCCTTCGCTTCCCGCTACGTAGGATTCGAGAACGCTGTTTTCGTCCACGGTTACGCCCGAAATAAATCCGCCTTCGCCCGTCGTCGTGTTTTCGCTGTGATGGTCGGCGATGATAACCGGTCCACCCGCTCCGATAAGTTCGCTGTTGACGATTTCCGTGATTCCGCCCCAGCTGTAAAGAAGACAGTTGAAGGCGTCGTAAGCCTTGGAGTCCTTTATCGTCAACTTGGTTTCGGTCATCGACTCCGGGAAATAGGTAATGAACCAGCCGCTCGAAATGGTGTTATCGAAAGCCGATTCGATAGCGGTGATTTTGTTGAAGATGAGTCCGCCCGAAAGCATAGCGTCTTCGCTTCTGTTGGAATTTCCGATGCTGAAAAGGTTTTCGAAAACGATTTGCGGCTCGGAGCTTGCTTTTTCGGGAGCAGCGTCTCTGTTATAGAAATAGATGAGGGTCGAGTGAGATATGATAACCTCCGTGATTTTTCCGTCCGGGCCCACGGGAACGACTCTGTTGTTCGTTCTGACGACGAGAGGGACCTTCGACGCGTCGAGGGAGAAGTAGTTTCCGATAACGCCGAATCTGTCGTTTTCGTCGATATTTCTGTAATATACGTTCGTCCAGTCTTTAAGAGAGCCGAGAGCCAGTTCGTAATCCGAGTCGCCGGTTTTTACTTCGGTTTCGTCGAGAAGGTATTTCGACGGGAAATCGTCCGCGGTTATCGAAACGTCCCCGTGAAGAATGACCGAGCTTACGTTTTCTTCGGTGATGCCTTTATTTTGCTTGAATTCCGACCATTCCGCTCTTCCGGAGTTATCTATAACCGAAAGGTCTGCCGCCGAATAAACGTTATATCCTCTGACGACCGTGAATTCGAAGCTTTTGGTAACTTCCTCTTCGAGCTGACCTTCTTCGAGAATATAGGGGCGCACGGAAAGGAGATACTCGTTTCCGACCGCGTCTTCGGAGAAGCTGAAATAGCCTTTATTCGTGTCCGCGGTTACGGTCGCTGCAAGCTCGTCGCCGGAAAGTTCGACGAATTCGTCGCCTTTCTTTACGGAAAGAGTATACGAAATAGGGAAGGAATCGATATTTACGAATTCGCCGTTTTTATTGAGCGCGAGAGCCTTGGGCATAAAGACGAAGGGATTTTCGTTTCCGACTTTATATCCGCGTTCACGGTTGACGAATTCTGTCTGTTTGTTTTCCTGCTCGCGTATATTGTTTTTGTAAGCGGTAACGAAAGCAGGCTCTTCTATCGCGTAGATTTTATAATCTACCTCGCGGACGGTATAGCTGACTTCGACTTCGAATCCCCCGTAAGTTATGACTGCGGTATGAGTCCCGAATTCAGAGGTATCGAGTCCGGTCACGTTTTCCGCGGAGATATTGACGTCGGCGGTCGTGTTGTTGGAATAGACAAGCCTGATGACGATTTTTTCGGGGGCGATAACGTCGTCTTTGTAGTAGTAATTCTTGATACCCGAAACATACTCTATGCCCGTGAGCGTAGGTTTCGGATTGCATGCGGCAAAAGCCAGAAGCATTACCGCGCAGAGAAGAAATGCGGCAAGGACAGTTATTTTTCGTTTCATAGTTTTCCTCCGTATTATTTATCCGTTTTTCAACGGGTATTAACGTAAAGACTCAGTTTTCCGTAGCGAAGATTATTATGCTTTTGGAAATCTTGTTTCTGTCGGCGGCTTTTACGGTAACAGTAATTGCCGACGGTTTTTTGAAGTAAAGCCGACCTACGTTGTCCACGGTCGCGGAAGAGTTATCCTCCACGATGAATTTATACTTTCTGTCGGTCGCGTCGTCGGGGGAGATTTTCACGAAAATCCATACGACGAGGTTTTCGGTATACGGTACGGTAACGTATATTTTTCCGTCCATTTCCTTTATTTCGAGGGATTTGCCGTCTACCTGAACGTCGTAAATTTCGATATCATCCACATAGATTTTCTGATCGTAAACCGCGACTTTCATTCCGAAATAGCCCACGACGAATATCGAAAGAAGATATATTCCCAATATAATCAGTATTACGGATTTTTTCATAGTTATTTCTCTATGTAGTATACTTTGATTTTTTCGACGTAGAGAGCGAAGCAGGCTGCGAAGAAGGCCGCGCCGATGAAGAAGAGTTTCACGCAGGCAGGACCTACGCCCTCCGAGAAGAGCTTATACGAGTAAATCGCGTACACGGCGGACGCAATGAAAGCGGTGACGGTAGCCTTTGTTTCGTTGGGGTTGTTTATATCGCTTCCGACGAGCGAATACTGAGCGTTCTGAGGATTCATAAGGTCGAGCGTCGCCGCGAAGAAAATCGAGCCGTACTGCATAAACACGAGCGACAGGAATATAAGTCCCGTCTGCCATACGTTCGTCCTTGCGAATATGCTGAAGATCAGCGACGAAACGAGTATTGACGCCGCCGAAGATATAAGATTGAAAGCCAGTTTGGACGTGAGCGGAAGGACGTAATCCGTAGGTTCGGTTTTTCTCATATATCCCGCCGAGCCTTCCTTGCTGAAAAGCGTGGCGACTATGCTGTTCGAACTCATAAGCGGAAGGAGGATAATGAGCATATTGAACGCATAAACCATCATCTGGCCTTTAAGTCTCGTATCCATCGCAGCGAATATCCTGTTGAGGAGGAGAATAAGCAGAGGTACCGCTATATAAACCGCAAGGAAGTTGTAGATAACGTCGTCCGAGCGCAGACAAACGATGAACTCTTTGCGGATTCGGGAAATAAAAGCGGACCTTCTGACGTTAGGAAGGCTTTTCTCCGACTTTTTCTTTTCGAATTCGAACGAGCGGGACATAGTCCTGAAAAAGAGCGGTCTCGAAAGAAGAAAATTCAGCGCGACGAGTACGAGTATCGAGCCGAGAGTTATTCCGAGGCGGATGAGAGTATCCCACGTAAAGAGGTTGAATCCCGTTCCCGATTCGTTGCCTGTAACCATACGGACGAGCGTACCCGATATTTTAAGGCTGACGTTCGCGCCGTTGAGGATATCCTGAACCTTCCAGAAATACACCTGTCCCCAGGAGTTTACGATGTTTATATCCTCGGGTATGAGGTTGATGAGGAGCGTTACGCCCCATACGGCGAGAGCTACTATCGCGACGAAGGAAACGGTTGCGAGAGAGGAGTATTTTCTGAAGAAGCGGTAAGCGTACAGAGCCGGAATGGATAAAAGCGCGCCCGCAAGCACGGGAAGAGCGGCTGTCGGGAAAGCGCAGATTATCACCCAGAGATAATAGAGCGGATTCGCACCGCTTACTATTCCGTAGCCTACGAACATAGGGACCGTTATCGACGAAAACTTCACCAGCTCGAATATGTAGTACATAACGAGCTTGGACATATAAATCATATTCGTCTGTACGGGGAAGGTTATGAGAATCTTATTGTCGGCAGAGAGAAAAAGCGTTTTCATAAGTCCGACCGTACACGAAACTGTCGAAAGGAGAAGCGTAACGCCGAAAAAGATAATCACAACCGAAACTGGGACGTGATCCATCATCGAGAAGAGCTTGAGAATACGGCTCACGAAGAAGAATCCGGTCATAACCGCGCATACCGCGACGAATTTCAGGAGCGTGAAAACGATTTTGTTTATCGTGGCTTTTCTGGATGCAAGGAAGGAAAAGTCGAGCTTGTCCTTCAGCTGCATCATAACGAGTGAACGTAATACTTTCATCTGTTGGTTCCGCCTTTATGCTTATCCGACGGCTTTTTCGGTATTCGACGCGGCAGCGTTCTTTTCGCCGGAACATGCGCGGCGTCTTGCGTTTTCGACGGCTTCTCTTATCGTTTCCGCGTCGTAAACTCTTTTTCCCGCCTCGGCGTCGGCTGCCTGAATGCTTTCGACGGTATTCATATAGAAGGATTCGAGCGAGCATTGTTTTTCCATATCGGCGACGTTTTCGGTAACGAGTATCCTTCCGTGGTCTATAATGGTTATTCTGTCGCAGATTCTTTCCACGACGTCGATTATATGGCTCGAGAAGAACACGATATTTCCCTTTGCGGCGTGTTCTCTCATACATTCCTTGACCTGAAAGATACTGTTCGGGTCGAGACCTGTCAGCGGTTCGTCGAGAATCCAGACCTTCGGTTCGTACACGAGAGCCGCCATAATCGCGATTTTCTGCTTCATTCCGTGGCTGTACGTTCTCATCTGGTTGTCGAACGAATCGGTAAGTTCGAAACGCCTGACCATATCCGAAATGCGTTTATTTCTGTCCTCTTCGGAAACGTCGTATATATCCGCGACGTAATTGATATATTCTCTGCCCGTAAGTCTTTCGTAGAGCGCGTAGTGATCGGGAACGAATCCGACCTGACGTTTTGCCTCGACGGGTTGTTTTTCGACGTCGTAGCCGCAGACGATTATTTCTCCTTCGGTAATGGGCTGAATGCCTACGATCGATTTGATAATCGTGCTTTTTCCCGCGCCGTTAGGTCCGAGGAAGCCGAAAATTTCTCCCCCGTATACCTTAAGGTCGGCGTTTTTGACGGCGTAGTTATTATTTTCGCCGTATTTTTTGGAAAAGTTTTTAAGTTCCAGACAGATTCCGGTATTTTCGTACATAGGCTCGGTTATTGCCCTCCCGTTGAGTTTAGCCGAAAGCGCGTATTCGGCGAGTTTGATTTTCTTTTTACGCTGAAGCATTTCGTAGTGAGAATCGGCTATGGAGAAGAACTGTTCGTAAACGAACCATATTCCGAAGGCAATGCCGACGTATACGATAAAGAACACCGCCTGATAGAACGGATGGAAAGTGAAGGTATAGCTTCCTATATTGAAGCTTGCGGTAACGTCGAACATTCTCTCGCACCAGGCGCCGAGCTTTTTCGGAATGAAATCCGAGTTAAGGAAGAAGAAGTCCACGGTTTTGCCGCTGAAATTGGAGAACCAGGCGTTCATAAAGAGCGCGAATACGAAGTAAACCGCAAACCATCCCATAGAGTACCAGAACTGACGGATTTTCGGTCTTTCGAAGATTTTCAGAGCGACCATAAGAATCGGCATAATCATCGCGCAGTAATGATTGGTCCAGAAGGTTACCATTCTTACGCTGTAAAGGTTCGTCATCTTCGGATAATTAGGCATAAGCATCGCGAGAAACGCGCCCATTACGTTGATGAAGTAAGTAAAGTAGAAGAGCTTGTTCCATTTGAAAATCAGGCAGATGGGGACGAGGAACATAGCCGTATTGCAGAGGTGAATGGGCCACGCGGTCGGGGCGAGGAACGTGTCGTACTTATAGTTAAGACAAAACGTAATCATCGTGGCTATGCTTATGTAGGTCAGAGCGAAATCTCTGATTTTATATTCTTTGTCGCGAAGGAGAGCGTAAATAACCACGGGTATGACCACGCACATATAAAGGAATACTCTGTGCGCTGGCGTAAGCTCGAGAATCTGAATGCTGCTTCTCGCTTCTCCGAAGAAGACCTGAAGGGTATATCCGGGCATCGAAACGAGCATAAGCAGCAGAAAAGCCGGAAGATATCTGGCTTCGGATTTCGTGATTTTAAAACCTCCGTCCCTAACCGTACGGCAAACGCATATCGCAAGACATAAAGCCGTTTCGACCGCGTACATAACCGCGGAAAAGCTTATTTTATCCGCCGCGCCTTCTCCCATAAGAAAGACGATATTCGACGAAAGGAGTACGGTCTGAAATATATAAGTCGGAAGAGCAATCCACTTTATCATATTGCGGAGAGCTTTGATTTCGAAAAACGGCGCGAGGATAAGAAGCACCAGACAGGCTGCCGAAAGCCACAGCTGAGCGTTGCATACCGCGGTAACGAAAGGCGAAAGAGGAGAGCCGCCGAGACCTATGTAACCCGAGCAGGCTTCGTTGTAAAAATAATAACGCGCAACAAAAACGACGGCGAGAAGCAAAGACGCGGGCTTGAAGGTCCGTTCGCGCTTTTTGTTCTTTCCGCCTGCAATGTAGAGCATAATTATCGCCGTAAAAATCGCAAGTGATATGCCGAAAATCAAGTAGTATTGCACCGTTTCCTCCGAAGCCGGAACTTTCGTCGCAGCAGTTTATACGGAACCCGTCCGTAAAAAGATATATCATAATTTTAACACAATAAACGAAGCCTGTCAACTGATATGGGGAAATTTTCCCGCGTTTTTGCTTAAAAACGAGTTGAAAAGGAGGAAATAATCCGTCGATTATCGGAAGAGCCGCGGATTTTATCAAACTTTTTCACAGAATGTTCGGTTAGCCGTGGGTGAATGGATTTTTGCCGCGCGTCGGGAATCCGAAACGACTCGAAAATCTCCGCTCCGAACTGCCTCGAATCGGTTTGAAATGGAGCCGAGCGGACGTGAATTATCGGATTTTTACGCGTCGCGGGAGAGAATTCGCAGGATTTAACAATACTGAAATAAATCGAGTCGATTTCGCCTCAAAAACGCTTGACTTGGGTCGGAAAATGTTGTATCATAACGGGGCTGAGGGCGATTGAGAAGTTTTTCCGATTGTTTTCGGCGGATAATGACGGCTGCTGATATGGCTCAGGAGGTAGAGCACGTCCTTGGTAAGGACGAGGTCACCGGTTCAAATCCGGTTATCAGCTCCAGATTACGAGTAATCCGGATTTCCTTTTGGAGGTCCGGATTATTTGTTTTATTCCGGCAATTTTCCCCGTTTTTTTGAGTTTTATCGTTAAATTCTTTGTTTCTTTCGTTTGAAAAGTAAGGGAAAGGGCGAACCCGAAGGTTCGCCCCGTAGTAATATGGAGCTGCCGAGCGAGTGGAGATCACCCGAACAGTTATCGCCGGATAAAACGGATTTTCATCGGAATTGCCTCGCGGACGAGGAATTCCCGAAATCTGAATCCGCGTGTTTTTGTGCGAATCAAAGACCGAGGTCGATTACGGCTTCGTCGGGATTATAAACGCCAAGCGGACTCGGAGCTTCGATACCTTCTTCCGTAAGAGCGATGTAAGCTATCGCAACCTGCGCTTCGTACATATATCTGATTTTGATATTGCCTTCTTCGTCTCTTTTGAGAGTTTCCTTCCAAAGGGAGACGATGTTATAAATCTGACCGACTTCTTCGTCGATGTGATATTTACAGACGTCGGCTCCCGGGCATACTTCGGAATGATAAACCTCTTTCTGATAATGTTCCATATCGATTCCGTTCATAAAGCCGTAAAGAAGTCCGTAATAAGGAGCGACGTTTGCGCTTGTTCCGAGAGTATGATTATAGAAGTTGCAGAGTCTGTCCATATTTATCATCTCGTCGAGAGGCTGGTTCCAACCGTCGGTGAAGGGGAAATAACCCTGCATAGTCTTTTCGAATTTCACGTCGTAACGAGGATCGTTTCTGAAAATAGAACCCGCGAGAGGACGTCCGG
This sequence comes from uncultured Eubacteriales bacterium, assembly GCA_900544545.1. Classification (GTDB taxonomy): domain Bacteria; phylum Bacillota; class Clostridia; order Christensenellales; family CAG-314; genus UMGS692. Next base: position 110,004 of record UQVY01000001.1, read on the forward strand.
AGAATCCTACCCAGTTGGGAGTGCCGCCGTTCTTTTTGAAATTGCCGTCCTCGTCCTTATCGTAATAAGAAAGCATATATTCCCTGGAAATTGGGCAGGTTTCGTCGAGATCGAATCCGAGATTATAGCAGGAAAGAACCATTACGCTGTAAGTCGTGTAACCGAAAGCAATCTGCATAACGGGCATACAACCTTTCCAGAGAGCGAGAATTTCGCCCTTTATCTTGTTGTATTCGGAGTAGCTGTTCGGAAGCGCGTCGATTGCGTCGAAGTCTATCTTCTTGTACGCGTTGAGGAAAGCTTTGTGACCGTTCGTGTTGCCGGTAGCCTGAGAAACGAGTCCGAGAAGCTCTACGAACTGATCGTAAGAGAGTCTGTAATTTTTGGAACTCATATTATTGATGGCGTTATAGCCGGTATAATAAAGGTTAGCCTGACTGACTTCTTTTCCGTTGAATTCGTATTTTACGGAGTTGTTTCCGAAATAAGCGTCGAGATTATGGAGATATTCTTTGATAAGGTCAATATAGAGCGCGTAGGAGTCGTCGACGTTGCCCGATTCGTAGCACCACTGCTGATACTGATTATAAATGAGCGAGAAGCTGTAGAAATAGTCGAATATTCCGTACCAGCCCTGTTTCTGCGCCGCGGAGCCGGGCCAGAGGCTGTCGTCGATTTTGCCTTCCGCGTTGATAAGCCCGTCAACCATATTGAGATAGTGCTTGAACTGAATAGCGAGCTTGTCGCTGTAGAAATTGCCTTTCACGTAGCGGAGATAAAGCATCGGTACTCTTGCCTGAGTAGTAACGGCGGAGGCTATCTGGGATTCGAATTCCTCCGACTGAAGGAAGGTTTTGAGAGCCGCGCGAAGCTCCTGAGCGAGCCGATCGAGTTTTTTCCATTCTGCGGTAACGGTAACGTCCTCGTAGACTTTGACGCTCGTGACGTATTCGTCCTGATATTTCCAGCCGATGAATTCGTACAAATCTCTTTCGTCGGGCTGAGGAAGGTCGATTGCCTTTCCGGGCAGCGTGTAGATAGCCGAGGTCGTGCCGTCGCCGTTGTCGAGAGTAACGGTTACGGGCTGCAGCGTGAAGTTGCAGGCAGCAAGACAGATAACGACCGCAAGCATAAGAGTTACGAGCAGGGTTTTCTTACTGAGTTTCATTTTCTTTCTCCTTATAAATTCCGACGAATCCGCAGAAAATCGTTCTTCCGCATATAATCGGAAGAGAGTGGCTTTCCGTGCCGTCGTGATTATCGGACGTGAAAACGGGTTTTCCGACAAAGAAAAAAGCCCTGCGCCTCATAGACGCGGACTCCACGAAAAACGACATAAACAAAAAATCACTACGTTTCCGCAGTGATAAAAGATGCCGTAAAAAGCGCGACAAAAAAGCCGTGCCGAGACGTCCTCCTCTATCGAAAGGTACAACCCGTCAAAGTTTTCAGCAGTTATTCTGGCTCGGCTTCATCCTACTTACCCGCCTTCCCGAAGAAAAAATTCCCAGTGACATAAATGGGCTTTCGTCAACCTTACAGCAGCGCGACTGCTGCGGATTCACACCGCATTCTCTATTAAACGCTTCCGCGTACTGAAAACCGTATTAAATTTTAACGGATATATCATACATTCAAACTCGTTTTCTGTCAAGCGTTTTTATGCGCGGTAGCGACGGAAAGAAGATTATCGTATTAAAGCTATAAGTGCTTCCCGAGCGAATTCGTATAAGCTTCCGAAAATTTACGGTAAATTTACGGATAAATAATTGACAAATGCGGAAAAAGGAAGTATAATCGCATTGACCGTTACAGAACAACGGTTACGCAACAACATTGATTAAACGGAGGTGCATTATGCCGCCAAAACCGAAATTTAAAAGAGAAGAGATCGTAGACGTGGCTTACGAGCTTGCGCGCAGTCGGGGATATTCCGCTTTGACCGCGAGGGACGTCGGAAATGCTCTCGGGACTTCGTCTTCGCCTATTTTCACGGTATTCAGGGATATGGAGGAATTGCGGACGGAGGTCGTCGGAAAAGCGCAGAGAAAATTCGAGGAATATATGAGTATTGCCGAGGATTATTCGCCTGCGTACAAAAAGAGAGGGCTTCAATGGGTTAAATTCGCTCAGGACGAACCCGAACTTTTCAAAATTCTTTTTATGAGACCGGATACGAGTCATCCAGACTTATCGAAGGCGTCGGTTATGATTCCTTTCGGAAAGTCCAACGATATCCGTATCATTATGCGTGATTATAACGCTACGGAAGAGCAGGCGGAACATCTTTTCGGACAGATGTGGACATATACTTACGGACTTTGCGTGCTTTGCGCGACGGGAGTATGCTGGTTTACGGAAGAAGAGACTTCGGACAGGCTCGGTGAAATCTTCATCGGAATGGTTCACGTTATTCTTCACGGTGACGAACGCAGAAACGCGAGAGTCGTGCCTTTGGATTCGGACGAGGGAAGGGAACTCGTAAGATTGAATCCCGACTTCAAAAAATCGGAGTCGGAGGACTGATTATGAGTAAAATAATCGAAATAGAGCATTTATTCAAAAGGTTCGGCGATATCGAAGCCGTTCGCGACCTTTCGCTGAACGTGCGTCAGGGAGAGCTTTTTGCCTTTCTCGGAGTAAACGGAGCGGGCAAATCCACGACGATTTCCATTCTCTGCGGACAACTTACGAGGGATTCCGGGAAAATAACCGTCTGCGGCTGCGATATAGACGCAGGGCTTTCGACCGTTACGAGAAAAATCGGAGTCGTTTTTCAGAATTCCGTACTCGATCAGGCTCTCACCGTGAAAGACAATCTCGTGAGCCGGGCCGCGCTTTACGGAATCCACGGGAAGGAGTGCAGGGAGCGTATCGGGGAGCTGTCAAAGCTTCTCGATTTCGGTGACCTTCTCGGAAGGACGGTCGGAAAGCTTTCGGGCGGACAAAGAAGAAGGGCGGATATTGCCCGCGCGCTTATACATAAACCCGAGATTCTTATTCTCGACGAGCCTACGACCGGACTCGATCCGCAGACGAGGAAACTTCTCTGGGACGTCGTTCAGAATCTCAGAAAAGACAAAGGTATGACCGTCTTTCTCACCACGCACTATATGGAGGAGGCTGCGGACGCCGATTTCGTAGTCATTCTCGATAAGGGCGTAATCGTTGCGGAAGGAACGCCTCTCGAACTCAAAAACAAATATACGGGCGACTTTATTACGGTTTACGGAGCGGACGAGGCGAAAATCCGTGCTCTCGGCTTGAATTATACGGTAATAAGGGACGCTGTAAGAGTATCCGTCCCCGATACAAAGGCTGCGACCGAACTTATCGTGAAATATCCCGATATGTTCGTCGATTACGAGGTTACGAAAGGGAAAATGGACGACGTATTTCTTGCCGTTACGGGCAGAAGCGCGGAGGGAGGTATTTCGGAATGACGGGACTGTGGAATCTCACGAAGAGAAATTTCAAACTCTTCTTCAAGGATAAAGGAATGTTTTTTTCCGCGATGATAACTCCGCTGATTCTTCTCGGACTCTACGCGGCGTTTCTCGCGAACGTTTATCGGGACAGCTTTGCGAGCGGTATTCCCGAGAACTTTTCCGTGGACGAATCTCTCATCAACGGAATCGTCGGCGGACAACTTATCTCGTCGCTTCTTGCGGCGTCGTGCGTAACCGTTGCCTTCTGCTGCAACCTCATTATGGTTCAGGACCGCGTAACGGGAGCGGTAAGGGATCTGACCGTTACTCCCGTCAGAAAATCGACTCTTGCGTTGGCTTACTTTTTCGGGACGCTTATATGTACGGTAATCGTATGCTTTGCGGCTTTCGGAGTCTGTATGATTTATCTTGCCGCGACCGATGCTTGGTATTTTTCCTTCGGCGATATAATGCTGATTCTGCTTAATATCCTGCTGCTGTCGTTTTTCGGAACGGTATTTTCGAGTATAATCAACGTTTTTCTGACGACTCAGGGACAAATGTCCGCCATCGGAACGATCGTAAGTGCCGGCTACGGTTTCCTGTGCGGAGCGTATATGCCGCTCGCGTCGTTTTCGGACGGGCTGCGGAACGTTATTTCCTGCCTTCCCGGGACCTACGGAACGTGTCTTATAAGGAACGCCGTGATGAACGGAGTTTACGAAGAGATGCCGAAAGCAGGTTTTCCCGCCGAAGTTGTCGATAAGATTCGCGATTCGATTGACTGCAACTTCTATTTCTTCGGAAAAAAGCTGGAAATTTCGACGTTGTACGTAATTTTCATAGCGTCGATTCTCGTTTTGCTGGGAATCTACATACTTCTGAACTTCCTCAGGAAGAACGAAAGGCGTAAATAAATCCGCGGTTTCGGAACGAAATTTCCGGCCGAGCAGGCTCCGTCCCTTTTGCAGTGAAGGCGGCGGAGCTTTTTCGTAAATTTTGCGGAAAAATTTTTGCTCCGCGCGTTGCGGATAATCGAAAAATATGATATAATATCCAAATAGCGTCGGCTAAGGCGTGAAAATTCGCCGATTTGGCCGAAAAAACGATGAATTTACTGAAAAAGGAGGCAAAAATGATTGAAAAACTGAAGGCAAAAGATTTCGACAAGATGTTCGGCTTGATGGAAAAAAGCTTCCCGCCCGACGAACTCAGGACTTACGAAGAGGAAAAAGCTCTTCTGAAAATTCCAGAATACGGCGCATACGTATTGTCTGAAAGTGACGATAAAATTCTCGGATTCATCACAATGTGGCAATTCAGTGAATTCAGTTACATAGATCATTTTGCCGTAAATCCCGACGCTCGGAACGGCGGAATCGGAACGAAGATTCTTTCCGAAGCCGTGAAAATTCTCGGGAAAACCGTTTGTCTTGAAGTCGAATTGCCCGAAACGGAGCTTGCCGAGCGGAGAATCGGGTTTTATCGCAGAAACGGCTTCCATTTAAACGAATTTCGCTATATTCAACCGCCGATTTCGAAAGGAAGAAATCCGATTCCGTTGCTGATTATGACGACCGGAAACGTAATTACGAAGGAGCAATTTTCAAAAATCAGGAACGAGCTTTACGTAAAAGTGTACGGCGTTAATCCAGATTGTGAAATATAAGTCTCGAATATGATATTTGTGAATAAACTGTAATTATTTATGTAAGTCGAGAAGGGTGCAAAATGATTAAAGAAGACGGTTTTTATCTGTCGCGGAAATATTTTTCGCTCTCTTATGACCGAGGTAATAATGCAAAAGTGCTTAATAAGCGGGTAATCGCAGGTATTGAGGCGTCGAATATAGAGAAGTTGTTTTTTAGGTAAATTTATGGATAAAATTGAAAGTTTTGTGAAAATGATTAAAAACGCCGATAAAATCGTGTTTTTCGGCGGCGCGGGCGTTTCGACGGAGAGCGGCCTCAAAGATTACAGGAGTAGCGACGGAATTTATCGGACCGCCAAGCAATACGGCGTTTCTCCGGAGGAAATTTTGAGTCGCGACTGCTTTTTTAAAGATCCGGAGCTGTTTTACAGATTTTACAGAGACTATTTTTTAACCGATGTCGAACCAAATATTACACACAAATCGCTTGCCGAACTTGAAAATAAAGGCAAATGTGTGAAAATTGTAACACAAAACATTGATGGACTTCATCAAAAAGCCGGCAGCAGTTGCGTTTATGAACTTCACGGAACGACTTCAATGTATCATTGTGTAAAATGCGGAAAAATCTTTGATGCGCAATATATTATTGATAGTTTAACGAATGTTCCAAGGTGTAAATGTGGTGGAATAGTTAAACCTAACGTTGTTTTGTATGGTGAAATGCTTAACGAAGAGGTTGTTTTGGCTGCAATCGACGCAATAAAGAAGGCAGATTTGTTGATTATTGGCGGAACTTCTATGTCGGTTTATCCAGCGGCTTCATTTGTGAGATATTTTAAAGGAGAAAATGTTGTAATAATAAATAAAGAGAGTACGCTCTATGATGATTTTGCGAACTTAGTATTCAATGAGAAGCTCGGCGATGTTTTCTCTGAGGTGATGAAACGGCTTTAATATTAGATTTGTGATATTTATCAATCATAAAATAACCATAATTATTTAGATATTATTTATTTTAATGATTGTAAAATGGTGAATGCTTCATTTAAATATCATATTTTTAATTTGTATGTGAAAACTATATTGTTAATTACGGCTAATCGCTTTAAGTAAAGGCTTCGAAAGCAATGCAGTGATGAGAATTTTTAAAAAGTCTCCGGGAAGATACACAAGCATTCCTGTATAAATTGCTGTCCAAATAGTGACTTCTTTTTTTATATATAGTGTTAATATTGTGTACATATAAGGAAGCCCGATAACGTAAAGAATCCCGAGTCCCGCAATGCAAGCTACGATTATACGAGGAAGACTTTTGGATTTTTCAGTCAGCTTTCCAATCACGAATGCAGACGGAATTAGCCCCAAAAGAAAGCCAAAACTCGGCTGAAGTACGTATCCGAAACCGCCTCCCGTGGTGAAAATCGGGACGCCGATGAGTCCGATAAATACATAGACGGCTTGTGAAATCGCGGCTCGTTTTGCACCTAGAATCACTCCTGCGAGTGCTGTGAATAAGAATTGCAGCGTTACGTGCATTTCGCCGAGGGGAAATTTTATAAAAGCTCCGATTGCGGTGAGTGCGCTGAAAAGAGCGGTAAAAACCACGTCTTTCGCAGAATTTACATATTTTGAATTTTTATTGTTGCTTTTGTGATTTTGCTGCTCGCGGCAATTCTCATTCGTCTGTTTTTCCGGTAATTTTTCCATCGTTTTCTTCATTCTACGAATATATTATCATCGGAAAGTTTCTTTGTCAACGATTGAACCCTATTTTCGTAATTCTTTTTCAAATTTATCCCGTTTTTCAGTTTGAAGGCGTTTTTGAACGGCTAAAAGAATTATAATTGACTGAAATGTGCTTAATAATAAATGAAATAATAAATAATCAAGATAAAATCAAGCATTATTTTTACAGCGCAAAGCTTCTATTTTCTAAAATATTTATAAAAATCGTTAGATAATTGCCTAAAATAGTTGACACAGTAAAACAAGCTATGCTATAATAACGCCGTTCCTGTATACTTGAGTAAAGTCATAGCTTGTGCCGATTGGACTTCGGTCTGTTCGTGGCTCTCTCGGAATGCGGGAAAGTTTGGAGAAAATATGGAAAAATTGCAGGTCAGGCTGAAAGACCGTCCGGATTTCGTGGCGGAGGCGGTCGTCGGTTTATACGAGCATAATAAAATGAATAGGGTGCAAGTCGTATCCGAATCGGATATCAGGTACGGAAAAACGAGGGAATTTCTTTCGACGGAGTTTTCTGCTCTGAAAACATACAGGGATACGGTTATCGAGGAAATCGAAAACAGCGGATACGATTTTTTGTTTATCGACAGATACGTCGGTAAGGACACGGAAAGTTTCCCGTATTTATTGAGGCTGTATTTTTATTCGGGGAGAAATCTCGGCGCCGAGTATTCCGAAAGCGAAACCGACGAACTTATCTGCGGATTTCTAAGAAGTCTTATAGGTGACGTTGCAGAAACGGACAAGCTCGGGAAAACTTTCGGGATAGAGGAGCTTTTTCGCGTACTCGACAATAAACTTACGTCGGTCGAAGATAAAATGCTTTACCTCGATACTTTTGCCAACAGAAGACGGCTCGTAAGCGAAATCGGAAATTATATCGGAATCGCGGTGCCGATTCTTAAAAAGCATTTTCATATCATCGAGAAGGAATTCCGTGCTTCTTACGAAAAGTACGCGGCTGTCGACGACTGGAGAGCGTTTTACGGATACTTCAGCGTTAAGTTTTCCGCGGGAGTCAAAACTCTCGACGTGAATCTCGGAGTGCTGCTTTTCAATAAAATCTTTTCTCTCACGACGCCCGACAGAGGAGATTATTCCCTAATAGGTATGAAATACGCGGAGCTTAAAGAATGGGAAAGAGTCGCGCTCGTGAATAACGGTGTGCTTCTCGAGTATCTGAAAGCTTTGTCCGACGGAACAAGGCTCAGGATTCTTTCCGAGCTGCGAAACAGAAAAATGCGGGTAAGGGATATAGCGAAGGCTCTTGACCTTACCGCTCCGACGATATCTCATCATCTGTCCATTCTTGTCAGAGTCGGGATAGTTACGGCTTCTCTGAGCCACAGCGAAGCCGGCGTTTGCGAATACGGAGTATCGTTGGGGCGAATTGAAGATATTTGCTTTCTGCTCTCAAAATTAAAGTAGCGGAAAGTGAAAATATAAGGAGGTTAACTATGAAAACATCGACACGGCAAATGATAGTGATTTGTTTGCTTGCTTTGACGCTTTTCGTCGTTGCGGCGTGTGCGGTCAGGGATTCCGGAAATGAAATCCCCAAGCCTGAAGTTGCAAGGCAGGAGCTTGGAAGTTACGAATTACTCGGCAAAGCGGATATCGACGCCGCTTGGCAGTTATCGGGTGACGTTGCGGAACAGAGCATTAATCTGCTTCCGGACGGAACGGAGGTCACGGCGATTTTTGTCGTCGAGGGCGGGAGCGCGTATTCTGGATGGAAAGAAAGCGGAAAGGCGTCTCTTAAGGATTACGTTCTTACTTCGGAAGGTCGGACGCTGATCGATTCTCTTACCGCGCGTCAGGAATCGGTTTTCGGTCTTATCGAAAAAGAAAAGCTCGACGTTAAGGTCAACAACGTTTACACTACGCTTTTCAACGGTTTCGCGGCGTCGGGCAGAATCGAGGACCTCAGAAAGGTTGCCGAGCTTGCCGGAGTTACGGGATATTACGTTTCTGAAAAGTATTCTCTTCCCGAAAACGAAGAAGAGGAGGAATTGTTCCTTTCCGAAACGGGAATTTTCAGGAATATGACCGGCTATAAAGGTGAAAATACGGTTGTTGCGATTCTCGATACAGGTCTCGATTACAATCATACTGCATTCTCGTCCGAGCCGGAAAGCGTTCTTTTCGGAAAAGAGGATATGGAAGCTTTTATCGGAGCCTCGGGTTTGAAAGGAATTTACAGAAACGGTAAAGTTGCGTACAGTTACGACTATGCGGACAAAGACGAAGACGTATTCCCGACCGTCGGTCACGGTACTCACGTTGCGGGAATAATTGCCGGTAACGACGACGTAATCGAGGGTGTTGCGAAAAACGCGCAGCTTGCCATATGTAAAGTTTTCGGCGACAAAGGCTCTGCGTATACGTCGGATATTCTTTCGGCTTTGAGCGATATGGCTCTTATGGACGTCGATGTGATAAATATGAGTCTCGGTTCGTCTGCGGGTTTCAGCAGAGAGAGAACGAGTGACGTCACCAACGAAGTATACGACGCGCTCGAAGATTTGGGAATAACTCTCTGCGTTTCTGCGGGCAACGAATATTACAGAGGTCTTCAGGGTACTTACAACGCAAGTCTCGTGGATTCTCCGGATTACGGCGTAATAGGTTCTCCTTCTTCCTACGGAGTATCCTTGTCCGTCGCGAGTATGGAAAGATACGGAGAAAATTACGATTTAGCGGGCGGAAGCCATATTTTTATGCACTACGAATCCGTTGATATGGACGGAAATGCCTATAGTTTTCTCGACGAGATTCTCGGCGATAAAAATCACGTGGAGCTTGAGTACGTAGCCGTTCCCGACGGCGGTATTGAATCGGCGTACGAAGGACTTGACGTCACGGGCAAGGTAGCTCTTATTCAGAGGGGCAACGGCATCAGTTTCACGGAAAAGCAGCGTATAGCGTCCGAACACGGGGCGATTGCGGCTGTCGTTTACAACAATGCCACAGGCATTTTCAGAATGCAGCTCAGTGAAAAGTATATTCCTTCCTGTTCTGTGACTATGTCCGAAGGAATGACGCTTCTTTCGCTTGAAGACAAGCGTTTCGAATTCGGAAGAGATCTCGTTTCCGATCCGGTTATGTCCGATTTCTCGAGTTACGGTCCGCTTACGGATCTTACGCTTAAGCCGGAAATCACGGGTGTAGGCGGTAGTGTGCTTTCTTCCGTTATAGGCGGCGGATACGAGCAAATGAGCGGAACGAGTATGGCTGCGCCCAACGTTACGGGTGTTGCCGCGGTTATGAAGCAGTATCTCAAGTCTGTTTATCCCGGACTTACGAACAGAGAAAGAACGGCTTTGCTTTATAAGCTCGTAATGAGTACGGCAGAGGTAAGAAGCGACGTTTACGGAGTGCCTTATTCTCCGAGAAAACAGGGAGCCGGACTTGCCGATCTCGAGGCAGCTCTTACAACGAAGGCTTATCTCAGCGTTACGGGACAGACGAAAGCCAAACTCGAACTCGGTGACGATCCCGATAGAGCAGGCATATATACGCTTAATTTCAATCTTGAAAATCTCAGCGAAAAAGAACTTTCATATAACGTCAGAGCCATAGTTATGACCGAGACCACGGACGACGGTGTAACGATAGCTATGAGGTCGAAGATTCTCGAAGGCGCGGAGATAAAGGTTTACGGAAACGGAGAGTACAAGGCTGACGGAATAGTATCCGCAGGTGCTTACGGACGCACGAGAATCAAAGTCGTTATCCGTCTTTCGGAAGAAAATAAGCAATACATAGACGAATTGTTCCCCGACGGAATGTACGTGGACGGATTTATAGGTCTGGAATCGCTTGACGAAGAAGAAAACGACCTCAGCATTCCTTATCTTGTGTTCTACGGAGATTGGTCGTCTGTCAACGTATTCGATAAGAATTATTACGACGAAGAAGAAGCTCAGATATATAAGAGCGTTCCTCTTGCCGTATATCAGAACAGTCATCTGTTGCCTCTCGGCGAATACCAGTATATTCTTCCCTCGGGCGCAGAAAAGCCCGAAGCTTCTTACGAAAAGATAGCTGTTTCTCCCGACGGACTTGCGGGAATATATTCCGTTTATATGGGACTTCTTTCCAATGCAAAGGAAGTCGAATATATTATCACCGATGACGTAACGGGCGACGTCGTGTTCTCTTTAACCGACTACAACGTACGAAAGGCTATGTTTTCCACTAATCAGGGACAGATTATTCCTTCTTACAGTCTTATCAACGCGAACATAAACGACGTTGCGTATAACAACAGGACTTATACCTTTACGGTAAGAGTAACGAAGGATTATTTTGCCGCGGAAGCTCAGGAATGGTCTTTCCCGATATTCTTTGACTCGACTGCCCCCGTACTTACTGATAAGGGTGCGAAGGTGGACACGGTTGACGGAAGAACTTATCTTACCGTTAACGTATATGATAACCATTATCTTTCCAACGTGCGTTTTTACGACATACAAGGTACCGAGGCCGGAGGTGCGCTCAGCGCAACGCCGATTCCCGTATACGAGTTTAATAAAGGCGAAGATAACGAGCTTGTTTACGATATAACCGATTATATGGATAAGCTCAGTGAAGGTAAAATCGTAGTTTATCTCGAAGATTACGCGATGAATTACAACGCATACGCCGTAAGCGTTATCGATCTTTACAAGGATTACGATATGGACGGCGATAAAATAGTCGGTTATCGCGGAGAGGGCGGAGATCTTTCCGTGCCTGCGGTCGGAGAAGTTGCGGACAACGCGTTCAAAGGCAACGAAAACATAACTTCTCTTTCGTTTACCGACGGTCTTAAAAAGATAGGCTCCGACGCGTTTGCGGATATGAAGGTTCTGAAAAGCGCAGAGTTCCCCGAAAGTCTTGAAAAGGTCGGTACGGGCGCGTTTACCGGATTGAGCGTTCTTTCCGAGATTCGATTCAACGGTACTAAAGTCCCCGAATTCGGTGAAAACGTTTTCGGAATTCCGGAAAATGCGGTGATTTATGTTCCGGCAGAGGCTTTAGCCGCTTATAAGGAAGCTCTTCCTGCGGTTAAGGAGCAAATTAAGGAGATTCCGAACGTTGCTCCCGCGTCCGATTTTACGGTCGACGGCGAAGGAACTCTCGTAGCTTATAAAGGAAAGGGCGGAACGGTTATCATTCCCGATAATCTCGGAATAGTTAAGCTCGGTTCGGGAGCTTTTGCAAACAACGTCAATATAGTCGACGTCGTTCTTCCTGATGGACTTACCTTTATTGAAACGAGAGCTTTTGCCGATTGCGTAAATCTCGAAACGGTTTCGCTTCCGTCTACGCTTGCGTCTTATACCTATGAAATGTTCAAGAACTGCGTAAGTCTTGTTTCTCTCACAATGAATTCGGCGACGTTGCCTTCGACGTGGGGACCGCCGATGTTCCTGTGGTCTTTCAATATCACCCCTTATCTGAGGATATACGTTCCCGAAGGAACGGTCGAAACCTGGAAAGGCTTCGCGGTTTTCTCGCGGATAGCCGACAGAGTTTTCGAAATCGGAACGGAAGTCAGAGGCTTCGTAGTCGAAGACGGAACTCTCACGAGATATTGGGACACGGATAAGAACGTGATTATTCCCGACGGCGTTAAGGTTATATCCGAAGGAGTTTTCACGAATAACGTAAAACTCGAAAACGTAACCCTTCCCTCGACGGTTGAAACGATCGGACGCCGTGCGTTTGCAAAAACGACGGCTCTTCACGGAGTTGTGATTCCCGCTTCTGTGAGTGAAATCGGCGAAGGCGCGTTTGACGGAAGTTCTCTTGAAGTTGCGACGGTTTACGGTCAGCCCGCTTCGATAGGAGCGAAAGTTTTCGGCGAAGGCGTAAAAGCGATTTATGTTGAAGAAACTCAGGTTGACGCATATAAGTCGTCGTGGTCGGATTATGCCGGAAAGATTCTTGATCTCGGTATTTTCTCGATTGAAGGAACTCTCATAACCGAATATAAAGGCTCTTCCGAAAACGTAATTATCCCCGCAGGTCTTAATATCGGAGCAAATTCTTTTAAAGGAAAGAACGTTTCTTCGGTTTATGCGGCAAACGGTCTTGACTCTATAGGCGACGGAGCTTTCTCCGATATAGTCGCTCTTGAAATCGAGCTTCCCGAAAGCGTAAGTCGTATAGGCGACGAAGCATTCAAAGGCAGCAAGGTAACTCTTACTCTCAAGGGCGGTAATCCCGCTGAAATCGGAAGCGACGTATTCGAGCTTTCAAACGGTACGGTGATTTACGTAGAAGACGCTTATTACGCCGAATATGCGGAAAAGTGGAGCGAATATCTTTCGGTCATTCACAAGTCAAGCGAACTTATCGTCGAATTCGAAATAGCGGACGGGGTTCTCGTCGGATATAACGGTCTCGGCGGAGAAGTAGTCGTTCCCGACGGCGTTACGGCAATAGCCGACAGCGTTTTTGCGGAAAACAAAGCTATAACTTCGGTTATTCTTCCCGAAGGTCTTACGAGTATAGGTGCAAAAGCGTTCGACTCCTGTTTCGGTCTCGTATCGGTCAGGCTTCCCTCGACTCTCGAATCAATGGGAAATTCGGCTTTCTCTCAGTGCCGCGCGCTCGAAACGATCAATATCGAGGACACTCGCCTTACCGTAATTCCGAGCATGGCTTTCATTAACAACCGCTCTCTTCTGAGAATAGTTCTTCCCGAAACGTGCGTGGAAGTAAACAAATATGCATTCGAGAACGCGGTTGCCTGCGAAGAGCTTATCCTCAACGAAGGACTCGTTTCGATTATGTATCACGGTTTCGCTTCCTGCGGAGCAAGCGAGCTTAATCTTCCTTCGACACTTACGACTCTCGAAGGTTATGCTTTCTATCATATGGATAACGTAAAGGAAGTTTTCCTTCCCAAGAGTCTTAAACTTGCAAGAAACAGCGATTCCGCTCTTTGTTTTGCGGATATGAAGTCGCTCGAGAAGGTCGTATGCGAAGAAGGTCTTACGGTTATCTGTTCGCAGATGTTCTCCGGTGACGTAAAACTCACGGAAATAAACTTCCCGTCTTCTCTCGAACTTCTCAGCTTCAATGCCTTTACGGGCTGCGATGGACTGACGGAAATCGATCTTTCGGCAACGAAGATAACCGAAATTTTAAGCGATACTTTCCTAAGTTGTCCGAAGCTTTCAAAGATTCTTCTTCCCGAAGGCGTAAACTCTATCGGTAAGGCAGCCTTCCGCGGCTGCGTTAGTCTCAAGGAACTCGTTCTTCCCGCCGCAGTCGAAAGCATAGAAGGATATGCCTTCAGTCAGTGTTCTTCTCTGAGAGGCATAAATCTCGGTGAAACCGCTCTTAAAACCGTAGGAGACAACGCATTCGAAGGTTGTGCGGCTCTCGGCGAGATAATCCTTCCCGAAACGATTTCGTCCGTCGGAAGCATGGCTTTCGCAAACTCTTCCGTTAAAAGGGTAAGCATTCTTGCGTCAACCGTTCCTTCGGTCGGTGCGAACGCATTCCCCACGGAAGGCATAGTCATTTACGTTCTTGCGGGAATGAAAGAAAAGTATCTCGAAAATACCGCGTGGACGGCTTATGCGGATTGCATATTCGATCTCGGCGACGTATTCGTTATGAACGGAACGACAATTCTCGGATATGTCGGAAATGGCGGCGAAGTCGTTGTTCCCGGCGGAATCTCCGGAATCGGCGAAGGCGCGTTTGCAGGAAGTGAAATAACTGGAATAATTCTTCCTTACGGACTTACCGAAATAGGTTCGAAGGCTTTTGAAAACTGTACTTTCCTTACTTCCGTAGTAATCAACGAAGGAATAAAAACTATCGGTTCGCGTGCGTTTGCAGGAAGCGGACTCGAAGAAATCACTATTTATGCGGAAAATGCGCCCGAGGTGGCGGACGATGCGTTCGAAGGCTGCGAAAGCTTTAAAGCTAACGTTTCCGAAGGTACGACCGAGGAATACGCGGCGATGAAGGCTTTTGAAAACGCGAATCTCGTCGAACTCGGATTCGTTATCGAAAACGGCGTTCTCGTGCAGTATATAGGAAAAGGCGGCAACGTAGTCGTTCCCGACGGTGTTACCGAAATCAAAGGCGGCGTATTCAGCGGCAACGATTCTCTTATAAGCGTCGTTATTCCCGAAGGCGTGCGTATACTCGGCGACGGTGTATTTTCCGACTCCAAGAACCTCGTAAGCGTAATAATGCCCGATAGCGTCGTTTCCGTCGGAAGCAACTGTTTCAACGGCTGCGTAAGTCTTTCCGAACTCAGATTCAGTGCAAACGTCAGAGTCCTTACGACCGGTTTAATCGAAAATTGTACGTCTCTCCGAAGCTTCGAAATCAGCTCCGAAGTTAATTCCGTTCAGGCTTACGCTATGAGAAATTCGGGCGTTATCGAACTTATCGTTCCCGAAACCGTTACTGATATCGCTTATTACGCTTTCTACGGAATGTATTCGATGAAGGTTCTCGAAGTTTATGCGGACGTACCGTATCTTCACTGCACATTCGCAAACGCTACCGCTCTTGAAGAATGTTATTTCTACGGCGACGTAGGAACGATTCAGGGCTGGGATTTCGCGTCTGCGCCCAATCTTAAAGTAGTCGAATTCCACGGGGACGTAGAATCCGTCGGTCTTTGGAGCGAGACGTCTATAGATATTATGTATGGCGAGATGACGTTCAGCTTTATTTTCGCCAACTGCAACTCTCTCGAAAGAGTGGAATTTTTCGGAAACGTCGGAATAATCGGCGGATTCGCGTTCAATTCCTGCGCCGCGCTCAGCGACGTTATCTTCCACGGAGATCTCGGAGGAATAGACGGATATGCGTTCAGTAATTGTCCGAAGCTTACTGGCTTCCGTGTTTCCGACGATAACGAGTATCTTGCTCTCGACGCAAACGGTCTGCTTTACAGCGGAGATTTCAGTCGGCTTTACCGTCAGCCCGAATTCTTCGGTTTCGAAGGTAAACTCGTGATTGACGAATCCTGCATAATCGTAGACGATTACGCTCTTTCTCATAACTCTCTTTACCTTCTTGATCTTGCTCTTACCTATGAGGGCTGGAATATCACGAATTCTCAGAATTTCAACGTAAACGACAGGATTACGGGTATAGTTCTTTCCGCAAATCTCCGCAGTATAGGAAAGGGTGCCTTCGCTTATCTCGGTTCTCTTGAAGAAGTTACCGTAAGCGATGGAATTCACGGAAGCGAACTTGTTATCGGCGAATATGCCTTTGCTTATACGACGGCTCTTCGCAGTGCGGAAATACCCGAAAATACCGTTGAAATCGGAAATTATGCGTTCATATCGAGCGGAATCGAAAACATAGACATTCCCGCTTCGGTCAGAAAGATGAGCTTTGCGCTTGTATTCTCGGGCTGCGACTCTCTGAAATCGGTAAGCGTTGCCGAAACCAACGAAACCTACGCTATGGAAGACGGCTTCCTCTTCGGCAGGAACGACGGAGTGCTTTACTTCCGTATGAAGGACGACAGAACGGAACTCGTTATTCCCGAAGGAATCAGAGTTATCGGCGCGAACATCTTTGCGAACGACAAAAACCTCGTTAAGGTAACTCTTCCCTCAACGCTCGAGGTTATCGGCGATAAGGCTTTCTACGGAACGACTAACCTTAAAACCTATATATTCCTCGGTGAAGCTCCGGTACTCGAAAGCAGCGGTAAAACCGGAAGACTTACCTTCGCAAACTTCTTCGACTATATGGAGAATATGAGCGGAGTAAGGCTGACTCTTATCGCGAAAAACTTAAAAGGTTTCGACACATATATCTGGAGAAGCTTCTTCGCCGATATGATAGTCGGATAACCGATAACCGACGTCGTTACGATCGATAACGATGACCGATATGCGGTTTCTCCTTTTTACCCGTGCCTCGCAACAGCGGGGTGCGGGTGTATTTTCCCGGATCGGTCGCTGCATACGCCCGCGGAAAGTGCGGGGCTGCGGCAGCCGACCTCCGGATTTTTTTATCGAAGCGGGAATGAGGCTCGTCCTCGTTCCTGCTTTTCCGTTTATTTTTGTTTTTTTGCGTTTTGTATTCCTCGGAACATAATCCCCCTCAAAACCTTGCATAAATTTGTAAGATATGTTATAATCAGATTAAGAAAATGAAAAAACTACACGCTTGGGAGAATATGTTCAAGTTAAAGGAGGCTTATATGAAGGAAAAAAGACTTAAACTCGGCTCCGTAAAGGTTGCTTTGGTTCTTGTGTGTCTGGTTTTGCTTTTTCTGTTTGCAATGAAGATTTTTTTCGAGGTAAATTGGGTTAAAGACGGAATCGATTACTATTACAGATACGGTCAGGACGGCGACAGGGATCTGTCGGACGGCTTTAATTTTTTGAATCTTTCGATGTTACTGCTGCTCTATACGATTCTTGTCGGTGCCTGCGGGCTTCAGATTGCCTTTCTCGTCAAGTTTTTAAGCAATTCCGAATCCTTATTCGCGTTGGATAAATCTCTTCCTTCCGATAATAACGTGAATGCTCGGAACGGTCTTGCTTTTATGCGGGGGCTTGGAATTGCCTCTTCGATATCGTCGGTTTTCGTGCCGATAACCGCAGGTTTTTTCACGGTAATAATGCTGGCTTTATACGGCATTCTTTCTGCATTGGGCGGCAACAACAAGTCTATATTCGAAAATGCTCCCGAGCTTGCCGCAATTCTGATTTGCTGCGGCGTGGCGATAATTTTTTCGATAATCTCGGGTATTATTATAATCGTAAAAACCGCCTCGGTTTCGAGATTTTATAAGATTATGAAAATGGAATCCGAAGGCTCTTGCGACTGAGCGATAAAACAAAACAAGGATAATACGAAAAACAAGGATAAAACGAAAACAAAAAAGATTAAATTGGAAACAGATGATTATATCCGGAACGGATAAAATCTCCGTTTTGAACAAAACAAAAGGCTCTGCGTTTTACCGCAGTTCCGATAGGGAATTTCAGATAAAGGCGCAAGGTTCAGAGTCAGGCGTGGCGTAATGCCACGCCTTTTCTCTTGTTGTTTGTTGGTTTCAATCGTCTTCGTCGGTGAGTTCGTCGCCCCATATCGGTCGGTCGATTGCTCCGACGAAATTGTAAAAGATTTCTACCGTTTGTCTGTAATGTCCGTCGACTTTCGTCTTTTCGTGAACAACGACCTTTTCGATGAACGCGCGAAGTATTTCGGGCGTGAGTTCTTCAAAACTGTTATACTTGTAAATAAGCATCATAAAATCGAGAATTTTATCGTCGTCTTCTTTCGCTTTCGAGATTTCCGACTTTAACGTTTTAACCCGTCCTTTCAAATCGGCTTGCTCGGTTTCGTATGTGTCGCTCATTTTTAAGTATCGCTCTTCGGAAATTTTACCTTCGACTTTGTCCTCGTATAGGCTTTCGATGATTTTATCCAGCCTTTCGATTCGTTCTTCCGAAGTTTTAATTTCCTTTGAATACTCTTTCAGTTCTTTTTCCGTTCTCGTTGCGGCGTTTTTCCGTAACGTCTGCAAAAACATTTCTCTTTGCTGTTGCGCGAAATAGATTGTTCTCCGCAAATCGTCCTGAATCAGAACAGCCAACGCTTCGACCGTTATCTGGTGAGAAGTGCAATATTTTCTCTTCTTTTTACGGTAAGTCGAACAGTTGAAGTATTCTTTTTGCTTCATCGTCGTGCATCGGCAAAGATACATTTTCTGTCCGCAATCGGCACAGTAAATCAGCCCCGAAAGAGGACTCATTTCGCCCATATCGGTCGGTCTGCGTTTTGCCTGACGAATTTTCTGAACGGTTTCAAAAGTCTGCTTGTCGATAATCGCTTCCTGCGTGTTTTCAAAGATTGCCCAGTCTTCTTTCGGCAAGTTAATGCGTTTTTTCGACTTGTACGACTTTTTATACGACTTGAAATTGACCGTACATCCCGTGTATTCCAAATTTTCAAGAATACCCGCGACGCTCCTTTGATCCCAAATTTCCGAATCTTCTCTGACTTTTAATGCCGTCGGCAATCCGTTTTTACGGCAGTAAATAACGGGTGTATCTACGCCTCTTTCGGTAAGTATTCTCGCAATCTGCGTCGGACCAAAGCCCTGAACGCACAACTTGAAAATTTCTCTTACGATTTCAGCACCCTTTTCGTCTATAATCCATTTTTCCTTGTTTTCGGGATCTTTCTTATATCCGAGCGGTGGAACGCTCGCAAGATGTTTTCCTGCATTGCCTTTGGCTTTGAAAACCGCTTTGATTTTCTTACTGCAATCCTTTGCGTACATCTCGTTCAGAATGTTCTTGAACGGGGTAATATCGTCGTCGGGATTTTTCTCGCTGTCCACTTGGTCGTAAATGGCAATAAATCTTATGTCGGCTTCGGCAAGATAATATTTCGTGTAATATCCCACAAGAATATGATCTCTTCCGAAACGGGACATATCTTTTACGATTACAGTAGAAATTTTACCGTCTTCAACGTCGGACATCATTCGTTTGAAATCAGGTCTTTCAAAGTTACTTCCCGAAAATCCGTCGTCAACGTAAAATCTTACGTTCCGCAAATGATTTTCGTCCGCATACTTTTGCAGTAACATTTTCTGATTGCGGATACTGTTGCTGTCGCCGTCTAAATCGTCGTCGCAGGAAAGTCTGCAATAGCAGGCTGTCCATTGTTCTTCTGTGCTTTTTGTCTTTCTATTTTTAATTGTCGGTTGCAAATTCATTGTTTATTACCTCCCGAATTGCAACTTTCAAACGATAACCGATCCGTGATACGAACGGCAGGTTTTAACGCCTCGTCTATATTCTGTTCTATCAGCGTTTTCGTAATATCGAACGCCGTAACGCCGACGTTCTGTTTTTCGTGGGCAATAACGGTATAAACCGTATTACCGAGAACTCTTTCGCGGGTTCGAGTATATTCACCGTTAGGTTCTTTTTTATAGATGGTGAATATACTTGCCGCGGGTTTACTGTTTTGATTTATGTTTTTAGCCGTGTTTTTCGTAAATATAATCTCCTTATCAATGATTTATTTACGCAAAACGGCAGGAAGAGTCGGCTTACAATTTGCCGTTTTTTTTCATATTTTTCAAGGCTTCGTAGCCTTCTTTTATCAAACGGACTTTCGTAATTCCGTTTTCTTCGAGAAAAGCGTTTATCTCATCATATAAGGCTCTCGGTATCATCGTTCCGAAATTGCCGCTCGCTTGCTTTCTCTTTTCCTTATTTTTTTCTTCATACTTCCTGCGCGTTTTACGCACGGGAGTATCTTCTTTCCGTTCCATTAAGTTAAACCTCCGAAAACATAAAATCGTATTGATACATATTATAACGATTTTACTCTCAGGAGTCAAGCTCTTTTTGTGAACGGGCAGAAAATATCCCTTTATTTCTTATAATTGTCGTTATTATTTAGTTTTTCTTGCTTTTTGCGTTCTTCTTCGATTTCCGCTTCTATTTGTTGTAAGCGGGGAACTTGCCGAACGACGTCGGGCGTGAATAGAGAAAGAACGGAATCGAAAAAGCTGCCGATTGTTTTCGGCTTTCCGTAGGCTATACGCCGATATTCCGTCGGATTTGTCCTTGCAAGTTCTTTGCCGACGTTTGTATAATGGAAATTATTATCCTTTTCCTTTTGCAACGCTTCTGATTTTTTGGCATATAACAATGCTTCGTCCATAGATTTCGTAAGCCGCTTTGAAAGGTCGGCGTTGTCTGCCGTTAAAGCGATTACTTGTTCCTGTAACTTTCCGCGTTTCCGTGGGATATTCCCGCTTTTTGCCTCGGTTAAAGCGTCCGCATAAACTTGATTTTCTTCCCGTATGGTTTCCGCTTGTTCGATTATCTTTTTTGCCTTAAATTCGGCAGTGGAAAGGTGTTTTTTCTGACCACCTTCTTTTCCGCGCTGTAAGCCCCAACGTTTTCCGACTGTTTCGTAAAAATCCGTTTGTAGTTTTTGCAGTCGCGGTTTATCGAAAAGTTGTTTACTGCAAAGCCGTCCGTCTTTCGTTACGGGCATTAAATTTAAGTGCATATGCGGCGTTGTTTCGTCGTTATGTACTACTGCCGCGATAATGTTTTCTTCGCCGTAACGCTCCGCAAAAAACTTGTAGCAGTCCGAGAAAAAATTATATTGTTCAACCCTTGATAACCCGTCGAAAAAAGTTTTATCCGAACATAACACAAACGAATTCATAACAACTGCGTCCTTACGCGGGGATAAGCCTAACTCTTTTATTCTGCCGTTTATAAACTCTGTATAAGTTTTTCCGAAATATTGTGTGAACCGATAATTATTTTTCGTTTGTCCGCTATCTATTTGCGGATTTGCCGCTTCGTAATTCTCGTCCCGTTCGTTTTCCTTTTCGATAGGGGCGACATCTTGTTTATGGTATTTTTCCATATGGCATACTAAATATGAAATGATGATTTTCCTCCTGAAATTTGTTTTTTGTAATCATTGAGCAAAGTGTGTAGAATTTCCTCTGCCGGCTGTTTTATAGTGGATTCACAGCCTCGCAGAGCACACTATTTTGCGAAGCAAAGTATAGTGTGCTACACTTATGGAATAAGTGGAACACACTATACGATAAAACAGGGCTCCCGAAAAAAATTTGCATAGCAAAGATTTTTTGGGAAAAGGAGCAACCGCTCAAAAGCCCGCGCCGCCGAAAGGCGGTGTGGATAAAAGGGCGAGTTGCGACGCAGTGGGCTACACTTTGCTCATAAGCCTTCTGTTTCGCTTCGCATTTGCTTCCAAAGTTTTTTCCCGTTATGGCGGGCGATATTGATTGTAATTTGTCATTGTTTCTCCTCCAAAAGATGACAAAAAAGCCGCTGATATTTTTTCTATCACCGACTTAAAACACAAGTATTAAGTTTTTATTTTCGTTACATAATGCACCTCCGATTTGTATCCGTAGACAAAAAAATCCGTGCGATTTTGGCTGCCTTTATAGGCTCGTTCTTCGCACGGATTTTAATCCCGATTATTTAATTTTAGCCGATTTTATTTGAAAAATCGTACCACAACAAAACCCACGCCGAAATCTCTCTTTTTAACGATTTCAGCGCCCGTCGCGGAATCGCTACACCAAAATATAGCAACTCTATGGTAAACGACGGTAATTCTTCTCTCGGATAAACGTGAGCGAAACGCTTATCCGTATTCGTTCCCACAGCATAGAGAACGAATGTTTGGGCAAAATCTTCACGCCCGACAACGCCTTTTCTTACGGCGCAATACCTTGACCTTACATCATGTCGATTTTATTATAGCATACGAACATTTGTTCGTCAAGTGTTTTTACTTATTATTTTATAGAAATCGTAACAGAATTGATGCTATATGTAAAGTGCATCCAAAAATCTGTTGTTTCATGCGCATTACAACTTGATATTTCTTGAAAAATATGCTATAATGTCTAAGAAACACATAAAATCAGTTGCATAGGAGTAACAGATATGGCTCAATCAATTACATCTGCCGATATTTTAAAGGAGTTGAATATTAAACGTTCCACTTTTTACTATCTGCTGAAAAACAACCTTATCTCTATTCCAACGACTGATACGGGAAGATATGCTTGGAATAGCGAAGTCGTTGAGCAATTAAAAATTGTTTTATCTGAACCACAGGAAACCGAAAAAGAAATGCCCGAAGTTAAAACAACAAAAATCAATAATAGAAGATACCTTGGAAATAAATATAAACTACTTGATTTTATTACTTCTACTGTTGCGCGTGAATGCGTCGGCGTTAATACGGTTGCTGATATTTTTGCCGGAACAGGTTCGGTGGCATCTGCTTTTGCGGACAAAAAATTAATAACCAACGATATACTGTATTTTAATTATATCTGTCATATTGCTTGGTTCGGTTCTGAAAAATATGACGAGTCAAAGATAAAGGAATTGATTTGTTATTATAATGCCATTGTCCCCAAACAAGACAATTATATGTCACTACATTTTGCGGATACATTCTTCTCTCTTGAAGATTGCAGGAAGATAGGATTTATCAGGGAAGATATAGAAGATAATTACGCCTGCGGAAAAATTAACGGAAGAGAAAGAGCTTTGCTTATTACTTCTCTTTTGTATGCGATGGATAAAATAGCAAACACCTGCGGGCATTATGATGCGTATATAAAAAGTGCATCGTTCGATAGACATCTCGAACTTTCTTTACCGCTTGCAAGTAATGAAAATAACGAAAATAATCAATGTTACAACGAAGATGCAAATAATCTTGTTAAGAGAATAGAAGCAGACTTGGTATATATAGACCCTCCATACAATTCAAGACAATATTGTGATGCATATCATTTACTTGAAAATGTAGCAAGATGGGAAAAACCCGAAGTTAAGGGCGTTGCCTTAAAGATGGATAGAAGCCGTTTGAAAAGTAATTATTGCACATCTAATGCCACAAAATCTTTTGAAGACTTAATCGCAAATATCAGGGCAAAATACATTATATTGTCTTATAACAATATGGCGGAGAAAGGAAATGACCGCTCTAATGCTAAAATAAGCGATGCCGACATTATGCGAATTCTTTATAGAAAAGGAAAGGTTAAGGTGTTTTCAGAAAGTTATAAGGCATTTAGTGCGGGAAAATCTTCTATTGAGAATAATGAAGAAAGGCTTTTCTTGTGTGAATGCTATGATTATAAGAAAAAAGAGATTATACAATCCCCTTTAAATTATACCGGAGGCAAGTATAAACTTTTACCTCAACTTCTACCGCATTTTCCCGATGACCTTGACTATTTTATAGATTTATTCTGCGGCGGCGGTAATGTTGGTATAAATGTTCCGTGCAATAAAGTTTTATTCAACGACAGTAATAGTCTGTTGCGTTTTATGTTCGGGACATTTAAAAATCTTGATAAAGAATCCACTTTTGAGATGATTGATAAAATTATCGAAGATTATGGATTGTCTGATACCGACAAATATGGATATGAACACTATGGTTGTAATAGTGCCGACGGATTATCGTCCTATAATTCCGAGAAATTTTTGAAACTACGAAATGATTTCAACCATATAAAAAATCTTGAATATAACTACTACGTTATGTTGTACGTTTTGATTGTTTATGCGTTTAACAATCAGATCAGATTTAATAGAAAAGGTGAATTTAATCTTCCCGTAGGCAAAAGAGATTTCAATAAAAAAATGCGAGAGAAACTATCTGTATTTATTGATAGGTTAAAAAGCGGAGACTATAAATTTGAAAGTATGGATTTCCGCGAATTAAATACCGATGATTGGAATGAAAAAACTTTTGTTTATGCAGATCCCCCTTACCTGATTACTTGTGCAACTTACAATGAGCAAGACGGTTGGAACGAGGATTTAGAAAAAGAATTGCTATCGTATTTAGACAAGCTTAACGATCGAAAAATACGATTTGCTTTATCTAATGTTCTACGATCCAAAGGCAAAGAGAATACTATACTTATGGATTGGATTAATCGTAATATCGGAAAATACCACGTTATTTATCTTGATTATGACTATTCTAATTCAAATTATCAAACAAAAGACAAAAATTCTAAAGCAGAAGAAGTTTTAATAGTAAATTATTAAGGGGTAAACGTTATGCCTTCGTACAAAAGTTATTGTTGGTCGCTTGGAACTACAAGTTTCAGAATGGTAGAATTCAATAAAAAGATTGAGGAACAATTAAGGTTGCTCAATCAATTTTGGCATACACCTGAATATACCGACGAAAAATGGAGTTCAAACAGCGCTATTCAAGTTGCTTACTATAATTTTATTCGAGAGCAAGGCTTTATTGAGGAAAAAGATGCCCTGCGAAAAGATAAAGACGCAAGAGAAAAAACTTCGGGTTTAGTTGATTTGGGCATAATTAACGACGAACGTAGACTAACAGATGCTGGCTGTGCATTACTTGCTATCGCGGAAAGCGGAAACTTTTCAAGAGATAATATACTCCGCATTCCAGCAGACAGTTTTATTTATTTCAAACAGTTGTTAAAATCGTCTTGCCCGTTTGAAAATAATAATGTACGCCCGTTTGCTGTTTTAGCATACATATTGTCCGAAATCGGTGAAATAAGTAAAGCGGAATTTACTTATCTTTTACCTCTTGCAATCAATAAAGAAAAAACAGAGCGAATAGTGAACTATATCAAAGCTATAAGGGCTAATAATGCCACAATAGACGAAGCTATTATATCCATACTTTATGAAATGGAAAATTATCAAGAAGCAAAGGATATCTTCATTAAGACTTCCAGTATTGATGAATTGCTCATTCAAGAAATAGGGATGAATCGTAAAAGTAGAACTTATGATATTCCCTATGCTACACTGTATGATACTTTACAATCATTTCGCACTAACCCCACGAATGAGTCGGTAATTGCTTTGTTTAATGCCGTAGATAAAATTTCCGGCAAAGCGCGTTTATACTGGAAGATGTATCTTTTTAATTCCGTATCGCGTAGGAAAATTGAAACAATAGGCATTAGAGCGGTTAAACAAAATATACCTATTATAACGGTATACAGTGATATCGCATTTAAAGAAGAATTTTTTAAACTACTACACTTATTTAAAGCAAAAAGTTTGCTTGATGACTATTATGATTTAAATAAACGTTACTTTAAGACAAGCGATACAATTATTTTCCAAGATGATAAAGTCAGATTTGATATTATACCGAATTGCTATTTTTCATTGGTGAAAAACAGCCTATTAAGCATAGCATTTTCAAAAGCTGATAATTTAGAGATAAATTGTGAATTATCAGCAATTGAACCAACTTTTGCAATTACTCAAGAACAGTTGTTCCATAAGGCTGAAGAAATTTATGGCGTTCAGGTTCATAGTCTTTTTGACGTCCAGGACCTCGTCGAAAAAGAAAGATACGAACGGTTTAATAAAATGATTGATACTCGCTTTACCGATGACGTACTCGTTGATTTGATGACGATGTTTGAAAATCGTAATGATGACAATATTCAATCTATTGTTACCAATAACGCCGACGTTCCCACCATCTTTGAATATGTGCTTGCTATCGTGTGGTATAAGATTTCGGGCAGACAAGGCAAAGTATTGGAGTATATGAATCTATCGTTGGATGCAGATTTGCTTCCGATAACTCACGCCGCAGGTGGACACGAAGATATTACTTATAAGTACGAAGCTACAGCGAATTATCCCGCACATACACTTTTGATTGAAGCGACTTTGGCAAATAGCACTAATCAACGCAGAATGGAAATGGAACCGGTGTCAAGGCACTTGGGTGATTATATGTTGCAACACCCTACGGAAGAAGCCTACTGCGTATTTGCCACAACATATTTACATATAAATGTTATCGCTGATTTTAGAGGAAGAAAATATTTGCCGTATTATTCATCAGACGGAACTAACTCGATTGATGGAATGAAAATTATACCCTGCCAAACAACCGAATTAAAAGCGATTATAAGAAAACATATAACCTATGCTCAATTATATCGTATTTTTGAGCAGGCGTATCAATCCGTCTCCACTCCTAACATGTGGTATCAAAAAGAAATTATGGAGAATTTATGAGTAACAAAACCGATATGATAACAAATGCTTCACCTTCAGCTTATGGCTGGTGTTTTCAGGTTGGCGCGGGAATAACACTGATGTTGGACAATATAAAAGATTTTACTTCAATAAAAATGGAAGGGAAATCGGACGATATTGAAATAAATACTCCAACGGGGAAAATATATGCTCAAGCAAAATCTGTTACTCAAATCGGAAATCAAAACAGCGCGTCAAAAAAATTACAGGACTCGCTTAAACTTTTAAGCAAAGATAATCAAAATGGAGATGCGATACAGTTGATTTACATAACGAATATCGCGAATCCGCTTTCAAGTAAGCAGGCAAGTGCTTTTTGTTATGGACATACTTATGAATATTCAATCTTGTCCGATAAAGACAGAGCAAAAATAGACTCGTATATTGGAACAGACTTTCCGAGAGATAAATTAAAAATATATTTGTTAAATTTTTTTGGCGATGGAAAAAATAAATTTGCAAGCATAAAAGAGAAAATATCAGAATTTTTGCGTGATGCTATTGATGATCCTTCGTATAGTCAAAAGCTTCTAGACAGTTGGTTTTCCACCTTTATGATTAACTGTTCCGATATACCAGATAATCAAAAGGAATGCACTTTAACAAAGAAAGAAATAATTTTCCCTGTTATGGTGCTAGTCCTTAATCCATTAGTTCCAGAAGAAGAGTTTTCAAAAGTGTGCGATTATGATGATATTGAAGAACTTCAATCTGATTTTCGCACTTCTATAGATAGAAAAGTCTGCGATTATCAATTTGTTTCTGGAGTAATAGGAGATTTTCTCTCATCGCGACTCCGCAATGGACAAAAAATGACCAAATATGATTTTATCAAAGAAAAATGGAAAAATTATGAAGGAGATTTTTTATTTGTGGCAGACGACCAAGAGCGAGAAGCCTTGGTAAAACTAGTGATATTAGCAACACTATTGAAAAAGAAAAAGATAAATCAAATAAAGGAAGCTGCGAATTTATGAAAATTAAGTCTTTTCAAATAAGAGAAATAACCGATTTTAATTGGAAAAAGATTGATTTAGATGAAGATGTATGTATATTTTATAGTACTCGCAATTCAACAGGTAAAACGACTTTAATGAGAGCAATTCTTTATTCGATGGGTTTTTCAGTTCCGAACACTGAATTGGTTAAATTTGAAAAATACGAATTCCGTTTAACTCTATATAGGGAAAAAGAGTACATAATTTTCAGAAAAGGTATGTTTATTACGGTAAATAACATCGAATACGATTTACCTATGGAACAAACGACTGTATTATCAATAATTTTTGGAACAACAAATCCAGAAATACTTTCTAACTTGCTTGGAACATTTTATTTTGACCAAGAAAAAGGTTGGACTTTGCTTAATCGTGGTACAATCATCGGAACTAATCGTTTCAGCATTGAAAGTTTTTTTAGAGGATTAAAAGGCGACGAAAGTATCGAAAGTTATGAAATTGTTGCAAGAATTTCTTCTATTGAGAAAAAAATCGCACAATATAATTTAATGATTAACATTGCGGAGTATCAAGATATAGTTAAGCAAGAAGGAGGCAATTCTTTAGACTATAAAACATATGATAAAACATTGGATATTGAACTTGATGATTTGAAATTGCAGCTATCCGATGTCGAAGCTGAGATATCAAGAATGTCGGAAATAATCAAAACGAATAAAAATTTTTCTGATTATATTGAACAAAAAAAGATATATGTTAAGAATCCTCAAGATCCTTCTACGCCTATTCCAGTTACAAAATCAACTTTACTGGATTATCAGGATTTTGATGATCTCAATAAAGCAAGGCGGGATCTCCTTATGGTGAAAAGAAATGGCTTAAAAAAAGAGATTGCAAAAATACAATCAGAACAAGAAAAGCAAATTCGTTTAATAAATTTACCTACCATCGATGAATCGCTTACAGCAAAATTGGCTAATATAGAAGGAATTAACTCTGTTCAAATAATAAAGCTTCGAGATAGTTTACAAAAACAAAAAAAAGAATTATCTACCATATTAACAAACAAAACAAAAACAAATAATCCTTGGATAAAAAAAGCATATGATATAATTAACAAATACGCACAAGAATTATCAATTCCGTTTGATTATAAAATAGATATCTTTACAAAGAATTTGAAGGCAAAATCTGGAGCGATACTACATAAAATGGTATTTATTTATAAATTAGCGTATATTTCGCTACTGTCTGAAGTTTTACAGTATCCTATACCTATTTTTTGCGATTCACCTAGTGGTCGAGAAGTTGAGAAATCCACAATAGATGGTATGTTAAACATATTAAAAAGAGATTACTCCCATCATCAATTGGTGTTAGCCTCAATATATAAATACAGCGAAATTTTTCCAAAAGCCAAAATTATAGAAACCAACGGAACATTATTTAATAAACAAACACTATTTGACTAAAAAATTATTGAAAATAAGCGAAGATCGAATATCTTCAATTCCTACCACGAATTTTTTGCAACAAAAGACTCACGGGAAATCCTCGTGAGTCTTTTGTTCATCGTTTGAAAGCGCAATTCTAAAATTTAATTTTAATAATTCCCTATGGAAACTGCGCTTTTTGCAGAGCCTTTGTTTTTGTGCGGGGCGGCTTTCATCTGGAATCGCGGACTTTTCCTTTCCGATAAATCCGATGATCGCCGCCCGTTACGGTTGATATATCGCCGATTAAGGCTTGATTGCCGCCTTATTTAACGATGATGTTCTTGAAGTAAAGCTTCCAGATATAGGTGTCATAGGAAGCGTCGCCGCTTACGTAAACCGTAACGTTTTCGTTGCCTTCAGCCGTTTCGATATCGTTTACGAACTGGTTGTAAAGGTATCTTACGTCTTCTCTGAAATAGCTCTGAAGTGTGGGAGCTTTTTCGGATTTGAAGGTAATTTCGGTAAGAGCGGTGCAGCCGTAGAACGCGCTGTCGCCGATAGAAACGAGAGTTTCGGGAAGAACTACCGATTTAAGCGTCGCAATGTTTGCGAAAGCTTCCGCGTCAACTTTGACTACGCCTTCGGCAACCGTTACGTTTTCTTCCGAACCTACGTATCTGTAAACGACGGTCTTGTCCGCGTTATAGAGGAAATCGTTTTCGAGTACGAAAGCTTCGCAGCCAACGAGTTCGATTTCGCCGATATTCTTGGAATTGAAGAACGTTCTCGAGAAATTGAATTCTCCGACGTCGCCGAGAACTACCTTGGTAAGGGTTTCGACGTTGCCGAACGTCTTATTGCCTACGTAATACGCGTTTTCGAGTACGATTTCCGTAAGTTTCGTTTCGAAGAAAGCCTTGTCGTCGATAACTTCAACCTTTCTGAGGTCGATAGTTTCGAGAGGAGTATTTGCGAATGCGTTTGCGCCGATTTCGACGAGTGCGTCGACAACGACTTCCGTAAGTCCGGAATTTTCGAATGCGGACGCGTCTACGACCGTAACCGAAGGCATCGTGATCTTACGAAGGTTCTTCGCGTTTGCGAATACGCCTTCTCCGATGACGCTGACGGTTTCGGGAATGTCGAATTCAACGTTTTCGCTTGCGGTCGGATAAAGAATGATGTTGGTCATTTCTTTATTGAAGAGGACGCCGTCCTCGGATGCAAAGTAAGCGTTGTTTTCGTGAGCGTTGATTTCTTCGAGAGCTATGCAGCCCGAGAATACGTCGGATACGGAGATATTTCCGAGTTTTTCGGAAATCGTGAAGCTCCTGAGAGACGTGCAGTCTTTAAACGTCCATGCAAAGCCCAGCCAGCCGATTTCGACGGTTTCGAGGTTTTCGAATTCCGCGACTTCGAGTTTATCCGCGGACTGGAATGCGGATGCTCCGAGTACGGTTACCTTCGGGAATATAGCCGAGGTTATACCGGACTCCTGGAATGCACTGGAACCTATGCGTTCTACGTTTTCGAGACCGATTATTTCCTTAAGCGCGCGGGTGTCGATGAATGCGTAATCGCCTACGGAAGTGGATTCGGTGTTGAGGAAGGTAACCTTTTCGAGGTTCTCACAGCCGTTGAACAGGAACATATTATCTGCCGTGATTGCTTCGGGAACAACGATTTCCGTGAAGCCCGTTCCTGCATAGAAGGACTGATAGGAAAGGTATTCCGCGGTGTCGCTGAGAACGAGCTCGGTGAGGTTGCGGCAACCTTCCCAGACTGCCGTTCCGACGGTCGTAACCTTATCGGAAATAACGATGCTGTCGATAGCCGTAAACGCGAGTGAACCGCTACCGAAAGAGGTGATATTATCGAGGTTGATTTCCTCGAGGTTGTAGTTTCTGTAGAAACAGTACTCGGGAAGCTCGGTTATCTGGCTGCCGAGTTTTACGCCCTTGAGACGAGTCTTGTAGTAGTCGGGACTCCGGAACGTGCTGCCGAGACTCCAGTAGAAACCGTCGTCGGGGTCTACGCCGTAATCCTGTTCGCTTCCGACAGGAACCATTAAGGGAATAGAGAATTCTCTCTTATTGAGTTTCGTGATGGTTTCGGGAAGTTCGAGAACTCCGTCGTAATCCCAGGCAGAGGGCTTGAACATAACGGTCTTTTCGAGGTTATAAACTATACCCGATTCGTCCTTTATGAGCTTGTCGTTTCCTTCCGCTACGGTGAAGCCGTTGACGAGAAGGTCGCTTCCGCCGAACGCCTGCGTTCCGAGCGAGCCGAGGTTTCCGCAGAATACCACGCTTTCGAGTTTAGCGCAGGAAGCGAACGAGTAACCGGTTATGCACTCTACGTCCTTTTCGAATACGACTTCCTTAAGGGAGGGAAGAGTGGATAACGCCTGGCTGTCGTCGACTTGAATGAAGCCGTCGCCGAAGTCCGTTTCGGTGTGACATCCGATTGTTCCTACGGATTCGTGGAATACGATTCTTTCGAGTTTGTCGCAGGAGGTCAGGGACATACTGAAACCGATGCTTTCGGCGTCGAGCTTATTGACCTTGCCGTTGAATTCGACTTCTTTAAGAGCGTCGTTGAACATTACGGAGGACATCATATTTTCGATGTCGCCGAGGAAGGTTACCTTTTCGAGATTATAGCAGATAGCCAAGCCAAAGTCCATCGTAAGAGGTGTTTCCGTCTTGGGGAAGGTAATTTCCTTGATCGAGGTAAGAGCGTTGAGCGCGCTGCTTATGTAATTGAGGTTCGTGTGTTCGAGATCGAGCGTCTTAAGAGAGGTAAGAGTATGCAGCGAGCTGTATTCGAGTCTTTCGAGAGTAGACGGAAGAACGAGTTCGGTGAGGTTCTTAAGAACGTTGATCGAGTTCGTTCCGATAGTCGTAAGACCTTCGGGAAGAACGATCTTGGTGATAGTCGGGTCTTTAGTGAATACGTTGCTGCCGATTGCCTTAACTCCGTCGGGAACGATAACTTCTCCGCCTTCGCCGTTATAAGCCGTAAGAACGCCGTTTTCGATTACGAATTCGGGAGCGTCCTCGTCTGCTTCCGCGGGAACGTAGGAGTCGTTATTGCCGAGCATATCGCTGCTGAGTCTGGTGCGTACTTCGGTGTAAGAAGGATCGTTTACGTCGTAGAGAACGGTAAGATTTCCGGTCGAATATTTAACCGCAAGAGTTCTTCCGTTTTCGGTTTCGTTTACGAGAGCGTCGGTTCCGTTTTCGCCTGCTTCGGGAAGCTTGATTTCGAAAACGGAGGTATTACGCGCGTAGTCCACGAGCTGAACGGCGAAGGTGTTGTTGACGACGTTTGCGAGATGATCGGTTACGTCGATGGTGTAGGAATAGCTTCCGTTCATAACGTCGGAGTAGCAGGGAAGCATAAACTTATAAAGGCTGGAGTAGCTGCTTTCCGTGCCGTAAGTCAGAAGACCGGTCGCCTGGAGATAATGGTTATCGAACACGGTAAGATCGAGATAAGTTCTTCCGCCTTCGATTCTCCATTCCGCCTTTTCGAGCGTAGGAGCTTCGAGGTCGACGAAAACAGGCATATCTACGGTCTGTCCTACGGGTTCGTCGTTGAAGTCGTAAGTGAAGCTGAAGATAAGCTGTTCGTTGTTTGCGAACATAAGAGCTTCGGGAGTGAACGTTCCGAAACCGAGCGTATATCCGCCGTTGGTTGCCATAGCGGATTTTCCGATATTGAAGAAGGAATCCTGTCCGAGAATTTCGCCCGTATCCGCCTTCACGTAATCGATATAGATAGCGGAAGCGTTACGCTTGATTGCGAGAGTCAACGAGCTGAGGATTGCGCTGTTGGAAACGAGGCTGCCGTCTTCGGTATAACCTCTGCCGATAGCGGTCTTTTCTGCCTTGGCTTCGGGAGCCTTATAGCCTTCGGGAAGCATAAAGGAATATTTGCCTGCCGAGAATATAGTTCCGGAAATGAAACCGCTGCCGTTGTCTTCTCCGTAGACTACCGTAGAAAGTCCGAAATAGTTGCCCCAGGTCGGATTTTCGCCGTCGAAAGCGGTGGGTTCGAAAGCGGGAAGAGTCTGCCAGTCGCCGTAGAAGGATATCCACGGAATATGGAGGTCGATTCCGCATTCATCCGTGTCTTCGAGAGTCGCGTAACCTTCGACGTAAATACCGTTCGGGAAGGTTGCGTCCATATAAGCCTTGTTTTCTTCGGTAAGTGTAATAACTACCTTGATTCTGAGTTTTTCGCCTGCGTCCGCGATAATTTCGTCGCCTTCGACAAGCTGTCCGTCAACGTAATATCTTACGTTTGCGTCGTCGAACATACAGGCTTTTTCTGCGATGAAGAGTTTATCCGCGCCCTTTGTGGTGTAATTGATAGACTTACCGGTAACCGCGGATTCGGTGAAGGTAAGAGTACCGAGTTTATAGCTGTGAGCCGTTTCGCCGTCGTTGACGAGGTTGAAGTTAAGGGTATAGATACCGTCTTTGTTGATATCGCTGCCGAGGTTGAGTTTGGTTCTGTCCGAACCGGTAACCGTAAGGTAAGCGTCGGTATCCATAGCTCTCTGAACGTCCGCGAGACCGGAACCCTGTCTTCTCGGGGTGATGGGGTTACCCGCCGCGTTTTCGATAAGGATAGCGGTGCTCATAAGTCTCTGCATAGCCATAGCCGAGATCTGCGCGCCCGTTCTGTCGGGATATTTTTCCATAAGGTATCCCTTAAGGGCAGCCATAACGCCCGAAACGTTGGGCGTAGCCATACTCGTGCCGTCGAAGGTGTCGTAGCCTTCCGTACCGTTAGCCCAGTCGTAACATTCGGGAACGGAGGAGTAAACCTGTCCGCCGATACCGAGGATATCAACGCCGATAGTAAGGTCGTTGAGCGCGCCCATCGAGGAGAATACGGAATAATCCACGGTGTAATTGGAAGCGTTTATGGTAACTTTCTTTTCTGCCGCGTTAACGAGCTTTTTGCCGTCCGCGAGAGTAAGAGTCATAGTCGGGATCGTGTTTTCGCCAACGACCGCACCGAACTGTTCGATAAGCTGAGTTTCGTTATCGTAAAGGATAACCGCGATCGCGCCCTTGTCCGCCGCGTTCTGAACCTTTTCGGCAAAGGAGATTTCTCCTCTCTGAACGAGAGCAATCTTTCCGGTTACGTCGATTCCTTCGTAATCCTCGGGATTACCGATATTGGGAACGACCACGTAGTCGAATGTAGCTTCGTCCTTGCCTTCGAGGAGAGCGTAGAAGTCGTTTTCTCTTCTCGAATCGGAATCGGGAACGCTGTTTCTGCCGATGAGTCTTTCGCCGTTGAAGTCTATGTAGATCTTAACGAGATTCTGAGCCGAACCTATCGCGAAGGTGCCGTCGTAAGAAGCGGGGGAGCTGATGACGCCGTTATCGGGATCGTCTACCGAGGAGAACGGATCGAGCGTGTCGCTGAACCACCAGGCCGTGCCGTCGTTACCGGTAGCGCAGCACATGGTGAGACCGGTCTTGCTTGCGAGTCTTACGATTTCGTTGACGAAGGCTCTTTCCTCGTCCTTTTCGTAAGCGAATCCGCAGGCGCTTCCGAGAGAGAGGTTAGCTACCTGAACGTTAAGTATGATACAGTCTTCGATAGCCGCGTAGATATCCACGTCGTAAGCTCCGCCGGAGCCTGCTCCGAATACTCTCATAACCGCGAGCTGTGCGTCGTAGCCCGCGCCCTTGATGACGTCGTTATTGCCGGCTGCGATACCCGCAACGTGCGTACCGTGTTCGTGGCCGACGAATATATCGCTGAAGTCGGGGCCGACCTGATCGTTTGCGTCCGAGTAGTTGAAGCCGAAGGGGATCTTGCCGCTGAAGTATACGCTTTCGAGCGTCGCGCCTCTCTGAGCCGCGTTGGTAGCTTCGAATACATTTGCGAGGTTCTCGTAATCGAGTGCCTGAACGGAAGGATCGGTAGCGAACGCGCTGTGAGCCACGTCTACGCCGGTGTCGATTATGGCGATGACCGTTCCCGCGCCGCCGTTTCCGGTAGCGTTATTGAAGATGCCGGTTCCCGCGAAGGAAGCCGCGATTGCTTCGGAAGTAGTTTCGGGAACTGCGTATTCTTCGGAAACGACTACCTGATCGACGCCCGTGAGAGCTTTGATTTTCGCTATGTCGCCGAATTTGACGCGAGCCGCGAAACCGTTCTGAAGAATATTATAGCGATGCTTGATTTCGGTCGTAAGTTTGCTTTCTCTCATAAGCTCGATGACCTCGTCCTGCTGCGCTTCGTAGCTTTCGATCAAAGCCGCGCCCTGAAGGGACAAAGCGTAATCTGCTACGGTTGCGTATCCGCTGTTGAAGAAGGACTCAACGATACCGCTGCCCAGTCTGACGGTGACGTAAACTTCGTCGTCAGCCGAGGGAAGAGTAGTGATATCGGAGCTTGTAATAGTAGTGCCGTTGGAGAGGAATTCTGCCGCGTCCAGCAATGACTTACTGAATTCGGCTGTTTTTGTGTAGTCTGTTTCGATGACGGAAGGCTTATCGACTCGGATCGTGCTGCAGGAAATAAGCAGCAATGCCGCAACGATAAACAAAATGACCGTTAAGCCTTTTTTTTGCATTGTAGTTCCTCCTTAATAATTTTTATGAGCGAGAGTCTGAGAGAAAAACAATCGCCCATTGTGAATTGATTATAGCACCAATATTAACTAAAGTCAATATATTTTTTAAAATTGATTTAACAAAATGCAATAGTTTCACGAAACGAAAATATAGCGAAATCGTGATGATTCCCCGAAGATAAAGTGTATTCAAATGCGGAAAACGATTTTTTTTGCGGTCGGGGAGGCGTTTTTGCGAAGTTTTTTCACATTTCTGCAATAAAAGCGATTTTTCGTCGGAAGGCGTATTTTTTACGGATAAAAAGCTTGACTTTTTTTAAATAAAGTGATATTTTAAAAGCCATAAGAGAAACAAAGTCGGAAGATTATCTTACAAGTAAGTTTATTTTCTTCCGGCGGAGGCGCAGATGAACAAAAGAGAGTATCACGAGAAACTGGGCAAATATTTCGATTTGACTTTATATTACGTAAGCGGGAAGATAGTTACGCCCATGCAGGCGGAGCTTAAGAAAGAGGGCGATCCTCTTATGCAGCTGAGCGAAGCGGAGAAGAACATCATAGGGATTCTCGATTGCAGAGGAGATCAGAAGATAGGGGATCTTGCGGCTTTTTCCAAGCTTTCGTACACGAATATGTCCAAATTCGTTGACAGGATAGAGAGAGAGGGCTACGTCGAGAGGTACATAGATCCCGAATGCAGAAGGAACGTATACGTCCGGATTACGGAGAAGGGAAAGAAGCTTCACGGCGATTTTCTGGATAAGATATACGAAAAGGCCGAGGAACGCTTTGACCGGCTTTATACGGAAGCGGAGCAGGAGGAGGTTATGAAGCAATTCGAAGCTCTTCTGAATATGCTTTCGAGGTTTGACGAGGAGAGCGAAGAGAAATAATCCCGCCGCGGAGAGGAATTTCCGTGCGGACGAAACAGGTTTAAAACGCCCGAGGCGTTTGAATACAGGTCGCGTTCGTTTTCGGCGCAAGCCGTAAGCGTGCGGACCGGAACAAACCAAGGAGGTTTATATGAAAAAGGCAAGACAACTGACCTGCATACTTTTACTGGTATGTCTTTTGGTCGTAACCGCGGCGTGTTCGGTCGTCAATATCGACGGCGGCGGCAAAAACGGAGCTTCTCTGCTCAACCTTTCCAAGCTTCTGGGATATACCTCGAAGTATTCCCCGAATACGGTAACGGTTGACGGCTATTCCGTGAACGTATCTCCCGACGAATCGGTCTGGGTTACCGTTTCGCTCGGCGACGGTCTGGCGGAAGCTTATCTCGAAGGCGACTATAACTTCGATATAGACGAGTACCTTATGACTTCGGAAGGAAAATCCGCGGTCGAAGCCATGAAAGGCGAACAGGACGTCGTTATCGCGAGGATAGAAGATCTCGGGATAGACTATACGGTCAAACATCGCTACACCGTGCTTGACAACGGTTTTTCCGTTAACCTTAAATATAAGGACGTAAGCGCTCTCGCTTCGGTGGAAGGAATCGCGGGAGTTTATATTTCCGAAGTTTATTCCGCGCCCGAAGTTACCGTGGAAAGCGTTTTTGACGACGCTCTTTTCGGAGATTCCGGAATTTTTGCCAACAACACCGATTATCACGGCGAAGGAATGACCGTAGCCATTCTCGATACGGGTATAGACTACGATCACGAAGCTTTTGCGAAGATGCCGGAAGTCAGAGCTTTCAGCTACGATTTCATAGAAGAAAGGCTTCCTTCGACTCAGGCTTATTCGATAATGAAGAAGAAGCTTTCCGCCGGACAGGTTTATCTTAACGAAAAGATCCCGTTCGCTTTCGACTATGCGGATAAAGACGCCGAAGTAAAGCCCTCTCAGTCTGCGGTTATGCAGTACACGGCTTATCACGGAACTCACGTTGCGGGTATCGCGGCGGGCGACGACGAAGCCATTCAGGGCGTTGCGAATAACGCTCAGCTTGCGATAATGAAGGTATTCAGCGACGCAAGCTCCGGCGCGGTGTTCACCGATATAACGGCGGCTATCGAAGACTGTATCGTTCTCGGAGTGGACGTAGCCAACCTTTCTCTCGGCGCGACCTGCGGCTACACCAAAGACAACAGCGCGTCCGCGGCAAAGATAAACAAGACCTACGAACTTGCGGATAAGCTCGGACTTACTCTCTGCGTTGCCACCGGTAACGACAACAATTCCGCTTACGACGCGTCCTTCAACAATCTCAACCTTGCGGCTAACCCCGATAACGGCGTAGTCAATTCTCCCGCTTCTTACGCGGCGGCCTTTGCGGTAGGTTCGATAATGAACGATCCCGAAGCTTTCGCGAACGGAACTTTCGTAACCGCAAGCAGCTCTTCGATGGGCGCGCTGGGCGATCTTTCCATCGGCGTTGACGTTATGGGCGTAGGCGGAAAGGTTCTTTCCGCAATCAACGAATATTACAGTCAGGTAAAAGGTACGGACACTCATATAAGGCTCAGCGGAACGAGTATGGCTACTCCCAATGTTTCGGGCGTTATGACCGTGCTTAAACAGTATTATAAGCAGGCGTATCCCTACGCTACCGACAGACAGATAAAGATTATGGTCAGACAGATAATGACCTCTACCGCAGAAGTCATAAGGAATAAGGACGGCGATCCGCTTACTCCGAGAAGACAAGGCTCCGGCGTAGTCAATCTCGAAGCCGCTATTGACGCAAAGGCTTATCTGACCGTAACGGGCAGCGATTTCGCCAAGCTCAATCTCGGTAGCGACGTCAATAAAGACGGCGTTTATACTCTTACCTATAATCTCGTGAACATTTCTTCCGAAGCTCGGAGCTACGTTATAAATAACGAAGTCTTTACCGAAACGGTCGAAAACGGCTACATAATCGAAAAGGCTTATATGTTCGACGACGCGGAAATCAAGGTTTCGGTGACGGGCGGAACTTACGAAAACGGCATTATAACCGTAGACGGAAATTCCGAAGCGAAGCTCAGAGTCGTTATTAAGCTCAGCGGCGACGAAAAGACTTATATGGACGAAACCTTCGTCAACGGTATTTATGTTGAAGGCTTCTCGATTCTCGAAAATACGGAAGACGGCTCGACTCTCGTAATGCCCTTCATAAGCTTCTACGGCGACTGGGACGAAGTCCCGATGTTCGACGGCACGGTTTACGGCGACGACGTTCAGACGGCTGAAAACGCTATCTCTATGGTCAAGTGGAGCGGCGGAGTGGAAGACTATCTCGGACCTCAGTCCGTTACTCCTCTCGGAACTTATATGTACACTCTTCCTTCGGGCTACGAAGCTCCCGAAGCTTCTATGGACAAGATAGCGATAAACGATACTCTCGGTATCGGAAGAATCTATTTCTCTCTTCTCCGTAACGCAACCGAAGTCATCATCAGAATGCAGGACAACGTAACGGGCGTGATTTACGACGAGGGCTCGGTCGGCGTTCTTACCAAGACCGTTATGAAGAAAGGT
Source organism: uncultured Eubacteriales bacterium (assembly GCA_900544545.1). Taxonomy (GTDB): domain Bacteria; phylum Bacillota; class Clostridia; order Christensenellales; family CAG-314; genus UMGS692. The sequence goes on from UQVY01000001.1 coordinate 148,912, forward strand.
ACCGTAAACAATTACGGTTATATCGATCTCGGCAAGGGTAACGAATTCAACGCGAATAATTATACCTGGGCAAACAATCAGGATCTCAGCTTCGTAGTGGAAGCTTATCTCGAAAGCGGGAAGAGCCAGCAGCTCGTTTACAATATGTATATCGACTACGAAGCTCCCACTCTCGTCGAAGCCGCTCTCGTTAAGGAAAACGGAACGACTACGCTCGATATGACCGTATTCGACAACCATTATCTTCAGGCGGTTATGCTTTACGTCAAGGACGGAGAAAACCTCAAGGATATCGTCGGAAACGCTATTCCCGTTTACGATTTCGTAAGGAATACCGATAACGAAGTTTCCGTCGATATAACCAAGTACGCGGAAGCTCTCGGTACCGGCGACCTCGTAGTCGAACTCGTCGACTATGCGGGCAACAGCGCGATGTATACCGCGGCTGAAAAGGACGAAGGCTCCGAAGAAACCGACTCTTACGTTCTCGATTATACGAGCGGATATACCGTAAGCGTAGAGCAGGGCGGAAACGAAACCGTCGGCGGCGGATATTCGGTAGCTCTCGACGAATCGTGGAAACAGGGCGACTTCTATATCGACGGAACCAAGCTCGTGGCTTACGTAGGTCAGGGCGGTGAAGTCGTAGTACCCGACGGAGTTACCGAAATCGGCGAAAAGGTATTCTATCTCAACGACCTCGTAACCAAGGTTACTCTTCCCGAAGGCGTAACGACTATCGGAACGGCTGCTTTCTCGAGAGCTTACAATATGACCGACGTAGTTCTTCCGACTACTCTCAAAGTCATCGGTCAGGAAGCTTTCGCAGGCTGCGTTAAACTTAAAAACATAAATCTCGAAGACACCAAAGTAGAATCCTACGGAAAATATAGCTTCATAGGAAACGAAGGAATCGAAACTCTTACCATTCCCGCCGCGGACAATCCGATTCAGATGACTTATTCCTTCTCGATGATGTTCGGTCTTAAAAAGCTCGAAGTTCTCGGCGACGTCGAATATACCGATTCCTGCTTCTTTGTTCTTCCCGAACTTAAAGAAGTGAACTTCTACGGCGACGTTATGATCGGAAAGAGGAACGCTACCTCCAACGCATTCCAGGATTGCAACGCAATCGAGGTTATAAGATTCTACGGAAAAACCGCTATCGGAAGAGAGTATAAGCTCGGCTCCGGAACGGTGGTCAACACCAATTCCCTTATCTGTCTCAACAGTCTTAAGGAGGTTTATTTCTACGGCGACGTCGAATTCATTTTCGGTAAGGCTTTCAACAACTGCGAAAATCTCGAAAAAGTAGTATTCGGCGGAAAGATCGGCGAAATCGGTCAGGACGCTTTCGGCGTAAGCAAGAAGCTTGACAAGGGCTTTGACCTTACCGAAGACAATACCGATTATATCAAGGACGAGTACGGAATCATTTACAATCTCGAAAAGACCGAAATGATTCGTCCCTACGAAACCGAAATCGAAGGCGTCTACACCCTTCCCGAAACCATAACGACTCTTCCCGCGAGAGCCTTCTCTCACAGCACGAACATTATGTTCTCGGTTGCGGTATCCTATTCTCTCGGCGACGACGGAGCTTACACTTACAGAATCAGCTCCTCCTCCACCGAATACGTTGCGGACAGGGAAAAGATGACGGGCATCGTCCTTCACGAAGGAATAACTTCTCTTCCGGAAAGATGCTTCACCGATAACGTTAACCTCACCTTCGATTATTCGAACATAACCTCTTTCGGCGAGATGTCCCTGAGGAACACCGGCTTCACCGCGCTTGTGTTCGGCGAAAACGTAACCTATTTCGGCAAACAGGTATGGGCATATTCGAGAAAGCTCAAAGAGCTTTCCTTCCCGCAGACCGCAAAATACGCTTCGTTTGAACGTTTCTACGCAGGTCTTACAATGAAAGAAATCGTTATTCCCGAATGGATGCAGACCGCAAAGGATATGTTCAGAGAATCCGAAGTGGAAACGGTCGTGCTTCATGACGGAATCACGACTCTTCAGAACTTCGTATTCTACAAGTGCGAAAATCTTAAGGAAATCAAGGGAATCGAAAACATAACCGTTATCAACGGCTGGGCTTTCGACGGATGTACCTCTATAAAGGAGATAAACGTTCCAAATCTCGTTACGATGGGCTCTGCCGCATTCCAGAACTGTTCTTCCCTTGAGGAGGTAAAGTACGGAGCTTCTCTTAAGGCATTCGGAAGCGGCGCATTCAACTACTGTACATCTCTGAAAAGAGTGTTTATCCCCAATACCGTAACCAATCTCACGGCGTCCACGATGTCCAGATACTTCTACGGCTGCAGCAACTTCGAAGAATTCACGGTTGAAGAAGGTCACACCAAGTACGTAACCGTGGACGGCGCGCTTTATCTCAACGACCTTTCCGCTCTCGTATGTTATCCTACGCAGAGTAAGGTTACCGAGCATACGCTTCCCGAAGCTATAACCTACATAGCCGCGGGTACGTTCGAAAACGCTCCTTATCTCGAAAAACTCAATTACGAAGCGGATACGATGTACGTCGACGCAAACGCCTTCACCGACAGCGTAAATCTTTGCGAATTCGATCTTTCGAGAGTAACCTATATCGGTAATCAGGCGTTCAGAAACACCGCGCTTACGAGCGTCGGGCTTCACGACGGTATCGAATACGTCGGCGGATACGCGTTTGCGGATATAGCAGCTCTTAAGAGCATATCGATTTCCGAGAACGCACCCGCATTCGACTATTCCTCCGTATTTGCCGGCTGCTATAACGTCGAAACCATCGATATAGCCGAAGGTTCGAAGAATTTTATTGCCGAAAACGGACTTCTTATGAGCGGCGACAGAAAGATTCTCTTTATGGGATTCGGCGACATAGCCGAGCTTACGATTCCCGAAGGCGTCGAAAAGATTTCCGAAAGAGCTTTCTACGGCAACAATTCCGTTGAAAAGGTAGTTCTTCCCGAATCTCTTATAGCGATAGGCGACAGAGCCTTCTACGGTTGCGAAAATCTTTCCGAAATCGTATTCAGAAGCGCGAACGCTCCTCGTCTCGAAGGCTTTGCCGTAGAAAACGAAGAGTACACCTACGCTAACTTCAAGGCTTATTTCGAAGACGCGGAAGGTCTTACCGCCTACGTCGAGAATGCGCCCGAATATCTCTCCTTCGTCTGGAGAACGTTATTCGACAAGATATACGTCAACGGCAGCGAAGGCTATAAACTTTACGAATAAAAGCGTCCGCGGGCTTTTTAAGAACCCGTAACGCAAAACCTCAGGCAGGGACGAAAATCCCTGCCTTTTTTATTGCGGATAAATAAAAGAGCGTGTTTTTTTGCTGAATTTTGCGGCTCGGGGGACGTTTCATAAAATGAAACAAAAAGCGAGATAACTTTATTTGTATCGCTTGACAAATCGTCTGCCCGATGATATTATATTTAAAAATCAAATATACATCAATTGATTTATATTTCGATTTGAAGTTTAATTTCAATCGGCTTATATCGTGCAACCGATATAAAGGAGCAGAAAAATGGCTTTCGACAGGTTCGACGCGTCCCGTTTCAACGATAAGGACAGCGTCGACGCAATAGGTGAGTTGATGGATCTTATGGGGCTGTACGTCAGGACCAATTTCTACAACAATATCCACAACTACATAGACACCAAGAATCTCGACGACGGAGGAATCAAAGGCGGATCCCGCATTCTTATGGATTATCTTTACAGATGCGATCATCCCGTTTCGGTTTCTCATCTTTCCAATCGTCTTATGGTCAACAACGTATCCCGTTTCATCAATAAGCTCGAAGAAAATGGGTTTATCGAGAGGAATTTCTGTAAGGCGGACAAGCGCGTGGTAGAGATTTCCATAACCGAAAATGGCAGGAAAGCTATGTCCGGGTATTATGAGAGCTACAGCGCGGCTGCGAAGGAGTTTATGCAGGAGGTTTTCGACGCAGAGCAGCTCGAAGATATGAAGAACACGCTTCTCAAGCTTATCGGTATGCTCAGCGATATGCCTACGCGCATCGAGGAATCGGAGAAGATTCTTCTCGAGATGCGCAACATTAAGGTTGACATAGACAACGAAGTAGATCTTACACGGATCGTTAAATAGAGAAATCAAAAGCATAAAAAATTCGATTTTGCCGTCGGGTATACCCGACGGTACGGTCAGACGTTACCTTTTTTACGGACGATTACTAACGGAAACTACTCGAGGGTTTTCGTGTAATATAAAAATCTATCTAAGGAGAAACATTATGAACAAAAAGCTGATCACGATCTTATTACTTACAGTGTTTGCACTTACGGCAGCAATGGGATTGAATATGCGTCAGGCAACAGCGGAAGACGTAGTTTACGGCGTCAAAAACGTTACCGGTATGACCGACATCGACGTATATCAATTCGCAGACAAGTATCTTAGTGGCATAGCTTCCGATGAGGTAATTTTTGACGCGGATACGAAAGTAGACGTTATCATCGAGCTCGGATCCGAAAAGGAATCCCTGCTTGCGCTCAGCAGAAGAGCTTCGGCGGAAAGCATAGCGAAATATATCGCTTCTGCGGAAGGTGCAAAGAGCGCTGAAAGCCTTGCCGAGAAACAACTCGTTTTCAAACAGGCGGTAGAAAAACTCGGTATTGAAATCAGCTATAAGTATTCTTACAGCACAATAGTGAACGGTCTTGCTGCAACGGTCCGTTTCGGCGATATCGAAAAGCTTATGGCTTTGAACTGCGTTTATGACGTAGCTCTTGCGGAATATTACAACGTTCCCGACACCAAGAGCAGCTCGACTCAGATGAACATAGGCGCAGGAAGAGACGCTACGGGTTATACCGGCGCAGGAATGACTATAGCCGTTATCGACACGGGCGTCGAATGGACTCACGAGGCATTTTCCGTTGAACCCGAGACTCAGAAGATGACCGTTGAATCCATTGCGGAAATTCTTCCGTCCACGGCTGCCTACAACGGATTTGCTCTTTGGGCTTTCGACGAAGAAACCACTAAGGATTACGCAGGCGGAGAGCTTACTGCGGAGGACGTTTATAAGAGCGGAAAAATTCCGTTCTACTTCGATTATACAGTAGCGTCCGCTGAGAATATCCCTTCTGAGGATCACGGAACTCACGTTGCCGGCATCGCGGCGGGCAATAACGGTAAAGATTTCACGGGAGCTGCTTACGACGCGCAGGTTCTTGCCTTCAACGTATTCGGAAGTCAGGGCGGAGCAAGCTCGATCGATATTCTTGCGGCTATCAACGACGCCGTTCTTATGGGCGTTGACTCCATAAATATGTCTCTCGGAACGGCCTCCGGTTATAAATTCACGGGCTATCAGGATAAATACTACAAGATGGCAGAGGACGCAGGTATTCTCGTTACCGTTTCCTCCGGTAACAGCTATTGGGCAGGTTACTACGGCGTCAACGGCAATAACCCGAGAATCGACAATATGGATTACGGCGTTGTAGGTACCCCGGGCGCTTACGACAATGTCTTTACAGTAGGCAGCTATAACGCTTACGAATACGACGAAGCCTGGTTCTATCTCGGCGACGAAAGAATCGATTATATCGACGCCTCCGAACACAAATTCAACGAAGATTTCATCAATCAGGAAAGCGAAAAAGCCGGCGAGCAGTTAGAAAGCGTAAACGGTGAACTTGCATTAGTGCCTCTTTTCAGAATGTCTCCTCCCAATATGATGGGGTGGATAGGAAGAGACTCGTTCGACGCGGTTGATCTCGAAGGCAAAATAGCCGTTCTCGAATTATCTCAGTCTAAGACCATAGTTCAGCCCATAGGTTCGCGTATAAATATTGCCGCTCAGAAGGGCGCAATCGGCATTATATTCATTCTTGACGGCGCAACGAGCTATACGCTCATAACCGACGGCGCAGAGCTTCCCGTTCCCGTGGCTATTCTTTCCAGAGATTATTATGCACAGGTTAAACAGGCTGCTATCGACAACAAACAGATTACCGTCAATAAAGCCGACAGAATCCATTATCCTCTTGCGGTATCGGATTTCTCCTCGAGGGGTGCGACTCAGGACCTTAAACTTAAACCCGATATCCTTGCAACAGGCTCTCCCATTTATTCCTCCGTACTCAAGAACCAATACGGTTATATGAGCGGTACGAGTATGGCTGCCCCCAACATCACCGGTATTACGATGATCGTTAAGCAATATGTGAACGAAATGTTCCCCGGAATGACCGAGCTTCAGAAGCGCGCAACGATTCAGAGACTCATCATGAGTACGGCGACGATTATTGCCGACGAAAACGGCGTTGCGGTAAGTCCGAGAACTCAGGGCGCAGGTCTTGCGAACGTTCTCAACGCCGTAACCGCAAAGGCTTACATTATGGTCGAAGGTCAGGACAAAACCAAACTCGAGCTGGGCGACGATCCTGAAAAACTCGGCGTATACACCCTTAACTTCAAAGTAGTCAACATTTCCGGAGAAACGAAGACTTACGCAATCGATCCCGAAGTTATTACCGAAGCTTTCGAAGGCGAATATCTTACTCTTCACGGATACAGACTCAATCCTTCCGTTTCTTATAAGGCGACCGGTAACGGCGCGATTTCCGAAACGGGAACTCTCTTCGTAGAAGCGAACGGAAGCGTCAACGTAACGATAACCCTGACTCTTTCCGACGAAGACAGAGAATATCTCGATTTCTTCCCCAACGGTTGTTTCGTAGAAGGTTTCGTCAGACTCGTTTCCGACCTCGAAGACGGAATGGACCTCAATATCCCGTTTATGGGTTATTACGGCGACTGGTATGAGCTGCCCCTTCTTGACAACACAATGTATGAAGGCGGAGAGGATATACTTTTATCCGGTACTCTTGAGGGCAGAAACGGCAGAACGCTGGGCAGAAATCCTTTCACGCTTGCTCCCGACTGCGAAGAGGCTCTTCCCGACGCCGACAAGATCGCTATCAGCACGACAGGCAACGGTAATTCTTCGCTCTATGTTTATAGACTGGGCGCGCTCCGCAATCTCTATTCCATTCGTTATACCCTTAACGACTATGACACGGACGAAGCTTATATAGATTACACTTACCTTTATGTTCCCAAGGCATATTCCGGACAGACCAGATACGTAAACTGGATGGGCTATCCTATGAATCTCGATTGGGACAATATAGGAGCCTTCGGTGACTTTGCAAGCGGCGAAAGATTTATCTTCAGAGCGGAAGCAACTCTTATCGACGACGAAGGCAACGAGCATAAGCAGAGTAAAGAATACATAGTTACCGTAGACAATAATTCTCCCGTTATTATCGAAGAAAGCGCGAAGCTCGTATACGAAAACGGCAGACTTTACTTCACGGCGGATTTCTACGATAACGAATACCTTCTCTTCGCTTATATGAAAAATCCCAACACCAGCACGGGTGTATATCCGTTCCATTCAGGAAAGGGCGAAATCGCCAATTTCAAGGTTGATGTTACCGATTATTTCTCTCAGATCAAAAAAGACGGTAAAATCAAGGTAGACGTTGTCGACTACGCTTACAACACTTCCACTTACGAAATCACCCTTCCGATGCCCGAAACGACGGTGGGTCTCCCCAAAGAGCTTAATGTAACAAATACGGAGGAGGAGCTTACTCTTGCCGTCAATCAGTACAGAGAAATCGGATACGATATCGCTCCCTACGGACTCTACGATATAGTTTCCAAGGAATACTTTGTAGCCGACGAATCGATAATCCGTGCTCAGGAAGACGGTATTCTCGCTCTTATGACGGGTGAAACCGAAGTAACGCTTTCTATTAAGATCCGCGTTAACGACGAAAACGTTATGGTAACCCTTTCCGATACCTTCACCGTTAAGGTAACGGAAGAAGTCGTAAATAAAGCAAATCCGAGTTACTTCTATATCACCTTCAGTGCGCCGTACGAAGACGTTGTCGTAGGTGAAAAATATAACAATATAGGCGGTTTCAGCGCATATCAGTACGATGAATTCGACTTCTTCGTCAATCCCGTTCCGTGGTATGCGGATAATAGCTTCACGACAGCTTTTACTTGGGTTAGTTCGGGTTCGGGTGTTTACGGCGTAGACGACGTAACACAAACCGTTAAAGTAACAGGAAACCACATTTACATTGCCGGCTACGGCTGCAGATTCGTTCTTTCCATAATAGGTAAAGGCGGCGTCAGCGAACCCGTAACCATAAATCTTAACAAGTCGTACAAAATCGTTGAAGGCGGAGAAGAATTCGTTCTTGAAAGAGGCGGTACGACGCTCAGCGGATACAACGGCGAGGGCGGCACGGTTATTATTCCCGAAGGCGTAACGGCTATCGGCGGTCAGGTATTCTACAACAGAACCGAAGTCAAGAAAGTCGTTCTTCCCGAAAGCCTTAAACAGATCAACGAATATGCGTTCGCAAATTCCGGTATAGAAGAAATCGTTATCAATTCGGCTCTCGAATACATCGGCGACTATGCTTTCATAAAAGTTCCGATGAAGAGCTTCGTTCTTCCCGAAGGTTCTATGCTTTATAATATCGGCATGAACGCCTTCACTTACTCCTCGATCGAATTGCTCGATCTGAGCAACGCCGTTCCCACATACGGCGAAAACGGTCTCGTACTTGACTATTGGTCGTTTAGTTCCTGCGAAAACCTCAAAGAAGTTATCTTCCCGAAAAACGCTCCTTACGTAATAGGAGTAGAGGCATTCGAGGGCTGTTCTTCTCTTAAAGAAATCGATCTTACGGGAACCGCGGGTATTTCTTATAATGCGTTCAGAAACTGCACCGGTCTTGAAAAAGCAATTCTTCCCGAAGGATTGGAAGTTGTTTCTCAGGGCTTGTTTAACGGCTGTTCTTCTCTTAAAGAGGTTGAAATTCCGTCGAGCGTCAAGTACATCTACAGCGATGCTTTCCGCGGAACCGGTATTACCGAACTTTATCTCGGAAAGAATATCGAAACGATTGGAGATAACGTGTTCAGAGACTGCGTTAACCTCAGAAAACTCGTATTCGAAGAAGGCTTCGACGGTCTTAAGGACGATCCCAAGACAAGCCAGATATGTGAATACGCATTCGCTTACTGCACTTCTCTTACCGAAGTCGTTCTTCCGAACAGCGTAACTACGCTTCCTTATGCAACATTCCTCAGCTGCAACAATCTTTCTGATATCGTTATCTCCGGAAATATAACCGCTATCGGCGAATACGCTCTTGCAAACACGGCTGTTTCATCAGTTGAAATTCCCGAAGGCGTAACGAGTATCGGTCACTATGCATTCTCGGATTCTCTCCTTGAAAGCATAAATCTCGGCGATAACCTTTCGGTAATCGGCAACTACGCGTTCAGCGGAACCTATCTCACCGAAATCCATATCCCCGAAAGCGTAACCTACATCGGCAACTATGCATTTCATAATGTAAAGCTCGTCATTTCCGAGCTGAGATTTGCAGACGGTTTCCTCTTCCTCGGCGCACACAGCTTTGACGCAGCCGAAATCGGAGACATTTACCTTCCCGCTTCTCTCGAAGCCATCGACTTCAGCGCGAATGCGGGCGCAAGGTATCACATCGACGAAAACTGCGATTTTATAAAGGTTATCGGCGACGGCTTATACGCAAACGGCGGAAACGTTCTTATGCACTATCAGGGCAATTCGGCTGCTGTAACCGTAGCCGACGGCACCGTTAAGATTTTCGCGGGCGCGTTCGCAGGCGTAAACAAGCTCAACAGTCTCGTTCTTCCCGCAAGTATAAGAAGAATCGGCGACGCAGCGTTCGCCTTTGAAATCAAGACGGTTCGTTTCCTCGGAGACGCCCCGATTCTTGAAAGCGAAGGAATCGAAGCAGAAACTTTCCTTGAAGGCACGACCATTCTCGTCAATGCCGACGCTAAGGGATTCGACAGCGATATCTGGAGCAAATACAACGTCATTTATATGACCGAAGGCTATCTTCTTAACGAAAAAATCGTGAAGGGACTTTCCGATGACGAAATTGTTGAACTTTACTCTCAGTATCTTGCTCTTTCCGGAGTAGAAAAGGCGAAAGTAACCAACGCAGCAGAACTTATTTCCGAATATATGAACGTTCAGAATAAGCGCAACGCAGAAGCTCTCGAAGAAGCTAAAAAAGCCGCCGAAGAGGCTGCAAAAGCAGCCGAAAAGGCACGCGAAGAGTACGAAAAAGCCCTTGAAGAAGCAAGAAAGCTTCAGGAACAGACTCAGAGCGAACTCGAAGAATCCAAGAAGAATAACGAAGACCTTCAGAAGAGACTCGACGAAATCACGAATCTTCCTTCCTGCGCAGGCAATGCGGAAATCACCGTCGTGAGCGTTATTTCCTTCGTTCTCCTTGCCGCGGCGGTGGTAATTCTCGCCCTTCGCAAGAGAAAAAGCTCCAAGTAAAACCCCAATCCGAGTCGTTAAAAATCGGATTTGACCGGGAATTGTCCTTCGCTAAAAAACGAAGCCGATAATTCCCGACCGACAAAGGCCGTCCGTAATTTTCCGGGCGGTCTTTTTCGTTGCCGATGAAAAAAGAAACAGTAAAGCTCCAATCACAATAACGTTAATTTATAATCACAAACAATCTACGATAACATAAAATTACAACCACAAACAAATCATAATAACGCAAAGCTACAATCCCAAACAAATCACAACAATATAAAAATTCCGCGAAATTATGATAGTACAGTTACAAGTAAGCGACAAAAACGAGAAAAAACTATGGCAGAACCGCCCGGCTTAAAGAAAGTCGGGCGGCTCTGAATTTCAAGGAGGTGCGGAGAGACCGCATATATCTGTAAGTTAAAAAACCGAAAGCAACCGAAAACGCCGTAATCGACTCTTCGGGAACGCAAAAAGGACCGCTCCGAACGCAAAAAAGTCGATTTTCTTTTCTCCCCGGAGAAGGGAGCAGACTTTCGGAGTTGCCGAGGAAGTCTGCCGTTTGATTAAATCAATGTTAACATTTTTTTTGTAAAAAGTCAACGAAATGACGATGCAATTCAACAAAAAATTGTAAAAAATAGTTTTACTATTTAAAGCGCTGCATTGTAAAGTTACAATTCGCTTTAATAAATTCATATTTGATTAAATCGCTTATTTTCTACGAAGCAATCGGTTTTGCCGAAAAACATTTAAAAAATCCGATATTTCCGACTTATCCGCAACGTTCGGATTTGTTTTTAACCGTAAATCGTGTTTCTTTTTGTCTTTTTTTAATATTTAGTGAAGGTAAAAAACGAATATCGTACTGCTACTAATAAAAATTAAAAAAATCTATAATTATCGCAGCGAAAAATCTTCCTCATTTTCCGCAATCTTAATCCGCCGGCGATATTTACAGTCATTTAAACTGCCTTTCCGAAATTCCCGTTTCATTTAATTGACAAAAATCTGTCCGTATATTATAATCGAAACGACAAAAAGTGCTTAAAGTGCTTTAAAGGAGGGAAACAAAATGAAAACACAAAAAATACTGATTCTGGTTCTTGCGTTGGTTATGCTTTTTGCTCTCGCGGGATGTCCGTCGTCCGATCCCGTTCCGCCCGATCTGCCTGCGCCTACCGAAGAAGAGCTTGCGGCAAATTTCGTTTCCGCGCAGATTGAAAAAATGCAGAGCGGTCTTACTTCTGCGACCGAATCCGTAAATCTCGGTCAGGAAGTAGGCAAGGCTTTCTCTTCGTCCAACTTCACGCTTAACCTCGAAAGCGTGTCGGGCCATTTCGACGAAAACAATAATGAAGTCATAGACTCTCGCTTCAATATAACCGGAGCCGCTTTCGATAACGGTAAGGCTTGTATTCCTTTCAGTACGGTCAACGGTGACGGCGAAGATTCCGAAGAAGAGAGCGGAAAAGTCTATATCTGGGACAACGCCGAAGCTAAGAAATATTTCCTTGCAAGCGTCAATAACGCCGACGAAGCGCGGGTCGTATACGTGGATTATTCCGAAGGCGATTGGTTAAAAGACAACCTTCTCTATCTTTTTGCGAATAATCCCGGTTCGGGAGGGATTCCCGGTATCGGTTCGGTTGAGATCGATACTTCTATGCTTTCTATGCTCAAGGAATTCTTTGAGAAGGACTTCCCGAAGCCGACGCGCGACGATTTCGTCGGAAACGGAGACGGAACTCTTACTCTCAAGAACGACTATATAAAGAGAATCGCTCACGCCTTCGTGGATAAGGTTTACGAAGACGCTCTCAAGGAGCTTCCCGAAGAGTTCAAAGACGCTATGAAGCAGCAGATTGCCGCTCTTTACGAAGAAATCGACGAAAGCATCGATGCCCTTAATCTCGTCGTCAGCGTTAAGCTCGGCGAAGGCGAAAAGGCAGACGAAATCGAGGAACTCAGAATAACCGTCGAAAGCGCGATCGTATCCGACACGGAAACTCAGCCCGCTCAGCCCGAGCAGAAGCTTTCTCTCGAAATCGTTTTTAAGGAGAATTCCTTCTTCCTTAAAGTCGACGCGGGAAAGATCGTGTTTACCGTTACGTCCGAATTCACCGCCGACAAATTCTCTCTTGAAATCGGCGGCGACGTTTTGTCCGAGGCGGAAGACGGTACCGAAACCGCAGCCGGACTCGTTATCGTAAGGTTCAAGGCTGATTTCAAGGAATACACCGTAGGCGAAAGACAGGTGAGAATGCCCGTTTCCGCCGAAATGACCGTTTCCGTTCTGGGTGCGTTTATCGAAGAAGTGGCTCCCGAAGGAATCTCGGTATCTCTCGATTACAGTCTTACCGAAAGCGAAAACGGCTTTAATATCTATTCCTCGTTCAATTTCGACGCCGGCGAAAACAACAAATTCTCGATTGGCGGTGAAGTGAAATTCGATAAAAGCTGGAGATTCCTTTCCGCCGAAATCTATGGAACCGTAGTAAGCCTCGCTTACGATAACGAAGCTACGCGCGTCGACGCTGCTTTGTTCAAAGTTTCCGTTTCCTACGGCGACGCGGTGGTAACTCTTCCCGATTCCGAAGTTCTTAAGGGCTGGGAGGACAGCGCGAAGGACGCGAAGGACATGTTCGAGGATATGCTTTGATTTATTTTCGGTTGATTTCCGGATATTGATTCTCACGGAAAAAGCACCTCTTTCGGGGTGCTTTTTTCTCAGTAATTTCTGTATCTGTCGTAACCGTCTTTCGAGCGGTTGGATTCGCGTTTTCCGCGGGAAGATTTCTGCATTCCGTCGTATTTTCCGTAGGACTCTTTTCTGTCGCCGGTATTTTTGCCCGAAATGCTCAGGTTAGCCTCGTCGTTCACTAGAGGAAGCGTCGCGAGATAGATTATCATCCAGACAGCCGCGACTCCCACGAGAATGTAAACGACGGACGCCGCTATTTCCGAGCCGAAGGTAATGAAGTTTACGAGATTGAATCCGAATATGCCTATAAGCATCCAGGTTATGGAACCGATTATCATCAGGATTACGGAAATCCAGGTAAAAACTTTTCTGACCATTTTGTTCTCCTTATAAAAGTACGCTTACAGCGTTTACAGTTATTTTTGTCCCGCCTTCTTTTTTTATACCTCCCGAAAAGTCCTATATTTTTCCAAAAACGCGTTTTTCGCCGCAATACGCTCCTTTTCTTCGTTTACAAACGGCGGAAAATATGTTATAATCCATACTCAAAGACGGAAATCCGTTTAAGGAAGAGAGTGAAGATATGAACGTCAACGAAATAAGCGTTATCAGGCAAATCGACTACGACGAAAGCGGAGTTTACGAAGCGGTGAAGAGGCTTCTCGAGCCGCTCGGAGGAATAGGATCCTTCGTAAAGAGCGGACAAAGCGTTTTCGTGAAAGCCAATCTCGTGAGAGAGCTTCCGCCCGAAAGCGCTGCGACTACTCATCCCGCGGTCATAGGCGCGGTAATGAAACTTATAGCCGAAGCGGGCGGAAAAGCTACCGTCGGCGACAGTTCGGGGGGCGTGTATTCCGAAGCGCATATGAAGGGCGTCTACAAAACCACGGGAATGCTCGGAGCCGCCGAAAGGAGCGGAGGAAAGGTCAACGACGATTACGGCTCGTCGTGCGTTTCCAACGAAAAAGGCGCGGTTTTGAAAAGAATAGACGTAACCGATTCTTTTCTGAAAGCCGACGTGGTTATAAACTGCTGTAAGCTTAAAACTCACGGACTTACCGCTTACAGCGGAGCTGTCAAGAATCTTTTCGGACTTATCCCGGGGCTTGTAAAGGTCGAAATGCACAGCAAATACAATACGCTCGACAGTTTTACCGACTGTCTTATAGACATAGAGAGATTCGCTTCGGAAAAGATAGCCCTGCATATAATCGACGGAATCGTCGGAATGGAAGGTGCCGGCCCGACCAACGGACGGCCGAGAAAAATGAATGTTCTCATCGCTTCGAGGAATCCCTATGCCGCCGATATCGCCGCGATTTCGATTTTCGACGAGCCTCTCGAAAATCCGATAATAATCAAAGCCGTCGGGCGCGGAATAATCTCTCCGGACGACGAATTTCTTTCCGCGGTAAAGGCAAAGACCGCTCCGTTTTTCATCGGCGATTTCGATAAAATAAACGCCAAGCTTCCGCCGTCGTTTTTCGCGAATATGCCGGGATTTATCGCGAAGCTTTTCCGTTCAGGTATGAGCAGGCGGGTAAAAATCAGGAAGAAAATATGCGTCGGGTGCGGAAAATGCAAGACGCACTGTCCCGGGAAGGCTATCGAAATAAAGAACCGTAAAGCACATATCGACCAGAGCAAATGTATACGCTGTTATTGCTGTCAGGAGCTTTGTCCGCGCGATGCCGTCGCCTTCAACAAGCCTCTTCTCTACGGCCTCGTCAACAGGCTTTCCGGTCGTAAGTAAACCCTCGTTTGGAATAATTCCGAGTTGCGCGATTGAGTTTTTCGGCGAATTTTCCGACTCTACGGAATCGATTTTCCGAAAAACTCCTGACAAATATTCCCGTTTTCCCAAAAACTCTTGACAAAGATTTCAGGCTTTTGGAAAAACTCTTGACAAAGATTCCGATTTCTGTTACAATTACCGAGTAAACGAAGATTAGCGATCGGTCTTCGTAACGGAGGAAAATAATTCGTATGGATAACGACGACGGCGACGGTAACCCTTATCGTCCTTCCGTTTATTCATTTTCCGAAAAGGCATATCTGCGGCGTAAACAGCTTTGCAGGTATGTCTTTTTGCGCATTTAAAAGCCATAAATCGGACCTGAATAAATCGAAAGAGGATTACTATGACTGTTACATATCTTATAATAATGTTCGTATGCCTTACGTTCTCGGCATGCTTTTCGGCGACGGAGACGGCTTTCTCCTCGATGAACAAGACCAAGGTCAAGACTCTTGCGGAAAACGGAAACAAGCGAGCCGCTCTGACCTTGAAATTAAGCGAAAAATACGATAAGCTCATATCCACGATACTTATCGGCAACAATATCGTGAACATTCTTTTGGCTTCTCTCGGAACGATTCTGTTCACGAGGGAATTAGGCGACGCCGGCGCGACGGTTTCTACGGTTGTCTGTACGATAGTCGTTCTGATTTTCGGCGAAATTTCCCCTAAGAGCATAGCCAAAGACTGCGCCGAGAAATTCGCGATGTTTTCCGCGCCGATAATCCGCGTGCTTATTTGGATTTTCCTGCCTCTGAACTATCTGTTTTCCTTATGGAAAAAGCTCCTCAACAAGATTTTCCGCCTCCAGCCCGACAATAAGATGTCGCAGGAGGAATTGCTTATGCTCGTCGACGAAGTAAGAAAGGACGGAAGCATAGACAAGAACGAGAGCGACCTTCTGAAGAACGCGATAGAATTCACCGAGCAGGAAGCCAAGGACATTCTCGTTCACCGCGTAGAGCTTGCCGCCCTTCCCATCGACTGTAAAAAGTCCGAAATTGCCGAAATGTTCAGGGAAACCAAGTTTTCCCGCCTTCTTATCTATAAGGATACTATCGACAACATTCTCGGTACCGTCCACCAGAAGGACTTTTACGTCGGAAACGGAATTACCGGTAAATCCGTGGAGGATATTTTATCTCCGGTTATATTCGTTACCGAAGACGAATCGATAAGCAAGCTCCTTAAAAAGCTTCAGAAAGCCAAGACTCATATGGCAGTAGTCGTAGACGAATACGGAGGAACTCTCGGAATCGTTACGATGGAGGATATTCTCGAGGAGCTTGTGGGGGAAATCTGGGACGAACACGACGAGCTTGAAACGGACGTTACGAAGGAAAGCACCGATACTTATACGGTCGACGGCGGAATGAGCTTCGACGATTTCAAGAAGACTTTCCGCATAAAGGGCGACTCGGAGATGATTTCCGTCGGCGGCTGGGTAACCGAGCAGCTTGACGGTACTCCCGAGGCGGGCGACAGCTTTACCTACGGCGACCTGAACATAAAGGTTCTGAATGTTGACGAGCATCGTATAACCGAAGTCGAAGTCAAGGTTTCCGATCCCGCTCGTCTTTCGGAATAATCGTCGTTTTTCCGAAAAATCCGCGGAGGTTCTTCCGATAACGAAAGGCTTTTTCGCGGCGACGGAGGTTTTTTTATGAACGATACGGGCGAAAGGATTCTTCTTGCCGCGCTGAAACTCTTTTCCGCGGACGGTTTCGAGGCTGTTTCGGTAAGCGATATAGCCCGCGAGGTCGGAATAACCAAGGGCGCGCTATATCGGCACTATCCGAGCAAGCGCGATATCTTTCTTTCCATAGTCGGAAGAATGGAGGAGAGCGATTCCGTGCTTGCGGGGAATTTCGGGCTTCTTGCGGAGAATAACGCCGCGTCTTTTCCCGAGAGGTTCAGGGACTATGCGAAGGCGATGTTTGCCTACTGGACCGAGGACGAATTTGCCTCGCGGTTCAGAAAAACGCTTACCGTCGAGCAGTATCGGAATCCCGAAATGCGGGAGCTTTTCGAGCGGTATCTGTCCGTCGGTCCTTTTGAATACACGAGGGACGAATTCGAAAAAGCCGGCGTCCGTAATCCCGAAAAGCGCGCGGCGGAGCTTTACTCTGCGATGTTTTTCGGATATTCTCTCGTCGATTCGGGAGTCGTATTTTCCTTCGGCGATTTTGCGGACGGCTTTTTTGCGGGCGAGGATTTTAAGTAATCCTTCGTCCTTCGGTTTTCGTCCGGAACCGTTTTCGTCGGCTCCCGAAAGTTTTCGTCCGAAATCGTTTTTACGGGCTTTTGGAAAGGACTTTTCGTTCGTTATAAAAGCTTTTTTCTTTCGTTAAAGAAGCTTTTGCCATCCGGCGGAGCGGCGGGTATTCATTTTGTCCCTTTAAAAACGGATAAAAACCGTGAATTGTCGTTGACATCTTCGGACGGATATGATAAAATAAAGACGCATTGCAGTATCCGACCGAAGGCTCGTGCTTTTCCGAAAGGAGCGCTCGTTTTTCGGATTTGGGTATCCGTGCGTAAACGGTGATTTTGCGGTCCGGTTTTTCGGGCTGTAGTTTGTCGGAAGAGGTCGGTCTGCGTCCGTTCCGTGAAAGGGCGCGTCCCCGTCGGGCGGGGAGCAATCATCACTCGAGAATGTAAGTCGCTTTCGGGCGGCGGCAGAGCTTTTTATTTTATGGAGGAAAAAAAGTGAGTAAGAAAAACTTAAAGTCAGCAATACTGCTTCTTGCCGTATTGTGTATGGTGTTCGTGTTTGCTGCGTGTGAAGACAATGAGCTTAAAGACGAAACGTTTTTGTTTAAAAACGGCGTTATTACCGGACTTACGGAAGAAGGTCTGAAGAAGACCGAGCTTGTGGTTCCCGCTGTTTTCGGAGAGGGTGCCGAGGCCGAAACCATAACCGAAATCGGCATTTTTGCATTCAAGGATACGACTGCGCTCAAGAAAATCACGATTTCCGAAGGCATCAAAGTCATCGGTAACGGCGCTTTCTGGGACAGCTCGGTCGAAACTGTGATTCTTCCCGAATCTCTCGAGTCCATCGGAAGTACGGCTTTCTCCAAGTGTCTGAGCCTTAAAGACATCAACATTCACTCGGCGGTTAAGTCCATAGGAAACTATGCTTTCCAGTCGTGTACGTCGCTTGAAACCGTAGTTATCGAGTCCGGTTTCACCACCGTTCCTGTCGGTATATTCTCGGCTTGCAGCAATCTTAAGAGCGTTACCCTTCCCGCAGGCGTTACCGCCGTCGGAAACGGAGCTTTCACCGATTGCGATAAGCTCGAAGATATTTCTTTCCTTCCCGCGAGCGTCGAAACCATAGGCGCAGACGCTTTCGTAGGCTGCGACGGAATCAAAACTATCGAATTCTCTTCCAATATCAAAACCATCGAAGCCAGAGCTTTCCGTTACTGCACGGGCTTGACCTCCGTTACGTTTGCGGGCGACTCTCAGGCGGTTATCGGCGAAAGCGCGTTCCAGGGCTGCGGAATAACGAGCCTTGACCTCAAGGGCGTGACCTCCGTCGGTGCCAACGCTTTCAAAGCCAATGCCAAGCTTGAAACCGTCGAAATCAACGGCGTTAAGACTATCGGCGAAACCGCGTTTACCGAATGTACCGCTCTCGTTACGCTTAAACTCAATAACGTCGAAACTATCGGCGAATCCGCGTTCTACGGCTGTACGTCCCTTGCGAACGTTACTCTCGCCAACGTCGTCAATATCGAAACCAGAGCTTTCCGTAACTGCACTTCTCTTCTCGAGATAACCATTCCCGAAACCGTCGAGAATATGGGTTCCAACGTATTTCAGGGTTGCAAGGCGACGACCGACGAAGAAGACGGTCTTGTGATTTTCTGCGAATTCGCGGAAAAGCCCGCTGCCTGGAAGAACAACTGGGCTCCGGCCAACGTAAAAGTCGTTTGGCTCAAAGCCGAAAACGCTGACTAAAATCAGTCAGCCTATAAGAATAATCGCGCCCGTCGTTTTTGCGTCGGGTGCTTTTTTATGCCTTTCGTCGCGACCGATTTCGAGTTCGCGGCGTTTTTTCCTGTTTTCAATCCGAGATTCTCCGATTTTTCCCCAAATTTCCTATAATCTCACTCTTTTTTTCGGATTTTCCGTGAAATCGCTTGACAAGTAAACGCTCGTTTACTATACTGTATTCAAGTATAATTAAGCGCGCCGATTTGCTGCGTGCGAGGAGAAAAAATGAAATACGAATTGAGCAACAAATACGCCGACGAAAAATACCTCTCGAAAATAATGGGCCCTAACCCCCTGAAGCTTACCGAAGAGCTTATGCTCGGCTTAAATATCCCGCGAAACGGCGTGGTCTGCGACCTGGGAAGCGGTCAGGGTTTGACCTCGCTTTTCCTTGCGAAAGAGTACGGATTCAAGGTTTATGCGGCCGATTTATGGAGCAATCCCGAAGAAAATCGGCGTTTTTTCCGGAGCGAAGGGCTAACCGACGACGAAATTCTTCCCGTTAAAGCCGACGCGACGGCGCTTCCGTTCGAGAAGGGATTTTTCGACGCGGTGATTTGCGTGGATTCATACAATTATTTCGGAAGAGATCCGGCATTTCTCGACGAAAAGCTTCTTCCTTTCGTAAAAAGCGGAGGGCTTGTGGCGATTTCCGTCCTCGGAATGAAAAAATACATTCACAAAAACGACACAATTTGTTGTGAAAGTGGTTTAAAAGACGATGTTTGTGAAAAATGATGTGAAAGAAAGCATTTGTGAAAGCTGCATAAAAGAAGATATTCGCAAAAATGGAATGGAAAAAGACATTGGCGATAATACTGAGAACAAAGATATTTGTGAAAATTTTCCTTCAGAACTTCTTTTATCCTGGACTCCCGAACAGCTCGATTATATTCGCGACGCCGATTATTGGCGGGGAATCGTGTCAGCGAGCAAAGATTCCGAGATAAAGGAGCTTTCCGCGATGGAATCCGACGAGGAAGTCTGGGCTGATTGGCTCGGACGGGACAACGAATATGCCCGAAACGACAGGAAAAGTATGGATGCGGGCGCGGGCAAGTATTTGAATTTTCTGAAAATCGTGCTGAAGAAAAGGTAATCCGATTTCTTTGAGGAGAAAGTGTTTCGAGGTGAATTTCTTTACGGAGAACGTGATTCGGAGTGAAAAAGTCGTGTTTTTTACCCCGAAAATGCAGCTTCTTTTGCGCAAAAATAACGATTTTTGTGTTAAATCAACGTTAACTTTTTCAATAAAAGTATAATCAATATCGGCAAATTTGCATTTCTGATTTTTTATTAAATTCCGTCCGTCCCCCGATTTTGGTGCTGTTTAACCGAATCCGCCTGCATT
This sequence comes from uncultured Eubacteriales bacterium, assembly GCA_900544545.1. Classification (GTDB taxonomy): domain Bacteria; phylum Bacillota; class Clostridia; order Christensenellales; family CAG-314; genus UMGS692. The sequence continues at coordinate 169,191 of UQVY01000001.1, forward strand.
TTTGCGACCGTTTCGCGAAGAATTTTCAACGCCTCGGTCGGGTCGTCGGTTTCGGCTACCGCAGCTTCCATAGGGCACGGCCCCGTGTTCGTCCTGTTGCGGATTCCGTCGGTGAGAGTGCCGAAATATGCTTTAATTCCGCGGTTTTTCAGGATTTCGAGAGCGGAGCGGCTCATTACTTCGGCGTAAATTTCCTCGGTTTTCAGAAGGACGTGCAGGAGCGCGGATGCTTTCCCTACGATTTTGTCGGCAACGACCGAGCCGCCGAAGTCCGTTCCCGAGTCGATAAACCCGATGAGCGGTCTGATACCCCGTTCTTTTGACGTGAAAAACGCTCCTCCCCCGTTTGTCGCGACGAACTCACCGTGTTCGTTGAACGAACTAAGAGGTTCGTGACATTTACTCGGCGCAAAAGCCTCGTTGCTTTTGTGCATAACCACCGTATAATTCTCCTTTTCGAGGAGTTGTTTCGCAATAATCAGATTTTCCGTCATAGTTGTTTCGGGCTACCTTTTTATAAAAAGATTGGAATTCAAAATGTCGTTATAAAGCGAAAAGATGTTTTCGTAAACGCGGTTTGCGTCGGAGCGGTCGGTCATCGTTTCGGAAATAACGCCCCACAAGCCGTTGCAGAGAAGCGCGACGGTCTGCCTTATGGGATATTTCGGACGCATCATCGAATTATGGTGATGAATGTACGTCACGGCTTGGTCGAAAACCTTATTGTAAAAGCCCGAATAGAGGTAGGGATTGATGTCCGATCTTGCCGCGGAGAAGAAATCGTAATGATTTTCGCAGAGATTGATGATTGCCGTAAGCATATTGTTATAGCCGATAATGTCCTTTAAATCGGGATTGTTTTCCTTCTGAAGCCGATGATAATCGTCGAGAGCTTCGTTGACGTATTCGTCGAAAATTTCCTCTATGAGGGCATACTTATCCTCGTAGTAATTGTAAAACGTGATTCTGCTCGTCGTACTTTCGTTGCAGATATCGGTAACGGTTATATGCTCGAAGGAATCCTTCTTCAGAAGCTCGTGAAAAGCGGCTTTGATTCCTTTCTTGGTTTTGATGATTCTTTTGTCGGTCGCAGCCATAATACGCCCTTTGACATTTTTTAAAATCTGTCAGTTATTTTTCGTTTTCATAAAAGTGTATTTGCAAAAAAAAGCGTAATGTTTTATCATACACTCCGTAAGATATTATATTATATAAGACGTAATATGTCAAGTGTAAACGGAGGCTGAAGTATGAAAGATTATATCGTATCTACCGATTCGGGCTGCGATCTTCCCGCGAAACTTCTGGAGGAGAGAGGGATTATCCCGTTCGGGCTTTTTTACGAGATAGGCGGGGAGCTGTTCGAGGATACGATGAAGGATTCGGATATCGTCGGATTTTACGAGAAAATGAGGAACGGAGCCGTTCCCAAAACGAGTCAGGGTACGCAATTGCAGTTCGAGGCGTTTTTTACGTCCCTTCTCGGACAAAGCAAAACCATAGTCTACATAAGTCTCGGAAGCGCGGTTTCCGGCTCGTACGCGAGTGCGGCGGCGGCTGCCCGAGAGGTCGAAAAAGCAAATCCCGAGAGCCGCATTTTCGTGGTGGATTCTACGCTTTGCTCGACGGGCTACGGAATGCTTGCGCTCAAAGCTGCCGAGCTTCGCGATAAAGGCGTTTCCGTCGAAGAATGCGTCGCCGAGATAGAAAGGTTGAAAATTACCGTAAATACCTGGTATACGACGGACGAATTGCTTTATCTTCGTCGCTCGGGAAGGTGCAGCAGAGCGAGTCAGGTCGTCGGAACTATCCTGAAAATATGCCCGATTCTCAATCTCGATGCGGAGGGTCATCTTATCGTTCAGGAGCGCGTTCGCGGAATCGAAAAGACGATTGCGCGTATTCATTCGATTATCAAGGAAAACGTCGTCGACGCGACGAATCAGACGCTTTATATTTGTCACAGCACTACGCCCGAGAAAGCGAGAGAATTCGGCGAAGGACTGCGCGCGGACGTCGGTTTCAGGGACGTTTTTTACACGTATATCGGCGCGATAATCGGCTCGAACTGCGGCCCGGGACTCAGAGCGGCTTTTTATTTCGGAAAACCGCGCACGATGGACGGCTATTCCGGAAAATAGATAAAACGGACGATAAAAATCCCGCAAAAGGTCGGATTTGAAAAGAAAAACGATTGCGGGATAAGATATTTTGCGAATATTCAGGCGTTCTCTTCCGTGGAGGAGGGCGCTTTTTTTGTTTTTTCTTTCGGCGGCTTTTCGTCCTTCTTTTCGCGAGGCTTTCGCTTCCTGAAAAGAGTATAGACGACCGCCATCGCTTCGAGCGGAATGGGCAGGAAGAAAATCGGCCAGAGGTTGTATTCTATGAGCTGGACGTAAAATCCGACGACTATTCCCCAAATCACAAGCGAAAGAAGAATAGTATTAGCCCATTTTATATCGCGATTTCTAACGTTATAGCGATAAATTATAATTGCCGACGGAGGGACGGCCCAGACGAAAATCTGCCAGAATTTATAGCTCCTGACGATCTCGAAACCGACGTAAACAATCACCGCGACGAGCCAGACGGTCAGCACCGCAAGACAGAGCATCGCGATTTTATTGACGTTGTCTTCTTTCTCGATAAGATGAGCCGCGTCGGAGGACTTGACCACCGCGTTTTCGTGAATAAGGTCGTCGACCGTTATGTTATAAAAGTCGGCGAGCCGCGAAAGAGTAGCGATATCGGGGACGGTCGTTCCGTTTTCCCAACGACTTATGCTCTTGTCGGTGTAGCCGATTTTTTCCGCGAGGTCGGTTTGCTTGAGATGATGAGCCTTCCGAAGCTCGGAAAGATTTTTGGAAATATTGGCTTCAATCTGATTATCCATATGTCGATTTTACCACTTTTTTGCCCGAAAGTCAAGCGATTCTCAGAATTCTCAGAAAATGAGAGTGGAATTCTTGAAATTTAAGAGGGTGGTATATCAATCGGGAAGTGAAAAACCGAGTATTCGTTTGGAGATTTTGCGGGGAATTGATATAATCCGCTCGCGACCGAAAAACGGTCCGCAAACCAAAGGAGGACAAAAACCAAATGAGTAAAAAACAGATTCTTACGATCCTGCTCGCAGCGGTTCTTGCGATTACGGCGACGGCTTTTGCCGGTTGCATAAAACCCGACGAAATCGAGCTTCCCGAGTTTCAACCCGGCTCCGATTCTCCCGTGAGCGGGCTTACGCTTTCTCCCGAAAAATACGATCCGGAGATGGCTGTGCTTGCGTCCCTCGGCAAACTCGATTCCTATGCGACTTATAAGGTTACGGGAAAGGGCGTGACCGTCGCGGATAAGGGCATCATAAGCTACACGCAGAATACCGACACCGTCGCGATTAAAAACGGGAACGAATTCTATACAGATTCGGTTTCGGATTCGTCTTTCGTTAAAGTAAAGCACGAAGCTTTCCTCAAAAACGGCAAGGTCGCTTACCGCAACGACGGCGGAGAAATCCTCAACACGACCGAAGAGGACTACGCGTCGGTCTACGGAGTTACGCCCGAAAAGCTTATGTCCGGCCACGTTTACAACGCGCAGACGATAGTTTTCGCACAGCTCGTTTCTTCGCAAAACGACAGATACGAGTATACGGTCGTTCTCGACGGGAACGAAGCGACGACTCTTCTCGTCCGTCAGATGAAAATGCTCGGCGGGCTTTCCTCGCTTCCCGTCTTTACCGATAACGTCGTGATGACTCTCGTTATCGGAGAGGATTTCACTCCCGTCAGCCTTTCCTACGAAAGCAAGTATTCCGTTTCCGTCGCGATTCTCGGCAATATGACTTGTCGCGAGGAATTCGAGCTTGTTTTCGAAGATTTCGGAGCCGCCGCAGAAATTCCCGATACGGAAGCTTTCAACGCCGCAATCAACGAAATGCCTTCGGAAATCGATCCGGGCGAGGTTCGCGAAACCGACGAAAATCTCGACGCGGTCGTATCGGCTCTTCTCAATTCCGATTTAGGAAATGGCGTGATTTTCAACGGCTCGATAGACTTTGGCGGAGCGAAACTTCCTTTCAGCGTTAAAGGCAGGGTCGACGTTGACGGAATAACTCAGGGTACGGCCGATCTTCTTTCGGCTTTCGACGCGGAATTTTCCGTAGTAACCTACGCCGGCGAGCTTTCCGTGATTTACAGCCAAGGAAAGTTCTATCTCAACTGTATGGGCGGTAAATACGCTTTCAGCGTCAACGAACCCTCCGACGAGCAGCTCGGAAATATAAGGGACAATCTTAAAGACGCGGACGTTTCGGATTTCTTTACTGTTGAACGCGACGAGGAAAATCCCTCCCTTTACCGCATCATACTTAACGAAAAATATACAGGCGTCATAGCCGACGTTCTTTCGTCCGTAGGTCTTATCGAAGACAGAGAAAGTCTTGTTTTAGACATCGGCGCGTACATAGTCAACGGAAGAATAGGCAATATCGGTATGGCTTTCTCGACCGATAAGATTTCCGAAGTTACCGCGAGCGTTTATCTTTCCGACGCTCTCTACGAGGACCGCTCCGAAGAATATTTCGCCGAATATCTTACGAGCATAAATTACGCGGTTGACAGCAGAATCAGTCTTCTGGGCTTCGACCTGAGCGGAAAGATAGCCGTTTCTTACGACACGACTCAGCCCGACCCGAAGAAAGCGTTCGAATTGAGCGCAAAGTACACCGTGGATTCGAAGAAAATGAATTTCGGCGAAGTCGCGGCAATGTTTACCTCCGAAGTCCCTGAAATCGTCGGAAAACTCGACGACGCGAAAACGTTCGAGCTTGCCGTCGTGAACGGAGAAGCTTATTTCGTTGCCTGCGACGCGGAGGGAAATCCCGTAATCACCGAAAAACTCGGCGGATTGGATAAACTCATTCCTTCGCTTCCGAAGTCCGGAGAAGGAGAGGAAGGCGGAGAAGGTGAGGAGGGCGGACTCGACGAAAGCACGGCTCTTCTCATCAAGACTCTCATAAACAACGGACTCGTAGTGTCCTTCGAGGCGGACGAATATTACGAGAACAAGCTTATAAAGATTTCTCTTGCAGACGCCCTGACGGAAATGATGACCGGTATGTGGAACCAGCTTCCTATGCTCGTCGGTATGTTCGCTCCCGATAACGAGATGCTCGTCGGACTTATGTCGAACGAAGATTTCCTCGGACTTCTCGGATTCGACAGAGTTTTCGCCGACCTCAGCGCGGGATTAAGAATTCCTTACGACGAAAATACCGACCTCGTATGGAAAAACGCGGAGCTTTATTTCAGACTCAGCGTATACGACGTAACTCCCGACGAATACGATCCCGAAGGCTATTACGAGAAAGTAGACGTAATTTATATCGGCTTCTCGCTTTCCGAGGAGGTTCCCGAAAGAGCCGTGAGCGAAGCTACTTCGAAGATTATCGCTGAAATCGCGGACTGAATTTAATCGCGGGAATTTAGAGATTATCCCTTATCGCCGCATAATCGCGGAAACGACCGTCCGTTACGGAGGACGCTAAAAGAGCCGAAGGAATTCCGAGGATTAACGCGGAAATCCGATTTATTTGCGAAAACCGACCCGAGACCTTGCGTTTCGGGTCTTTTTCATCCGGAAAGAACCTGCTTACTTGTAGGGGATGGTAATATAAAGCGGTTTTCGGGCGAAAAAAACGGAAGGTCGCTTGATTTTTGCGGAAAATCGTGGTATACATATAGGCGAAGCGTTCGGAAACGAAAGATATTATGAAAGAGTCGCGTAAAGGGCGGAAGCTTGTCCGCAGCGGAAATATCGGAGATTCCTCCGCGCGAGCCTTAAAAGAACGTAATTGCCCGATCAAGGGCTAAAAATAAGGAGAAAGACTTATGAAATATTCGGGAACGCCTTCGGGAATGTGGATGATTTTCGTAAAATCTTTCAGAAAGAATCTGACCGAGGTTTTCGGAATCGACGAGAAAGACGCGAAGGAAATAACGAAAAAAGCCAAAGTAAAGTACAGGGAGATAATCGGCAGGTTGCCGAAATTCGAAAAGGGCGACCGATTCAAAAGCAACATAGTAAGCTGCGCTATGGTCGGAGCGTTCGTTCTGAATTGCCCGAAGCGTCCGACGGTTGACGAGCTTACGGTATACTACGAGAAATCGATGATGATTCCGGCGATGAAATGGTTCTGCAGAAAGTCCGGAAAGAGGAAATTCTCGGAAAAGGACGTCGAATCTATGAAAAAGACGGAAAAGCTCAGAGCCGCGGACAGAAATCCTTACTCGTGGAATATGGATTATTACGAATATCCCGACGGAAGCGGCTACGAGGCGAGATTTACGCACTGCGGAATTTGCGTGCTTATGAAGGAGCTCGGGCTTTACGACCTGACTCCCGCGCTTTGTCATCTCGATTACGCTATGAGCGAGGCGGGGCTGGCGTCGCGTTTCGTGAGGGAGTATACGATCGCTTCGGGCGGACCGTATTGCGACTGCGGCTACAAGAAGAAATGATTTTCCGCTTAACGAAAAAGGCGCGTCTTTTTGAGGCGTGCCTTTTTTTGTTTTTTCGGACGAATCCGACTCTGACCGGTCGTTTTTCCGCAAGCGTTTCCCGTACTAAAGAGCCTTTTCCTTTCCGAAAAGCACGTTCATAACGACGATTCTGGTTTCGCCCGAGCGACAGATCTGCTTCAGGGTTTTATAGTAACGGAAGCCGCATTTCGCCTGAACCCTTGCGCTCCGGGTGTTGGCAGGGAAGTATCCGCAAAGCAGAAAATCCGCGCCGAGCGTCCCGAAACAATAATCCGCGGCGGCGTTTACGGCTTCGGGCATAAGACCTTGCCCCCAGAAATCCTTCGAAAGCACGAAACCCAATTCCGTTCCTCTCATATCTGAAAGCTCGGAAAAAGCGTTTTCTGCGTATTTTTCGAGGCCGAGGGAGCCTATTGCCTTTCCTTCGTATTCGATGCAGAAAGTATGTTTTCCGTTAATGAAAGAGTCGAGTATTTCTCTGGATTTTTCTATGTTTTCGTGCGGCTGCCAGCCCGCCATCTGACCTACGCCGTCCACAGACGCGTATTCGTAAAAGTCGTCGAGGTCGGATTCTTTCCATTCGCGGAGAATAAGCCTTTCGGTTTCGAGCTTCACGCCCGAAATATCTGCCAGTATATTCATTTTCCCCTCCCGCAGGGAAACGGTTTCCGCGTTCCCCGAAGTTTTTCACAGCAGTATATCACTTCCGCGCAAAAAACGCAAGCAAAATAACGAGGAAAAAGAACGCGGTCGCGTTTTTGTATATTTTAATATATATTGCGAAGGGAAATCTCTTCGCAATTTTTTGCTTTTTCGCGGAATCGCGCAGCCGAAAAGCAGTCGGATTATTCCGAGAGCTTTTTATACGTTCCGACGACGATGACGGCGGAGATAATCGCCGTTAAAATATCCGAAACGGGCATAGAGTACAGAACGCCGTCCAATCCCGCAAATAAAGGCAGAATCAACGCAAAACCTACGCCGAAAACTATCTCCCTTATCATAGAAAGAGCGGTGGAAACGCCCGCCTTTCCCATAGCCTGAAGGAAAATGAAGGCGGCTTTGTTCACGCAGGAAAATACGATCATCGAAAAGTAGATTCTGAAGGCTTTTATCGCAAAATCGGTATAATATACGCTTTCGTTATCCGCGCCGAATATCTTTATCAGCAGCCGCGGACAGATCTCCGCAACGAGAAGAGCGATAAGACCTACGGAAGCTTCGGCTATAAGGAGCCTCGAAAACAACGATTTTACGCGGCTTTTCAGCTTCGCGCCCATATTGAAACCGACTATCGGAATGCAGCCCGCGGCAAGTCCTATGACTATCGAAACGACTATCTGATAGAACTTCATAACGATTCCTATGACAGCCATAGGTATCTGAGCGTACCGCTCCTGTCCGAAGATTTCGTCCATAGCTCCGTATTTTCGGATCATATTGTTGGTCGCAGCCATTGCCGCGACGAGAGAAAACTGCGCGAGAAAGCTGCACATTCCGAGAGAGAGCGTCCTTCCGAGTATCTTTCCGTCGGGCTTCAGGTCGTCGGGACTCGGTTTTACGAGTTTTGCGCGGCAGATATACCATACGGCAAGCGCGGCCGTGGCTATCTGACCGATTACGGTCGCAACGGCGGCTCCGGTCATTCCCCATTCGAAAACGAATATGAAAATCGGATCGAGAATCACGTTTATCACCGCGCCGACGAGCGTCGATACCATTGCGAATTTCGGACTTCCGTCCGCGCGGATGACGGGATTCATAGCCTGTCCGAACATATAAAACGGGATTCCCAAGGTTATCCAGAAGAAGTATTCCTTGGAGAAAGCGAAGGTTTCGGGATTTACGTTCGCTCCGAAGGCCATAAGAATCGGGTCGGCGAAAATCAGGAATATCGCGGTCAGAGCCATACTGCTTACAACGGACACGGTTATGGCGTTTCCTACACTTTTGGAGGCGTTTTCCGCGCGGTTTTCGCCGAGAGAAATACTGACGAAGGCGCAGCAGCCGTCGCCTATCATCACGGCTATGCCGAGAGCTACGACGGTAAGCGGAAAAACGACGGTATTAGCGGCGTTTCCGAAAGAACCGAGATAGGGAGCGTTCGCAATAAATATCTGGTCCACGATGTTATAAAGCGCGCCGACGAGAAGAGAAATTATACACGGCACCGCGTATTTTCGCATAAGTTTGCCGACCTTTTCTTCGGAAAGGTACGATTGATTCCGGATTTCCATCTTTTTTAACCTCCTGCAGGACGAAAAAAAAATGCGTAAGCCCGAACTGGACTTACGCATTTTCTGCTACTCGCTGCGAATGACTTTATACCATATTTTCCGATTTTTTTCAAGCTTTTTCGAGTCGTTTTTTCCGGAAAAAACTAAAAAAGCTTTATTCCGCCCATACGAAATTCTCTATTCCGGCTCCGGTTTCGAAGTGATATTTTGCTATTCCGAGGTCGATTTTCGTATAGAATCCGCCTCCGGCTTTCGCGGAAACTCTGTTTCCGTCGAGAGAGAACACGAATTTCTGCTGATTCATCGCGGTCGGAGCGAGCAGAACGGCTTCTATTCCGCGCCTGAACCAATCGGGAGGGGCGATTGCATCCGAAACCGCGTCGGGAGACTTGCTTTTATGCGGGACTCCCGAAGTCGCGCCGTAGCCCAAAGCTATCACGCAGTAAAGCTTTTCGTCCTTTCCGACGGTGAAGGCGGTTCTGATTTTTTTGTAGGTAAGAGCCACCCAGCAGGTATTGAGTCCGATTTCCTGCGCGGCGAGGACGATTTTTTCGCCGTAATAGCCGATTTTCTCGTCTTCGCCCTTCCTGCCGATAAGAGCGACGTAGTTTTTTACGCCCGAGAATTTTCCGTAATGCGCCATAAACGAACCGAAAGCTTCTGGCTCGTCGAATACGGGCTGAATATTCAGTCCTCCGAGACGGTTGCACTCGGCGATTACATCCGAAAGACGGCTCCTTTCTTCTGGACCGACGGGCTTTTCGAGATAACTCCTGACCGAATGTCTTTCCTTCATAAGTTCAATTTCTTTCATTTTCCGATACCTCTTTTTTATTCGCTGCGCAGCGCTTCCACGGGGTCTTTCTTTGCCGCGAGCCTTGCGGGAATAATTCCCTCTGTCATAGTGAGTCCTACGCCCAGAAGAAGCATTATCAGATCGACGGAGGGCGAAAGACGGGCTATCGCGGAAATGCCGGACAGATTGTTTACTATAAGATTTGCGAGAGCCGTAAGGAGCCAGGTTACGCCTATTCCGATAAGACCGGATATGCCGCCGATAATAAACGTCTCCGCGTTGAAAAGACGGGAAACGTCCTTCTTTCTTCCGCCGAGAGAACGGATAACGCCTATTTCCTTGACTCTTTCTATTACCGAAAGTAGGTGATTATTGCGATCATTACGGTGGAAACGACGAGGGACAAAGCCGTGAAGGTCACGAGAGCGGTCGTTACCATATCGATCATATCGTTGACCAGACCTATAACGATGGATAAGTTGTCGGTATAGATTATCTCCGCGCGGTCTTCGGAGGTAAGAGTCTTTCCGTTTACGACGAGGGTTTCGTCGGAATTCCATCTGGAAAGATAAGCCGTAACGTTATCCTTTTCCGAAAAATCCGACGGATAAATCTCTATCTTTTCTATGGCGACTCTCTGGCATTGTCCGCCCGAAAGCTGATTGGGCTTTTTGCCGCATAATCCTTTAAGTCCGACCTTATCCGGAGTTTCGTGAGCCTTACGGATTCTTTCGGCTTTATCCGCGCCCGAAATCGCCAGAGCAAGCTCGACGTTTTCCGAGATTGTCTGATGAGGAATGAGGTTGTAGCTCTAAACGAAGCCGATTCTGTGGTTCCTGTAAGTATCCCGGTCCCGATCGCCGTAGTTTTTCGTGCTTATTCCGTCTATGCGGAGATTTCCCTCCGTATAATGGTCCAGTCCGCCGATAATGCCGATAATATTGAGAAGGGTGGTTTTTCCGTATCCGGAGGGACCGAGAACGGATACGAATTCGTTGTCGCGGAAGGTAACGTCCACTCCCCTGAGCGCGTGAACGGTCATATCGCCCGTAACGTAATCTTTCTGTATTCCTTTTAGCTGCAGCATTTTCTGACTCCCGATTATTTATATTTATAATCTTTATCGCAAACGGCTCGTCCTATCCGAGAAGCTTTAAAAGCAGATCGAAAAAAGTCCGCAATTCTTCGTCGGAAAGGTTTTCGGTCATAGGCAGAACCTCGGCGTCGATTTCCTTTTCCCGCGCGGAAAGAGCGACCGAGCCTTCATCCGTAAGACGGATAACGACCTTTCTCGCGTCGCTTTTTTCGGGAATGCGTTCGATATAGTCCTTTTCCTCGAGAGTATTGAGAGCTCGGGCTATTCTCGCGGTGGAAACGCCCATAAGTTTCGCAAGGTCGCCCGCTACGATTTCGGAGGGGCTGTCTCGGACGATACGGAGAATCACGAACATTCCCCGATAGCCGTCTTCGAGAAGCCTCGCGAGTTTTTTCCAGCGTCCGAGCCTGCACAGATAGGTCAGCCTTTGCTTTATCTCAGATTTATCCATACCTTTCTCCTGTTTGCTAACGCTGTTAGCATTATAGCGCGGACTCATCCCTTTGTCAACGACAAATATAGGACACGAATATAAACGCTTTATAAACGCAATGTAAATTTATCGGCAAATCGGAAAAAGGATATCGATTTATTAACCTGTGAAAAAAACCTTGCAAAAAAAGGCGTTGTGTGATATAATAAATATTTGCCGAATGGTTGTAAAATTCAATGTAATCGGAGAGAACAATGCTTGAACTTAAAGACGTAGAAAAGCTGGCTTTTGAAACGAATATCGATCTGGACGATCGTGAAGCGGAGTATATTCTTGACAGCATAAACAAACAGATCAATCACGCAGCCTGGCTCAGATTGATAAATACGGACGATATCGTTCCCATCGAAAACACGCCTTACGCGATGTACGACGACAATAAAGTAGCCGAGGACGAGATCAGACTTTTCGAAAACAAGTAAAGGATACATATATGAATATAACCGGAATGGATTTATGGGACGTTTTAAGACTGATCAAATCGGGAGAAACCACCTCTTCCGAAGTCGTCGGTCAGTGTCTCGAAAAGGCGAGAGAAACGGCTTATTACAACGCTTTTACCTTCGTCAACAAAGACAAGGCTCTCGAAGGAGCGGCGGCCGTGGACGAGAAAATCAAAGCCGACAGACATACGGGCATACTTGCGGGTATACCTGTCGCAGTCAAGGACAATATCTGTACGAAGGGTATGCCTACGAGCTGCGGCTCGAATATGCTCAAGGGCAGGATTTTCGACATAGACGCGACGGCAGTCGCAAAGCTTAAAGAGCAGGACGCCGTTATTTTCGGAAAAACGAATATGGACGAGTTCGCTATGGGAGACGGTAACGTTCATTCCGCCTTCGGAAGAGCGAGGAATCCTGTCGATCCCGAGAGAGTTCCGGGCGGAAGCAGCGGCGGAAGCGCGGTTACGGTAGCGGTCGGAAGCACGTTCGCGGCTCTCGGTACGGATACGGGCGGATCGGTGCGTCAGCCAGCGGCTTACTGCGGACTTACGGGAATGAGTCCGACCTTCGGAAGAGTCAGCAAGCACGGAGTCTTTCCGCTTGCGCCCAGTCTCGATCACGTCGGAATAATCACGAAAACCGTCCGCGACAACCTTCTCGTCTTCGAAACGATTTACGGGCAGGACGTTCACGACAGATCTACCTGCATAAGAGAGAACCTTAATTTCGATACGCATTGTCTCGAACACGAGAACAAGAATCTCAGGATAGCGTATCTTTCGCAGTCTTTCGCGCCTATCGTGGATCCCGAGGTCAGAAGCAATTTCCGTTCCGTTCTGGATTTCTTCGAGAGCGAAGGTCATATAGTCGAGGAGATAGATCTGATTTTCGCTCCGTATATGTCGGCTATATATAACATTCTCTGCTGCGGCGGAGCGGTCAGAAGCCTCAGTACGATGGACGGAAAGCATTACGGAAACCTTCTCGAACACGCGGCGTCCCTCGAAGATCAGGCGAGAGCGTCGAGGGGCGAATTTTTCGGACTTGAAGCCAAAAAGCGTCTTATTTACGGGCAGTTCGTAACGAGCAGGGAGAATTTCGACGATTATTTCGAAAAGGCGAGAAGAATAAGAACTATGATCGTCGAGTTTTTCAAGGACGTTTTCAGGAGATTCGATATCGTTCTTTGTCCCACGACTCCCGCACCCGCGCACAGAGCCGATTCCGCCGTTTATACCGAGCAGCTCGAATTCAGCGACGTTTTCCTCGTTTCGTCGAACTTCACCGGCCGTCCGGGGCTTACCGTGCCGAGCGGAAAAACCAAGGAAGGTTTGCCTCTGGGAGTGCATTTTATGGGCAAGACTTTTGCCGAGCACGACCTTTATAATCTCGCGTATACGTTTGAAAGGAAAATAGGCAAGGAGTTTATAACGAGATTATAATGATTGGCAAATTAACTCCCGACGAGCTTCGCGAATGCGTGCTTTCGGTAATTAAAAAAAGAAGAAAGGAAGTCGTGAAGGGATCCGCTTCGGGCTGCGACAGCGCGGCTCTGAGGACGGACGAACTTCTGCTTTTGACCACCGATCCCATAACCGGAGGGGCCGACGACTGCGGAAAGCTTGCCGTTCACGTGTGCTGCAACGATATCGCCGCCGCCGGAGGAGAGCCGATGGCCATTCTCGTAACGGTTCTTGCGCCGGAAAACGCGGGGCTTTCCGATATAAAGAGAGTTATGACCGACGTGGAGCGGGAATCGGAGAAGCTTAACGTGGAAGTTATCGGCGGACACAGCGAATTTACCGACGCGGTTAACAGAACCGTCGTAAGCGCGACCGTCGTCGGAATAAAGAGCAGGAACTTCCGTTTCGTTCCCTTTGAAAAGGGACAGAGCGTTATGGTTACGAAAACTCTCGGGTTAGAAGGGACTTCCGTTATTGCGGAATCCTTCGCGGAGAGAGTAAGGCTTTCCGACGAAGAGCTTGCGGAGGCGAAATCCGCGGGGAACAGTCTAAGCGTGGTTGCGGACGGAAGGGCTTCGGTCGAAAGCGGAGCGGAAATCGCGGCTATGCACGACATAACCGAAGGGGGCGTCCTCGGGGCTTTGTGCGAAGTTCTCGACGGAAGCGGTTTCGGCGCGGAGATAGATATAGACAGCGCTCCCGTGCTTGCGGTTACGAAGAAAATATGCGCGCGGCTTTCCCTCGATCCTTACAGGCTTTTAAGCAGCGGAAGTATGCTTATCGTAACCTCCGAGCCGGAGAAAGTGGAAAAGGCTTTATCGGGGAAAGGAATCGCTTCGTCGGTTATAGGGAAAATCACCGACGGGAAAGGCGTTTTCGTCAACGGACGGAGCGAGGCGGTATCGGTGAAACCCGACGAGATATATAAGTTATTCAAGGAAATATGATATGAAAAGCATGACAGGGTACGGTAAAGCCGTCGTCGAGAGGGACGGAAGAGAGCTTACCGTCGAAATAAAATCGGTCAATCATCGCTTTCTCGATATGAATCTCAAGCTGCCCAAGATTTTCTGGCAATTCGAAGATATCGTGAGAAAGACGATTTCCGTGAAAGTGGCGAGAGGACACATAGATCTCTTCGTAACCTACGCGGACTATTCACAGTCGGGTAAGGAATGCGAGATAGATTACGGTCTCGCGAAGGCTTACGCGGACGCGGCACGGGCTTTGTCCGAAAGATTCGGAGTTCCGGACGACCTTACGGCGACGAGCCTTATAAGGTCGCAGGACGTCTTTACGGTAAGACCTGCGGAAATCGACGCGGAGGCTCTTTCCCTTCAGCTCAAAGAAGCCGTCGATCAGGCGCTCGAGGCTCTGGACGTTATGAGGGTTTTCGAGGGAGAGAAGATGAAAAACGATCTCGAAAACAGAATTTCCAACGTCGAAACGCTTACCTCGGAGATAGAGAAATTTGCGCCGAGAGTCGTTACGGACTATAAAGCCAGACTTACGGCGAGGATAAACGAGATTCTCGAAGAGGGCAGAGCGGACGAAACCCGACTCGATCAGGAAGTATGCTTTTTTGCGGATAAGTGCAACATAGACGAGGAGATAGCGCGGCTGCATTCGCACGTCGACCATTTCAGGAAGATGCTCGCAGACGAAAAGCCGGTCGGAAGATCCGCGGATTTCCTCGTTCAGGAGCTTAACAGAGAAACCAACACCGTCTGTTCCAAATCCAACGATACCGAGCTTACGAGACTCGGACTTCAGCTTAAAAACGAAGTCGAAAAGATAAGGGAACAGATACAGAATATAGAGTAGCAGGAGGCAGAATTATGGTAACAAGACCGTCTATTGACGAATTAACGGAGATCGCCGGCAACAAGTACGTTCTTTGTCGCGCGATAAGCATAAGAGCGAAGGAGCTTAATATTATGCAGATGGAGGACGAACTCGCGTCCAATATCAAAACTATATCTTACGCCGCTCAGGAGCTTAAAGACGGCAAAATCAAAATCGTAAAGGACGAAGATTATTGATGTTTAAAGGGAAGAAGATCGTAGTCGGCGTAACCGGAGGCATTGCCGCCTATAAAACGTGCGGACTCGTATCGGCTCTTCGGAAGCAGGACGCGGAAATCGACGTCGTTATGACGAAAAACGCGACGGAATTCGTCGCTCCTTTGACTTTCGAAACGCTTTCGTCGCGCCCGGTAACGGTCGACACCTTCAACAGACGCGCGCCCTGGGAGGTAGAGCATATCGCGCTTGCGAAAAAAGCCGATCTTTTCGTGATTGCGCCGGCGACGGCGAATTTCATCGGAAAGTATGCCTGCGGGATAGCCGACGATATGCTGACCACGACGGTTATGGCGACTCGCGCGCCCGTACTCGTCGTTCCGGCTATGAACACGGGTATGTACGAAAGCGCGGCGGTTACCGGGAATATCGCGACTTTGAAGCGAAGGGGCGTTTCCGTTATGGAGGCGGCTTCGGGGCGGCTTGCCTGCGGAGACACGGGGAAGGGCAAAATGCCCGAGCCGGACGCGATTCTCGCGGAAATGGAAAGGCTTATTTCGGTCAGGAAGGATTTCGTCGGGAAGAAGGTTCTCGTGACTGCGGGAGCAACCGTAGAAAAGCTCGATCCCGTGCGGTTTATAACCAATTTTTCCAGCGGGAAGATGGGCGTGGCGATTGCCGAAAGAGCGTTTCGGAGAGGCGCGGAGGTAACCCTCGTACTCGGAAGACACGGCGTAAGCGTTCCGGGCGGAATAAAAGTGGTTTCGGTCGAAACGACGGAGGATATGTACGAAGCCGTTATGAAAGAGATGAAGGATTGCGACCTTATCGTCAAAGCCGCGGCTCCGTGCGACTATAAGCCGTCGGTTTTTTCGGGCAACAAAATCAAATCCTCCGAGCTTACGGTCTCTTTTTCCAAAAACAAGGACATAGCCGCCGAAGTCGGAAGGATTAAAGGCGATAAAAAGCTCGTCGTTTTCAGCGCGGAAACGGAAAATCTCCTCGAAAACGCGAGAAACAAGCTTTTGAAGAAGAACGCGGACCTGGTCGTAGCCAACGACGTAACGCAGGAAGGCGCGGGATTCCTTACGGATACGAACAAAGTATATATTCTCGATCGCAAGGGCGTCGTCGCGGAAACTCCGGTTATGAGCAAATCCGAAGTCGCCGACGTCATTCTCGACTGCGCTGCGGAAATTTTATAACGGCTCGGAATGATTTATAACGTTATTGCGGACATATCCAATTCAGAAGTAGACAGAGTCTTCGATTATCTCGGGGCGGACGGAATTCCCGTCGGCTCGAGGGTGTACGTACCCTTCGGACCGAGAATAATCGAAGGCTACGTTATAAGTACGGCGGAGGAATCCGACTGCGATCCGAGGAAGTTGAAGGACATAGTAGGGGTAATCGACGACCGTCCGGTCATTCTTCCGGAAATGCTTGTTCTTTCGGAGTTTATGCGGAAGAAATATCATCTCCGTATGATAGACTGTCTGAGGCTTTTCGTTCCTTCCGAAATGAGAAACGGCAGAGTCCGTCCGCTCGTCAGGAAGTACGTTTCTCTTGCGGAAAACGCGGACGAAAAAATCGCTTCGATAAGAAGTTCAGCCGTAAAGCAGCTCGCCGCGGCGGAGTATCTTAGAGGAGTTCCCTCCGAGAGTCTCGAAAAACTGAATAAAGATTTCGGAAACGGCGCGGTCAGAGCGTTGATCGATAAAGGAATAGCTGTCGTGAGTCAGGAAAGGCGCAACAGAACTCCCTTGTCGGAAGTCGGAGCGACCGAAGAGGAAAAGCCGAAGCTCGTACCTTCTCAGCAGAGTGCGTTCGAGCGGATAACGCAGGGGGAAAGCGGAACCTATCTTCTTCACGGAGTTACGGGAAGCGGAAAAACCGAAGTTTATATGTCCGTCATCGAAGAGGTCGTAGGTCGGGGAAAGACAGCGGTTATGCTCGTTCCGGAAATATCGCTCACGCCTCTTATGATGAAGAGATTCAGAAGCAGATTCGGGGACAAGGTCGCCGTTCTTCACAGCGGATTGTCGGCGGGAGAGCGTTTCGACGAATGGTCGAGAATCATTCGCGGAGAAGCTGTCATAGCCGTAGGCGCGAGGAGCGCGATTTTCGCACCGATGAAGAATATCGGCGTAATCATTATCGACGAAGAGCACGACGGAAGTTATCAGAGCGATTCCAATCCGCGTTACAGCACCTTCGATATAGCCGGATTCAGAAGAAAATACAACGACGCGAAGCTTATCCTCGGAAGCGCGACTCCCTCTCTCGAAAGCTATAAAAAGGCTCTCGACAAGGAGTTTACTTTAATAAGAATGCCCGAAAGAATCAATAAGAAGCCGCTTCCGGAAGTCTTTATCGTGGATATGAAGGACGAAAGAGCGACGGGAAACAAGAGCTTTATTTCGGGGCTTCTTCGGGAGGAGCTTATATCCGCGGTAAAAGAGGGCAATCAGGCTATTCTTTTCCTCAATCGTCGGGGATACAGCAGCTTCGTTATGTGTACGCAGTGCGGATACGTTGCAAAATGTACCGACTGCGACGTAAGTCTGTATTATCATAGAGACGAAAACGTTCTTAAATGTCATTATTGCGGGAAAAAGTACAGAATGCTCGACGTTTGTCCGGAATGCAAAAGCGAGCATATACGGAGAGGAAGAACAGGAACCGAGCAGGTAGCGGATTATCTCGCTAAGGAGATTCCCGGGGCGAAGGTTCTGCGTATGGATTACGACACCACGCAGTCGAAAGAAGCGCATAACGATATTTTAAGGAAATTCGGAAACAGGGAAGCCAATATACTCGTCGGCACGCAGATGGTAACGAAGGGACACGATTTTCCTTTCGTAACTCTCGTCGGCGTGCTCGAAGGCGATCAGAGTCTGTACCTCAGCGATTATCGGTCGAGCGAAAGGACCTTCCAGCTTATAACGCAGGTCGCGGGAAGAGCGGGAAGAAAAGACCTCCCGGGGAAGGTCGTCCTTCAGACCTATACGCCGGGACATTTCGCGTTGAAATACGCCGCCCGTCAGGATTACGAAGGCTTTTATCACAGAGAGATAAACATAAGAGAAGCCACGAAATTCCCGCCGTTTTCGGTTATAGTGAGATTTCTTATAACCGGAGAAAACGAAGAGGCCTGTATAGCGACGGTTAACGGACAGTTTGAAAACGTAAGACTTCTTGCGGAGGAGAATCCCGAAGGATTTATTTTTTTGCAGAAAATGCGTTCGCCTCTCAAACGCATGGAAGGGAAGTACAGATTCCAGATTCTTATGAGGTTGGAACCCGAATATGCGGACGGGCTTATGCCGCGCCTATTCGAAATAAGCGATATGCACGAAAGAAACGTCAGCGTCTTTGCGGAGACAGATCCGCAGAGTATGATTTAAGGAGAACAAATGGCAGTCAGGAAAATTTTTAAACTCGGGCAGGACGATAAGATACTCAGAAGCAAATGCAGAAAAGTCGAAGCTTTCGACGAAAGACTCGGAAAACTTCTCGACGACCTTAAAGAAACGCTTGCGGATATAGGCGGTCTCGGACTTGCCGCGCCGCAGATAGGGGTATTGAGAAGAGCGGTGGTAGTCGAGTATCGGGAGAAGATCATAGAACTCGTCAATCCGGAATTTACCTTCCTGGGCAAGGAAACGTGCGTGGACAACGAAGGCTGTCTGAGCGTAGTTGGTTACAGAGGACTCGTCCGTCGTCCGTGCGAGATGACCGTGAAGTTTTTCGACAGACACGGAAAGCCGCAGGAGATTTCCGCGAGCGGATACGACGCGAGAGTCTTTATGCACGAGATAGATCATCTCGACGGAATCCTTTTCGTGGATAAGATGATAAAGAAGCTTAAAGACTGAGCGGAGGACTCTATGAAGATAGTATTTATGGGGACGCCCGTTTTTGCGGCGGACGTACTGAGCATACTGGTTTCCGAAGGTCATAGCATATCGGCGGTTTTCTGTCAGCCGGACAGAGCCGGGAACAGAAACAAAACGATCGAATGTCCCGCAGCCGCAAAAGCTTCGCAGCTCGGTATTCCCGTTTATAAGTTTGCGAAGGTTTCCGCCGAAGGAATGGATTGCCTTAAAGAGATTGCTCCCGATCTGATAATAACCGCGGCTTTCGGACAGATGCTGAGCGACGAGGTCCTTGCTCTTCCCGGGTACGGAGTCATCAATCTTCACGGCTCCCTTCTTCCGTCTTACAGAGGAGCGTCTCCCGTTCAGTCGGCTTTAATCGACGGGAAGAAACTCAACGGCGTTACCGTTATGAAAACCGTCGGAAAAATGGACGCGGGCGATATTCTCGGTTACAGGATTATCGGAATCGGTCGGGACGATACCGCGACGGACGTTTTTTCTCTTTTCGCGAAGGAGGGAGGAAAGCTTCTTTCGGAGGTAATCGTCGGACTTGAAGAAGGAACGATCGTTCCGATTCCGCAGAACAGAATGAAGTACAAGACCGGGAATTCGTCCTTCGTCAAGCCGAGTTATTGCCGCAAACTTACCAAAGAGGACGAAATAATAGACTGGTCGCAGAGCGCGGTCAAAGTTCATAACAGAATCCGAGGCCTTTCGGAAAATCCGTGCGCACATACGACTCTCAGGGGATCGGTGCTTAAAATCTTCCGAAGCCGTATCGCGGGAAGAAGCGGAAAACACGAAAATCCCGGAGAGGTTCTTTCCGCGGACAGAAACGGCGTGATCGTAGCCTGCGGAAGGGGCGAGATATATCTTTCGGAAATGTGTCTTTCCGGCTGCAAAAGAATGAAATGCAGGGATTTCGTCAACGGCAAAAAGATATGTGCGGGCGACGTCCTGGGAGCCGAAGAATGACTCTTACTTCTTTTTATTACGCATATAAATGCCTCGATTCGATTTACCGTAAGGGAGCGTATTCGGGCATAGAACTTAACAGGTATCTCAATAACGCTCCGAAAGAAGACAGAGCGTTGATTTCGAAGCTCGTCTACGGAGTGCTTGACAGGGATATAGAACTTGAATACGTTATTTCGCTCTACGCGAAATCGGTCAAGCCCGCGTTGAAGCCCGTTCTGAAAATCGGGATTTACGCCCTTCTTCATCTGAATATGCCCGACTACGCGGTAGTATCGGAATCGGTCGGGCTTACGCGAGATATAGGAAAAAGCGCGACGAGCGGATTCGTGAACGCGGTTTTGCGCGGAGTAGCGAGAGACAAAGACGCAAAGTCCTTTAAGATGCCCGAAAATGAGGACGAATATCTTTCGGTAAGCTGCAGTTTTCCTTTATGGGCGGTCAGAAAGCTCGTCGGGCAGCTCGGAAGAGAAGAAGCCGAAGCTTTTATGAGAAGCGAAAGTCAGGCTCCTTATACGCACGTCAGAATCAATACCGGAAAGATAAGTACGGAAGGGTTTATAAAGCTTCTCGAAAAAAACGGTATAGAATTCGGAAAGTCGCTTCTTCCCGACGCTCTGCTGATAAAGGGTTCGGGTTTCAGGAAGCTCGACGAAACTTTATATACGGTGCAGTCGCTCGGCTCTATGCTGACGGTGAGAGCGATCAAGGCGGAAAAAACCGACGAGATTCTCGACTTGTGCGCGGCTCCTGGAGGAAAAAGCGTTTACGCAAAGCAGCTTTACGGCTGTCGGAAAGTCGTTGCCTGCGATATTCATCCGCACAGAGTGGATTTAATCGGGAGTTACGCCTCGCGTATGGGCGCGGATATAGTTACGGAAGTCAACGACGCCACCGTTTTCAGACCGGAATGGAATGAGGCTTTCGACGTCGTGCTTTGCGACGCTCCGTGCAGCGGTTTCGGCGTGTTTTTCGACAAGCCCGACGTAAAGCTCAATAAAACCGAAAATACGGTCAGGGAGCTTTCGGCTCTTCAGCTTAAAATACTCGGAACGGCTTCGGCTTACGTAAAAAAGGGAGGGAAACTCGTTTACAGCACCTGTACGGTTTTCAGAGAGGAAAATACGGACGTCGTAAACGCGTTTCTTGCGGAGCATAAGGAGTTTTCCGTTGAGAAAACGCCCGTTCCGGCTTCGTTGGGAGATTCTCCCTATAACGCCGACGGCACGGTTTCTTTTCTTCCCGAAAGGGACGGAGTAGAAGGCTTTTTCGTCGCGGTTTTAAGAAAGGAAAAGGATTGACCGAGGAAGAAGGATTTGAATTACGAACGAAAGGATTTGAATTACGAAAGAAATGCCCGAGCGAGAGAGGTTTTAATGGCAGAGAGGAGAATACTGAGCGACTACGACGAAAACGAACTGAAAACAATGCTTTCAGAATACGGTCTGAAACCTTTTCAGGCAGGTCAGGTTTATAAATGGGTAATCCGAGGCTGCGATTTCGACGAAATGACGGACGTATCGAAAGCCTTGCGGGAGAAGCTTTCGGAGTCCTTTATTGCCCGTCCCGTAACCGTTATCAAAAGGCTCGTCGGAAAGGACAAGACGGAAAAATATCTGTACGGACTTACCGACGGGAACGTAATCGAAGGGGTTCTTATGAGCTATAAATACGGACGGACGCTCTGCGTGTCGACGCAGGTCGGCTGCCGTATGGGCTGTCGTTTCTGCGCAAGCACCCTGGGCGGACTCGTAAGAAATCTCTCCGCGGGCGAAATTCTCGGTCAGGTCATAGCCGTAAACAGACTTATAGGCGGCGGACTCGGCGAAAAGCGCGGAATAACCAACATCGTTCTTATGGGAAGCGGAGAACCTCTCGACAATTACGACAACGTAGTGAAGTTTTTAAGGTTGTGCAACGCACCCGAAGGAATGAACGTCGCAATGAGGAACATAAGTCTTTCTACCTGCGGAATCGTTCCGAATATCCGCAGACTTGCCGACGAGAATATTCAGGTTACGCTTACCGTATCTCTTCACGAGGCTTTCGACGACAAAAGAAAAGAGATTATGCCGATAGCCGAAAAGTATTCCGTAAGCGAGATAATTGACGCCGCGAGATACTATTTCGACAGGACGAAAAGGCGTATAATTTTCGAGTATACCCTTATCGAAGGGAAAAACGATACTCCCGCCGACGCAAGAGAAATCGCAAAGATTTTAAGGGGGCTTCCGTCGCACGTAAATCTGATAAGACTGAATCCCGTAAAGGAAAGAAATCTCCGGTCCGTCAGTAGCGATAAAGCCGCAGAATTTCTTAAAACGCTTACGGACCTGAAAGTTTCCGCCACACTCAGAAGACAGATGGGCGTCGATATAGAGGGCGCGTGCGGACAGCTCAGAAGAAAGCATCTGGAGTCGCTTGAAAATGAGTAAGCTTCTGACCGGCAAGGTAATCAAAGGCGTAGGCGGAGTTTTTACCGTGCTGACTTCCGAAGAACTGCGGATAGAATGCAAAGCCCGCAAGAAAACGAGATTCGAGGGGAGCGAAGTCCTCGTCGGCGACGACGTTTCCGTATCGGACGAGAACGGCTCTTTCGTCATTGAAAAGGTCATCCCGAGGAAAAACGCGCTCACGCGGCCGAGAGTCGCCAACGTAGACAAGGCTTTCATCGTGCTTACGGTGAAACCTTTGGCGGACTTTCTTCTTGCGGACAAGATTCTCGTCAATTGCATAAGAGAAGGAATCCGTCCCTATATCGTCGTCAATAAGAGCGATATAACCGAAAAATCCTTTATCGACGAAGTGGAAGAGGATTACGGAGCGGTCGTTTCGGATATCGTAGTCGTTTCGGCTGCGGAAAAAACGGGAACGGAAAGACTCGTGAGCGAAATAAAGGGCAACGTATGCTGCTTCGTAGGTCAGTCCGCCGTAGGCAAAACGTCGATTATGAACGCGCTTACGGGGAGAGAAGAGGAAACTGGCGGACTTTCGAAGATAGACAGAGGCAGGCACACTACGAGGCATAACGAGATTTTCGAGGTCTGCGGAGGATTCGTTGCCGATACGGCGGGATTTTCCCTGCTCAGCGAATCGTCCGTGCGCTCGGAGGAGCTGTGTCTGTATTACGGGGATTTTTCCGCGTATTCGCAGGAATGCAGATTCAATATGTGTACTCATACAGACGAGCCGGACTGCGCCGTAAAAGCAGCTGTCGGAAAAGGAGAGCTTCCGGTTCGAAGGTACGAGAGATACGTAGAGTTATACAAAGAATTAAAAGAACAGGAAAGGAGGAAATACTGAATGATTTATATTTCGCCGTCGATTTTGTCCGCGGATTTTATGCAGATGGGACAGGCAGTCGCCGATTGTCGGGATAAAGGAGCGGATTGGATTCATTGCGACGTAATGGACGGAGCCTTTGTCCCGAACATAACCTTCGGACAGAAAATGGTTTCCGACATAAGGAAGATAACCGATATGTTCCTTGACGTACATCTTATGATAAACGAACCCGTGCGCTACGTCGAAGAATTCGCGAAAGCGGGCGCGGACCTTATCACCTTCCATATCGAAGCCGTATCCGACGCGCAAGCCGTTATAAACGCGATTAAGGCGACGGGAGTCAGATGCGGCGTTTCGATTAAACCGAACACACCCGTAAGCGCGATAGCGCCTTATATAGACGAGGTCGATATGGCTTTGGTTATGAGCGTTGAGCCGGGATTCTCCGGACAGAAGTTTATGCCCGTAAGCCTCGACAAGATAAGAGAAATAAAGAAACTTCGTCCCGACATCATAGTTCAGGTCGACGGAGGAATAAACGCGGAAACTTATAAATCCGTTATAGAAGCGGGCGCGGATTCCGTGGTTATGGGCAACGCCTTTTTCAAAAATCCGTCCGCAAGCACTCTCGTCGCGGAGATAAAGGCTTTCGGCAAATAAACCTTAATATAAAACCGATAAATTTTAATATGAAACCGATTCCCGAAGCGTTTTGCTTCGGGTTTTTTTTACGTTTTCCCGTCGGCCACGGTCATTTAGGCTTTCGCCGCCGCATAAGATAAGCTATACGGTGCAAAGGAGGTAATAATGAAATCATTGTTCGAAGGAGTCGGTACGGCTCTCATAACGCCCTTTAATACCGAAGGAGCGATAGATTTTCCGAGTTTCGGAAGACTCGTGGACAGACAGCTCGAAGCGGGAATAAACGCTCTCATAGTAGGCGCGACTACGGGCGAGGGAGCCTGTTTGAGAGCGGATGAAAAAGAAGAACTTATAGTCGCGGCGGCGGAAAGAGTCCGCGGTTTTTACGGGAGCGACGAGAAAGAAAGACCTGCGGTCATAGCGGGGATTTCCTGTAACGTAACCTCGGCTGCCGAGGAATATTGCCGAAGACTCGGGAATCTTCCCGCAGACGGGCTTCTCGTAACCACGCCCTTTTACAACAAAACCTCGCAGAAAGGTCTTATAAGGTTTTACGAAAGACTTGCGGACGCGTCTCCCAAGCCGATAATAATTTACAACGTTCCGCAGAGGACGGGAATGACCGTTTCGCCTTCGGTTTACGAGGTTCTTTCGGCTCATCCGAATATCTGCGGGATAAAGGAAGCCGATTCCGATATGAATCGTTTTCCCGACGCGGTGAAGGCCGCTGAAAACCTGACGATATATTCCGGCTGCGACGAGCTTGCGCTTCCTATGTTTTGTCTGGGCGCGGGCGGGTGGATTTCGGTCGTTTCCAATCTTTTCCCCGAAAAATGCGTGGAATTGTACGAAGCCTTCCTCTCGGGATGCAATCGTAAAGCCGCGGCGATTAACTCGGAGATTCTTCCCTTCGTAAGGCTTGCCTTTTCGGAAGTCAATCCCGTTCCGGTCAAAGCGATGGCGGCGTTTTTGAATCTGTGCGAAGAACGGGTAAGAGAGCCGCTCTGCGCGCTCGGAAAGGAAGAAAGGGAAAAACTTTCGGAAGAGTTCGGACGCCTGGGAGGATTCGGCGTCGAAAGGGCTTTTACCGCAAAACCGGATAAATGCGAAAACCGCGGACGAGGCGTAAGAACGGGAGGCGAACGTGAATATAGTTGTAGCAGGCGCTGAAGGAAGAATGGGGAAAATTACGGCGAGGCTCCTTCGCGAGAAAGGAGAAACGGTCATTCCGGTCGACGTCAAAGGCACTGGCGAAACTCTTAAAAGCGTGAAGGAAGTGAAATCCGCCGACGGAATAATAGATTTTTCCTCTCCCGAAGCGGCGGAGGAGATTCTTTCGTTTGCGGCGGAAGTCGGGATTCCGGTAGTTATCGCGACTACGGGACATACCGAAAAACAAAAGGAAGCGATAATGAAAGCCTCGTCGTCCGTACCCGTGTCTTATTCGGAAAACTATTCGGAAGGCTTTGCGGTCTTTCTGAAAGCGGCTTCGGAATTGTCGGGGAGGCTCGGCTGGGACAAAGAGATTATCGAGTATCACCGCAAAGGCAAAAAAGACGCTCCGAGCGGCTCGGCTCTCGCACTTTTCAGGGCGACGGATAACGATTCCCGAGGAGTTTTAAGATGCGGGAGAAACGGATTCTGTCCGAAAAAAGAAGGAGAAATCGGAATTTCCAGCGTGAGAATCGGGAATACGGTCGGACGCCACGAGGTTCTTTTCGACGGAGGAAAGGAGAGAATCGTTCTTATTCACGAGGCGTTAAGCCGCGAGGTTTTCGCGGAGGGCGCGATAAAAGCTCTTTTTGAAATAATGAAAAAGCCCTGCGGATTATACGGAAATCCGTGCGTATGCGGCTCTGCGGAGGAATTATGAAGAAAATCGCTTTTTATAAAATGCACGGAGCGGGAAACGATTACGTTTTCGTAGATTGCGAAAAGCAGTCTGTCGGTAATATGTCTTTGCTGTCGAAAAGGCTTTCGGACAGGCATTTTTCGATAGGAAGCGACGGAGTCGTTTTTATTTGTCCGAGCGATTCCTGCGACGCTAAAATGAAGATGTTCAATTCGGACGGAAGCGAAGGGAAAACCTGCGGGAACGCTCTTCGCTGCGTCGGAAAAATCCTCTCCGAAAAAAGAGGTTTGCTTAATGCGGATAATCCTAAGGAAGGTTTTCCGGCGACTTTTACGGTTATGACCGAAAGCGGAGCGAGAGAGGTTACCGTCCTCTCCTGCGACGGAGAAAAAGCTTTCGTTTCTGTAAATATGGGGAAAATCCGAGCCGAGGACTCCTTTACAGAACTTCATACGGGGGACTCGGTCGTAAGGGCAATTCTCGTCAATGCCGGAAATCCGCACTGCGTGGTTTTCTGCGACAATCCGAAAGGAATAGACGTAGGCAGGCTCGGACGGGAGATAGAAACTCTTCCCGTTTTTCCGGACGGAATAAACGTGGAGTTCGTTTCCGTTCCGAGCGGAGCCAATCCCGCGAGAGAAAAGCTCGATATGCGGGTATGGGAGAGAGGAAGCGGAGAAACTCTCGCCTGCGGAAGCGGAGCGTGCGCGGCGGTATCCGCGGGAATCGAAAACGGGCTTATAGAGCCTTTTTCCGAAGTAAAAGTAAATTGCCGCGGAGGTGCGCTTTTCGTAAGACAGGAACGGAACGGCGATTTTATTCTGAGCGGAGAGGCCGTTACGGCTTTCAAAGGAGTATTCTCGTATGAAAACGATAAATAAAGGCTTCCGTAAACTCGGAAGGGATTATATATTTGAGGAAATAGGCAAAAAAGCCGAGGAAAAGGAGAATCGCGGAGAAGAGCTTATCCGCGTAAGTACGGGCGACGCGGTTTTTCCTCTCGGGAAAACAGTTACGGAGGCTTTGGTTTCCGCCGCCGCCGAAACGGGTACGGACGAGGGCTTCAGGGGTTATCCGCCGGTTTCGGGTTACGGCTTTTTAAAGTGCGCTATCCGCCGGAAGTATCTCGGTTTACGCGTGGAGGTCAAGGAAAACGAGATTTACGTAGGCAACGGAACGAAGAGCGATATTTCGGGATTTTTCGATCTTTTCGGCTCGGCTTCCGTCATCGTCCCCGATCCCGGGTATCCCGTTTACGGAGATTCCTGCGCGATTTCGGGACTTAAAGCCGAATTATTGAAGGGTTCTTTCGAAAACGGATTTCTTCCCGCTCCGTGCGACCTGAAAACTCCCGTAAGAAAAGCCGTAATAATCCTTTGTTCCCCCGCGAATCCCACGGGCGAGGCTTATCCCGAGGAAGTTCTCCGCAGTTGGGTTCTTTTTGCGATAAGGACTCGTTCGGTCATACTTTTCGACGCGGCTTACGAGGCTTACATAAAAGATTCGACGATTCCGCGCTCGATTTACGCCGTCGAAGGAGCTTCTCTCTGCGCCGTCGAATTCGGAAGCTTTTCCAAATCCGCCGGCTTCACCGGACTCAGATGCTCCTATACGATTATTCCGGAAAACCTTCGGTTCGGAGGCGAAAACCTCGGAAAGCTCTGGGCGAGAAGGCAGTCGTCGAAGTTCAACGGCGTCCCTTATATCGTTCAGAAAGCCGCCGAGGCCGCTCTTTCGCCCGAGGGAAGGAAAGAATCCGAAGCCGTGGTCGGTATTTACGGAAACAACGCTTTTGAGCTCAGAAAAGCCTTTCTAAATCGGGGAATACGTTGCTGCGGCGGAGTAAATTCTCCTTACGTCTGGGTAGCCTGTCCGAAGAACGCGACCTCCGCCCGTACCGCCGACGACCTTCTGAACCGAGCGGGAGTAGTAGTTACTCCGGGGACGGGTTTCGGAAAAAACGGAGAGGGCTTTATACGGCTCAGCGGATTTCTAAAACCCGAAAAACTTCCCGAACTTCTCGGAAGACTTAATAGTTTTTACGATCGGAGCTGCGGCTTTATCGGGGAGGACTTATGAACCGTACCGTAGGAATTCTCGGAGCGACCGGACTCGTCGGAAGAACTTTTCTTACTCTTATCGAGGAGAAAAAGCTTCCGTGGCAGCCCGTTCTTTTCGCGGGGGACAGGAGTGAAGGAACGAAACTGCCTTTCCGCGGAGAAAAGCTTTGCGCGATAAAGCCGGAAAGGGCAGAATTTGCGAAATGCGAGGTGGTTTTCGGAGCCGCGTCGGAGGAGATTTCGAAAATCTACGCGAAGGATATAATCGACGCGGGCGCGCTCTACGTAGACAACTCTTCCGCGTTCAGAACGGTCCCGGGCGTTCCCCTCGTCGTTCCCGAAATCAATCCCGACGATATCCGTAAAGAAAACGGAATCATAGCCAATCCCAACTGCTCGACGATAATCTGTCTGACCGCGCTTTATCCCCTTATAAAAGCGGGCGTAAAAATAGACAAAGCCGTTATTTCCAGTTATCAGGCGGTCTCGGGCGCGGGTAAAAACGGAATCAGAGAGCTTCGCGAACAGGGGAAAGGAATATTCAGGGACGATTCGGTTTTCGATAAGCCGATATTCGGCAACGTCATTCCGCTCATAGGGGAGCTTTCCGACGGAGAAAGCCGCGAGGAAGTCAAGATGCGGGAAGAATCGGAAAAAATTCTCGGCGAAAAAGCGTTTAAGGTCTTCACAACCTGCGTGAGAGTTCCCGTCGAAAGGTGTCATTCCTTCTCGATAACTCTGTTTCTCGAAGAAGAAGACGCCGACGAAGACTATTTCGAGTCGCTTTACGACGAGGAAACTTATTCGGTCGCGGAGGGAGTTCTGATTCCGCGCTCGGTGAAGCTTCTGAAAACCAATTATCCCACTCCTCTGGAATGCAGCGACAAGGATACCGTTTTTGTCGGAAGAATGAGGACTTATAAGAGCGATTCCGGGGTTTTGTCGCTTTGGTGCTGCGGCGATCAGCTCAGAAAAGGCGCGGCTTCCAACGCAATCGAAATAGCAAGACTCTGGTTCGACGGAAAAAATCGATGAGTCCGTAAATTAGATCCCGTCCGTTATAAAAATCTCGGAATTCAGCCGAGGAATTTACTCGGAGCCTGATAGGCTCAACCCGAAACGCGCATTTGTACGTCGGCTTTTAATATTGAATTAACGCGTTTTTGTTACCATACCGCGATAAAACGATTTAAAATCGGGAACGCTCGGATTCGACGGAGCGAATGGAAAAGCCGGATTTACCACGGAGGAGAAAAATGACCGAAGAAAAGATAAGAGAGACGATAGAAGCGCAGAGAATCTTTTTTGAATCTGGGGAAACGCTTCCGCCCGAAAACAGACTTAATCTCCTCGTAAAGCTGAAAGAGATAATAGTCAGGCGAAACGACGATATAGAAAAGGCTCTTTTGCGTGACCTCGGAAAGAGTCCTTTCGAATCGTATATGTGCGAAACGGGAATGGTTCTGTCGGAAATAAACTATATGCTCGGGCATACGAAATCTCTGGCTAAACCCAAAAGAGTAAAAACGCCTCTCGTTCAGTTTTTTTCCAAAAGCTATACGTTGGCTTGTCCTTACGGCGTGGTTCTTATAATGAGTCCGTGGAATTATCCGTTTATGCTGACTTTCGATCCGCTCGCAGACGCAGTTGCGGCGGGGAATACCGTTATTTTGAAGCCGAGCGCGTATTCTCCCGCGGTTTCGGAGCTTATAGAAGAAATAGCCGCCGAACTCGATCCCTCGGGTTTATGGGTTGCGACGGTTACGGGCGGAAGGGAGGAGAACAAGTCGCTTCTTCGTCAGAAATTCGATTATATTTTCTTTACGGGCAGCGTCGCGGTAGGAAAAGAGGTAATGCGCGGAGCAGCCGAAAATCTTACTCCGATTACGCTGGAGCTCGGCGGGAAAAGTCCGTGTATAGTCCTGAAGGACGCGGATATTCCCGTAGCCGCGAGGAGAATCGTTTTCGGGAAGTTCCTCAACTGCGGACAAACCTGCGTGGCTCCGGATTACGTGTTATGCGATTCGTCGGTAAGACCGTCGCTCGTTACGGCTCTCAAAGAGGAAATAAAAAAGCAGTACGGAAACGCGCTCGACGGGGACTCTTACGGAAAAATCGTCAACGAGAAGCACTTTTCCCGCATTCTCGGACTTATCGACAAACAAAAAACCGTATGCGGCGGAGGCTCTATTCCCGAGAAGCTTAAAATAGAGCCGACCGTTATGATAAACTGTACGTTCGACGATAAGGTTATGCAGGAGGAGATATTCGGGCCTGTTCTTCCGGTCATAGATTTCGACGACGAGGACGAGCTTATAGGAAAGCTTAAAAAGCTGCCGCATCCGTTGGCTTTATACGTTTTTACGGAAAACAAAAAAAGCGCGCGGAAGTTCATTACGCGAATCGGTTTCGGCGGAGGCTGCGTAAACGATACCGTCGTTCATCTTGCGACCACCGAAATGGGTTTCGGAGGAATGGGAAATTCGGGAATGGGCGCGTATCACGGAAAAACCGGATTTCTGACGTTCAGTCATCTGAAAAGCGTAGTCGATAAAAGCACCCGTATAGATCTTCCGATGAGGTACGCTCCTTATACCGAAAAGAATCTCGCCGTCGTCAGAAAATTTATGAAATAAGACGCGAAAGCCTGCGGTTATCGACTTTCTTTCTTATTGACATTTACGGAGAATAGAGGTATAATAATGCGCGGAAGGTGATTCTTATGGAAAAACAGACCGTCGAATCGGTTTTTGAAAAGATAGACAAAGCCCTGTCGGGTTCGGGAAGAACGAGAAAGGACGTTACCGTCATCGCCGCGACCAAGACGCAGACCGTCGAAACGCTTCTGGATTTCAGAAAGTACGGACTTATATACGGCGAAAACAGAGTTCAGGAGTTAACCGAAAAATATCCGCTGATTCCCGACGTAAGATGGCATTTTATCGGGCAGCTCCAGACGAATAAAGTCAAGTATATCATAGATAAGGCGGAGCTTCTCCATTCGGTGGACAGGCTTTCGCTCGCGGAGGAGATAAACAGACAGGCTCTCCGCCACGAAAAGATTCAGGACGTCCTTATCGAGGTGAATACCGATCCCAACGGAGCGAAGGGCGGAGTGGATTTCGACGGAATCGTACCGCTTGCCGAGGAAATCCTTAAGCTTCCGAACGTGCGCGTAAAAGGGCTTATGACGGTTATGCCGATAGAAAAGCCCGAGGGCGTGAATCTTTACGAAAAGATGTACGGCGTTTTTCAATCTATGAAAACGAAGCTTCCGGAGACAGACTGGAGATATCTTTCGATGGGTATGAGCGGAGATTTCGAGGAGGCTCTGAAAAACGGCTCCGATATGATAAGGCTCGGAAGAGCGTTTTTCGGAGAAAGAAATTACGATAAACAGCGGAGGATCGTATGACGATTGAAAAAAACGAAAAAAAGCCGATGAGCGCGCTGAAATTCTGGCTGATTATGGGCGCGGTCGCGGTTGCGGGATTGATTCTCGATCAGGTAACAAAATACGTCGTTCAGACTAATCTCACGCAGGACGATAAGATTCCCGTAATAGGCGATTTCGTTTACTTTACCTATGCGAAGAACTGGGGAGCGTCTTTCGGTATGCTCAGGGACTGGGAGTATAGAAACGTCGTCTTTTTTATAATCACTCTGATAGGCGTACCCGCCTTCGGTTATCTTCTCGGAAAAAGAAGAGGGGATCATATGCTCGGGAGCGTAGGACTTGCGATGATGATTTCGGGAGCTTTGGGTAACGCAATCGACAGATTTATGTATTCCACGGGTTTCTACGACGGATACGTAAGGGATTTCATAGGCGTGAAGTATTTCGCGATTTTTAACGTCGCGGACAGCTGTATGTGCGTGGGAATCGCGATTCTTCTGATTTCGATGCTGTTTTTCGATAAGGAAAGGCCGTTCAACAACGCCGAAGCCAAAGCCGAAGAAAGAGCCGCCGCTGCCGAAAAACGCAAACGGGAAAAGCTCGACGAAACCCTCGGGCTTCTGGAGAGTTACTCTGCGTCGGAAAAACGCGGCGACGGAAAGGAGAATCGCTGATTGGCTGAAATTTTGTTTTTGACGGTGGATTCCGCGTCGGAGGGCAAACGTCTCGACAGCTTCATATCGGAAAGCGTCGACGATTTATCCCGCTCCCACGCGCAAAAGCTTATCGATTCGGGCGGAGTCCTCATTAACGGCGGGATTTTCAAGGCGAAAAAGGGCGTCAGAGCCGGCGATGTCGTGAGAATAGAGATTCCCGACCCAGTTCCGATAGACGTGCAGCCCGAGCCTATTCCGATAAACGTCGTGTACGAGGATTCCGATCTTGCCGTTATAGACAAGCAGCAGGGACTTACCGTTCATCCTGCCAACGGAGTTTACAGCGGTACTCTCGTCAACGCGCTTTTATACAGATTCAGGGACCTTTCGGGCATTAACGGAATGATAAGACCGGGAATTGTCCACAGACTCGACAAAATGACCAGCGGACTTATGCTCGTTGCGAAAAACGACGCCGCGCATAACTTTCTCGCAGAGCAGATCGCTTCCAAAAAATGCCGCAGAGTCTATCACGCTCTCGTCGAGGGAGTTATAAAGGAGGACGAAGGCGTTATCGTCGAGCCGATAGGAAGAAGCCCCAAGGACAGGAAACAGATGGCAGTCGTTCCGGACGGAAGATACGCGGAAACGCATTACCGCGTTCTCGGAAGATACCGGAGCAATACTCTTTGCGCGTTCGAACTCAAAACGGGCAGAACTCATCAGATACGCGTTCACGCCAAGTACATAGGGCATCCCGTAGTTGGCGATTCCGTGTACGGATACAGGAATCAGAGATTCGCGCTCGACGGACAGCTTCTTCATTCCAAGGAGATAACCTTTTGCGATTTATCGGGGAAAGAACTTCATTTCGAGAGCGAACTTCCCGACTATTTCGCAAAAATCGTAGGTATTTTGGATAAATCCGAAAAAATCGGTTGACTATTACGGATAACTTTGCTATACTGATAGAGCAGATTTTTTTTGCCCGATTCGGGTAAAGGTACAGAGGTGAAAAAATGCAAAAAGTAGTTGAAAAGATTATTATGGGCTTTACCGCCGTAGCCGTTCTTCTAGCTATGCTCGGGTTGATTCTGAAAAGCTCCGGCTGCACCAACGCGGGCATAATCGTTCTGATGATTGCCGCGACGGCTTATTTCCTTATTCAGTTGATTATGTACTGGAAAAACGGTGAAGCGTCCGAAAATAAATCGCTTATCTGGGGAGTTATCGTATCTTTCCTCGTCGCGCTCGTGATTTTCGTTCTCGGTATATTGCTTATGACCGGTAAGATTCTTCCCAACGGTTGGTTCGGCGCGGTCAAGACGTTGATTTTCTGAGATTAAAACATATATGAGCCGTCGGTTTTCCGGCGGCTTTTTTGTTTTCGTTATATTCGTTGTTTTTCTCGATTTACGATTTCGTTATATTTGTTCTTCTTAATCTGCGATTTCGTTTTTTACTTATCCGTAAATCCTTTTCTTCAGCCTATGACCGTGTTTCCGTTCAGCCAGGAAGAAAACCATTTTTTCATATCCGAACCGTATTCCTTTTCGAAACAGCTTATGAAAAGCTCGGGAGTGGCTATCGAATATTTACCCGCCTCGAAATAGCGGCGGAGAGCCTTCGAAAATCTCTTTTCGCCTACCGTATCGTAAAGACTGTCCGTCATAAGCATTCCCTTGAGATAAGTTATGACCGCATAGCTCTGAGCATTCGGAAAATCCGTAAGCGGACGACTCATAGACGTATCGAGGTCTTTTTTGTAGTTTATGATGACGTCGTAGAAGAGCTTATATCTTTTATACGAGTTTTTGAGAGTTTCGGATGCGTCGCCGTAATCGGGAAAAGCCTTGTAAAACAGAATGACGGAGTATTCGGCAAGACCTTCGTCCAGCCAGGCTTCGTTGAACTGATCGTTTCCGACGAGTCCGTACCACCACTGATGGGCGGTTTCGTGAATCACGACTTTATTGAAGCTGTCGCGTTTCAGGTCGTCCGAAACGAAAACGAGATTCGGGTATTCCATTCCGCCCGCCGCCGCGAGAGTAGTTTCGGCTACGCAGTAGGTCCCGTAGGGGTATTTGCCGAAGGAGGACGAAAAGAAGCCGAAACAATCCGAGATGAGCCGGAGAGTGGAATCGGGATCGGAGTCTTTACGGTAAAAGTATTTTATCTCGGTTTTGTCTTTGACGGCGGAAAGGACGCTGAATTCTTCCGAAGCGCAGAGGGAAAAATCGCGGATACATTTCTGCTCGAAACGATAGGTAACGCTTCCGTCGGAGACGGTTTTTTCTTTGAGGTCGCCCGAGTGAGCGACGGTAAAACCTTCCGGAACGATGAAGGTTACCGAATAATTTGCGGCGGGAGTAACGAAAGGGTCTCCGATTGCCGTATACGGGTGTCTTATAAAAGTCCCGTTTTCTTCGTAACAGAGTACGGGATAGGCGTTTGCGAGATTATATATTCCGTCGGAATATCCGAGCCTGTGGCGGACGTTCGCAAGCCTGACGGAATAGGTTATTTCGGCTTCGGTAGAATCGTTGAGGAAGAGCTCTTTCCCGAGCGGTACGGAAAGAACGTCCTCGTCGTCGCCCGTTATCGAAAAATCCGCCGTTTCTCCGTCGATTTTCACGGCGGTTACGGTTATTCCTCCGTAGGATAATCCGTCGGGATAGGCTTCGTTCCGGGCTGTTTTGTCTACGGCGGGATTCTTCGCGTCTTCTCTGTAAGCGTTGGGGATAAGTCGGAATTCGAGCGCGCTTACGGAAGAATCGGAGCCGTTCGTATACCTGAGTTTGGTATGGCCGGACAGGGTATTGTCCTCCGTATGAAGACTCAGCGTGATTTCGTAGTCGTTCAGTTTTTCGGATATGAGTCTGAGTTCGTCGCGGACGCATCCGGCGGTGATCAGAAACAGCAGTACGATCAGACAAAGAACCGTTATCGTGAAAATAATCTGTTTTTTTTGCATAACGAAATACCTCTCAAAGCTGTACTAATGCTTATGAGAGGCAAAGTCGGATTATGCGTGCGGAATTAGTTTTCTTTAAGGCATCTTTCCGCGGCGTAGAGCAGAATTTCGTTGAAGGAATCGTCCTTGAGAAGATAAAAGACGGTTTTCCCCTGTCGTTTCGAAAGGATTATTCCGCGGTCCTTGAGCGTGCGGAGCTGATGGGAAAGCGTGGTCTGATTCATTCCGAGAACCTCGGCGAGGTCGTTTACGCAGACCTCCGAAACCGAAAGAGCCGAGAGTATCCTGAGCCGCGTGGAATCGGAAAAAACGTCGAAAAAATCGGCGAGTTTACAGGCGGTAGCCGTATCGGGAAGATAGTATTCTATTTCGTCGCGTGTTTTCGTGTCGAGAAGCTGCATTGTCCTTTCTCCTTATGTAATTTAGCGGTGGCTTGCGGTTTTTACGGGAAAATTATAACATTTGTAACGCCGCGGGATTTTGACGCATATTGTATTATAAAAAAGATTTTTGACGGAGGCTGCAAAGTATGCGCATATCTTCAAATCTGTTATATTTACTGCTGCTTTACGCGGTTCTCGATAAAAACAACCGTCTTTCGGTTACTACGGGATTGCTGATTGCGGGCGGAATAATGCTCTTCGGACTTTATTGCTGCAATCCGTTTTTCTTCTGCGGCGGTCAGAGCGGCAGAGCATGTCCCGGCAGGCAGCAGTCGGTCAATAATCCGTTCATCCTGACCAACGGACTTTAACTCTTATTCGCGTGCCGTATCCGTTTTACGCGAAGTTCTTCGTCCGAAAAGACGCGTTGCCGCGCCGAATTCCGCAACGGATAAAATCTCCCTCATATTTATACTCAAAAGACTTGACATTACGGCTGAAAAGCTGTATAATCAAAAACGTGTTTCGGAGCGGCTCCGCGGTCGCTTCGTTAAACCCGTAAACTATACGGAGATGTAAAAAAAAACCCCTTTCGGGGCTTGGTTTTGCGTCTCTGTTTTTATTTTTGCGATTTATTATCGGATGAGGAGAGTAGTATTCAATGAAATACGTTTTTGTTACGGGCGGAGTCGTTTCCGGCTTGGGTAAAGGAATTACTGCGGCGTCGTTGGGCAGGCTTCTTAAAGCGAGGGGTTATAAGATTATTTCCCAGAAACTCGACCCTTATATCAACGTCGATCCGGGTACGATGAGTCCGTACGAACACGGCGAAGTTTTCGTTACCGACGACGGAACCGAAACAGATCTGGATCTCGGTCACTACGAGAGATTTATAGACGAGAATCTCAACAAGTACAGCAACCTTACGACGGGTAAGGTCTACGATAACGTTTTAAGGAAGGAGCGCGAAGGAGAGTATCTCGGAAGAACCGTTCAGGTCATTCCGCATATCACGAACGAAATCAAGAGTTTCGTTTATCAGGTCGGACAGATTGCCGACGCCGACGTAATCATAACCGAGATCGGGGGTACGACCGGAGATATAGAGAGTCTTCCGTTTATCGAAGCGATAAAGCAGGTAGCTCACGACGTAGGCAGACAGAATTGTCTTTTCATTCACGTTACGCTCGTTCCCTATCTTCACAGTTCCGAGGAACATAAGTCCAAGCCGACTCAGCATTCGGTCAAGGAGCTTAATTCTCTGGGTATCTTCCCCGATATTATCGTAACGAGAAGCGACCGTCCCATAGAGTCGTATATAAAGGATAAAATCGCGCAGTTCTGTTACGTTGACAGGAGATGCGTTATCGAAAACAGGAACGTCGAGCTGCTCTACGAAGCTCCGGTTATGCTGGAAAGCGAGGACTTCTCTCTTATTGCCTGCGAAAAGCTCGGACTCGATCCGAGAACCATCGACCTTTCGGGCTGGAACGGAATGCTCGAAAAAGCAAAAAGAAGAGAAGGCTCGGTCAGAATCGCTCTCGTCGGAAAGTACGTCAAGCTTCACGACGCCTATCTTTCCGTAGCCGAAGCTCTGAGACACGCGGGTATCGAAAACGGCGTTTACGTCTGTATAGACTGGATTCAGAGCGAAGAGCTTAACGAAGAAAACGTTGCGAAAAAGCTCGGTCGGGCGGACGGAATAATCGTCCCGGGCGGTTTCGGAAACAGAGGCGTGGAGGGTATGATAACGGCTGCGAATTACGCGAGAGAAAACAACGTTCCTTATCTCGGAATATGCCTCGGTATGCAGGTAGCAGCCATAGAATTCGCAAGGAACAGGCTCGGATACGCGGACGCACATTCAAGCGAGTTCGTTCCGGATACTCCTCATGCCGTTATCGACCTTATGAAAGACCAGAAGGACGTGCGTATAGGCGGAACGATGAGACTCGGGGCTTATCCCTGCGACGTAAAGGAAGATACGCTTCTTTACGAATGCTATAAAGAGAAGTATATTTCCGAGCGCCATCGTCATCGCTGGGAATTCAACAACCTCTATCGCGCGGGCTACGAAGAAAAGGGCGCGGTTATCAGCGGCACGAGTATGGACGGAGCTTTGGTGGAGGCATTCGAGGTTCCCGAAAACGACTTCTATATCGGCGTTCAGTTCCATCCCGAATTCAAGAGCCGTCCCAATCGTCCTCATCCGCTTTTCTGCGGCTTCATAAAGGCTTCGGTCGGCAACAGAGATAAAAAAGAGAATAAATAACCTACGGTCGGACATTTATTTCCGCCTCCGCATATAATTAAACAGGATTGATTGATAATCGTTTTTCTTCGGGAGGTAGATATAAATGAGTCTTATTACCGATTGCACGGATAACACGAAAAAGATATGCGTTCAGGTCAAGAGGGTTTTCGACGCCTGCCGAAAGCAGCTTTCGCTGACCGATCAGACCGTTATCGTAAATAACGTAAGTCCCGCCGCGCCCGTTCTGCCTTTGACTTACGTAGGGGCGAAAAGCTCTTCCGCGAGAGCGACTTTATCGGGCGTTACGGTAACTCCGCTCGAATGCGGGACGACCGCAAGATACAAGGGCGACGCGATTATTCCGCTTACCGTAACTTACAGGGATTCGGCGGGCGTTACGGGGACTGGGACGTCGAGCCTTACCGTTCCTTTCGATATAGCCTTGACGCTGCCGCAGAATTCGATTATGCCTTATTCAGTCGAAGCCGTGGTTTCCGCTCAAAGCTCCATAGGGACTTACACGGGCAGCGACGTCGGAGGGTATAATTTCGTAATCGACTGTTGCGTTCTTCTCATAATAAAGGTGGTTATGGAGGCGGAGATACTTATTCCCGCTTACGGATACGCGGTTATTCCCGAATGCAGCGATTTCGGCGACAGAGTCTGCGACCTTTTCTTTTCTCAGCCGGTCTTTCCCGACTGATTTTCCTTTCGGCTCGGAGAGTCCGCAAATGCGGACTCTTTTTTCGTGGGTTTTAATGTATTTGAAAATGATTTGGAAAAGCTTGACACGCCCGAGAGATCAAGTTATAATACAATAAACCGAAGATTAAATATTTTCGGTATTGATTGAATCTATATTATAAAAAGGAGGCGTATTATGAAAAAACTTCTTGCATTGCTGCTTACGGTATCCGTTCTGTGCGTTTTTTCGGGCTGTGTTCTGAAGCTTTCCATGCCCGAAGATACCGACCTCGCTTTTTGGCTCACTTATGAAGTAAAACAGGGAGATTTCGAAGGATACAACGTCGAGCCGTATACGGTGGGCGGTCAGCGTTATTATCCCGCAAAATACGAGCCTGTTACGGACGTAGCGGAGGGAGTGGGCGTTGCTCCCGAAATCTGCGTTATCTACGAAGTAACTTCCTATCCCGATTATTCGGATAAAACCAAGTGCGTAACCTATATAAGCGTTACCGATCCCGAAGTAAGAGTCTACGGACTTACGATTAACTCGACCGAAGATGAATTCAGACGCGTTATGGAGGAGAAGGGCTTTTCCGTGAGCTATCCGGCGTCTACGTTTATGGAAGCCGTCCGCGGAAATGAAACGGTTTCGTTCACTCCGGGGAAAAGGATTATCGCGAAGGTCGGAATTACCAACCGATACGGCATCAAATACTGAAAAGAACTTGTAATTTACGGAAAACAAATCGCTTCGTAAACGTAACAGAATAAAAGGCTCGCTCAGAGGCGGGCTTTTTTTATGAATAACCGAGAGCCGTCCGACATACTATACGGTATGGAAGAAGCAATCTATAAACGAGTTATTCTTGAAGCGGAATATATCCTCGAAAACAAATCTACGCTTCGCGCAACCGCAAAAGAAATGGGAATCTGTAAATCTACGGTACATAAGGACCTTACCGTGCGTCTGCCCGAATACGACGGTTTTCTTGCCGAGGAGGTCAGGAAGCTTCTGGATTTCAATCTGTCCGTGCGTCATATAAGGGGCGGAGAGGCGAGAAGAAAGCATTCCGCCGCATTTTCGGGGAATACGGATTAAAGGCGGATACGAATTAAAAGCGGACGCGGATTTCCGTAAGCGGAAGCCGATTTGCCGAGGCCGAATCGTAAGTAACACTTTTTTCTGCGGTATCATAGAGTATTGTAGAAGGGGGTTATCCCCTGAGGAGGTGCTTATGTTCAACTTCAACAACGGTCCCGGTTCGGAAGGAAAGTGTAACTGTACCTGGATGATTCTGCTTATTCTGTTTATCGTTTTCTGCGGTTGCGGAAAGTGCGGCGATAAGCAGTTTACGCTGTGCATCAATCCCTGTTCTCTCGCGCCGATCCTTGCGCTTGCATTCTGCTGCGGCGGTATAGGAATCTCCAAGGGCTGCTGACGATACTGCGGAGCGGGCGACCGCAGACCGAGCGTCGGGCTTAAGCCGTACGTAAGAAATACCCAAAGAAAAACGGCCGGATGGATTTCCGGTCGTTTGATTTTTATCCGATAAGTTTTGATTTCCGTTTTCTGAAAGGGAATGCGTTTTCCGTCGGAGGCTTCGATTCCGCGCAAAGCGGAAAACCTTCCGTAAGAGCCGGAGTTATGCTTTTCTTACGCTTGCGTCGAAGCCGTAATTCCGAAGCAATCCGGCGTATTTTCCGAGCTTTTCCGACGACGGTGCGTGAAAAGACTTTCCCGAAAGCAATTCTCCGTTGTCCGTAACCGCCTGAAGAAAGTATTTGCCTTTGCCGCCCAGCCATTTTCCGATTGCGTCGAAATCGCTTTCCTCGTGAAGCTCCTCGGTTACGGTCGTTCTGAATTCGAACTCGATTCCGGAATTTCGGATAATCCGTGCGGTTAGGGCGATTTTGTCGGTATCGACCGCGCAGCCAGCCGTAAGGGAGTATTTTTCGGGAGAATTTTTGATATCGGTCGCGACGTAATCGAGAAGATTGTCGTCGATAAGAGCCTTTATCGCGGAGGGAGAGGCCCCGTTCGTATCGAGTTTTGTCTGAAGTCCCAGGGCTTTGATTTTGCGGAGAAAATCGGGAAGGTCCGCGTTGAGAGTAGGCTCTCCGCCCGTAACGCATACGCCGTCGAGGAGTTTTCTGCGCTCGGAAAGGTAATCGAGAACGTCCTTTTCGGACAAGGAAGGAGCGCTTTTATCGACGAGAGAGGAGTTATAGCAGAAAGGACAGCGAAAACTGCAGCCGCCTGTAAAAACGATGCAGGCGGTTCTGCCGGGGAAGTCCAGAAGAGTCAGTTTTTGAAGTCCGTAAATATCCATTTTTTCCGTCCGTTCCGAACCGAAGATTCTTCGGCTCGTTTTTTGTTTTTGCGGAAAACGGTTTTCCGTTCTCCTCAGTCCTGAATTATATCCTATTCCGTCGTTTTTTTCAAGCGTTTTAAGCCGCGGACGATAGTTTTGACGGGCTTTTCCCGCGGAGAACGAGAAAGTCTCGGTTTTTGCGCGGTCGTTCCGCGAGGAAAAGGAATAAAGCTCCGTAAAGTTCCGTTTTTTACGCTTGACTAAAAGGAAGGATATGTGTTATACTAAGGCTTAGCGGACGGAATCCGCTTGTCGGGCGGCTTTCGGCGCGTCCGGTAATTTTTCCCAAAGAAGATCGGTGAGTTATGTTTGAAAGGGTAAAAAAGGTTATTACCGCGGAGGAAGTCAAAAAACTGCTTCCGGTCGGCGAAAAGATTGCGTCGGTCAAGGCGGATAACGACGAAACGCTGAGAAATCTGGTTTCGGGCAAGGATAAGAGATTCCTTTTGGTATGCGGTCCGTGCTCCGCGGATAACGAAGACGCGGTTGCCGAGTATTGCGTAAAGCTCAAAGCGTTGAGCGACAGATACGACGACAGACTCGTCATTGTGCCGCGCGTTTTTACCGCAAAGCCGAGAACGAACGGCGAAGGTTATCTCGGAATGATGTATCAGCCCGAAGGCGTTTCCGTAGACGTTGACGAAGGCGTCCGCAGAAGCCGCGGAATGATGCTCAGAATCATAGAAGAAACGGGGCTTCCGATTTCCGACGAGCTTCTTTATCCCGAGTATTACGACTATAACGACGACCTCGTGAGTTATTATTTCATAGGCGCGAGAAGCAGCGAAAATCCGGAGCACAGAAACGTCGGAAGCGGTCTCGGAGTCGCCGTCGGCGTCAAAAACAGCACTGGCGGAAACCTTATGTCGCTTGCGGGTTCGGTTTATTCGGTAAATACGCCCAAGGAGTTCCTCCTGAAGGGCGAGCAGGTCAGGACGGAGGGCAATCCCTACGCTCACGCGGTATTCCGCGGATTCGTGGACGAAAGCGGCGTCTTTTATCCGAATTACAGCGACAACAGCCTCAGGACTTATCTTATGCTCTGCGAAAATTACGGCGTAATCAACAGATTCGTTATGGTCGACTGTTCTCACGCGAACAGCTCGAAGCAGACAATCAAGCAGATAAAAACGGCTCGGAGCATTATCCGCGAGAGGAATAAAGTCATAGGAAGTCTTATGCTCGAGAGTTATCTTTTCGAAGGCCGCTCGGATTCGGGCGAATACGGAGTCAGCCGTACCGATAACTGCATAGGTTTCGAAGACACGGAAAGTCTCGTCAAGGATCTTTACGATTCTTTGGGATAAGGTTTTTGCGTGTCCGCAGAGTTCTGTCGGCGGTTTTTGATTTGTTTCGGACGGAAGGGAAGAAGCTTTCTCTTCCGTTTTCGTTTGCGTGCGTTTTAAAGTCTTCGGGTTTTAACCTCAAAAGTAAACGACGAATCCGAGGAATAACGAAAAAACGAAAAAGTCGCCGGAAACTCGTAAAACCGACGGAAAACGCTTGTTTTTTTGCGGCGTTTGTGGTAGAATAATCCGAAAGGCGCAGAAAAACGGAGGTTTTCGGAAGAACGAAGTTTTTCGGAATGCGGGAGGAGTAGGTTTACGGAGTCGTTCAGAGAGCCGTCGGTCGGTGTGAGACGGTCGCGAAGGAACCGAAGGTTGCCCGTTGAGCCGTCCTTGCTCTTTTGTGAGGAACGGATTGGCACCCGTCAGTTGTCGGAAACGAGTGCGGGCTTTTTGCCCGAAATCAGGTGGTACCGCGGATTGTCGTAATTCGTCCTGTAAGACGATTACGGCTTTTTTTATACAAAAACAACGGAGAGTAAGAAAATGAACAAAACGTTTGAACCAAAGGAATTCGAAACCCGACTCTATAAATGGTGGGAAGAAAGCGGATTTTTCAAGCCCGACGAAGATCCGGAAAAACCGACCTATACCATCGTTATGCCTCCGCCCAATATCACCGGTCAGCTTCATCTCGGTCACGCTATGGACAACTCCATTCCCGACTGCCTTATAAGAATGAAACGTATGCAGGGATATTCGGTTTTATGGCTTCCCGGTACCGACCACGCTTCGATCGCGACAGAAGTCAAGATAGTCGAAAAGATGAAGCAGGAGGGACTTTCCAAAGAAAAGGTCGGAAGAGAAGGCTTCCTTAAACTTGCGTGGGACTGGAAAAAGCAGTACGGCGGAAGAATCGTCGAGCAGCTCAGAAGGCTCGGAAGCAGCTGCGACTGGTCGAGAGAAGCCTTTACTATGGACGAGAATCTTTCGAGAGCGGTAAGACACGTTTTCGTCAAGATGTATAACGACGGACTGATTTACAGAGGTTCGAGGATAATCAACCGCTGCATCAAGTGCGGTACGGCTATAAGCGACGCTGAAGTCGAATACGTAAGTCAGGCTTCGCATCTCTGGCATTTCAAGTACTATACGAAGGACGGAAAGGAAAGCATTCAGTTTGCTACGACGCGTCCCGAAACGATGCTCGGAGATACCGCGATTGCGGTGAATCCCGACGACGAGAGATATAAGGACATGATCGGAAAGACGGTTATCGTTCCTTTCGTTATGAGGGAGATTCCGATAGTCGCAGATCAATACGTGGAAAAGGATTTCGGTTCGGGTGCGGTCAAGATTACTCCCGCGCACGATCCCAACGACTTCGAAGTCGGACTTCGTCATAATCTTCCGCTCATAAAGATAATGGACGATAACGCCGTTATCAACGAGGTCGGTGGAGAAATGTTCTGCGGGCTCGACCGTTTCGAAGCGAGAAAGAAAATCGTCGCGGAAATGGAGAAGCTCGGACAGCTCGTCAAGATCGAGGATTATACCCATAACGTCGGAGAATGTCACCGCTGTCATACGACGGTCGAGCCGATGGTAAGCAAGCAGTGGTTCGTCAGGATGAAACCGCTTGCCGGTCCGGCGATAGACGCGGTTAAAAACGGAGATATCAGGTTCGTTCCGAAGTATTTCGAAAAGACTTATTTCCATTGGATGGAAAACATA
The DNA here is from genome assembly GCA_900544545.1 of uncultured Eubacteriales bacterium. Lineage (GTDB taxonomy): Bacteria > Bacillota > Clostridia > Christensenellales > CAG-314 > UMGS692. The sequence continues at coordinate 212,720 of UQVY01000001.1, forward strand.
AGGGATTGGTGCATTTCCCGTCAGCTCTGGTGGGGACACAGGATTCCCGTATATTACTGCGAGGACTGCGGGGAGGAGATCTGTCTCGAGGAAGAGCCGAAATGCTGTCCGAAATGCGGAAGCGAGCGTCTTCATCAGGACGAAGACGTTCTCGATACGTGGTTTTCGAGCGCGCTCTGGCCGTACAGCACTATGGGTTATCCCGACGAAACGGAGGACCTCAGACGCTTCTTCCCGACCGACGTACTCGTTACTGGCTACGATATAATTCCCTTCTGGGTTTCGAGAATGATTTTCTCGTCTCTCCGCGATATGCACGAAGTTCCCTTCAGAGACGTAATAATTCACGGTCTTGTAAGGGATTCCGAAGGCAGAAAAATGAGTAAATCTCTCGGAAACGGAATAGATCCGCTCGAAATCATAGACAACTACGGCGCGGACGTTCTTCGTTTTTCCCTTCTCAACGGAGTTTCCAACGGAACGGATCTCAGATTCAGTACGGATAAGATTCAGACGAACAGAAACTTTATGAATAAGGTTTGGAACGCGAGCCGTTTCGTTCTTATGAACGCGGAAGGAAGAGAACTCAAAGATATTTCCGAAGTCAGGCTTTCTCTTGCGGACAAGTGGATTCTGCATTCTCTTAACGGAACGATAAAGGAAGTTACCGAGAATATCGGGAATTACGATATAGGTCTTGCGTCGCAGAAGCTTTACGATTTTATATGGAGTACGTTCTGCGACTGGTATATAGAATTCAGTAAGCCCGTGCTTTACGGAACGGACGAGGAAAGCAGAACGACCACCATAAGCGTTCTCGTTTACGTTCTGGACAAGATTCTCAAGATTCTTCATCCGCTCGCGCCGTTCATAACCGAAGAGATTTATCAGTCCACGCCGAATCACGGAAAGACGATTATGCTCGAGAAGTATCCCGAATTCATCGAGAAACTCGTTTTCGACGCGGAAGCCGAGCTTATGGAAGAGGTCAGGGAGATGATAACGAAGGTCCGTAACGCGAGAGCGGAGATGAACGTCGTTCCGTCAAGGAGAATAAGGCTTTTCGTCAAGCCTTCGATAGCTGCGGACGCGCTCGAAAGCGTAAGGGTTTACGTCGAAAAGCTTGCGGGACTGGAATATATGGAGATTACCGACAAAACCGAAGACAAGGACAGCGTTTCCATCGTCTGCAAGGCGGGAGAGCTTCATATTCCTATGGGCGACCTCGTTGATAAAGACAAGGAAATTGCCCGTCTTTCAAAAGAGCTGGAAACGGTTACGAGCGAAATTAAGCGGGCGGAGGGAAAGCTCAACAATCCCGGCTTCGTTCAGAAAGCGCCCGAAAAGCTCATTCTCGAAGAAAAGAAGAAACTCGAAAGCTATAAAGATCTCAAAGCCAGACTCGACGCGCGACTCGAATCGCTGAAATCGAGATAACCTTCCGAATCCGTCCGCATTTTTTGCGGGCGGAGCCTTTTTGATTATGTTTCAACCTACGAAAGAACAAAAACGAGCCATAGAAAGCGATAACGCGAAGATTCTCGTGTCCGCGTCCGCGGGTACGGGAAAAACGACGGTTATGATAAACCGGATCGTCAGGCTTCTCAAAGAAGAAAAAGCAAAGCCCGAGGAGCTTCTCGTTATTACTTTCACGAACGCGGCTGCCGCCGAAATGGAAGAAAGACTTTCGGCGGAGCTTTCGTCGCACCCTGAAATGCACAGGGTTTTGTCGGGACTTTCCGCGGCGACGATAGGAACGATCCATTCTTTCTGCGCGCAGCTCGTGAGGACGTTTTTCTATTTTGCGGGAGTGGATCCGAATTTTGCCGTTATGGACGAATGGCAGAATTCCGCGATGAAGAAGCGCGTTATGAACAGGGTTTTTTCGGAATATTATCAGAGCGGAGATCCCGTTTTTCAGGAGCTTATCGGGATTACGGGGAAAAGGAGCGACGACAGGCTTTCCGAGATAGTCGAAGATATGCTTTCGTTCAGGGAATGTATTCCGGATTTTAATGAGTATCTTCGGAGGAACGAAAATTATCGGTCGGTTTTCGATTTCCATATAAAAAAGCTCGGAGAAAACGCCGAAGCTTCGATAAGATTCTATTCGGAAAAAGCCGAAAAACTGTTTGCCTGCGCGGAAAACGAAAAGCTCAAATCCGCACTTGCCGAATTTCTGAGGATTCTGAACTGCGGTTATTCCTTCGACGTTTTCGGATTGAGGGATTATTTTGCGGAGAACGAATTTCCCTCGGTGCGTTCGGGCAGGAACGATTCCGCTGCGGATAAGGAGGCGTTTCAGGCTTATTCGTCAATAAAAAAAGCTCTGAAAAGCGACCTTGACAGAGTTTTTTCGGCGATAAAAGGTCAGACGCGGAGAGGCGCGGCAATAAGGTTTTTAAGGAGCAGGACTTACGGCGACAAACTCGTGGAAATCTTTTTGAAATTCGACGAGCAGTACGAAAAAGAGAAGGTCGGATCGGGATTGCTGGACTTTGCTTCGCTCGAGAGCCACGCAATGAGGATTCTCGGAAACGACGAGGTTCTCACAGCCGTCAGAGAAAGATATTCCTACGTTTTCGTGGACGAATATCAGGACGTGAACGACGTTCAGGAACGGATAATTTCTCTCGTTTCGGAGAAAGCCGATTCGTTTATGGTGGGAGACGTGAAGCAGTGTATTTACGGATTCAGAATGAGCGAGCCGGAGAACTTTCGAAAAAGAAGAAAGCTTTTTGAAAGTGAAGGCGGAGACGTTATAGATCTGAACGGGAATTTCCGAAGCGACGGACGGATTCTTAATTTTGTGAACAGAGTCTTTTCGCCGATTATGACGGAGGATTTCGGGGGCTGCGATTATTCGGCGGAAGCTATGCTTTCGGGTACGGTTTCGGTGAAAGAATCCGAGGCTTCGGGCGTCAGGATAATCAATTACGAGAAAAAGCCGAAGGAAAAAATCGGCTTTACCGAAAGGATAGAGCGGGGAGAGATATACGAAATCGAAAAAGATCTGCCCGACCGCGATACGGAAGGAACGATTATCGCCCGAAAAATCAAGAGCCTTGTCGGAACGGAAATAGAAGCCGACGGAGTAAAAAAAGCGATTACTTTTTCGGATATAGCCGTGCTTGCGAGGAAAAAAGAAACGCTTTCGTCGGTATATAACTGCCTTATAAGCGACGGAATACCGTCAAGACTTTCTTCGAGCGGAGATTTTCTCAGAGGCGACGACGTGAAACAGATAGTTTCTCTTCTCCGCATAATCTCGAATCGGACCGACGACCTCAGTATGTATAACGTTATGACGGGCTTTTTCGGCGGCTTTACGCTCGGGGAAGTCTGTGCGATTGCCGCTTCGGACAAGAGCGGAAGCCTTTTCGACAAGGTAAAGAAGAATTATTCCGAGCCGAAATGCGAAAAATTCATAAAGCTTTTTAATTATTATAAGCTTGCGTCGGTAGTATGTTCCGCGGATATGCTGGTAAATATCGCCGTAAACGAGTCGGGTTTCAGGAGATACGTTTATTCGCTCGAAAGGGGAAGCGAGAGAATATCGGCGTTGGATTCGTTTATGGAGATAATAGACGGGCTTCCCGAATGCAGAACGGTCAGCGGTATGCTGAGGTTTCTTGAGGACTGCGAATTATCGGGGAACGTTACGGGCGTCAACGACGCGGACGCGGTAAAGCTTATGACCATTCATTCGTCCAAAGGGCTGGAGTTTCCGATAGTTTTTCTTGCGGGAACGGACGGGCGGTTCAGATTGGAGAGTAAACTCGTTATCTGCGACAAAAACGGCGGAATAACGATGAAGTGCTACGATCCGCAAAGAAGGAAGATTCTCGACTGCGCGACCTATTCTTCAAATTATTCGATACGAAGAAGACGCGACGCGGAAGAGGAACTCAGACTTCTTTACGTTGCTCTGACGCGGGCGAAATACGGACTTTTCGTAACGAAGGAAGCCGTCGTTTCCGAAGATAAACGGCCCGATACGGTTATTTCTTCGGCGGCCTGGCTGAATTCTCTTTTTATGAAGGACGCGGAGAACGGGCTTGACGAAAAGCGGAGGGGTTATTCTTCGGAGTTCGTCGGGTACGAAAAAGAAAAATCGCATTTCCCTCTTCCGTCGGAAAGATACGAAGAGCGGAAAGCAAGACTTGTTTTTGCCGCGGCGGAGGACGTTAAGGAAGAAATAGAAAAGATTGAGATAATAGACCTTTCGGACGGAAAAAAGGTTTTCGTTCCGCGTAAAGTCGTTTCGAGCAAGCTTAAAAGCGAGTTCGAAGATTCCGAGTTCAGGAGGGATTATTTCGTGGACGAAGACGGAGAAAGTATTCCCGCCTTTCTTTCGGGACCTTTCGGGAATATGGACGTGGACATAGAGCGGCTTAAAAAGCAGAAGAAAAATACGGCTCTCGGCACGGCTTATCATAAGCTCATCGAATGCGTGAGGCTCGCGCCGACCGACAGCGAAACCGTGGAGTGTTTCGCTAAGGAGCTTCTTAAAGACGGATTTATCGAAGAGGAGATTTACGACGATATAGAGCCGGAGATAGTCGTCAAGACGACGCGCGACGAGAAGCTCAGAAGGCTTATAGACGGCTGCGTTCTTCTTTTCGAGCAGCGTTTCGTATCGAATCTTGCCGTGAACGAGCTTGTCGAGGGCGTGGATTCGGACGAAGAAACGATGCTTCAGGGAGCGATAGACCTTCTTGCCGTAAACAAAGAAGAAAAACGCGCGATAATCGTGGATTACAAGTACACGGGAAGTCTTCGCGGAATAAAAGAAAGGTATTATATTCAGCTCAACAGCTATAAACTTGCGGTCGCGAAGCTTCTTCCCGACTACGATATAAAGGCCTTCGTTTACGCGCTCGGACAGAACGAGCTTATAAGGCTTTGCTGAAAAAGAGGCAAGGATTTTTATTGCGGGGAAAAACAGACCGACGCTTTTTACGATAAACGGAACCGTTGAACGCGGAAAAGAGTCGGTCGGAGCTTTTACAAAAAAACGGATTGAAAAATTAATTGTAAATCCCACAAAGGAGCCATAAAAATGAAAGTAAATATAGTTCTCGTCGAACCCGAGATTCCGCAGAATACGGGAAACGTAGTGAGAACCGCGGTCGCGACGAGGTCGGCGGTTCATCTCGTAAGACCGTTGGGATTCGAAGTTACGGACAAACATCTCAAAAGAGCCGGACTCGACTACTGGAAAGACGCGGAAATATACTATTACGACGGATTCGACGAGATTCTGAATAAGTATCCGGACAGGAATTTTTATTATTTTACGACGAAAGGACGAAGGACCTATACCGAGCTCGAATATAAGGACGGGGATTTTCTCGTTTTCGGAAAGGAATCGAGAGGACTTCCCGAAAGCTTACTCAAAGCGCACTACGAAAACGCGGTAAGAATACCTATGTTTTCGGATACGCGCTCGCTCAATCTCGGGAACTCGGTGGCAATTGCGGTTTACGAGTTTTACAGGCAGGACGGATTCAGAACGCTTAATCCCGAAGGTCGTCTGACGGGAAGGATAGACTGATTTCGTTAAATGCGGCCGAAGTTATAAATCCGACGGAGAAAACGCTTCGCTTTTCATATTTCCGGATTGGATTCGTCCGCGGACTCTTCGCTGTAAGTCGGAAAGACGCTGTCTTCGTCAAAAAGAAAGGCGAACTGATCGAAGCGGTACATTTCCGTCAGAACGGGCGAGTAAAACGGAAAGATCATATTCGGTTCGATAAAGCTTAATCGGTGTTCTCTGAAATTCGTATCCATTGTTTTTCTCCTTAAACGTATTCTCTTATGCGCTGAACTGCGTTTTTTTCGAGTCTCGACACCTGCGCCTGAGAGATTCCTATTTCTCCCGAAACCTCGACCTGAGTTTTTCCTTCGAAATATCTCTTGAGAACGATCGTCTTTTCTCTTTCGGTGAGTCGGCTTATCGCTTCGGCGAGAGAAACCTCCGTAAGCCAGTTTTCGTCGCAACTTCCGGGGTCTTTTATCTGATCCATAATCAGAACGCCTTCGTCGCCGTATACGGGTTCGTAAAGCGATACGGGCTGCGAAATCGCGTCCAGAACGTAAACTATTTCTCCGACCGACTTGTCGAGAAGAGCCGCTATATCGCAGAGAGTAGCCGTTTTTTCGCCCTTGGATTCGATTTGCTCGCGCGCGGTCATAGCCTTGTAGGCAAGATCTCTTATTCCTCTCGAAACGCGCATGGAGTTGCTTTCTCTGAGATAGCGTCTGATTTCGCCCACGATCATAGGTACGGCGTAGGTCGAGAATCTTACGTTGAGCGTATTATCGAAATTGTCTACGGCTTTGACCAGTCCCACGCAGCCTACCTGAAACAGATCGTCGGGATTGTTGACTTTGGGCGAATAGCGTTGAAGAACGGATAAAACCAGTCTTACGTTGCACATAATGAATCTCGAGCGGGCTTCTTTGTCTCCCGTTTTCACGAGGTCCATAAGTTCTTTGGATTCTTTTGCCGTGATCTTAGGCAGCGTCGAGGTATCCACGCCGCATATAACTACTTTCTTCTTCATAAGTCTTATTCTGCCGCAAATCGCGGTTAATATTCATTTCATCGAGTTTTTCGGGAAATTCGTTTTTTTTGTTCCGTATCCGTATAAATTAATCCGTATTGATAATAATCAACTTCAAATACGCCTCGAGGCGGAAAAAAGGAGATTCAGACGATGGGATTCAATCCTTTCAAGGAAAAAGCACCGAAACTCAACGATTGTTTTATGGATTGGCAGCAGCTTGCGCCCAAGAGCTACGACAAGAATACCGTTGATCCTTACACGAAAACGAGAATCATACTGATGAACGGAACGGAGTTCGAGCAGGTATGGTTTTCGCATCAGTTCCACAGAAACTGCAACAACAACGACCTCAGACGGGACCTTGCCGTTCTCAGAAGGAGCGAACAGCAACAGCAGAAACGTATTGCCGCATTAAAACCGAAGGACGAAACTCCTCTCGAAACGACGATTTCCTACGAGCAGCTTGCAGTCGATCTTACCGCGGAAATAGCCGTCAACGAACCCGATAAGAATCTTGTAAAGGCTCTTAATTTCGCGCTTCTGGAGGATTTCGACCATCTTTACAGGTACGCGGACCTTCTCGAAATGGAGCAGGGAATACACGCGGAAAGACTCGTAGGCGGATATACGGAGATAATGCCCGGGAGACCTACTATCGCGGAGCACAGATATCCGACGGACGAAGTCAAGCGTCATCTGAGAGCGGAAAAAGCCGACCTTACTTCGATTCTTCACGCCTGTCTTATAACCGCAGCAGAGCAGCAGACGATGAATTATTATATGAACGTCGGTTCCTTCCAACAGACGGATTTGGCGAGAAAACTATATACGGAAATCGCGATGATAGAAGAGCAGCACGTATCTATGTACGGAAGCTTTATCGATACGAGCAGAACGTGGGTTGAGAATCTTCTTCTTCACGAATATCTCGAATGCTATCTGTATTACAGTATGTATATGGACGAAACCGATCCCTCCGTCAAGGAAATATGGGAGCAGCATCTCGATATAGAGCTTGCTCACGTCCAGACGGCAGCCGAGATTCTGAGGATTTACGACGGCAAGGAATATCAGGAAGTCGTAGGCAGCGGAGAATTCCCCAAACTTCTGAAGCTTCGCGAGCATAAGGAATATATAAGAGATATTCTCCGTAACGAGGTTACTCTTACGGCAAAGGAAGAGGGCTATATAGATATAAGCAAGCTTTCGGACGACTATCACTATTTCGATTATCAGGACGACGTTAATACGAATCTCAGAGAGGTCGCGAGCCATAAGGTCATAAAGACTTATATCGACAAAAACGGCGAGGATTACAGATACGAAATCGCACCCCATCCGGTCGAGGCCCTCAGCGACAGAAAAAAGGACAATATCGATACCGGAAGAAGATAATATCCGTCATTCCCCTTTACGTTGGGAATATATCCCCCTCGGCTCATTGCCAAGGGGGTATTTTTTACTTTCGGTAAAAAAGAGTCGGAGGAATTACTTCGAGACCGGACCGAATTTATCAGAATCGATTCTGCGGACTTTCCGAAATTGAAAAATATTCCTCCGAAAAACGAAAATCGCAAAGGAATTTCTCTCCGGAATAAACCTTACGATATACGGACGCAGGAAATTCGGGAAGAAAAAGCTATTTTTGTTGCAATAATCCGCGTTTTATGGTATTATACTATTTATACGGAGAAGGGTTCGTATAAGGAAAAGGGAACTGAGGGTTAAAAATGGCAAAAGACAAAAACGAAGCTTCCGTAGAGAAAGGTAAGTTATTGAATCTTCCCGACCAGTATTTTGACAACGTGTCGGTAGAAGAAACGCTGGACTTCCTTAACGACGGAGCAAGATTCGAATTTCAGGCGGAAGTCCGCCCCGATAAAAAGGGACGCGTCGTCGATCCGATTATTTCGAAAGATCAGGACGATTCCGATTCACAAGGTGAAAGCATAGGCGTTTCCGATTTCAGGGGAGGGTACGTTTCCACTTCGAAGAAGAAAAGAGAGGCGCAAAAGCAGAAAAGCTATTCGGTAGGGCAGACCGAGGACGAAGATGATGACAGGCCGATAAAACGCCGTGAATCCGACGGAATACAGATAGTCGACGTTCCGATCGAAATACGTCCGTCCGCACCTGCGACGTCTTATTTGCAGAGCGAAAATTCGGGCAACTCTCCGTACAAGACAATGGTTATCGACGGAGAGAAGGTCGTTTGTATTCCGATGGACACGGTTATGGGCGGAAGATTGACTCCCTTCGGAATGGCGCAGAACATAACGATAAATCCGCAGACGGTTACCATAAATCCGCAGACCGTTACGATGAATCCGAGTATGGTTACGATGAACCCGAGCGTAGTCACTATGAATCCCGAAACCGTGACTATGAATCCGAGCGTGGTTACGATGAATCCGGAAACGGTTACGATGAATCCGGGGACCGTTACGATGAACCCCGGGACGGTAAACATGAATCCCGAAACGGTCAATATGAACCCGGGCGTCGTCAATATGAATCCGGAAGTCGTTCAGATGCGTCCAGAGGTCGTTCAGATGAAGGCGGATTCCGTCCGGATGAAAGCCGACAGCGTAGAAACGGAAGCGGCGAAATTTACCGCGCAGTCCGGAGCAGTAAATGCGGCTGAAACCGAGTTGTCCGAAGACGACGTAATGATAACCGACGCGGAAGAGCTGCCGCCCGTCGAAAGAGAAGAAACCCTCTCGGAAAAGGCGGGATACAAACTCAGCGTCGAGGATACTCCCGAAGGTCTCGGCGACGGACTTGCAAACAGCATTTCCACGCGTGTCGTCGGAGAGATTAAGAAAGACGGAGTCGTCTTTTTCAGCAACGCGTCGGCAAATGCGGCGATAGAGTCCGGTCTTCGTTACGGAGGTCAGGAAAAAGAAGAGGAAAAGCCCCTTCCCGAGACCGAAAAAGCGGAGAGCGAAAAGGGAGCCGCGGAAAAAGCAAAGCCTCAGAGGACGAGAAATATCGACAAGTTCAGCGGAAAAGCGCCTTCGGCGTTGACGGAAACTTTCGATACCGAGGAATACAAGAAAGCTGTCGAGCCGGAAATCGTAGAGTTGAATCAGACTGCGACGCCTGCTCCCGTAACGAAGAAGAAGTCGTTCCTCGGAAGACTTTGGGATAAGATTCTCAGCCTTTTCGGCGGAAAAAAGAAAGGAGCGGAGACGGTCAGAAGTCTTCCGACAGGAAGCGAACCCAAGGAAAAAGCCGCCGTAAAGGAGAAAAAGAACCATATAGACGGCGCCGAAAGACTGGAATCGGTTTACGATTATTTCGGATGACTGATTTCGGACGCGCTTTTCGGAAAATAAATTAAAGAACGCTTTTCTCCTTCGCGGAGAAGGCGTCTTTTGTCGGAAGATACATAGGAAGTGAAAGAATGAAGATCGAGACGCAGATAGAATTTTCGGATTATACCGAAAACCTCAGGGCTTTGGGCGAATACAAAGGTCAGGACGTGATTATCGACGGAATTATTCCGGGCGAAACGGCGGAAGTTACGCTTACGGATAAAATCGACGACGTTTATTACGGGAAGCTTAAAAAGATAGTAAAAGCCTCCAGATACAGAGAAAAACCGATATGTCCCTATTACGATTCGTGCGGAAACTGTTCGCTTTCACACGTGAGTTATCAGGCCCGTCTCGATTCAAAAGCCGACGCACTCAAAAAAAGGCTGGAGTTTGCGGGCGAAAGCGTAAAAATCGAGCCTGTCGAAAAGGTCTTTTTCCCTTATAAATACAGAAATCATATTTCGCTTTTCTTTTCGCATAAAAAAGATGCGGTTACGCTCGGATACAAGGATCCGAGAACGGGACTCGTGTCCGATATAGATTCCTGCGCGGTATGCGATAAATGGGCGTCCGTACTTATCAAAACGGTCAAAACCTTTGCGGGTAAGTTCAAAATCAAAAGTTTCAGCCCGATTACGGGAGAAGGAAAACTCGTTTCCCTTAACGCGGTATATATAGACGGTCGTCTGATTCTTGCGATAGAATGTGCGGGCGAATCTCTTATGGGATCCGCGTGGCTTCATAAAGAGCTTTGCTCGGTTTTCGGAAAGGTGAATTTTTACACTGCGTACAGAAGCGACGCGGGTATGCAGTACAATCTTATCGGCGGCGACAGAAAGGCTTCCGTGAGATTTTGCGGAAAACAGATTCCCGTCAGACCGAATATGCGCCTTCCGGTCAACGATAAACTTTTTTCTAAGGCTTTTAGGACGATAGAGGACAGAATAAGAGAGGAATATACGCTTGTTTCGGGAGATTGTTCCGCGGTTATTACGGACCTTCTTTCGGATAACGAAAACGTTTTTATTAAAAAGGGCAGCAGTATGCCCGTAAAAAAGCCTTTACAGGGATTTATGGAAATCAAGGACCTTTTCAGCGATAATCAGCGGAGATTTTTAAAGACTTTCAGGACAAAAAAGCTCGTCGTTCTCGTAAACGACTGCGACGGAATCGAAGATACCGTAAGGGCTCTTCTCGGCGAAAAATACGGAAGAGTAACGGTATTGCCTTTCGATATGCAGCCGCAGACCAAGAAGCTTTCCGCGCTGCTTTTTTGCGAGACCTGATTTTTCAGGCAAAAATAACCGTCGGGTTCCGTCGGTTTTCGGAGATATGGAAAAATGAATATTTTGGTTTCGGGACTGGTCAATATAGAAACGTCCGTACCCGTCCGCGGCTTTCCGGTGAGATATTATCCGATAGATTATCTGTTCGGAAGCGTTACGAGTTCGGTTTCGGGCGTAGGTTTCAATATAGCCCGAGCCTTGTCGCGATTGGGGGACGAAGTAGATATGGTTTCCCTTATCGGCAACGATTTTTACGGCGATTTTGCCCTGAAAAAGCTACGTGAATGCGGAATAAACACGCGTCTTGTCAGAAAGCAGCTCGGCCTGACCTGTCATTCGGTCGTGCTTTACGACAAGGACGGGAACAATCAGATTTATTGCGACCTTAAAGACGTTCAGAATCAGTCTTACGTTCAGAACGCCGATAAAGCGCTTATGAGGAGCGAACTCGCCGTTCTTTGCAACATCAATTTTTCGAGAGCCTTGCTTCCGAGAGCCAAACAGCTGAATATTCCCGTAGCGACCGACTGCCACGTGATAAGCGACGTTCACGACAGTTTCAATCTCGAATTTATGCGTTACGCGGACATTCTTTTCCTTTCGAATTCCGCTATTCAGGGCAGCGAATACGGCTTTATCCGTCAGCTTGCGGCGGCGTATTCGAGTAAAATCATAGTTATAGGAATGGGGAAAGAGGGCGCGATGATGTATATCCGCGATACCGATTCGGTAAGGCATTATCCGGTACCGACAAACGAAAGCTTCGCGAACACGAGCGGGGCGGGAGAAGCGTTGTTCTCGTGTTTCGTACATTATTACGCGAAGGATAAGAATCCCGAAAGAGCTTTGGATTACGCTCAGACTTTTGCGACGCAGAAACTTCATTCGACCGCTCCGGATGAAGGATTTATCGACGAAGACGAGCTGGAGAAAATCGTGGAGCGATATCATTCCGGAAAATAACGCAAAAAAGCGTCCGCGCGGTCATGCTCAGACAGAGCCGTGCGAACGCTTAAAAACACCCGACGACAAAACCGAAACGACCGAGTCGATTCGGTTTTTATTGTAGGAACGGGGAAAACTACCAGTTGAATTGACGAATGCTTCCCACGACCTTACCCAAAACGGAAACGTTGTCGGTGAATTCCATATCCGCGTATTTGGGATTTTCCGCGTGAAGGGTGATATGGTCGTTATGATAGAAAAGACGCTTTACGGTAACGTCGCCGTCGATATACGCGACGACTATATCTCCGTTTTTTGTAGAGCATTCGCTGTCGACGATGATAAGGTCGTCGTTGAAAATACCCGCGCCTATCATACTGTCACCGCTGACGCGGAGCAAAAACAGGTTGCTGCCTCTGAAAAGGTTCCCGGGGAGAGAGTAATACTCTTCTATGTTTTCTGCCGCGAAAATAGGAAGACCTGCGCTGACTCGTCCGAGTAAAGGAAACTTCTGCTGATTTGCGGTAATCGGATTTTCCTGATTTTTAAGACTGAGAGAGCGGTTGATATTATTCTTTTTTGAGATTTTGCCCATTTTTTCGAGCTTATTGAAGTAGTATTGCACAGTAGCGGTCGAGTTGAACCCCATACTCTTCATAATATCTCTTACGGTCGGCGAATAGCCGTTCTTTTCGATGAAATCCTGTATCTGAGCGAGGACTTCTTCAGATTTATCCGAGCGCGACATAATTTTTTCCTCCGAACGTTTTATAGGTTTTCTGTATTATACACTTTTTTTTCGGGATTGACAAGTGTTTAAAGCTCTAAAAACGTTTGTTTTATACGTAAATTGATTTCACTGCGAAAAGTGCGCGGGATTTGTTTCGGACGGAGGAGAAAAAATCTTTTTCCGAGGCGCGTCCAGATATGCGGAATATTCGCGCAGCAGCTTTTCCGATATCACGCAGTCGTAAGCGATTCGGTCGTCGAGAATTTCCGTTCGCAGAATAACCGCGTTCTTTCTGAGGGAGGCGAGAGCCTTTCCGTCGGTATAGGGGATAACGAGCCGACAATTCACCGATTCTCCGAATAAAGCCGTTTCTATACGCTTTTTAAGATTAACGAAGCCTTCGCCCGTTCTTGCGGAAACCAGAAGTTTTCCGGACGAAAAATATCTTTCCAGAGAAGTGCGCGGCAAAAGGTCGCATTTGTTGTAAACGGTAACGACGGGAGCGGTTACGCCGAGTTCTTCGAGAGTTCTTAAAGTAACCGAACAATGAGCTTCGTGATTTGCGTCGGAAACGTCGCAGACGTTTAAAATCAGGTCTGCGTGGAGAGCTTCTTCGAGAGTGGAGCGGAAGGATGCGATTAAGTCCGTGGGAATGTTTCTTATGAAGCCTACGGTGTCCGTTATAACGGCGAAAGAACCGTTATCGAAAACGAGTTTTCTCGCGGACGGATCGAGCGTTGCGAAAAGCCGGTCGGCGACGTATACGTCGGAGCAGGTCAAAGCGTTCAGAAGCGAGGATTTTCCCGCGTTCGTATAACCTACGAGAGCCACGCATGGAATTTCGTTTTTTTCTCTCTTTTTTCTGTGATTGGCTCGGGTTTTTTCGATTTCGTCGATACGGCTTTCGAGTACGGAAATGCGTTTTCTTATATGGCGTTTGTCCGTTTCGAGTTTTGTTTCGCCCGGACCTCTCGTACCTATGCCGCCGCCGAGTCGGGATAAATTCTTTCTCGAGCCGATAAGCCTCGGAAGATTGTATTTCATCTGCGCGAGTTCGACCTGAAGTTTACCTTCGGCGCTTTTTGCGCGCGAGGCGAAGATATCGAGAATCAGCGTGGTTCTGTCTATTACCTTACAGTCTATTATCTCGTCTATTGCCGCAATTTGCGAGGGAGTCAGTTCGTTCTCGAAAATAACCGCGTCTATATCGAGATTTTCGGCGTATCTCGCGACTTCCTCGAGCTTTCCGCTTCCGAGTACGGTCTGCGGGTCTATGCCGTTTCTTTTCTGAATCACAGTATCCACGACTTCTCCTCCGGCAGATTCGACAAGTCCTGTGAGTTCGTCGAGAATATATTTGACGTCCTCGTTGTCTTTATAAACGTAAACGAGCAGTACGCGTTCTCTTTTCTGTGGGATTTCCTGCATTGGTCGTGTTTTATTCCTCCGTTTTCGATTTATGAAGCCTGACCTTGTCCGAGGCTTTTTTCCGTATATCGTCGGTTATCGCGGCGTAGTGTTTTTTGGTCGTGTTGACATCGCGGTGACCGAGAACGTCCGCGACTACGTAAATATCCCCCGTTTCGCGGTAAAGTTCCGTGCCGTAGGTGCTTCTCAGTTTATGCGGAGTTATCCGTTTCAGAGGAACGCTCAGCTGAGAGTATTTTCTGACGAGAAGTTCGATCGAGCGAGTGGAGAGCCGTTCTTTGGATTTGGAAAGAAAAAGAGCCTTCTGGTTTTTATCGGCGGATTCGTCCGAAACGCGATAATCCAGGTAGGGCATAAGGGCTTCGGCGACTTCTTCCGAAAAGTACAGAATAACGCGGTTTCCGCCCTTTCTCGTAACGACGAAGGAATTGTCGGCGAAATTCACGTCGTCGACGTTCAGTCCCACGCATTCGCTTATTCGTATGCCCGTGCCGAGAAGGAGGGTAACTATTGCCGTATCCCTGAGTTTGTTTTTGTCGTGAAAAGCTTTCTGATGGCGAGTCATTCCAGTACCCGTTTCCACCGTTTCGAGCAGGTCGGAAATTTCGTTGCCCTTAAGTCTTACTATTTCTTTTTCGTGTATTTTGGGAGTCTGGACTTTAGCCGCCGCGTTATGGGAAATATAGTCGTTTTTATACAGAAAGTTCATTAAAGCCCTTATCGACGCAAGTTTTCTCGCTTTACCCTTTTCTCCGTTTTTCTGAACTTCTTCGTTTTTTTCGTAAATCGAAACGTAACTTAAAAAGCATTCGATTTCAAACGCGGTAACCGTTTCCATATCTCCGAATCCGAATTTCTTTACGTCGTAATCGGAAAACCTGTTGATATTTCTTATACAGTAATCGAAGAATACGCGAAGGTCGTAGGCATAATTAAGACGGGTGAGCATAGTCGTTCTGTTTTCGATCGCGACGAAAAACTGAAGACAAAACGAAGGAAGGTCGTTTTTGATAACTGCGTCGAGTCTTTGCTTGTTGACGACGTCTCTTTGCTTAAAATAATCGTTGCCCGAAGCGTTTTTAGCCATAGATTCACCTCCTGCCGAGAATATCTGTCATCTCTACAGTTTAATTTTAGCATTTTTTGTTTTTCTTGTAAAGAGAATCGCTTGAAAAAGCCGTTTGCGCAAAAAGAAAGGAGGCTGCATTGAAACAGCCTCCCGAACGAGCCGTACGCGTTCCCGAGGAACGGGGAGAAGCCACCCCCGGTCAGGCGTCAGACGTCGTTCTCTTCTTCACTTTCCTTTTTCTTATCGTCATCGACCTCCTTTCGTTTTTTTCTGTTCTTTTTGACGTGATCTCCTTCGAGGAGAAGTTTGTCCGCGAGAAGAGCGATAAATTCGCCGTTAGTAGGTTTTTCGTTGGCGGAGTATACTTTTATTCCGAAAAGTGAGTTTATGTTCTCGATTTTACCGCGATTCCAGGCAACTTCGATGGCGTGTCTTATAGCCCTTTCGACTTTGCTGGCGGAGGTATCGTATTCTTCGGCTATGGCAGGATAAAGTCTTTTGGTTATGCTGTTTATTACGGAAGGATCGTTAACGGCGAGTATTATGCCCGAACGAAGGAAATGATAGCCTTTTATATGCGCGGGTATGCCGATACTCATAAAAACGGAGGTAATGCGCTCGTCGATGGAGCGGTTCTGATATCTGAAGGAATTTTCGGTCACGGCTGTGGTAACCGGAGCCGGAGGAAGCGGACGCGAAGCCGAATCCATAATCTTATCGAGAATAATCGACGGATGGCACGGACGAATAAAACAATATTTTGCCCCCGACGCAAAGGCTTCCGAAAGAATTTTGCCTGCGGTAACCGAGGTCAGAACGTAGCAATCGGGCGGGACGCTTAAAAGCTGGCACTTGCGCATAAAAGTGATTCCGTCCATAACGGGTAGAATAAGATCGGTTATAACATAGTCGATATGCTTCTGTCCGATAATCCGTAAGGCGGCTTGTCCGTCGCCGGTAAGATCAACCGAAGAAAAATAATCCGAGTCGAGCATATAATTTACAAGTTGATTAGTCTCGGCATCGTTTTCCTGGATAACTAAAAGAGCTGGCTTCATCATAAAGCGTTCTCCTCAAAAAATTATTTATTTTCACGGTCCGTTCGGATCGTTGAATTCGATGGGATGGGATCAATTATTATATTCGCGTTGTTGCCTGGATTTTTATTTTCTTATGTATAAATATGTTAACGAATTTGCTTTTTCCTTTCGACGCAATTATAATAACACAAATTTTATTATTATGCAACTGTTTTTACTAAAAAAATATGGAAAAATTTAAAAATATTTTGGAATATTTTGTCGAAAATTTATTTTACGCAAAAAAATCTGGAGAAAAATTTGAAAAATCGAAGATTATTGGGTTTAGTGGCGGTTCCCGGACGAAAAGTCGAAAGTGACCGAAAATCTTTCCGAAGCATATTATGGAATACAAAACGAGGAGAGAAAAAATGAGATTATTCGGAACGGACGGTATAAGATTCGTTTATTCTTCGGAAAAAAATTCCGTCGCTTATTCTTTGGGAAGGACTCTTTCGGAAATTTCTCCGAAGGAGTCGCCGCTCGTAGTAATCGGAAGGGACACGAGAGAGAGCGGAAACGACCTTTTGTCGGCTCTGGTTTCGGGAATAGCCGACGGAGGAGGAACGCCCGTAAATATCGGGATTCTTCCGACGAATGCCGTGGCTTATTTCGTAAGGAGGACGGGGGCGGATTGGGGCGTGATGATATCGGCGAGTCATAACGCGCCCGAATACAACGGACTCAAGGTTTTTGACGGAAGAGGTTTTAAAATCGACGAAAGAACGGCTTTCGTTATCGAAAAGCTTATGAGCAGGCAGGAGTATTTCGCGGCTCCGTCGGTTTCGGTAAAGGAAGTCGGAAACGCCGATGAGATATATATCGAAAGGCTTGCGGCGACGGCGGGAAGACTCGACGGATTGAAGGTACTTATCGACTGCGCCTTCGGAAGCGCGGGAAAGGTTGTGGAAAAGGTCTTTTCGCTCTGCGGGGCGTCGGTGTCTGCGGTCAACGATTCTTTATGCGGAAGCAGAATCAACGTCGGCTGCGGAGCGGCGTTTCCTTCGTCGGGAAGAAATCTTCCGCTGAAAGACTACGATCTGACTTTTCTTTACGACGGTGACGCAGACAGACTGGCCGTTTACGAAGGAGAAAAATATATCGAAGGGGAGCGGCTGTTTTATATTTTTGCGAAATATCTTCAGAAGAAAGGAGAGCTGGGAGGTAAAACTGCGGGTACGGTTTTAACCAACGGAGGACTTGAGCGGGCTTTGAACGAAATCGGAATAACTCTTTGCAGAAGCAGAGTGGGCGACGGAAACGTTCATAAGCTTATGAGAAGGGCGGGGTGCGTTTTCGGCGGCGAAAGCAGCGGGCATTTTCTGCTGTTTAAACTTGCGCCGACCTGCGACGCGATAGCAAATTCTCTTTTTCTCGGGAAGATATATCTCGAAAAGGGAAGTTTTTCCGATTATTCCGAAGATTATCGTCCTTTCCCGAGCCGCTCTTTGAATCTCGGAACGGATAACCTTCGCGAGGGAGCGGCGGAAAAGCTTTCGGAGAAGGCAATGGAGCTTTTCCCCGATATAAAAACGGTAATCCGCGAGAGCGGGACCGAACCGCTTCTGAGAATCTATGCGGAAAGCGAGGTCCTTTCCGAAGAAGAACTCGAAAATGCGTGCAGGATACTGTCGGATACGGCAAAGGAGGAATTATGTGCGGAATATTCGGATACACGGGCAGAAAAAACGCTGTAAAAGCCGTTTACGACGGTCTTGAAAAGCTGGAATACAGAGGCTACGATTCTGCGGGAATAGCCGTAAGCGAGCAGGGAGAGCTTAAAGTCGTCAAATCCGTCGGCAAGGTTTCGGCACTCGGCGAAAAACTCAAATCCGAGCCGAAGCTTTCGGCTTGCTGCGGAATCGGGCATACTCGCTGGGCGACTCACGGAGGAGTAACCGAAGAAAACTGCCACCCGCACCTTTCTTTTGACGGCAAAGTGGCGATAGTTCATAACGGAACGCTGGAAAACTGGACGGAGATCAGAGCCTTTCTGGAAAGACAAGGGATTTTTCCTTCGGGAGAAACGGACAGCGAGCTTATCGCTCACCTTATCGCAACAGAGTTGCGGAGCAAAAACCTTCTCGATGCGACGACGGAGGCTCTGAAACGCGTCCGAGGGTCTTATGCGCTTGCGGTAATATCGTCCGAAAGCGGCGAGATTGTTGCGGCAAGGAAGAATTCCCCCCTGATTATCGGAAAAAGCCGCGACGGAGTTTATCTTTCGAGCGACGTTCCCGCGCTTTACGGGTGCGAGGAAATCCGTATAATGCAGGAGGGCGACGTTGCCGTTCTTTACGGAAAGGGCGCGGTTTTTTATAACGGAGGAAAAATCGTCGAACGAAAAGCGGAATCGCCCGAAGAATTGATCGAAGACTCGGACAAAGGAGATTTCGATTATTATATGCACAAGGAAATATACGATATTCCTCGCGCGGTTTCCGATACTTATTCCGGAATAATCGAGGACGAGGAAAAAACGGAAAGAATCTGCCGGACGATAGAAGACGCCGAAGAGATTATTTTCGTCGGCTGCGGAACGGCTTATCACGCGGGAGCCGCGGCTGCGTTCGAGTTCGAAAAGCGGCTGAGGAAAAGGTGCAGAAGCGTTCTTGCGAGCGAGTTTGTCTGTTTTCCTCCGATAATGGGAAGAAATACACTTTGTTTCTTTATTTCTCAGAGCGGAGAAACCGCGGATACCCTCAAGGCTCTGGAGATAGCGAGGAATTTCGGCGCAAGAACGGTCGCGCTCACAAACGTCAGAAACAGCTCCGTTTGTTCGCGCTGCGGAACGGATATTTATACCCGTGCGGGAAGAGAGGTCGCCGTTGCTTCGACGAAGGCGTACAGCGCGCAGATAACGGCGTTTTTCGCGATTCTTCGCAGAGTTATTATGAGACGCAGGGGACAAAGCCTGTCCAAAAGCTACGGCGGAATAAAAGAAGCGGAAACGAATTTACGGCTGCTGATCGCTCAATCGGAAACCTTTGCGAAGAAATTGGCTTTTCGTTTTTCGCAGAATGAGAGCGTTTTCTTTATCGGAAGGGGCGCGGATTACGTAACGGCTTGCGAAGGAGCTTTGAAGCTCAAAGAAACGGCGTTGATTCACTGCGAAGCCCTTCCTGCGGGCGAACTGAAACACGGAACGCTTTCGCTTATAGATAAAGGAGTAAAAGTCGTTGCGATAGCGACTCGCGAAGAAATCAGAGATAAAACGTCTCTGGCTATTGCCGAAACCAAGGCGAGAGGAGCCGAAATCATCGGAATCAGCAGGTTTTCGGATTATGCGGAGATTTGCGACGAATTCATAGAGATTCCGGACGCGCCCGAAGAGATTATGCCCGTTTTTTCTGCGATTCCTCTTCAGCTCCTTGCCTTTCACACTTCCGTTGCCTTATCGCATTCTCCCGATAAACCGCGTAACCTTGCAAAGTCGGTTACGGTGGAATAATCGCAAAAACATTTCATTTTTTTATTAAAGTCGTTGTTACCGATTGACCGTAAGAAAAGAATATGCTATAATTTAACCCTATTCGATTACGAGGGGGCGTAAAAATGGCGCGGAAACAGAAATACGACGAAGGTACGAGAAACAGGCTTTTGCAGGTTGCTACCGATTTGATTTTCGAGAAGGGTTTTGACGGTACCGCGATAAGAAACATAACCGACGAAGCCGGCTGTAAAGTCGGCTTGTTTTACTACTATTTCAAGTCGAAAAAAGATATGCTTTCAGCCATGATGGAAAATTTTTTCATTCCTTACGAGGAAGCTTTTTCCGACGCCGTGGCTGAAGCCGAAAAAGATCCGAAGAATGCTCTCAGAGTTTTCTTTAACTGTATGAGAGATATAGTCAGACAATTCCGTATAGAGTTTGCTCCGGGTATGCATACCGGCGTAAGAATAGCCATAAGAGAGCATTCTCTTTCGGTGGTCGAAAAGTATCTCAGGCAGGTTATAGACAATCTGTCGGCGAGCGGAGCTTCGCTCAGAATGTCCGAGGAGCTTACTTCGGTTTTTCTGACGCACGGAGTCGGAAGTATCCTTCTCCACAGAGACAACGAATGGGTTGACGGGGCTTATCAGCAGGTTATGAACGCGGTTGACGCGCTTATAGGGTTCGAAGAAAGCGAAAACGCGCCCGAAAGGGAGATTATCGAAACGGAAAGGCTGAAAATAGTTTCTCTTACCGCAGAAGATATGCGGGAATGGATATCCGCCCGGGACGAGCTTTGCGAGGAGATGGGAGTCGTTTACGACGCAGAGCCGACGGACGAGTGGCTGAAGTCGGCCCTGAATTCGGAAGCCGATAAATGTCAGGGAAACGCTCTCCGTCAAAAATGGGAAACTTTCCGTTGGATAGTCAGAAAAGAAGACGGGACGGTCGTAGGCTCTTTCGATTTCAAATCGCCGCCCGACGAAAACGGAATAGTCGAAATCGGCTACGGACTCGGAGAAAATCATCGCGGACAAGGCTATATGACGGAGACCGTGCGGGCTTTATGCGTGTGGGCGAAAGAAAACGGAGCTTCCGCGGTTATTGCCGAGACCGAGAGGGACAATATTCCGTCGGAGAACGTTTTGCTGCGCTCGGATTTCGTTATTGAAAGAGAAGAAGAAAACAGGTGGTGGATAAATGAATTCGAATTACAGAAAAATCGACGTTGAGTCGTATTACAGAAAAGACGCTTTTATTCGTTTTTCGGAATGTAAATGCTCGGTTTCGATGACCGGAAGGATAGACGTTACGGGGCTTAAAGAGGTTTCGGATAGAACCGGCACCAAGTTCTATTTAAATTTCCTTTACGTATTGAGCAAGGTTCTCAATTCGAGGGACGACTATAAAATGTTTTATAAATGGCAGACGAACGAATTGTTTTGTTTCGATAAAATCAATCCGATTCAGTATGTTTTTCATGAGGATACCGAGACCTGCACGATTGTGTATACTTCGTATGACGAAGACTACGAGGCTTTTTACGAGGGCGCGGCCAAGGACGTGGAAAAAGCAAAACAAACGCGGGAATACGGACTCGACTCGGAGAATCATCCCAATTGGTTCGACGCATCTGTTGTTCCGTGGTTTTCTTACGATTCCCTGAACGTAGAGCTTCCGGACGGATATCTGTTTTTCGCGCCGGTAGTCAATTGGGGAAAATACAGGGAGGAAAACGGAAGACTTATGATGCCCGTAAGCGTAAGGCTCAATCACGCGATAGCCGACGGATACGTTCTGAGCAAGACTTTCGTGCTTTTGCAAAAGGAAGCGGATGCTTTTACGGGAAAGGAAGAGAGTGAAAAATAATGAAATATCTGGTTTTTAACGGAAGTCCGAAAGGAACGGAAAAAAGCGACACTATGCACATTACCAAAGCTTTTCTCGACGGAGTGATTTCTGCGGGCGACGCCGAAATAAAGATAATTACGGCGACGGACAAGCGTATAGAGTATTGCAGAGGATGTTTTACCTGTAAGCGGAACGGCGGACAATGCGTTATCGACGACGATATGAGAGATATTCTGGAAGAGATACTCGGTTCGGACGTATTGCTTTTCAGCTTTCCGCTTTATTGTTACGGAATGCCCGCGCCGCTTAAATGCCTTATCGACAGAACGCTTCCGCTTTCGTCTATGGCAATGAGAAAGGAGGGAGACAGGTATCTTCATCTGGGACAAAAAGATTATGGACATCTTAAATACGTAATGATATGCGGCTGCGGTTTCCCCAATTCGAAAAATAACTTCGAGCCTGCCGTAACGCAGTTCGGACTTCTTTTCCCGGGCGGAGAAAAGGGCAAAAGGACTGTTATTACGGTGCCGGAAAGTCCGATGTTCGGCGTGCCTCGGGCGGATTCGGTCACGAAGCCGAGATTGGAGCTTGTAAAGAAAGCGGGAAGAGAGTATGCGGAAAAGGGCTTTATATCCGACGGGCTTCTTTCAGAGATATGTTCTCCGATGATTCCGGAAGAAGTTTACGCAAAGATATGCAACGGGGAGGCTTAAATGTTTACCGTTAAAGAGATAACGCCCGAAGAAGCCGGAAGAAAAGCGGCTTACGATATGTTTGTGAACGCGCCTATGCCTATGGTTACGACTTTCAGGACGGCAGACGTTTCCAATCTCGTGAAATTGAGCAAAAAGGGATTCAGATTCAATATGCTTATGTGCTATTGCGTAGGGCTTGCCGCAAGCGGACGGAGATAATTCCTTATAGTTCCGAATAAAAAGAAACTGTATTTGTACGAAGGCTTAGCAATCGACGTAGTTGTCTTGAACCGAAACGGAGAGCTTTCCTATGCGGATATTCCGTTTTCGGAGGATATCGGGGAATTTCCCGCGGCTTACGATTCGATAACGAAAAAGGTTTACGAAAGCTGTGAACATCAGAACAGGGAAGACCTCGCGGTTGTAGGGACGTCGGTCGTAAGGGACGGCGCGACCAAAGGCGTTGTCAATTCTTATAGCGGCGTTTTCGATAATCCGTTTATTATATGGAACGGAGTTACGAAAAAGCTGTTTAAAAGTTTCGTGAATATATCCTTTCAGTTCAATCATATACAGATGGACGGATTGCGGGCGGAGGAATATCTGTCGGTTTTGACAGAACGAATAAAGGAATTATCGATTCGATAGAAAACTAAAGGTTCGCCGAAGCGAACCTTTTTATCCGATGGAGATTATCCGAGTGTTACGGTTTCCGATTATCTCAGAATTCCCGTTTCCGAAAGCTTATCCCATTTTATGGTCTTATAGAATACGACGGAAACTATCGTGCCTATGGTCCAGCCTATCGGCCAGGCCATCCATATTCCGTTATAGCCGAGGGAGGTTTGCGAAAGGAGATAAGCGAGAAGGACTCTCAAAAGGAGGTCCGTGAAGGTCGAAATCATAAACTTCTTCATCATACGCGCTCCTCGCAAAATACCGTCGGCTATCATTTTTACCGAAATCAGCGTATAGAACGGAGCGACGATTTTCAGGAAAGAAGCTGCGCTTTCGAGAGCCAGTCCGGAAGGATTAGTTATGAAGATGTTCGGAAGAATTCCGGAGAGCAGGACGTAAAGCAGCGACGCGGGTATGGTTATACAGATAATTATACGGAAGGAAGCTCCGAAGCCTTTTCTCGTTCTTTCGGTTTTGCCCGCGCCTATATTTTGTCCCGCATAGTTCGATATACCGTTGCTGAACGTGGAAAGGGAGGTTATTACGAAGTTATTGAGTTTCGTAGCCGACGCGAATCCCGCCGTAACCGCGACGGGGAAGGTATTTACTATCGCCTGAATAACGAGATTTCCTACCGATATAAAGCTTTGTTGAAGCATACTCGGGACGGCGACGACGGAAATGTGTCCGAGGATCTTCCAGGAGAATATGAGGCTTTTTTCGCTCGTTTCGAAGGCTGAAAGGCGTTTGAATATGAATATCATCGCGAGAACGCAGCTTATGCCCTGACAGATGAAGGTTGCCCAGGCGAGTCCGTCTACTCCCATTCCGAGGACGGTTACCGCGAAGATATCTCCGCCGATATTGGCGGTCGACGAGCAGGCAAGGAACCAGAAAGGCGTTTTCGAGTCGCCGAAAGCCGCGAATATACCGGTAGCTATGTTGTAGAAAAATACGAAAGGAAGACTCCATATATATATGTCGAGATAGATTTTCGAATCGGCGAATATCTCGGTTTTCGTATTTATAAGTTCGAGAAGATTATCGCAGAAAATCGTTCCGAAAACGACGAGAAGAACGCATATTACGCCGCCCGCAATGAAGGAAGTATATACGGACGTTTTCATATCCCTGTAGTTTTTCGCTCCGAAATAATTGGAAACGATTACGGAGCAGCCTATGTTGCATCCGAAGGCTATCGCAATGAAGATAAGCGTTATTTCGTAACTGTTGCCGACGGCCGCAAGGGCGTTTTCGCTTATGAAGTTTCCGGCTACGAAGGTATCCGCGATGTTGTAAAGCTGCTGAAAAATCACGCTTCCGAAAAGCGGAAGACAGTATCTTAAAAGTACGCTCGAGGGCTTGCCCTCAGTGAGGTCGATATTGACCGGTTTCTTTTCACGACGCATAGGTTCACAATCTTCTCCTTTGGGAATAATATCCCTTAACGCGGGATATATTAGCACTTTTCCGTCTAAAAGTAAAGAAAAGAGGAACGCATTTTTTCGACGACTTTTATCGTTGCGTTGAAGCCGCAAACATACGCATTATCGATAAAGTATTGCGTTAACGTCTCACTTGATGCGATATCGAGGCGTAATCGGTTTCGGTCAAAACGATTGACATATCGCAATAAAGGCAATATAATGTACGACACCGCCCGAAAGCTTCGAGCGGAGGGAAATTACGTCAGAGGTATAAGGAAATGAATAAACTGAAGAGGTTTATAGGAGATAAGAATTTCTATAAACAGGTTGCAAGGATAATAATTCCGATAATGATTCAGCAGCTTACGCTGTCGCTTGCGGGATACATAGACTCGCTGATGATCAATTCTTACGGCGGAGTAAGCGATCCTTCCGCATACAACGGAGTCAGTGCGGCGAATAAGCTTATGTTCGTTCTGAATTTCACCTGGATAGCAGCCGCTTCGGTCGCAAGCATATTCATTTCACAGTTCTTCGGAGCCAAAAATTCGCGTAAAATCAACGAGTCTGTTCGTCTTTCGCTGTATATCGCGGTGATAATGGGCGTAATCGCGTTCTTTATCGTCGAATTCGCGGGCGACAGAGTCGTGGATATGTTCATTCAGGATCCGGTCAGCAGGAATTACGGATACAGATACCTCGATTACATAAAATGGGCTACGGTCGTAACGGCTATGGGAATAGCTCTCTCCAACGCGTTCCGTTCGGTAGAGCAGACCGGCATACCTCTCGTTGCGGCGATTTCGGGTATCGTCGTCAATATCTGTTTCAATTACTGCTTTATATTCGGTCATTTCGGATTCCCGGAAATGGACTCTGCTGGAGCGGCTCTTGCGACTCTTATTTCGAGGGTGGTCGAGGTTATCATTCTCTTCTGTATGGTTTTTTTCTCGAAAAAGTCGCAGTTCAAGACCGTTTTTTCGGAATTCAAGGTATCCGGAAATCTCGTAAAAAGCTTCGTGAAAAGAGGCGCGCCTTTGCTTCTGAACGAAACTTTATGGGCGACTTCGTCCGTTCTTTTCGCTATGTTTTATGCGTGGAAGGACGATACCTGGTATAATGCTTACGCTTATTCGCAGAATATAACCGACCTGTTTTTCATTATGTTTGCGGGACTCGGAAGCGGTACCGCGGTAATAGTCGGAGCGAGCCTCGGAGCGGGAAACTTCGACGAAGCAAGGCTCAACGCGGACAGAATGAAAGGACTTGCGGTTATTCTCGGATTGGGATTGGGCATTCTTATGTTCTTTACGTCGCCTTATATAGCCGATTTGTTCCAACCTTCGCCCGAGGTCAAGGGAATGACCATAGACGTAGTGAATATAACGGCGGTTTTCCTTGCGATTTACGCATATAACGCGACGTGCTTCTATATTTTGCGAGCCGGCGGAGACAGCGTAAGAGCGTTTATTCTCGACCAGCTGCCGTCTTACGTGATAAGTATGCCTCTCGCTATAATCTTCGGTATAAACGCGAAGGCCTGGGGGCTTTCGCTTGCGAACGTATTCCTTATCGCTCACGTCTGCGACATAATAAAGCTGTTTGTCTCGACTTTGTTTGTCCGTAAGGAAAAATGGGTAGTCAATCTTACCGTCGGCGACGAAGGAGAAAAGGAGCTTGAAAGACTCCTCGAAGAAGAATAATTTACGGCCCGACGGTCTTTTCCGTCGGGTTTTTTGATTCGTATGGGGTTATATCGGCGAAAAAAAAAGGTTTTTTATGCTCGATGAAGGAAAAATTTGACAAAAATCGCTTATTGTGGTATACTGAACGGGTATACGGCGTATTGACTCCGATATTACCTGAAACGGGAGGAATTTGTATGGATATAATTTGGGAAAGATATAACGAGTGGCTCAATAACTGTGACGGAGAAATGCACGCCGAACTCGAGTCGATGACTCCCGAGGCGATGAAAGACGCCTTTTATGCGGAATTGAAATTCGGGACGGCGGGACTGAGAGGTAAAATCGGCGCGGGTACGGATAAGCTCAACGTATTTACCGTGGCGCGCGCGACTCAGGGACTCGCGGACTATCTGAAATCGACTGGCGGGAAAAAGGTTGCGATAAGCTACGACAGCAGAATCAAGTCCGATCTTTTCGCCGTCGTTGCGGCGGAGGTTCTCGTAGAAAGCGGAATAAACGTTATCATCGTTTCGGATATGATGCCGACGCCTTATATGTCGTATATGATTAGGTATTATAAATGCGACGCCGGAATAATGATTACCGCAAGCCATAATCCCAAGGAATATAACGGTTATAAGGTTTCGGGAAGCGACGGTTGTCAGATCAACGACGAAACGGCCGAAAAAATCCTTGCCTGCATCGATAAATACGGATATTTCGGAATAAAACGATTCAGTTTCGATCAGGCTCTTCGTTACGGAATGATAAAATACGCGGGAACGGACGTCAAAGAGAGCTATCTCCGCGAAGTCTGGAATTGCGGAATCACTCACGAAGCGGACGGGCTTTCCGTGACTTACAGCGCGTTGAACGGCACGGGAATCAAGCTGATTCCGGAGATTTTCGACAGACTCGGAGTGAAGTGCAATAAAGTCGAAACGCAGTGCGTCAAAGACGGAACCTTCAGGACGTGTCCTTACCCCAACCCCGAAAAACCGGAGGCTATGGAACTTGCCGTTCGTCAGGCGATAGAACGCGGAAGCGATCTGGTTATCGCAACCGATCCGGACGCCGACAGAGTGGGAGTCGCCGTCATTAAAAACGGAAAAGCCGATTTGCTCTCGGGTAACGAAACCGGATTGCTTCTCACGGATTATATTCTGAAAAACAAGAGAAAGATAAAGCGTCCAATCGTCATCAAGAGCATAGTAACGACTCGTCTTACGGAGAAGATCTGCGCTTCTTACGGAGCGGAACTTATCAACGTTCTTACGGGATTCAAGTATATCGGCGGAAAGGTTACCGAACTTGAGAAAAAGGGGGAAGCGGAGAGATTTGTTCTCGGTTTCGAAGAGAGTTACGGTTATCTCCCGGGAAGCTACGTAAGGGATAAGGACGCCATGTCGGCGTCTATGCTTATCTGCGAGATGGCTGCCGATTACAAGCGTAAAGGAAAAACTCTCCGCGACGCACTCAACGGAATATATGCGATTTACGGCCTCGAAGAAGAAAAGCTCGTAAGTTACAGATTCGAGGGCGCGGAAGGAAGCCGTCTGATTTCGGATATAATGGTTCATTTCCGCAGCAATCTTCCGACCGTTATAGGCGGACTCGCGGTAAAAGAAAAAACCGATTTTCTGACCGACGACACGGAACTCGTCAGATCGAACGTTCTGAGATTCGTTCTCGAAAAGGACGCGCAGATTATTCTTCGTCCGTCGGGAACGGAGCCGCTTATGAAGGCTTATTTGTCCGTATGCGGAGACAAAGAAAGCAATTCCGCAATTATTGTCGCTATGAGCGACTGGCTTGAAGGGGAAATCGGGAGCGTTACCGGACGCTGAGTAAAATCGGATTTTCATTTTTAATTCTTCCGAGGAATATAATTATCATTATCCGGATTTTTCGTCGGGATTTCGCGGGGGGATCAGAAGTGATAGTTTGTAAATTCGGAGGGTCTTCGCTTTCTTGCAGGGAATCGATAGAGAGAGTCGCCGAGATAGTCCGATCGAACGACGCGAGAAGGTTCGTCGTCGTTTCCGCTATGGGGAGAGCTTCTCCGAAAGAAGAAAAGATAACGGATCTTCTCATTAAAGCCTATAACGGCGATGAAATCGCTCGGGAGGAAGTCAGATTCCGTCACGAGAAACTTTGTCGGGAATTGTCCCTTCCGAGTATAACCGACGAACTTGACCGAATAGACGAGGCTTTTAAGAAGGGTTGCGGTTTCGATTATTTCGTTTCGCGGGGGGAATACCTTATGGCGAAGATTATTTCCGGACTTCTCGGTATGCCTTTTATCGACGGAACGGAAATAGCCGCGTTTTCCGACGAAGGAAGATGGCTTATAAAGGAAACTTTCGTAAAGGCTACCGAAAACCTTAAAAAATACGATTGCGGAGTAATCGCGGGGTTTTACGGAGAGGACGGATTCGGAAGAGTCAGACTTTTTGACAGGGGCGGAAGCGATATATCGGGAGCCGTTGCGGCGTACGCTCTGGACGCGGATCTTTACGAAAACTGGACGGACGTAGACGGATTTCTCTCGGCGGATCCGGAAAGGAACGACAGAGCCGAGGTTATAAGATGCCTTTCCTACGGGGAGCTTGCGGAGCTTTCTTATTACGGGGCGAGAGTTCTTCATTATCTTTCGGTTGTCCCTTTGACTTATAAGCTGATTCCGCTTTGCGTCAGAAACACCTTCAATACCGAAGCTGCGGGTACTACGGTTACTTATCGGGCTTCGGAAGGAGTAAAGGGGATTGCGGTCAAAGACGGAGTCCTTTACGAGATTCAGTGCGACGCCGAGCCTGTACAAAGGCTTTTTCCCGACGCGGTCAGAACCGTCAACGGGATAAGGCTTTTCAGTTTCGATCCGGAAACGAAGGCAAAACTTATCCGTTCGGGAGTCGTTCTTCGTATGAAAATGACCGAAGCTTCGGTTATAGCCGCGGCAAGCTGTCGGTACGGAGATTTCGGAGAAATTTGCCGCGAGCTTGCTTCCGAGGGGATAGAACCGCTTTTTGCGGAGTATTCGGGGAGCTTCGTTCATATTTGCGTGGAGCGGGTTAAATCCGGATTCGTCTCGGAATTGATATACGATAAACTATTAGGAGAAAAGAAACGATTCGATGTGGGACGTTATTCTCGATGCACTGATAGATGCGCTGAAGGTATTTCCGTTCATCTTTCTGGTGTATCTGTTGATAGAACTGATTGAGGAAAAACTCGAAAAAAGCAACAGAAAAAGCTTTATTGCAGGCAAATCCGCGCCGGTTTTCGCCGCGCTTCTCGGAATAATTCCGCAATGCGGATTTTCCGTTATGGCAGCCAAGCTTTACGACAAAAAAATGATAACTACGGGAACGATTCTCGCCGTTTTTCTGGCGACGAGCGACGAAGCCGTGGTCATTCTTCTGACGAACGGAACGAAAATCTCTTCGATTCTGCCGCTGCTGGCGATAAAACTCGTTTTCGCGGTTATCGTAGGTATGGCGGCAAACGCCGTACTCAAGGAAAAAACCGCGGCTTTCGACGACGAGGAGTGTATGTGCGGACACGAAGAACACGCCGAAAGCAAATGGAGGAAATACCTGCTTCATCCGCTCGGACACGCGGCTGTCGTTTTCGCTTATATTCTGGCGGTAAATCTCGTTTTCGGAACGATCGTTCATTTCGTGGGCAAAGACAGTTTCGTTGCGTTTATCTCGGGAAGCAAAGCCTTTCAGCCTCTTCTTACTTGCCTTATAGGGCTTATTCCCAACTGCGCTTCGTCCGTTATAATCACGCAGGCTTATATTCTCGGCGGAATATCTTTCGGAAGCTGTCTTGCGGGGCTTTGCGTAAATGCGGGATTGGGCTACGCCGTTCTTCTGAAGGATAAATCCAATCTGAAGCGCAACCTGTTGCTTATCGGAACGACTTTCGTTTTGAGCGTAGCTCTGGGATACGCGACGAATCTGGTCGTCGGACTTATCGCATAGGTGAAAAAATGACTCCGCTTTACGATTTGCTTTTTGAGTACGCCGCAAGAAAAAGTCTTCGGCTCCATATGCCCGGACATAAAGGGAAAATCGACCGAGGTTTTCTGAAAGACTTTTCGGAATTCGATCTTACCGAGCTTGACGTAACCGACAATCTTTTCGAGCCGACGGGAGCAATTCTCGAGGCGGAGAGGCTTTATGCGGAGCTTTTCGGAGTGAAGTACGCTCTTTTTTCGGTCAACGGAAGCTCTTCCGGTAATTTTGCTTTTGCGGCGCAGGGGAAGGTCGTAGCCGTGGACAGACTCAGTCATAAATCCCTTTTCGAAGCTCTTCGTCTGATGAAAAAGCCCACCGTCGTAATCGAGAGGAGAGTAAACGACGGAATGGTCGAGCCGATTTCTTTGAAGGATATAAAAGAAACGCTTGAACTTTATCCCGAAATCGACGTTTTCGTGCTCACGTCGCCCGATTATTACGGACAGACGGTGAATCTTCCCGAAATCCGCGCCTTTCTGAAAGCAAAAGGGAAAAAACTTTTCGTCGATTCGGCTCACGGAGCGCATTTCGGATTGAGCCCGCTTCTTCCGGAATCTACCGCGAAGAATTCCGACGCCTGCGTCGTGTCCGTTCATAAAACTCTCGGCGGTCTCAATCAGACTGCCGTACTGCTTTCCGATTCGGACGAGCTTATAGACGATCTGAAGCGGGATTTATATGCTTTTATGACGACGAGTCCGTCTTTCGGACTTATGGCGAGCATAGATCTTGCGAGAGAATATGCCGCAGAAAACGCAGGGAAGTACGACGTTCTTTATGAAAGACGAAGGATTTTCGACGAAAAAATAAAGAAAATCGGGCTTTTTTCGGAGAAAAACGATGACTTTACGCGAGTAGTCGTCAATTGCGAAGGGTACGGCGTTTCTGCGGAGGAGGTCGGAGCCGCTTTGGAAAGAGAAAACGTTTTTCTCGAAATGACCGACAAAAAAAGACTCGTTGCGATAACTACGATTTACGACGATGAGGACGTATTCGAAAGATTATACGAGGCTTTGGAAAGAATACGTCCGATTTTTGAAAATCGGAAAGAAATCTGCGAAAAAACGCGAAAAAACGCGGCGTATAACGATAGGAAAGCGGCTTTCGGACTTAAAAGATACCCGCTCGTCGGAGAGGTCCCGATTTCGGAGGCGGATGGCTGCGTTTCAGCCGAGACGATTTTAAAAATGCCGCCGTGTATTCCCGTTCTTTTGGACGGAGAGACGATTTCCGCCGAGGTTTTAAAGGAAATAAAGAGTATTCCTTTGCAAGACGGAAAGGAGAGAAAGAAATTAAAGGTCAGATATGAAAGGATTGATAACGTTTGAAGGCTGCGAGGGCGTAGGAAAAAGCACGCAGCTCAGAATGCTCGGGAATTTTTGCAGAGAGAAAGGAATCGACGCCGTTTTTACGCGTGAACCGGGCGGAAGCAGGGTTGCCGAAAGTATAAGAAGAATCATTCTCGACGCAAGAAATTCCGCTATGTCGAACGAATGCGAGGCTCTCTTGTACGCGGCGGCGAGAAATCAGCACATTTACGATATAATAAAACCCGCTCTCGAAAAAGGAAGATTGGTTTTTTGCGACAGATATATAGACAGTACGTTTGCTTACCAGGGAATTGCGAGAGGTTTGGGCGCGGAAACTGCGGACAGGCTCAACAAAATGGCCGTAGGCGATTTTTATCCCGAGCTGACTATATTCCTCGATCTCGATCCCGTATCGTCTTTTGCCCGTAAGGGCGGCCCGAATAAAAAAGACAGACTCGAAATTCAGGGACGGGAATTCTTCAGGAAAGTTTACGAAGGATATATTATTGCCGCGAAAAGAGCTCCCGAAAGAATAGTAAGACTTGACGCGTCGGGCAATACGGAGGAAACTCATGCGCTCGTGGTTGATTTATTGAGAAAAAAGGGCATAATCGATGTATGATCTGATTGAAACGGTTAAAAAATCCGCCGAATTTCAAAAGCTGAAAAGGGATAAGGATTCGGGACGGCTTTATCACGGGTATATCGTCGAAAGTAACGATACGAGATACGTCGACGCTTTTACGGAGGCGTTCACGATGCTTCTTATGTGCGGAAAAGACGGTTGCGGAGAATGCGATACCTGTCGTAAAATCAAATCCGGAGTCCATATGGACGTTTTTCGGTTTCCGTGCGGAGGAAGAAAAATCATCAGTGCGCAAAGCGATATAGCCGTTTTTAACGACGGGTACGCTTTCAGCCCTCTTGAGGGCGGAGCAAGGGTTTTCGTTTTCGACTCGGTTAATTCGGTCAGGGACGACTGGCAGAATAAAATGCTGAAATCCCTCGAAGAGCCTCGCGAAGGCAATTTCATCATAATAAGAACGGACGGGGCGGAAAAGCTTTTGCCGACCGTCAGAAGCAGGTGCGCCTTTCTGAAGCTTCCGAGTCCGTCGGCCGTCGTTACTGCGGATTTTTTGATTTCGGAGGGCTGCGACGAGGAAGAAGCCGAAGAAGCCGCGTGGCTTTTCGACGGAAATCTTACGCTTTCGGAGGCTTTTTGCAGAAACGGAGGGAAAAAAGCTACCGACGGTCTTTTCGAAATGCTTAAAAACTGTAATTCGAGCCGCGACTGCGTGAGATACGTTCCGGAAATCGTTTCTTACAGGGACGATTCCTTTCTGTTGTTTTCGGCTTTGTCCGCAATATTCAGAAGACTTGCGGAATGTCATTGCGGACTCGAAGTTCCTTTCAGAAAAGACGATTTCGCCGTTATCGGGAAGGCGTATTCGCTTAAAGCGGCAGGCGAAATTTCAAAGTTGTTTATAAAAGAGAAAAAAAGAGTCGGGCAGGGCGTTTCGTTTCAGGCGATAGCCGACGACCTTCTGCTCGGAATGATGGAGGTTAAATACAGATGCCGTCAATAGTTGGCGTTAGATTCAGAAATGCCGGTAAGATATATTATTTCGATCCGACGAACGTCGTTTTCAATCGCGGGGACGGAGTTATCGTCGAAACGGTGAGGGGCGTGGAATACGGAAAGGTCGTTATTCCGAATAAAGACGTTCCTGAAAAGGAAATAGTCGGACAACTCAAACCTATTATCAGGCCGGCTACCGATAAAGATAAAGAACAATACGAGAAAAACCTCGAAAAACGCGAAGAGGCTATGAAAATATGCCGCGAAAAGATTCAGAAGCACGGACTCGATATGAAGCTTATCGACGTGGAATTCACTTTCGACAATTCGAAAGTCATCTTTTATTTCACGTCCGAAGGCAGAGTGGATTTCCGTAATCTTGCAAAGGATCTCGCGGGAGTATTCAGAATCAGAATAGAGCTTAGGCAGATAGGAATAAGAGACGTAACCAAAATCATCGGCGGACTCGGAAGCTGCGGAAGACCTTGCTGCTGTTCGGCTCATCTCGGCGATTTCGAGAGAGTTTCCATAAAAATGGCGAAGGTTCAGGGGCTTTCCCTCAATCCGACTAAAATCAGCGGACTTTGCGGAAGACTTATGTGCTGTTTAAAGTACGAAAACGACCATTACGTCGAAACGAGTAAGCTTATGCCCAAAATCGGAAGCGAAATCAAGACTCCCGACGGAAAGGCAATCGTCGAGAGCTTTAACGTTCTTTCCAAGACGGTCAAGGCTCGGTTCGATAAGGATAACGGAGCCGAATTCAGAGATTACAAGCTTGCCGACGTTCAGTCGAAGGTCAAGGCGTCCGAGGCTTACGACAACGACTCGGATACGGACGAAATCGCCGAATCCGATGATTGACGCAAAGGCTTTACGGATTTAAAGCAGTGTGACGAATTCTTTAAAAAATAATAGGAAACCACTCCCTTTTAAATCGATTGACAGATTTGAAAGGCGGTGATATAATGAAGACAGCATCGGAAGATGCAAAAAAACATAAGGAGATATGAAAAATGCCTCACAAAATCGGTGACGAATGTATTAAATGCGGTTCCTGCGCAGCGACCTGCCCCATCGGATGTATATCCGAAGGTGACGACAGATACGTTATAGACGCTTCTCAGTGCGTTGATTGCGGTGCGTGTGCAGCTCAGTGCCCTGTAAATGCAATTACTGGTGAATAATTGCGAAAAACGAAGTCAAAGGCTTTGCTGAAGGTTGCCCGACGTCGGTCGGGCGACCTTTATCAAAAGTTTTTCCCGTATGAAAAAAACGTCGTCTCTTGTATATATTTATAAAAACTTTTTCAGGCTGGTTCTGATAGTCGTTTTACCGGCTTTGTTTTTGGCGTTGTTCAGGTCGGATTATGTTGTTTCCGACTTTTTCGTTAATTTTGCTAAAAATACGGAAGACTTCAGGATAGTTGATTTTTACGGAGACGTATTTAAATATTTTTCTTTCATTAATTTCGACAGCGCGGGAGGCTTTATAGGCTGGTTCGTCAGCGCCTTGATCGCAATAGTCGGACTCGGAGCTTTGTACAGCGCGGTCGAGCGTCATATGCGCTTGGGTGTTCCCGTAAGTTTCAGGCTCGGTTCTCTCGTCAACGACAGTCTGGTTATCGTGCTGCCCTTCGCGGCGGTCGCTTTTTTCAGTTGCGAACTTCTCGGTCTGGTTACGAGCGGTATTATATGTCTGCTTTTTCTGATAATCAAAAGCAAGATTGCGTTGTTTATCGTATGTCTGATTCTCGTAATCGCAATTTACGTCGCATATTGCGCGTTTTTTGTGCTTATATGTCTTTCCGTTCCGGCGTCGCTTATTGACGGGTACAGTTTCAATTATTCGGCGGCTACGTCAATCAACCTCGTAAAGAACGCCTTGAAACGAATTTACGGAGCGATAGCGATTCCTCTCGTAATAACGGTTGCGGTTATCGCTCTTTTCAAGCCTCTGATATCGCTGGCGTCTCCGGCTGCGGAAGGAATTCTTTCGACGATAGGCTGGACCGTCGTTCATGCCGGCTGGATGATATATTTCCCCGTCCTTACCATAAAGTACTATATGTTTTTAACGGGAATGGAGAGGGAAGATATGGGATTCGGAATAAGGAGGAAATAATGAAAGGAATCAAAACGTTCAGGCTGTTTATCGCCAACGGTTGTCTGCTGCTGAAAACCTTTCTTATGAGGCTTGCGATCGTTCTTATATTCCTGTCCGTGCCTATACTGCTTCTCAATTGCTCGGTCAGCGATTTTGCCGAATTTATCGATAAGTCGGTCAACGCGTTTTCTCTTCTTATAGAGGAGATGTCCGGAGGAAAGGTCTATTCGGTCGACGGATTTGCGGAGGTTTTAAGGAAAGCGGTCTTTACGGTCTACGACCTTTTCGATTCGCTCTTCGTGAACGTTCCGGAATTGTTCTCAAAGCCCGTCGTGATATACGTAGGGATAGCCGTCTTTTACGTTCTGTACAGGTTTTTCGACGGTCTTTTCGATTTTTCGACGGTCTCTGGTCTTCGGGAGTTTATGGCTTTCGGAAAACCATCGTCGTACCTCTGGGGAATTTACAAGAACTTCGGGAAGTTTGCGTCTTATCAGTTTCCGTATATATTCGTGACGCTGGTCTCGGACTTATTCGTGTTTTTCGCGATAGTGGGAGCATACTTGTCGGTTTTCGTAGAGCTGAAGCTTGCGGGACTGATTATTACGGCGGTTATGGCTTTGATATGCTTTTCGTTCAGAATGAGTCTGTTTTCGTTCTGGGCGGTCGAAAGAATTTATTCGGGGGAGGGTTTAGTCATAAGTTTCCGCAATTCGCTTAAATTGATTATCGACCGCTTTTTCCCGGTGTTCGCTTCAACGTTTATAACTCTCTTCCTGTGTCTGGCGACGCTCGTGCTTTTAAGGCTGTTCGTTTCAAACAGGATAGTATCGTGGGCGCTTTCGTTTGCGTCGATTCTGATTTCGTTTTATGAACTCAGATGTATGAATCTCGTGCAGTATTACGAAGCAATCGGAAAACCTTACTTTACAAAAAAACTTGATCTGGTGAAGAAAAATGACTGAATCTGTTTTAATCGTCGGTGGCGGAGCTTCCGGATTGGCGGCGGCGATAACGGCTGCGAATAACGGGAACAGAGTGGTTCTGCTCGAGAAGAACGAACGCGTTGGTAAGAAACTGCTTGTAACGGGAAACGGAAGATGTAATTTCGGCAATCTTTCGGTTTCGGACGATTCATACAATAACAATAAGTTCGTTTCGGACGTTTTGCTGCGGGCAAAAGAAGGAGCCAATAAGCTTTTCGAAAAAATAGGTCTTTTAAGTTACGCGGATCCGGAGGGAAGGCTTTATCCCGTGTCCGAAACCGCGACGAGCGTTCTGGATTGTCTCAGATTCGAATGCGAACGCGCGGGGGTTGAATTCGTTACCGGAAAGACGGCAGACGCCGTTTATAAAAGGGACGTGGGCTATACCGTCGTTTGCGGAAACGAGAATCTTTTCGCGCGGAAGATAATAATCGCGGTCGGTGGAAAAGCGCAGGCTCCGACGTACAATCTCGAAAAGCTCGTTGAAAACAGAGTTATCGTTCCTTACGCTCCTTCGCTCACGCCCATAAAAGTAGAGCCTCTTCCGAGAGCGCTTTCGGGGCTTCGAGCAAAATGCGTGGCGTCGCTTTATAAGAACGGAAAACCGATTCGTAAAGAGAAAGGAGAAGTTCAGTTCAAAGACAATTCGCTCAGCGGTATAGTTATTCTCAATATGTCTTCCTTTATAGCGAGAAGCAAAGAGGAAAACGGATTCGAGATTTCTCTCGATCTGTTTCCGCACATAAGATTCGAGGAGCTTCTTCCTTTGCTTAAAGAAAGATATAGCAGATTCGGCTCGCAGCATCTTATGACGGGTATGTTCCATAACAGGCTTGCCGACGAAATCAAAAGAAGAGCGATTCTTCTCGACAAAAACGATATATCCGGACTTGCTGCGGTTATCAAGGATTTCCGCTTTACGGTTACGGGGCTTGCGGGTTTTTCGGAAGCGCAGGTTATGTGCGGAGGCATAGATACGAAGGCTCTGAAAACGAGTCTGGAATTCCGTAAAAACGAGGGATTATACGCTTGCGGCGAGGTCGTCGATATAGACGGATTGTGCGGCGGATTCAATCTCCATTGGGCTTTTTCGAGCGGTATCGTAGCGGGAGAATTGGAATAAAATGAATTACAGGATCAATAACCTTCCCGTCGGAATGGACGAGAAGGACTTCGTTGCGGCTATTTCGGAAAAAACGGGTATTCCTTACGGAGAAATAAGCGATGTGATTTTGCTAAAAAGGTCTCTCGATTGCCGTCACGGAAAGGTCAGACCGATTCTTTCTCTGGGATTCGGATGCAACCGAGATTTAAGCGGAACGAAGGACGTTTTTCCGTACGAAAAACCCGTTAATCTGCTTGACGGGATTCGTCCCCGAAACTGCAAAGGTCTGAAAGCGGTCGTTGCAGGCAGCGGTCCGGCAGGCCTTTTTTGTTCTCTTGCTCTTGCGAAGGCAGGCGCGGATGTGACTCTTCTCGAAAGGGGCGACGACGTTGCGGAACGGAAAAAAGCAGTAACTTCTTTCTGGAACGGAGGAAAACTCGACGTCGAGTCCAACGTTCAGTTCGGATTGGGCGGAGCGGGGACTTTTTCCGACGGAAAGCTCACGACCGGAGTCAACGACAAAAGGCTTTTTACGGTTTTCGATACGTTCGGAAGATTCGGCGCAGACAAGGATATTATGTATTCTTCAACGCCGCATATAGGAACGGACGTTCTCGAAACGGTCGTGGCGCGTTTCAGAGACGAGCTTTTAAGGCTCGGAGTTACGATTAAATTCAGGACGAAACTTACGGATGTCGAAATCGAGGACGGAAATCTTTCCTCGGTTATCGTCAACGACGGAGCCGACGAAAGAATCGACTGCGACGCTTTGGTTCTTGCGGTCGGACACAGCGCGAGAGATACCTTCGAAATGCTCTTAAAACGCGGAGTGGCGATGGAAAGGAAATCGTTTGCCGTGGGAGTGAGAATAGAACATCCGCAAAGTATTATAAACGAATATAAATACGGGAAATTTACGCATCCCGACCTCGAAGCCGCGGATTATAAGCTCGTCGAACATCTTTCGGACGGAAGGACCGCGTATACTTTCTGTATGTGTCCGGGCGGTTTCGTAACGGCGGCCGCGAGTGAGTCGGAGTGTCTTGTTACCAACGGAATGAGCAACCGAGACAGAGGCGGCTTCAACAGCAACAGCGCGCTTCTCGTCAACGTAAATCCCGAAGATTTCGGCGGGGATGGCGTTCTTGCGGGAGTTGAGTTTCAGCGCAGATTGGAAAAAGCCGCGTTTTCCGTTTTCGGGAATTACGTTGCGCCTGCCGAAAACGCATTGGATTTTATCTCGGGACGAAAGGAATTCGGGAACGATTACGTTTTTAAAGTTCAGCCGACCTATCGGCGCGGAGTAAAGCCCTGCAATCTTCGGAAATGTCTTCCGGATTTCGTTTCGCGTTCTCTTGCCGAGGCAATTCCGATTTTCGGAAAAAGGATAAAAGGCTTCGATTCCCGGGGCGTTCTTACGGCGGTCGAAACGAGAAGCAGCAGTCCCGTCAGAATTATTCGCAATGCGGAAGGAGTTTCGAACGTAAAGGGAATTTATCCTTGCGGGGAAGGCGCGGGTTATGCCGGAGGAATCGTATCCGCCGCGGTAGACGGACTTATTCAGGCGGAAAGAATACTTTCGCTCTGTCTTGACGCGTAATCTATGAAATCGTCGGCAGATTTTGTAAAAAACGCGGAATTTTTACTTAAAAACGCTTGACACGGCGGGAGAGCTGTGCTAAAATGAGGAGGCTCAAGCAGAAGTCCGCTTCTCACCAAACGATCGGTTGTTGTTTGGTTTCCTGTCTATAGTTTATGGTATGGGTGCGGATTTTTGTCCGCGCTTTTTTATTATGTATCCAAGGGGGTATACGACCATTAAGGATCTTCAGATCAACAATCAGATCAGGGACGATCAGGTTCGTCTTATCGATTCGGAAGGCAATCAGCTGGGAATCGTTTCTTTGAGAGAGGCGTTTGCCGTTGCCGATGAAAAACAGCTTGATTTAGTCAAGATTTCACCTAACGCCGTTCCGCCCGTCTGTAAGATTATGGACTACGGAAAGTATCGCTACGAACAGATCAAGAAAGAAAAAGAAGCCCGTAAAAATCAGAAGATAGTTGAACTCAAGGAAATATGGCTGTCCATGACCATCGACGAGGGAGATATGCAGACTAAGGCTAAAAACGCCGCTAAGTTCATAGCCGACGGAAATAAAGTCAAGGTTTCGCTCAGGATGAGAGGTCGTCAGGCGGCGTATTCTAAAAGCGCAGTGGAAGTCGTGTCGCGGTTTGCCGATATTCTTAAAGACGTTGCCTCGGTCGAGAAACAACCTTTGGTCGAAGGTCGCAACGTAACGATGATTATCGCGCCGATAAATAATAAAAAGTAACATGGAGGAAAGATAAATGCCGAAACAGAAATCTCACAGCGGTTCCGCAAAACGCTTTTCCGTAAAGAAATCCGGAAAGGTCAAGAGAGCCCAAATGGGTAAGAATCACATTCTGACAAAGAAGACAACCAAGAGAACACGTCATCTTCGTGCAGCTGCATACGTAGACAAGGCACAGGCTGCAACCGTAAGACGTATGTTGCCGTATTGATCCGGAGGTATAAGAGATGAGAATTAAACGTGGTGTAAACGCGGTAAAGAAACGCAGAAAGATATTGAAACTCGCTAAAGGCTACTTCGGTCTTAAAAGCACTAACTACAGAATCGCCCGTCAGGCGGTTATGAAGTCCGGTAACTACGCTTACGTCGGAAGAAAACAGAAGAAACGCGATTTCAGACAGCTCTGGATCGCTCGTATCAATGCGGGCGCGCGCGCAAACGGTCTTTCTTACAGCAAAATGATGCACGGGCTCAAGCTCGCGGGTATCGACCTTAACAGAAAGGTTCTCGCCGAACTTGCCGTATCCGACGCTCAGGCTTTTGCTAAGCTTGCCGACGCAGCAAAGTCCAAACTGAACTAACGAGTTGACTCAAGCCTTCGATCGGCGCATATTGCTCCGCAACCGAAGGCTTTTTTTGAATTATGTTTATCACGGGCAGCAATAAGAATTACATTCGGGCGAAAAAACTTCTCGATAAGAAATATCGCTTCGAATCGGGCTTATATCTTATCGAAGGAGAGAAGCTCGTCAACGACGCGATAAGACTCGGAGCAGAGGTCGAAACGCTCTTTATAGACAAGAAAAAAGAGGAAAGGTTTTCCCGTCTTTCGGAAACGATTCCGACAGTATACGAAATGGAAGAGAGGTTTATTTCTTCTCTTTGCGAAACGGTTACGCCGCAGGGTATCATCGCCGTTTGCAGAAGATCGGTCGGAGAAATCTTAGAGCCTCGCGGACGCGCTCTTATTCTGGAAAATCTTCAGGACCCGGGTAACGTCGGAGCGATTTTGAGAACGGCTATGGGTTTCGGCTATAACGACGTGTATCTCGTCGGCTCGGCGGATCCGTTTTCGATGAAAAGTCTTCGCTCGGGAATGACCGCTCAATTCGTTTTGAGGATTGTCGAATGCTCTTTTGACGAAGCGTTCGGCGCTAACGGAGAAAGTCTGCTTGTCTGTGCGGATATGAACGGCGAAAACGTAAGAAGCATTCGGAATATTCCTTTAAAGCATACGATAGTTCTCGGCAACGAAGGCAACGGTGTTTCCGTCGAAGCGAAAAAACTTTGCGGGAAGACGGTCGCGATACCTATGGAAAACGGACTGGAAAGCTTTAACGTAGCCGTTTCCGCAGGTGTGTTGATGTATGCTTTAGGAGGAATTTGCGGCGAATAGATGAGTTTTAGCGGCAGAAATATTGAGTTTGCGGTTAAATCAATATTGCGGGCAATACGTGATAAAATCGATTATAATAACTACGGAGGAATCTAATTTATGTCCGGACACAGTAAATGGGCTAATATAAAGAATAAAAAAGCAAAGGGCGACGCGGCTAAATCCAAGATTTTCACTAAAATCGGAAGAGAAATAGCCGTTGCCGTAAAACTCGGTGGAAGCGATCCGGCAAGCAACAGTAAACTCTACGACGCGATCGCAAACGCGAAAATGAATAATATGCCCAACGACAATATCAGCAGGAGTATTAAGAAGGCTGCCGGCGAACTGGGCAATATCAACTACGAAAATATGCTCTACGAAGGATACGGAATCGGCGGCTCCGCAGTAATCATCGAAGTTCTTACCGATAACAAAAATCGTATTGCGGGCGAAGTAAGGCATTATTTCGATAAGTTCGGCGGAGCTATGGGAACTTCCAACTGCGTATCCTATATGTTCGACAGAAAGGGCGTTGTCGTTTGCGAAAGGAACGAAAAGAGCGAGGACGATATATACGAAACGGTTCTCGACGCGGGAGCGGAGGACGTCAACATCGAAGACGACGTTTTTGAAGTCTATACCACGCAGGCTAACCTTTCTTCCATCAGAAATTATTTTGAGAAGGCGGGATTTACGCTTATTTCCGCGGGTATGGAGTGGCTTCCGCAGAATCTCGTTACTCTCGAAGGCGAAAATCTTGAAAAATTCCTTAAAATGATAGACGCTATGGAGGACAACGACGACGTTCAGAAGGTTTTCCATAACGTAGATCTTCCCGAGGAAGAGGACGAGGAAGAATAATCTTGAGAATTCTCGGATTTGACCCGGGACTTGCAACTACCGGGTACGGTGTTATCGATATCGACGGAAGGAACGTAAAACTCGTGGACTACGGAATCATTTCCACGCCCAAGGAGGAATCCGTGCCGGTAAGGCTTGCTATGATTTCCGAAGCCGCCGACAGTCTTATCGGAAAGTTCCGTCCCGACGAAATAGCGATGGAGGAGTTGTTTTTCAACACCAATATTACTACCGGAATAAAGGTTGCCGAAGCAAGGGGCGTTCTTATCGTCAGCGCAATCAAAAAATGCGGGTTGCTTTTCGAGTATACGCCGCTTCAGGTCAAGATAGCCCTGACTGGTTACGGCAGAGCGGACAAGCATCAGATGCAGGCTATGGTTAAGACTTATCTTTGTCTCGATAAGATTCCGCGTCCCGACGACGCCGCCGACGCGCTTGCGGTCGCGCTCACTCACGCTCAGTCGCGGAAAATGAAAGGACGCGAGATGTAAATAAAAAGAAAAGCCGCCGAAAACAGGTCGGTGCTTTTCGCTTATACGGAGAGAAAATGATAAATTTCGTTATCGGAGAGGTCGTCGGAATAGAGGACGGTCTGCTTGTTGTCTCAAATAACGGTATAGGCTTCGAAATCAACGTTTCGAATAAAACCTTATCGGATTTTTCCCTTATCGGCGAGGTCGTTACGGTATATACCTATATGCAGGTGAGAGAGGACGACGTTTCTCTTTTCGGCTTTTCCACAAAGGAAGAGAAGAAGATGTTCCTTATGCTGATTTCGGTAAACGGAGTAGGTCCCAAGATGGCTCTTCAGATTCTTTCCGGAATAAGACCGGACGACCTCAGCGCGGCTATAGTTTCGGAAGACGCGGCAAGTCTCGTAAGAATCAAGGGTTTAGGCAAAAAGACGGCGGAAAGAATCGTTCTCGAACTTAAAGGGAAGATTTCGCCGATGGAAGTTTTGCTTACGTCTAAAAAGGGCGTTTCTGTTTTTGAACCGGCTTCTTCGTCGACGGGCGACCAGGCCGAGGCTCTGACGGTTTTGCTTTCTCTCGGAATGACGAGAGCGGAGGCGCAAAGGCATATAGCAGACGCGGTTAAGAACGGCTGTTCGTCTTCCGAAGATATAGTCAGATACGCAATCCGACACAACGTTTGAAAATTCGATAGGTATAAAAATCAAAAGAAAAAGCGGCTTAATAGACGGGTGTCCGTAAAACAGTTAATCCTCCGTATGGCTTAGACCATGCGGAG
>UQVY01000002.1 GCA_900544545.1 uncultured Eubacteriales bacterium
GGGCTCGAACCTATGACCCTCTGCTTGTAAGGCAGATGCTCTCCCAGCTGAGCTATACCCCCAATGGTGACTCCTACGAGAATCGAACTCGTGTTACCGCCGTGAAAGGGCGATGTCTTAACCGCTTGACCAAGGAGCCTTATTAAGTTTTATGGTAGCGGCGGTCGGACTCGAACCAACGACCTGCCGGGTATGAACCGGCCGCTATAACCAACTAAGCTACGCCGCCACATGGTTGCGGGGAGGGGATTTGAACCACCTGACCTCCGGGTTATGAGCCCGACGAGCTACCGGACTGCTCTACCCCGCGTCGCTGCCTGCGTTCTTGCGAATGCTTGTGTATTATAGCACAAGGGAACCCTTATGTCAAGATTTTTTCCCGACAATCCGACGGGTTTGTTTTCATTTTTACACGCCGCCGCATAAGGTTTTTACCGCTCTTTACGGCGTTTTTTGCGAGTCTGTACCCTCCTTGCCTTCATTTTTACCTTTCTGCTTTTATTCTCGCTTTCGTTTTAATTTCCTTGCATTCGTTCTGACTTCCTTACTTTTATTTTAACTCCATACCTTTATTTTTACATTCCTTACTTTTATTTTTACCTCTTACCTTCATTCTTAATTCCTTCGCTTTCGTTTTAATTTCTTTACTTTTATTTTTACCTTCTTTACTTTTATCTTTACTTACTTTTATTTCAACTTATTTATTTTCATTTTCGCGAGGAACGCGACCGTTCCGTCGGCTTCGCCTTTAAAACGGAATTCGTCTTCCCCTTCCCTTGCGGAAAATACGGAAAGCGTCTGCCCTTCTCTGACCTGAGAACGGAAATCCATCTGAAATTCCGAGATTCCGAACTTTCCCGCTTCCTCGAGAGTAAAGCAGTCGGTTACGAATTCGAAATAGCGGGTGTTGTTGAGATGTCCGTTGACGTCGATTTTGCTGAGGCGGATAACCTCGTCGAAAACGCGGGTCCATTCTCCGTCGAAAACGAGCTTCTTGAAATCCGAGCCGAAAGCATTGTCCGTCCGGAAGGGCTGACTGCGGTCGTAGGGAACTTCTCCGAC
Organism: uncultured Eubacteriales bacterium; assembly: GCA_900544545.1. Classification (GTDB taxonomy): domain Bacteria; phylum Bacillota; class Clostridia; order Christensenellales; family CAG-314; genus UMGS692. The sequence goes on from UQVY01000002.1 coordinate 1,063, forward strand.
GGGAACGAGCCTCGCCGTGTTTATGTCGAGGACGCACCACTTGGAAACGCCCTGAACCGTAAGATTCCCGCGTTCGTCCGTAATATCGAGGAGCCTTACGAATTCGCAGCCCCGCGGAGGATTGGTCCAGGTTTCGAAAACCGCACAGTCGTCGAGAACGGGCATTCCGAAGAATCTGTACTTCATTCTCGAAAGAACCCAGCCCATTCCGCATCCGGAAAGAGCCTTCGTTCCCACACCGAGTCTTTTGCAATCGGCGGCAGCAACGGACTGAAATACTCTCTGTAAAGAAACGAGCGTCGCTCTGCTCATAAAATCCACGTCGCTCGCGTCGAAAAGATGCGTTTGTTTTAACGAATTCATCGCCTTCCTCCTTCCGAATCCCCGAAAAATCCGCGGGAAATCCGTCCTCGGCGTTGTACGGAACTTCTTCCGTCCGCGCCGACAGGAGGATTTTAGCACACCCGAAAAATTCTGTCAAGATAAATAATTATACAGAATTTCCGATATGATTCATAACTGACGAAAACGGAAAAGTGTAGCGTCCGGAAAAAAATCCGGAGATTTTTTCCAAAAATGAAAAAATATATGGTAAAAATCCACCCATAAATCGGATTCGTATGTTATAATATAAGGTGGTAATTATTTTATCCAACGGAATTGACAGAGGAGCAGATTATGGCTAACGTAAATATCGACGAATTGTGGGACAACATACAGAGCGACCTCGTGCCGGTGGTGCCGGCCGTCGCTTACGACCTCTGGATACAGACATTACGCCCTCTCTGTAAAGTCGGAAACAAACTCATTCTTATGGCGGAGGACGCGGCTACTCAGGCGCTGGTGGAAAAGAGATTCCGCCGGAACATAAAAGACGTAATCGACAGGAATTACTCGGACAAGCTCTCGGACGTACAGGTCATTACGCCGGCGGAAGAAGAGCTTTTCAAGGATTACATAGAAGATCAGGCGGATTTCTCGGACGAGGACGAAAAGACCTCCGCGTTTATATCGAAATATACCTTCGATAACTTCGTCGTGGGAAAATCCAACGAATTCGTAGCCGCCGCGAGCAAAGCCGTTTCCGAAAACCCCGGGAAGCGTTATAATCCGCTTTTTATCTACGGCCCGGCGGGACTCGGAAAAACGCACCTTATGCACGCAATCGGAAACCGCCTCCATTTTCTCCGTCCCGACCTCAGATGTCTTTACGTTTCGAGCGAGCATTTTACGAACAACCTCATAGAAGCTCTCCGCGACAGCAACAAAAACGACGAAATGAAACGCTTCCGCAACAAGTACAGAAACGTGGACGTTCTTATGATAGACGATATTCAGTTCATCGCGAAAACCGTTTCCACGCAGGAGGAATTCTTTCATACCTTCAACGACCTGTATAATATGCAGAAACAAATCGTTATCTCCTCCGACCGTCCGCCCAGAGAAATCAAACCTCTCGAAGAAAGGCTGAGAACGAGATTCGAAGGAGGCCTTATCGCCGACGTACAGCCGCCCGACCTCGAAACGAGAATCGCAATTCTTCAGAAAAAAGCCATTCAGGATAACCTCGACGTCCCGAATAAAGTTCTGGAGCTTATCGCGGACAAGGTTCAGAGCAACGTCCGTGAAATGGAAGGACTTCTTACGAAGGTCGTGAGCTACGCGGCTCTCACGGGAAAACCCGTTGACAGCGAGGACGTTCTCGGAGAAGCCCTGAAAGACTTTCGCGACGACAAGCGGGAGGTTATCACGATAGACAGAATCGTGGACAGCGTTTGCGCTTATTACAGAGTGGACAAGAACGCCCTCATCGGCAAAAAGAAAAATAAGGAAATCGTGGAACCGCGCCAGATCTGTATTTACCTTATAACGGAAATGCTTACAGTCCCGCTCATCAATATCGGACAGTATTTCGGCGGCAGGGATCATACGACCATAATGCACGCGAGAGATAAAGTATCGGGACTCATTCAGGACGGAGATACCAAAGCCGCAGCCGCGGTCAAGGACATAAAGGACAGCATTTTAAGCAGATAAAACCTCGGCTTTCAATCGTCTTTTCCGCTGCGGGAACCGACTCGTACGTTACGGACGATTTTAAGATCGCGATTTCCTCTGACGAAGGAATTTTCGGGAACGGAACGGTCTACGGTCGTACCGGCGGCTACGAAACTCCCCGAACCGACCGACAGAGGCGCGATCAGATTCACGTTGCTTCCGATAAAACACCTCTCACCTATAACCGAGCGGTGTTTTTTCTTCCCGTCGTAATTACAGAATATCACCCCGCAGCCTACGTTCGAGCCGCTTCCTATTTCCGCGTCGCCTATATAGGTCAGATGAGCCGCTTTTACTCCCCTGCCGAGAAGACTGTTTTTTACCTCGACGAAATTCCCCACGCGGCAGTCGTCGCTTATTACGCAGTTTTCCCGCAGACGGGCGTACGGACCTATCGAGCAGTTCCTTCCTATCTCGGAGGAATCTATGCGCGAAAAGCTGCAAACGACGGTGTTTTCGCCTATCTTCGTATTCCCCGTTATCACGCAGTATGGCATAATCGTTGCGGACGGACTTATTTCGGCTTCGGGACTTATATATACGGTTTCGGGCTTGATTATCATAAAATCCTCCTTATAAAAACGGAAAAACTCCGCGATTATTTATACTTCGCGACGAGCGGAAATATAACGGAAATATTCGCCGACGCTTTTTGCGTTGACAAAAGCTTAATATGAGTGTATAATAATAAATCGTAACGTGCAAAAAAAGACTCTCCCTTCGGACGCGGCAAAAAAAACGATGAAAATCAAAGGTACCGTCAATTCAATAATATTCTGCAATAAAGACAACGGCTATACCGTCCTCGATCTTATCGTCAAAAAGAATAAGGAGCCGATAACCTGCGTCGGAAATCTCCCCTCGGTCAGCGAAGGAGAATGCCTCGAGCTTACGGGAGAATTTACGCGGCACAGTAAGTTCGGAGAACAGTTCGTCGTTTCGGAATGCGCCGTCGCCGAACCCGAAAGCGCGGCGGGAATCGAAAGATACCTCGCGAGCGGAGTCATCAAGGGTATAGGCCCCGCAACCGCAAAGGAAATCGTAAAGGTCTTCGGCGAGGACTCCCTCGACGTCATCGAAAATCAGCCCGAACTTCTCGTCGCGGTCAGAGGAGTTTCCAAAAGAAAAGCTCTCGAAATAGGCGAAAGTTATTCCTCGATAAAAGAAATGAAGGAACAGATTATGTTTCTTCAGAGCTTCAATATGACGCTCAATCTCGCCGTCAGAATATACAATATATATAAGGAGAAAACCTCCGAAAGACTCAAAGAGAATCCTTACGTTCTTATAGACGACGTGGACGGCGTAGGTTTTATTACAGCGGACAAAATCGCGCGGAATATGGGGTATTCGCCGACGGGAGAATTCAGAATCCGCGCGGGGATAATTTACGTCCTTCGCGAAAACTCCGAAAAAAACGGAAATACTTATATGTCCGAATCCGAGCTTTCGGAAAAAACCTTTTCCCTCCTCGAAATAGATCCCGAGGAAAACAAAGCCGCTTACGACAGAGTTATGCAGATCCTCGAACTCGAACTTACGATAAGAAGATTCTCCTTAAGCGAAGAAAACTGCGTGGCTCTTTACAGCTGCTATAACACCGAAAAAAGCATTGCTGCCAAGCTTATAAGACTTAAACGCTCGGCTCCTTCCCCGCAAAACGACGACGACCTTATCAGGAATTACGAAAGAATCAACGGGATAACCCTTCATCCGCTCCAGAGGCAAGCCGTCCTCGACGCGGTAAACAGCGGCGTCAGCGTTATTACGGGCGGACCGGGAACGGGCAAAACCACGATTATAAAGTGTATCTGTCATATCTTCCACGCGAGAGGCATAGACCCCGTTTGTCTTACGCCCACGGGAAGAGCCGCCAAACGTATGCAGCAGGCTACGGGCGAAGACGCGAAAACCATTCACCGCGCCCTCGAATTTCAATACCGCAGCGGACCTTATTTCGGAAGAAACGAGGATTCTCCGCTCGACGGAAAGGTATTCATCGTGGACGAGGTTTCGATGACCGATATATTCGTGTTCAACGCCCTCCTCAAGGCCGTAAAGGACGGCTCCGTCCTTATTCTCGTCGGAGATAAGGATCAGCTCCCTTCGGTCGGCGCGGGAAGCGTTCTCGCGGATATAATTTCCTCGGGACTTATAAAGGTCTCCTTCCTCAAACATATCTACCGTCAGGAGGACGGAAGCCTCATTATCTCGAACGCCCACCTCATAAACGCCTGCGAAATGCCCGTCATAAACAACAAAAGTACGGATTTCTTCTTTTTAAACAGAGAAACCCCCGAAGAAATCGCCTCGACCGTCGTCGAACTTACGGCGGAAAGGCTCCCGAAATTCCACGGGAAAAATCCCACGGAGATTCAGGTGCTTGCGCCGATGAAGGCAGGCCCCGCGGGAGTTGCCAACATAAACGCGCGGCTTCAGGCGACGCTCAACCCGCCTTCGCGCGAAAAGGGCGAAATAAGATACGGCGGAACGGTCTTTCGTCTGGGCGACAAGGTTATGCAGACGGCGAACGACTATCAGGCGGAATGGGTGAAAATCGCAGAAAACGGAAGTATAGAATCGGGCGAAGGCGTCTATAACGGCGATATAGGTTTCGTTTCGGAGGTCGAAGGCGCGGGACTTTCCGTTACCTTCGAGGACGGACGGATAGTCGAATATCAGAGAAACTCCCTTCAGGACCTTACACTCGCGTACTGCGTTACCGTCCATAAAAGTCAGGGAAGCGAATTCGACGTAGCCGTTATCGTGATAACCAGCGGCCCGCCTTCCATCATCAACAAGAACCTTCTTTATACCGCCGTAACCAGAGCGAAAAAATCCGTCGTCCTCGTCGGAAACCGCCGCCACCTTTACGGAATGGTCAAAAACAACTTCATCGTATTGAGAAACACTCTGCTCAAACTCTTCCTTCCCGAAGAGGAAAAGCGTTACGAAACATACTTCAGCGACGGAAAAACAACCGAAACTAAATCCGACGCGCAGCCTACGGAGGTCAACAATGGGGATATTCAGTAAAATCTTCCCTTCCGAAAACGAACGCGAGCTTAAAAAGCTCCGCAAAACAGCCGATAAAGTCGTAGCTCTCGAATCGAAATACGCTTCTCTTTCCGATAAAGAGCTTCAGGCGGTTACTCCCGCCCTCAAAGAACGGCTTTCAAAGGGCGAAACCCTCGACGATATTCTTCCCGACGCCTTCGCCGCGATAAGAGAAGCAGCCTTCCGCGTCATCAAGCAGAAACCCTATTACGTTCAGGTTATGGGCGGAATAGCTCTCCATCAGGGAAGAATCTGTCAGATGGCTACCGGCGAGGGAAAAACCCTCGTTTCCACCCTTCCCGCCTATCTCAACGCGCTCGCGGGAAAGGGCGTTCACGTCGTTACGGTCAACGACTACCTCGCGAATTTCCACTGCGAATGGATGGGCAAAATCCACCGCTTTATGGGACTTACGGTCGGAGTCGTACTCCCGAAAATGACCGTCCGTCAGAAACAAGCCTCCTACGCCTGCGATATAACCTACGGCACGAATACCGAATTCGGATTCGATTATCTCCGCGACAATATGGCTATGTCAAAGTCGCGTATTATGCAGAGAGAACTCGATTTCGCGATTATCGACGAGGTGGACAGCATTCTTATCGACGAAGCGAGAACGCCGCTCATTATCTCCGGACAGGGCGACGCCTCTACCGACGACTTCAAACGCTCGGACAGATTCGTCCGCTCCCTCAAGCCCGAGGATTACGAGGTCGACGAAAAGCTCAGGACCGTCCGTCTTTCCGATTCGGGCGTTCAGAAAGCCGAAAAATTCTACGACATAGAAAACCTCGGCGATATCGAAAACACGGCCATAAACCACTATATCAATCAGTCGCTCTATGCCCATACCCTCAAACAGCGCGATACCGATTATATCGTCGAAAACGGAGAAATCGTCATCGTAGACGAATTTACCGGCCGTAAAATGGAAGGAAGACGCTACTCGAACGGACTTCATCAGGCTCTCGAAGCCAAGGAGAACGTCCGTATTCAGGAGGAAAATCAAACCCTCGCGACTATATCGTATCAGAACCTTTTCCGACTTTACAGAAAGCTTTCGGGAATGACCGGTACCGCAAAAACCGAAGAGGGCGAATTCAATTCGATTTATAATCTCGACGTAGTGGTCATTCCGCCCAATAAGCCCTGCGTAAGAAAAGACGAACAGGATGTCGTTTACGGCACGCACGAGGGAAAAATACGCGCGATTATCAGGGATATCAAGGACTGCCACGAAAAAGGAAGGCCCGTACTCGTCGGCACGGTTTCGGTCGCAAGAAGCGAAGAGCTTTCGGCAGACCTTAAAAAAGAAGGCGTCCCGCATACCGTCCTCAACGCGAAATATCACGAAAAAGAAGCCGAAATCGTCGCTCAGGCAGGAAGAGTCGGAAGCGTTACCATTGCTACCAATATGGCGGGCAGAGGAACCGATATCCTCCTCGGCGGAAACCCCGAATTCCTCGCGAAAGAAGAAATGCAAAGGCTGGATTATACCGTCGAGCAGGTCGAAATCGCGTCGAGTTACGTCGAAGGAGACGAGGAAACCCGTAAGCTTCAGTCGCTTTACAGAGACCTCCTCGCAAAATACGAAACCCTCATAAAGGGCGAAAAACAAAAGGTCGTGGAACTGGGCGGACTCAGAATCATCGGTACCGAAAGACACGAGAGCCGAAGAATCGACGATCAGCTCCGCGGAAGATCCGGCCGTCAGGGAGACCCCGGAAGCAGTATATTCTATATCTCCCTCGACGACGACCTCGTAAGACTCTTCGGCGAAGAAAAAATCGCTATGGCAAAAAGACTCTACGGCTCGCTCAGTCAGAACGACGATACCCCCATCTCCCTCGGAATCATCAGCAAAGCCATCGAAAACGCCCAGAAAGCCGTCGAAGCCAATAACTTCGCGGTAAGAAAAAGAGTCCTTCAGTACGACGACGTTTTCAACCTCCAGAGAAACGTTATCTACGCCGAAAGAAGAAAGGTCATAAACGGCGAGAATATCCATTCCGATATAACGGATATGCTCGATTTCTACTGCGACTTCACCTTCGATAAGGTTATGTCCGAAACGGAAAAAATGAGCGACGCGAATATAGCCGAGCTTAATAAATCGGCGGTTTATTACTTCCCGGGAGCAAGCAAGTTCTTCACGGAGGAGGATAAAAACCGCTCCAAGGACGACCTCCGCAAGGAATGGACGCAGACTATCAGGGAGTTTTATAACGAGCGTCGCGAAGATACCCGAAGCATAGGCGTAGACCCCGACGAAATCGAAAGACATTTCCTCCTCCGCAATATAACCACTCTCTGGATGTACCATATCGACAGAATGGACGAACTCAAAGACGTCGTAAGACTTCAGTCATACGCGCAGAGAGACCCCGTTATCGAGTACAAGATACGAGGCTACGACCTCTTCGAAGAAATGCAGCAGGATATTAAGTTCAATACTATAAGATTCCTCCTCTTCACGCCTATTCAGCGCAACCTCAACGCCGATACCGAAAAGAACGATATCCGCGAACAACCCGAAAACGGCGAAAAGGATTTCAACGCGCGCTGTACCTGCGGAAGCGGAAAACGCTATAAGGACTGCTGCGGAAAAGCCGAGTACGAGGAATATATGGAGAAACAAAGAAAACTCCGCCGCGAAGAACGCAAACAGAAACAGTTGAACGCCCGCAAAGGATGAGATTTACCGGACGCAAGCCGAATACGGGATAAGATTCCTTCGGACGCGGACGGAAATCGATTCCGAAAAAGAAAACGAGCGGACGATTAAAACGAAAATAAAGAAAATCTACTGAAAAGGATGGTGATAAATTTGGTACAGATAGAAGATCTCAACAGAGATTTAAGAGAAACTTTGGCTAAATTGAAAGGGATAGGTGAGTCCCTTTGACTTGCCTGAACTGCAAGCCGAACTCGACGAACTGACAAAACAACAACATGCGGAAGATTTCTGGATGGATCAGGGCAACGCGCAGAAAGTCTCTCAAAGAGCAAAAGCCGTCGAAAATAAGATAAATTCCTATCTTTCGCTGGAAAAGAAACTCACGGACGTCGCGGAACTGGTCGAAATGGCGGACGGCGACGAGGAACTTATAGAAGAAGCAGCCGCGGATTTCGAAAAACTTAAAAAAGAAGTCGCGGATCTCTATATTTCCACGCTTTTAAAGGGAAAATACGACGGCTATAACGCAATCCTTTCCCTTCACGCGGGCGCGGGCGGAACCGAAGCGCAGGATTGGGTGAGTATGCTTTACAGAATGTATACGCGCTACGCCGAAAGAAGAGGCTACAAGGTCCGTCTTATGGATCTGCTCGACGGAGAAGAAGCCGGCATAAAATCCGTTACTTTTACAGTTGAGGGAGAAAACGCTTACGGCTACCTCAAAGCCGAAATGGGCGTCCACAGACTGGTCAGAATATCGCCCTTCGATGCGAATAAACGCCGCCATACGAGCTTTGCTTCCCTTGAAGTTATGCCGGAAATCGACAACGATATCGATATCGTAATCGACGAAAAAGACCTGAAAGTCGATACCTACCGCTCTTCGGGCGCGGGCGGTCAGCACGTCAATAAAACCGAGAGCGCAATCAGAATCACGCATATTCCTACCGGAATCATAGTCGCCTGTCAGAACGAGAGAAGTCAGGTCCAGAACAGACTTCAGGCTATGGCGATGCTCAAGGGCAAGCTCATAGAACTCAAAGAGCGCGAACAGACCGAGGAAGCAAATTCCCTCAAGGGCGAAATCAAAAAAATCGAATGGGGAAGCCAGATCCGTTCCTACGTATTCTGCCCGTATACGCTCGTAAAAGACCACAGAACGGGCTTCGAAAACGCGAACATCGTGGACGTTATGGACGGAAACATTCAGCCGTTCATCGAAGATTATCTCGGAAAAATTTAATTCAACGCGCCCGAAAACCCGACAAAAAACGTCGGAAATATACAAAAAAAACGTTAAAAATATGCAAAAAGAACGGCTTTAACTACGTTTCTCATAAGGATATTAACTACGTATGGCACGGCCCGGTATCTAAGGGCGGACAGTTTCAACTGTCCGCCCTATTGGTTTTTTTGTGTATTATGAAACTTCTTCGGGCGCAGGTTTTCATAGCGGAAATCGATGTTGAACTGCTGTATTGCGTGCGGATTTGCCGTGCCTTGCCGTTATTTCGCGGATAATAATTCTCTCTAAAGCTATCTGCACTCATAACTTTAAGTATACCCGAAGAAGATGGCTGCTTCGGCGATGGTCATATAGCCGCTCCGGCAATCGTAGAACTTTTTGAATGTTTCTTTCTGCTCTTTTGGGAAGCTCATTTCAAGCTCCTCGTGATGCCTTGACTCCTATCCAAGAAGTTCTTTCATTTCTTTTGAATTGCTTTGACTGTCTGGTGAATTTATGCTTCCGCGCTAAAGTTCTTGACTATATTTTTCACAGGTTGCACCTCCTGTTAGTACAACAACATACCCCGAAGAGAAGAAGCCCGACATTTTTTCGAAAATAAATCCCGGCTAAAAATTCGGATAGCGGCATAAAATAAAATTAACGGCAGGTATAATTTGTCGTTAAAGGAGAGAATAAAATGGCTCTTTGGCAGGCGATAATTTTCGGAATAATTCAGGGCGCGACGGAATTTCTGCCCGTATCGAGCAGCGGTCATCTGTTTCTGGCAGAAAGCCTTCTCGGAAGCTCGGCGGACATCGGTTTTTTCATATGGCTGCACGTAGGAACGCTCGCCGCGGTGTTGGTGTATTACCGCGAAACAATCGTAAGGCTTATCAAAAATCCGCGCGATCATCGGGTTTTATGCCTGATTATATCGAGCGCGCCGACCTTCGTAATCGCCGCCGTATGGAAGCTTTTTATGCCCGAGGGAACGGAAAAATATCTGCTTCCGTTCGGGTTTCTCGCAACCTTTGTTCTTTTGCTTCTGAATAAAAATAATCCACAGGCAGTCAAATCGATTTCCTCAATGCAAATCAAAGACGCGCTTATCGTCGGAGCCGTTCAGGGACTTGCAATTATTCCCGGGCTATCGCGGAGCGGTTCGACCGTTTCCGCGCTGAGGTTTTCCGGCTATGGGAGGGAGGAATCGGGCGAGTATTCCTTTCTGCTGTCCGTCCCCGTCATTCTCGGAGGCGCGGCGGCGGACGTTTTTGAGGCAGTCTTACACGGGAAATCACTTTTTTCGGGCGGAACGCCTCTCGATTGCGTGAATAAAGCCGTCGGCGTTTTCATTTCGGCGACGGTCGGACTTATTGCGCTCGGAGCTGTGGAAAAGCTCTTGAAAAGCGGGAATTTTCGTAAATTCGCCTGGTATCTTCCCGTTCCGCTGCTGTTGTCGATTTTGTTGTTATAGGGACGGAATATTTACAACCGAAATGGCAAAAAAAAGAGCTCCCCTATAAAGGGGAGCCAATAGTTAACCGTAGAGTTATGCTCCGGGATTTACTGCCGCAAGATCTGCGTTGAGATTGGGAACTTCTCTTTTAACGTCAGTAAAGTAGTTTTCAGCTGCTGTTATAACATAAGTTTTATCATTCACTTTGAAAGTACCTGCTCTTCTTCTGAAGCCGCCGACGAATTTACCAGTGGTGGAATCCTCGTAAACCGAGTTGGAAATAACGGTCACTCCCTCTTCCACAGTGTTGCCCGTAATGGCATAAGTTACATTAACGCTTTCAAGCGTACCTACTATACCGCCTACGTTTCTCGTACCTTTATTGGGAAGCATACCGCCGAGGACGGAAGCCGTAATAATAGAGGTTGCTTTTACGGTATTGCCGCTGATATTGGTTTCTGCACCGCCGATAAAGGCTACCACACCGCCAAGGTCACGGGTGCCGTTGATGATTACGTCTACAGTGTTACCGGTTACGGTAAGCTTTGATCCCGCTCCGCCATTCTGCTGACCGAGGATACCAGCGAGTTTATCGCCTTCACCGTCGCCCGAGGATTCTGCTACGGGGTTATGGCCTGCAATCGTTACTTTTACATTACAGTTTTTTACCGTAAGGTCGGAAGCGTTGCCGTAGGATGCGCCTACGATACCTGCGACACGGCCCATGCCTCTCATATACGCGTCTTTAACGGTAACGCCGTCAATAACGACCGTTCCGCTCTCACAACGGCCGATAACCACGCCGTAGTTCTTGCTAAGCTCTACGTCGCCCGTAAAATTATGGATATAGTTGACCGTGGGTTCGTCAAACTTAAGATTCGTTACGGTTACGTTTGCCTTTACGAAGCCGAGGAGACCCGCTGCGGAATTATTTTTGACTGTGTCAAAGGAAACCGCATTTTTGCTTGTTATGGTCATACCCTTGATTGTGTGACCGTTTCCGTTTATGGTAAGATCCGTGGTAACGTCCACGCTCTTCCACTGATATGCGGAAAGGTTATAGTCCTTGTTAAGAGCTATTTCGCCGCCGTCTTTGATGAGGTTATAAAGCTCTTTGCCGTCGCCTGTTACGCCTTCGTCAGCCCATGTTTTGGTTGCCACTTCGCCCATTACGTTGTAATAAATGGTAATGCTTACGCCCTGATAGGTGACCTTAAGGGTTTTTCTGCCTACGGTAGCCGTATCGAGCCTTCCGTCCACAAGACCTTCAACGGTCAGGCGGGAGTCGGTAAGCGCAATGGTCTGAGGAGCGGGATTACCGCCGACAAAGGAAATCTTTACGGTGAATTCTTTCGCTTCCACTTTTTCGTTCAGCTTATAAGAAGCCGCGGGTGCTTTGGTAAATTCGATGGATTCGACCTTGGAAAGAAGGCCGCACGCCATAAGCATTACCAATGCCATTGCCAATACTGCAACAAGAATGATTTTTTGCTTTTTCATGTTTTTTCTCCTTTTTTGTTTTTTTATGTAATCCGCCGAGCGGTTACAGTTGGTTTTTTTATTTCTCTTTTATGGTGATAAGAAGGTTGAGTACCATTCCGTTTCCGTCGAAAGCCATAACCGTAATATCGTAAAAGTTTTCTGCTTTCGGGGTTTTAATGACTGTAAGCGAAGTAACGCCGGAAAAAGCCTTCAAAAACGCCTGAGTGTTGATCTTTACCGACTTGCCGCCTGCGGCTACTGCGCTCGTATCAATAATGCTTTGCAGCAGGTTGATATTAAGCTCGCGATAGGATGATGACGGATTTGCTACCTGTTCTTCAATGTTGTCTCCCGATAACTTAGTGCACCCGAATTCCCTACCGTTCACCGTTACGGTGATAAGTCTGTTACCTTCTTTAATACGGTTGTTGTCTATCTTGGTTTCGCTTAAGGAGCTTGCGGCTTTGATACTCTCGGAAAGCGCGCCCTCAAGAATTTTGGTTCCCGGCTTAGTCAATTCGAGCTTGGTTGCTGAAGAGATTTGGGTGAACGCGCCCGGCATAACGACTTCGACCGTCGCAGGGATTCTTATGTTCACACCTTCCGCTGCACTGACTATACCGCTCGTTGATGGAACAACCTTCAGATCGCTCGCAAACACAAAGTGCTTCAAATTGGCGCCGTTCTGGATAACGACACCCGAAGCGTTTATGTATGCCGTAGTTTTGATATCGAATTCTTCTACGACTTTTTTAACGGCAGCCTTTACACTTTCGGGGAGACTTTCAGTTCTCGGTACGATCGAGTTAGTGTAATCGCTGCTCTCCGAGATATTTCTCAGCTGGAAAAGCAGATTGGCTACGTTGGTTTTATCCTTGGTATTGAGATAGAGATAACCGCTGACAAGCTCCTCGATTGAGCCGGGCGTGAAATCCGCGTAAACGGAATCGAGTCTGCTGCCGCTCGTGCCGCCGGGAGTTATAAGAGGCTGCTGCGCAAGCTCGATTTTACCTTCGTTTTTGTTGTACCAGAAAGTGGATTGCGTGCCCTTCGGAGCAAAGGTAAAGTTCTTTTCCTCGCTGGAAACGATGGCTCTGACCTCGGGAGCCTCAAGCTTCGTCGCGTCGATACCGTTCGACAGGCAATAGGTCGAGAGAATGGTATTCATGTTTCTTACGTCCGAAACATCGCTGGCGATTCGTCCTTTTTCGATATTGTTCGCCACGTTCGGAATAATCACTGCCGCAAGAATACCGATGATCACGATAACGATAAGCAGCTCGACAAGCGTGAAGCCCTGATTTGTCTTTCTTTGTCTTTTCATTTTTTTCCTCCTTTTCCTTTTTTCCGATACACGACCGGCGTCCGCATGCAGCGCTTCGTTATACACGTTGAATCGCAGCTCTTTTCCGCGACGTCAGCCGTCAAATCGCTATGTGAAATTTTCTTTCACAAATGAAATTCGATTTTTCACGCGATCGAAACGGCGTTCATTTTTGGTTGTCGAACGTCTTTTGGCTCGGATAAGCAGTATTTTCTGCAATTTTCCCCGATAAATTCATCGAAAAATGCCCGAAAATATGAGCACAGACAGTATATCACGGCAAAATCAAGGCTGTCAACTGTTTTTATCCTGTTTCAACCGAATTTCACCTCGTTCACAAATTCGCCTTCAATGGTTCATCTTCGGGACGGTTTGTCCGGGAAGAAGGCTTGGTTAAAGGATTATGGAACGCTTTTGTGAATTCCGACTCCCGCGCCTGTAACGCATTAAGCTTCAAACTAACTCGAAATTTACATAAAAGCCATACAATTATTTAAATAAAATAACGGATTTTCAAACGCTCTTTAAACGACTTTTTGTAATTATAAAAATAATTTAATTAAACGTATATATTATTATATCATAGTTGACGGACTTTTGTTTTTCGTGATAAAAAGAGTTCCTCGGTTCTCGTCTTGAAATGCAATTATCATAATTCATTCATAACTTAACGCATATCTGTCGCAAAAGTCCCGAATTTTTCGAAAAAATTTACAAAACGGCTTATGTGTAAGATAAAAGGCTCTTTTTGGAGCTTAAACGGAATAATTTTTGTTTAATGCGTGAGAAATGTGAAAAAGAGCAACCGAAATCGGACAATTCCGAGAATTTTTCGTTAACTTCCGAGAATGAAAAACTTCACGCTCCCGCGACTTCCGGAATCGGGGAAATTCCTTCGATTTCAAGCGGTTTTTGAACGCTTCGACAAAACTATTTTATTATAAAATCATTTATGCGCGAGTTTGAGGAACGTCCGTCGTTACTTTTTCATCGCGTTAAAAACGTTCGAAGAACGCAAATCCAAACGCCTTTCCGGCAACGGAAAAAAGCTCGAAAAGTCGGATATTTGCGGGATTTTTTCGGCGTTTTCGGCAAATCCCTTCCGCGTTTTTGAGAGCGAAAAAACGGAACTTTTCCGCGATTTCAAAAGGAAAATCATCGGTTGATTGAAAATAAAAAAGCGTTTATTTTTGACGAAACGAGTTTCAAATTCGACAAAAAAACTCAAAATTCGCGCAAAAGGCTTTTTAAAAGGCGTATTAGCACTGTTTTTGCATAATAAAGCAGGAAACGCTTTGCTCCCGAGCGGGCGGACAAAAAGCAAATTCGATGATTGCAAATGCTTGACGAACAGGAGAAGGTATGGTAAAATGTAGGCGTGATGGTGCGGGGACTGCGGAACGGCTGAGTTTTCCGATTTTTTTCGGAAAATGTATAGCATATTCTATCAGACTTTGCGTCGTTACGGGAAAAACCGATATACGGCAGCGTTTTTGTTTTCGGCACGTCCGTGGCGTTAACGCCGTTTTAAGGTTGCATTCAGGCAGAATACGACCGTTTGCGGCTTTTTCCCGCGTTATTTCGAAAAGTATTGCCTGCGGGCGGCGTTCGTCGGAATTTCGCCTTGCGGAGGATAGGATTCCCCCAAGAATCAGGCGCGAGCCGATGAGGTTTGCAGAGCGACGGCGAGCTTGAAATCCACTACTAACTTGCGACCCCGAGCTTTACCCGGCAACCTTCGTCTTATCCGAAACGAAGCGGGCGGCGGAAGTGAACTCAAGGCGATACTTTTTCGTTGTAACTGCTTGTGCGGCAAGATTTCGATTCGCGAACGTTGAATGTAACGAGATTATTATTCAACGTTTTTCGGCGACGAATCCGGCGGGAAAATCCGAGGTTCGTGAGGTCTTATGCGCGCGGCGTAGGGTTCGATTTATCGCCCTGTATGAGCGGGGAATCTTCCCGGACAAACCGTCCCGAAGATGAACCATTGGGGACAATACGTGTCGAAACGGTGAAGAATTATGCCGACTTGCGAGACTTTTTCGAAGTTTTGCGCGGGTAAAGTCGGTCGCCGTTAAATGAAACTCTGAATTATTTTCTTGTTTTTAAAGACGAGATTTTGTCGGGTTCGGTTGGTTTTTCGGAAATTTTCGCAGTAAATCCGAATTTTCTCGGAAAAAGTTTCCGTAACGTTCAACGCGCGTCCTCATCCGAAGGGAATGTGAAAAGCGCATTTCACACGGTTTTCAAAAAAGCCTGTTTTTCGAGATGAGGAAAAGTTTTCTTTTTTCACTTTGGAAAAAACCCGAAAATCCGCGCAAAAAAGCAAGAATTCGCACCCAAAAAAGGAAAAGGAGGAAACAAAATGAAAAGACAAAAGAAGCCGAACAAGGGCTTTACGCTCGTCGAATTGCTGATTGTCATCGTAATCATCGGCATTCTGGCGGCAGTAGTCATTCCGAGCGTTTCGGGATGGATTGAAAAAGCCAACGAGTCCGGCGACGTTCAGACTGCGAATGCCATGACGAAAGATCTGATAAGTTATTTCGACTCTCAGATTCCGGACAATATTACGGCATCGGATATAAGATACGCTTTAGCCAAATATGACTTCCAACCAAAAACCGCAAATAAAGGTAACGCCTTCTGGTTCGACAAATCCAGCGGAACGATAATCCTGAAAAAAGCGGAGGATTTCGTAACTTCAAAGAGTATTTTCGACGTTTTTGCCGATAACTACGACTATGAACGTTCGGTTGAAGAAATTATTCCGGGCTACCTTTATCTCAATACCGCCGGAAGCGATCTTGCGGGTATTCTCGCTTCCATTCATAATATCGCGTCCGAAGGCGATTTTAAAGGAATACAAAGTTTTTTCAACGGCAACAACGCTCTTCCCGGCTTCAGTGCGGCTCAGATTGCGGAAATAGCCAGACACGTCAATACTTTTAGTCCGGAAAATACGCTTTTTATAAGCGACTTTTCGTCTTTTTCCAAAGATATTAACTCCTCATCACCGTTTGAAGTCAAAAGAGTGGTTTTTGCCGACGGAATAAAGACTATTCCGGAATATGCGGCAGGCAGGCCTGACGGCGAAACTCCGCTTCTGACAATAGAGGGAACCGTTTCCATTCCTCATTCGGTGTCGTTCATCGAAAATAACGCGTTCATCAACGTAAAATCAATCGGCGGATTCAGGGTCCGTTCCATGTCCGCGCTTCGTCTTGCGATGGACATCAACGGTAAATCTCTTGCATTCAGCCAAGTTATCGAAGATATTCTCGGGGATTCTATCTCTTTAGCAAAGAAAATGAGAGGAACGCCTATTGCCGACGCTCATCTTTTCGTCAAATACGCAAATGAACCGAAAGAAAAAACCGTAGTAGTCAACGATACTCAATATCAGGTTTCTTATTATCCGTCTACGATAGCTTTCAAACCGCAGATAACGTTTAACAGTAACTTTAACGTAGACGCGGAAAAAGAATTTGCGGCGTATACTGAAGGCCAGGCAAGCGAAATCCTCGCCTCGGATTACAGACTCAATTACAGAAAGAATCTCGACGGCTCCATAACCGCGGAAATCAAGATGTTTGACGAGTACGGCATCCTTGCTACGGGCGAACTTACTTATACGCCTATAGAGGATATGGAAATCGACTTCTCGAAAGGTATTCTTACTTTTGCGAACGTTACGAGGAATTTACCTTCCGACGCCGACGCCGAGTACAGCTACGTCGTTTCCGTTAACGGTACGGAACTCAAAACGTTTACAAAAGACGAAATGAAGAAATTCGTCGGTGTAAACGGCGAATGGAACGCGAGAGATAATAACGCAGTTACATTCAGTAGTGAAAACGATGCTAAAGAGGCTCTCAAGCAGATAAAGCAGCTGGCCGAGGAGCAGGGAAGGAGCTGGGTTCAAATGCCGACAATCTCTTCGGACGGCAAGAAATTGACTTTCTCGTATACGTTTAAAGCGGAAAACGCAGACAATAATTCCGAGCTTACGGGAAACACCTTAAAAAACAGCAAGAGCGGTACGGATAACACGGTCAATACTACTTATGAAATTGTTAAGGACAGCAACGTATGGAAAATCAAAAGAACGTCCAAAGAAGAAAGCACCAACTATACTCTCACGACCGTGGAGTATTACGCGCACGATGACAAAACCTCCTACGATTCTCTGAAAAGCTCTTTCAACGGAATATCCTCTTCGAACACGGCAATATTCGAAGAAATCAATGCGTATAAGTACAGCAAAGAGTTCATCGACGCCGTAAATAAACAACAAACTGCCAATATAACCGTCGAGCTTGTCCGAAAGGAAGGCGATAAAACAACCATTATTATTTCATCGACGAAAATCATAGCCGTTGACGTCAACGCAATGGTTTTCGAAGAAAAGCTGACGAGCGGCGGTCCGAACAGACAGTTTTATGAGTTCAAGGACGTTCCCAATTCCTTTATACAGGGAATGAGGACCGATGAGATACTCAAGCTTTACGGAGGAGAAACTAAAACTTATAACGAATTAAACGGCAAGACCTTCTATAACGGTATATTCACAAGGAACTTTATCTATATCGGAAACAGAAATGCTGCCGATTTATACTCCAATGTAGTATACACGGACGATTCTGGTAAAACGATAACTTTGGTTAATGCACAAGTAAAAGACGGCGTTTTTGACGAGTACGGATTCGTCGATAGTTATAATAATCCCTCGACGGATAAAATCTATAGCCTCGACGATAAAAACAGCGACGGCTATAAAGCCGTGGCGGCAATGCTGAAAAAGCATTACCCGGATGACCAGATTGACGGGCTGCTTGAAAAGGCGTTCTTTATCAGGAACAGTGCAGGGACTCAAAGCGTAAAAAAAATAGACTCAGCCGGAGAAGAAACAGGAGGCGTATTCAGTTATGTTCATCCTCAGATAACGGACCCGTACTTCCTCTGCGTTTTCGTCGATGGTAAAGACGGTAATAAAATAATGAAGCTGTACAGTCTTTTCGAACGCGATAGCAACAGCCCAACGAGAGAAGTCGAGTTTTCCTATGAAGAAATTCCGACGGGTGATAAGTACGATATGGAATTCAGCTATATCAGAGGAACAACCGCTCTCGAAGGCGCAGGAACCCGAGATAATCCTTACGTGTTTATCAAACCGGACACCAACGGAGACATCAAAGCTTCGGATCTTTTCCCTGCGGGTACTCAGTGGTTCAATCAGATACGATTCAAGGGCGACAGTAATAGCCATAGTCTCTATTCCTATAAAGATTACTCCAACTATTACCTCGAATTGGGAGGCGCAGACACAAGCACAGGAGGTCAGAATATAAGGAAACTGACGATATACTTCCGTCCGGACAACGTCGTTTTCTGCGCTAAATATGAGTGTTATATCGAACTCATCGATGCACACGAAGCCGAAAAAATCGTTACGAATAACGTCTCCGAAACCAAAGAATACGACGCTTATTATTACGACGAAGAGGGCTTAGGGCTCGGAAATCAGGACTTTTACGGAACAATAACAACTACCGGAGCCGGTTTCAACTTCGTGTATATGAACGGTTACTATGGAGGCGATACCGTTTACCAGACCGAATTCGAGATAAAATTCGGCGGTACCACGAAGAAATTCTATGTCATACGCGGCGATATAATGCCCGACGGAAGGAAACTCAGCGAGTATCTCGCAGAAAATCCTTCTTTCAAGGACAACTATACGTTCGCAGACAAAATAAGTATGCCCACAGTCACCGGCTGGGACGATACCGATTGGCTCGATATAAACAAGTACGCCTGCAAGGGGTATTATTACCGGTTTACTATTGGCGATAAAGAAATCACGTACTATCCCTATATGGTCAGCGATATCAACGCCTTCTATAAGTCCGAGCAGCACGACGGAGACGCGTATAACGGAAAGATTTATACCAACCGCGCGCAGTGTCTCGTTTTCAGCGAGGACGGAACATTCGTTAAGGTTTTCGACACCGGCGTGAGAGTTACCAAAAACAATTCAAACAAATATGACTACAAAACCGTTGTACCGGAGAACGGCAAGTTCTATATTCCCGCCGAGGCTATCGGTTGGGAAGCAGGCAACAAAGGCACAATCACCGCGAAGACTACGAAATTCTATTTCGTTTCTACGAATGATTCCAATCCGCATTTCTTCCAGTATGCAGCAACGGGAAAGACTTCCACGCAGTACCCGAATTATCGGGTAATCGATAAGGTTAAGGGAACAAAGGATTTCCACGTAGTTTCAAGCATAGGACTCGAACATAATCTTTACTCCGCAAGAATAGGTCTCCTTGACTGCGGCAGCTATCTGAATCAAAGCCCCGACGGACAATATCCCGAATTAACTATCCAAAAGGACGTTATCGTTCAGCCTCAGGGAACGGACCCGAACGGCATAAACTGGAACGCTCAATCGGACGTTAATCCTAATTACGGCTTACCGGAATACGTACACCTCATAATGGCGAACGGAATTTCAGGAAGGTCTGTCTACCTCAACGCAAACGGCTCCAAAAATACGTATTGGTTGGAGATGTATGCGGGCAACACAGACACACCCCTCGAGGCGGGCCATAAATTTTCTGAGTACTTCGGAACGGGAAAAGCGCAAACTCTTATCGTAAACGTATATAATTACGGAATGATGATAACTTATACGTTCCGCGTAAAAATCGTTGAAGAAAGCGAATCGCTTTATATCAGCAGAATGAACTATGCGGTTCTTAATAAGGATAACAGCGGATTCAGGACGTATTACGTCAATCCCACCGACGACATTCTTATCTGCAACGAAAGAACCCAGTATATATACAGAAACGGTTATCCAGTAAACATCGACCTTTACGGCGGAACAGCCAAAGTCCCCACCGATAGTCCCGTTATCTACGTAGGAGACGGTGACTTCGCTTCCGAAAAAGAAGCAATCGACAGCGTGAAAAACGGAGCCATCGGTTGGGAGGTCTTCGACAGGAGAATTTCGTGTGTTAGGCTGACGATCAAATTGACGACAAAAGACAATTCAACTGTAACGGAAAAGAAAGACGTATATATGACGTATGCGGAAATCTCCCTCGGTCGTGAGGAATATGCGAAAACCCACAAAGACTCCATTCTAGAAGAGTATAATAGTAAAAATGGTAATATATATACGAAAGCCGAAATCACCGATTGGAGCACACAGAAACACGTCCTCGGAAGTTATTCGAAAAATAATGACGGAAGCATAAACTATACGAAAGAAGCTACTCCGTTCAGAATGACGAGCGGCGAAACCAAATATCTCGTACTGAAAGTTACCATTCACAGAGAAGTCGAGTATATGGCTATCAAGCTCGTCGGAAAGGCTGCAAACGAAGAAACCAAAAACGACGAATTCGTATGGATAATCAACGAAAAATGGCCCGAAAGAAAGACGACTGAAACATTCGGTGCTGAATCCAACGTAACTTGTTACGAGTTCAAATTCGCGCCCGGCGAAAAGCTTTTCGACGCCGGCAGGAGCTGTCAGATAATGAACCTTTATACGAACGTCCGAACCGGTTTCAACACATCACACGTTCAGGTCTGGAGCGGCACAGAGTGGGTAAAGTATAACGCTGACAGTTGGAGCGTCGGTGACGGAACCTATATTAAGATAACGGTACGTGACAGCGACTCACGTGACAGCATCTTCTACGCGCATATAACGACGGAGAAAGCCGAGCTTAATACTTCTTTCGCGGCGGTCAATAACTTCAACTTAGAAAAGCAGCCCTTAAAAGCAGGCGAAGGTGGCGGATATAATATCCCGACTTATACGATGACTCAGGGCGAGCCTTTACAGGTCGGCTTCGGCGCGTCAAGAATCTACGTCAAAAACGGTTCGCAATATACGACCGGAAACGTTTATGCGAGATATTATTCCAAACAGAAAAATGTAACTGACGGAATACTATCCGGCTCGTATCGCCTGTATATCAAATACGGAGCAGTAGCAGAAACGGATATCAATGACCTTCTTAGGAACAGATTTTCAGGTACGCTTCCCAATGGCTGGGAGGAACTCGTTATTCCTTATGAAGGAGAAGGTAGCAAAAACAACGACGACCGCGAAAAAACCAAGCTTGCACTTAATTGGGCTGATGAGACTCAGGCTCAGGCGACAGTGGTTTACTGTTACGTAAGTTACGGTAAAGAATGGCGCGCAGCCGTTAATCTGAGACTTGACAGTGAAAATGCAACCCCGACCGTACAGGCAGGAATACGCCGTATCAACAACGTTCCTTACTATACCGATTTGAAAGGAGAATCGCCCGTCGTAATTATCGACGGCACGGACGCGAAAATCAAGCTTTCGACTTCGACTATATGGTATAGCTACAACGGATTCATTAAGTCTACGTCAACATTCAGCGCAACGGCTACGAAGTTCTACTATGAAACCACTGACGGTACCAAAACCGAAATCGCCGTAACGGACGGAATTCTCGATCTTTCCGCTATTTTGGATCAGAACGGCGTAACGATTATCGCAAAACATACCATAAGCAATATAACTTATACGTGCGAATTTACCGTACAAGCTAAGGACGTTAAAGCGAAAATCACCAAAATCAACAATAAACCCGTAACTGAAGATAGTGGAACCGCAACCGTAAAGGTATACAAAGGCGAAAGACTCTTCCCCAACGAAACGATAACCTATAACTCTACGTCAATATTCGTTTACGGAGAGAAATCCGCGACTACTTACTTCTACACCAATACTAACTTCAAGTACTATTATTCCGTTCCTAAAGGCACCCAGCCAACGCCGATATACGGAACCGACGAGGACGGAAATACTACGCAAACTATAATCGGTTATACGTGCGAAATAGGCGGAAAGACTTACGATGTCATTCAAGAAGGCAAGGACTACTTCTACCTTGTGGATATGAGTAACTTCGTCTTCAACGAAAACGGTACCCTTATCGTTGTTTACCTGGATATATACAAGACTTCGGTAAACATCGAAGTAGTCGAGACTATGCCAGACGTCATCATTAATAATAATCGGCTGTATCTGGTGCCTTATAAATATGTAACGGACAAGGACGATAATGCGTCTTACGAAAAGTTGAGCGCAAAGTATCCCGACATGGATAAAATCGGGGCCGCGACCGAAAGCAAACCTTTCGAATTCGGTATCAATCAGTATTGGCAATCTTTAGACAAAGAAACGCTGCAACTTAACTTCTTCAAAGACAAGCTCACTCTTATGGACAGTAGTACGTCTTTAAGAATCACTCTTGCGGACGGTTCAATCAAAAATATCGGAATCAAATCTTGGAGCGCGAAAATAAAGTATAACGAAACCGAAGACGAGTACGCAAAAGAGGAGGAAAACCTCTGTAAAGGCTTAGGCAAACATAAGCTTACGCTTTCCTATACGGAAAACGGCTATACTTACGTATTCGAATTCTGGTACACATTCAAACAAAACTAACGGGAAGGCATAAGCTTTCCCTCCGCAAATGCGGAAACCAAACAGATTTACCCCGCGAAAACGCGGTGTAAAAATAAAGAAACGGGATTCTATCCCAAAAAACGGAGGAACTTATGAAAAAGAAAACAGCTTTAGTGCTTATCGCAGTGCTTTTAGTTCTTGCACTCAGCGCCTGCACACTCCTTCTGAACTATAAGTCGATCGAAATCGTCGGCAATATTCAGACGGTATTTGAAAAGGATGAACAACTCGATCTCAGCAAGATCACCCTCAGAGCTACCGATAAGAACGGTAAAGTTACCGATATTCCCGGTACTCACAGCGCGCTCAAGGTTACCGGCTTCGATACGGCTACTCCCGGACAGAAAACTATGAGATTTTCTATCGGCGGAGCTTATATCGACATCCCTTATACCGTTTATACCGACCTGACGAAGGTCAACAGCGCAGCAGAACTTGAAGCAGCTCTTGACAACGGATATCAGAATATCAAACTCACGGGCAACATATCGAACGTTGACATCGTGCTTCAGCGTGACGTTACTATCGTAGGCGGCGGAGCTAAACTCTATGGTGCAACCATCGACGCGGGAAATTACAAACTTACTCTCGCCGACATCAATCTCGTCAACGGTTTCACGGTAAAAGGAAAGGAAGCTACTCTCGAAAACTGCACGATTTCTCTCGAGGGCGCAAGTACTAACATCGTCGGAATCAACTACTCCACAAAGAAGCTCGTTATCAATTACTGCTCGTTCAAAACGGCTCCGGAAAACTGCTTTAATTACGTTATTAAGACCGGTAGTCGTGATAGCGAAGCGGTCATTAAAAACACCAAGGTAAAATGTAACTTCTGGTACGGACTTAATGTTCCCAAGACGTTCACGATCGATTCCTGCGAAATCAACAGCACTCTTACGACCGAATCTCCCTTCAAGGACAGCTATGGAGCGTCTTTCGTTAACCCCAACAAAAACCCCGTCGGTATACACTTCGACGCTAACGGCGGCGACACAACCATAGGTATCAACGTTTCCGTAACCAATACGAAAATCTCCAACGTTCAGAACGTTATCCGTGTATACGGTCTCGACCTTTACAACGGCAAGGATGGTTTATGGAATTTCAAATGGGAAAATAACGACGTTTCCGTCAACTGCAACAACATCGTGAACTTCTCCACTAAATCCTACGGCTCTCTCGCCGCTCTGGAGGAAGCTATGGGCTTAGGCATTAAATCCAGAATGGTAGCCGCTCAAAATACGGAAATCAAAGCCGCCAACGGCAAGACCATTACTCTTAAAAAACTCGATGGCAACACAGTTCTTTACAATAACGCTCTTTACGTAGAAAAGGACGGCTCCACTCCCTATGAATTCCTCGGATGGGACAAAGACAGCAAAATGGTTCTCAGAAAAGACGGTAGCTACTATCAGCTTGCCGTGGCTTACTCCGCGGACGGTCTCGACACCAGAACAATTACACCTTATATGGGTGATACAAGTATTTTTGCATAAGTAACAAGAATTAAACAAATTTACGTAATCGGAACGCAGACCGAATGCCTGCGTTCCGAAAAACGAGGTGACAATGGCAAGATCCGTAAAATACAGATCGGGCGGAAACAAAAGCCCGATAATTTCAAAAAAACTGATAATAATCATTATCTGCGCCGTGATTTTATGTGCGGTTGCCGTTTTTTGCATCGTTTTTCTCCCGAAAATCATCGCTCAGAATCAACACGGTAAAAACGAAACCGTACGTTTCGAAGGATACATAGTAGATCAGTTCGACGAGGGAATAGCGGACGTCGCTATATATGTGAACGACCTCAGTCAGGGCAAAACCGACGCTTTCGGAAGATTCACGTTATCCGCGGTGGAATTGAATTCAACGGTAAAATTCAGATCGGAAAACCCCGACGTCATAATTTCGACTCCGATCATCAAAGTAACTCAGGCTTATTCGAGAACGGAAGGCGAAGTACCGTCCGGATACGTCGTAAGAGCCGAAATTATCGGAAAAATTAAAATAATCAACCTGACCGCAATGGTCACCGACATGAACGGAGCGCCTCTTTCCAACGTCAGAATCACAGGCGAAGATATTTCTGCCGTTACTTCATCCGACGGAAAAGCAACTCTTCCCATAAAAGCAGAAACAACGAATTTAACTTTCTCCGTTGATTATTACGCAACCGAAACCCGTGTAATCGATAAAAAGTCCATCGACGAAAATACCGTTGTCGATGTTAAAATGACTTACACCGCCAACCGAATCGAAAGCGATGTCGCGTTAAATTATATCTTTTGCTACAAACAAGACGGAAAAACCGGAATAGTTCAGAATTTATTCGTTTCGTTTACCGATATTTTCGGAAATCTAAATACGTCCAACATAAACGACGGCTCTTTCGGCATTGCGCCGGAAAATCGCAACAAATTCTGCTATTTCTCAGCAATATCGCTCACAAAAAACTCATCGGGTATGTATTATTATCTGCCTCAGCTATATTTTACAAATCGGGGAGCGACGTTGTATCTCCAGGAAGGCTATATGATTTCGGTATATGTCGGCAACGACGTAAGTAAACTTTTCGTTGACGACGGAACGAATATAAAAGTCTACGGAAAAGGTAAGGACGGATACATCAGAATAATCCTCGCTCCGAATGAAAATCTAAACATCCGAATTTATACATCGGTCAATTGCTTTGACGTAAACGAGCCGTTTTTTGAAAATGAAGTTAAACTTATTGACGAAAACGGAACCCCTATAACCGCCCTTTTAAACAATATTGAAAAAGCATATATCGCAAAACTCCGATAAATTAAAAGTCAGCTGTCTTATGACTGTAAATAAATTCTATACAAAAAATACCGCAGAGAAATCTGCGGTATTTTCGTTTTTCAGTAAATCGGGAAAAGCTTCTTACGCCGCCAAAAGATTCGCGAGAGCGTACTGACTATTATAAAGCTTATAATAAAAGCCTTTTTTGTCGAGAAGCTCTTTATGCGTGCCTTGCTCGACTATGTTGCCGTTGTTGACAACGAGTATCAGATCCGCGTCCACAATCGTCGAAAGCCTGTGCGCGATCACGAAACTCGTCCTTCCCTTCATAAGCTTATCCATCGCCTTCTGAATGAGAATCTCCGTTCGCGTATCGACGTTGGAGGTCGCTTCGTCGAGAATAAGCATAGGCCTGTTGGCGAGAAATGCCCGCGCAATCGTCAGAAGCTGCTTCTGTCCCGCGCTTACGGTGGTAATATCGTTGTTTACGACCGTATCGTAGCCTTGGGGAAGCGTCCTTATGAAATGGTCGCAATAAGCCATATCACACGCCCGCACAACGTCCTCGTCGGTCGCGTCGTCGCTTCCGAACGCTACGTTAGCCTTTATCGTTCCTTCGAAAAGCCAGGTGTCCTGAAGCACCATACTGAATCTCGAACGCAGCTCCTCCCTCGAAACCTTCATTATATCCTGCCCGTCGATGAGTATCTGTCCCGACTTTATGTCGTAAAACCTCATAAGAAGGTTTATAAGCGTGGTTTTTCCGCCGCCCGTAGGTCCGACTATCGCTATCTTCTGTCCGCTCTTTGCCTCGAAGGAAAGGTCGGTTATAAGCGGCGCGTCCGTATAGCTGAAGGCGATATGCCTGAATTCCACGTTTCCTTTCTGTTCGGGAAGACGCTCGGGATTTTCGACGAAAGTCATCTCCTCCTTATCGAGAATGTTATAGACTCTTCTCGACGAAGCGAGAACGCTCTGGAACATATTCATCGACGACGCTATGTTCTCTATCGGTCCGGCAAGCTGTTTCGCAAGAAGTATGACCGTTACGACCTGTCCGACGTTAAGAATTTCGCGTACGGCGAATATTCCGCCGATTATGCAAATCGCGACGAAACAGAGATTGTTGGACAGACTTATGAGCGGGGATACCATTTCGGATATGAAAAAGCTCTTTTCTCCGCTCTTTCTGTAGCTCTTCGTAAGCTCTTCGAGCCTGCTCTCCTGACTTTTTTCGAGATTATAAGCCTTGACCGTTCCGAATCCGCCGTAATGCTCCTCTATATGAGCGTACATTCTGCCCGAAAGCTTTCTCTGCTCGGCATAATACTTTTCGCCGAGAAAAGATACCTTCGTCGCAATGAAAAAGCTTATCGGAAGGACTATTATGACTATCGCGGCGATAACCGGATTCTTCATAAACATCAGAACGACTATCGCCGTTATCTGAACGACTCCCGTTATCGCCATTTCGAAAACCGAATGAATGGTCGTTCCCATAGTGGAAACGTCGTGGCTCATTCTCGCTATGACCTCGCCGAAGGGCGTGGTATCCACGAAGGATACGGGCAGCCGCTTGATTTTATCGGAAAGCCTTATCCTGAGCGAAGCCGTAAACAGCCGCGAAACGTAGTTGTTCATAATTATCATCTTGCAGATATCCGCCGCGAATTTCGAAACGTACATAACGAGGAGAATCATACAGATTTTCGTTATCCATCCGAAATCGAGAACGGCGGTTTTTCCGTTATAATAACCGTTGAGTGCGTCGGTAAGCCTTCCGATAAGCTCCGAGCCGCCGAGAGCGACTCCTACCGAAATAATCGCGCAGACGGTCGCTATTATCAGTCCGAAAAGAATCGGACGCGTATCTTTAAGAAGCCTCAGAAGAACCTTCCGCGCAGGATATTTCGCCTGAAGCTCCTTTTTTTCGAGTTCCTTCCTTTCATCTCTTGTCATCGAGATCACCTCCTACCTGAGAACGATAGATCTCTCTGTAAATCGTACAGTCTTTTACGAGGTCGTCGTGTCTTCCCGAGCCTACTATCCTTCCGTTGTCGAGAACGTAGATTCTGTCGGCGTTCATTGCCGTGGAAAT
This sequence comes from uncultured Eubacteriales bacterium, assembly GCA_900544545.1. Lineage (GTDB taxonomy): Bacteria > Bacillota > Clostridia > Christensenellales > CAG-314 > UMGS692. Next base: position 28,747 of record UQVY01000002.1, read on the forward strand.
ACGTTGAGTTATGACTATCTGCGTTTTTCCCTTTATGAATTCGTTGAGCTTTATACGGAGATTGCTTTCGGTAAGGAAATCCAGAGCCGAGAAAGTATCGTCGAAAACGTAAACCGACGCCGGCTTCACTATCGCGCGGGCTATGGCTATTCTCTGCTTCTGTCCGCCCGAAAGATTGCTTCCGCCCTGTTCGAGTTCGTGCGAATACTCTCCTTCGAGCGTCTTTATGTAATCCCTTATCTCGGCTATGTCCGTAACGTTCTCTATTTCCTCGTCCGTAGCCGATTCCTTGCCCATAAGAACGTTTTCCTTTACGGTCGCAGAGAATATCGTGCTTTTCTGAAGCGCGCAGCTCACGTTATCTCTGACGTCCTTACGGCTTAATTCCGAGAGATCCTTCCCGTCGAAGAAAACCGCGCCTTCCGTAGGCTTGTAAAAACCCATAAGCAGCTGAACGAAAGTGGATTTTCCGCAGCCGGTACCGCCGATTATCGCGACGGTCTGTCCCTTTTCTATTTTTACGTCGAGGTCCCTGACCGCGTATTCGCTCGCGCCTTCGTATTTGAAAGACACGTTTCTGAATTCTACGTTTCCCTCGAGTTTAAGTTTTCCCGTGCCTTCGTCGTCTTCGGTATCGACGTTCAGAATCTCCGTGATTCTGTTCATTTTGACCTTGACGCGCGGCAGAAACAATACCATCCAGCTGAACATCATAAGACTGTTCATTATTATCGTTATATACTGGATTATGGCTATGATGTCTATCGCCGAAAAAGTTCCGCCCGGCTGCACCTGCTTTCCGCCGATAAGAATGATAAGCACCGTCGCGATATTGAAAAGAAGAAGAGCGACCGGCCCGATAAATCCGCCCGTTACGTTGGCTTTTATAACGTTGTCCGCCATAACGTTGGTTGCGTCCACGATTCTTTCGTGTTCGCGTTCTTCTTTGTTGAAGGCCCTTATAACCCTTATTCCCGAAAGTCTTTCCCGAAGAATCTGAGTCTGCTTGTCGAAATATTTATCCGAAACCTCCCAGCATTTCATCATCTTTTTGCCGATGACGAGAATCATTACCACGAATATCGGGATAAACAGAAACATAATAAGCGACAAAGTCGCGTTTTTAGTCAGCGCAAGCACTACGCCGCCTATAAGAGTAACGGGAAGGGCTATGAGCATTCTTATGAGGAAATAAACCGCCTCGGACAATAAACTCACGTCCTCGACCGTCCTCGTCAGAAGAGCCGAAGGCCCCAGAACCGAAAACTGATCGAAATTCATCTTATCGACCTTGCGGAAAAGCTTGTTTACGAGATCGGCGTAGAAACCGTTACAGACGACCGAACCGTTTTTCGCCGCGATAAGGTAACAGACGACGCTCGCCGCAGTTACGCCGAGCATAAGCAGACCTCGCGTGTAAATATAATTCATATCCGATTTATTTATGCCTTCGTCTATCATATTGCTCATAATCGTAGGCAGCATTAAATCGAGAAAAGACGCCGCTCCTATAAAAAAGCAGGCGAAAACCATCTGCTTCCTGTATCTGAGCAGTTCTTTGAGAATTTGCATAATAATTATTTCTCCTTTAGCGTTAAAAGTAAAAAGTTCGTCGTAATTACCTGGTCATCGCTCCGCTCCTTTCGGTGTATTCGTTATATTAAGACGGCTGTTTTCGATAATCCGTCCGTAAAAATCCAAAAATAAAAAAACAAAACCCGTATTTGATTCTGCGGGCGTAAAATTCCTGAAAAACCTCTCTCTTCAATATGAAAATCAGTTCCCTCCGAGAGGAGAAAGCCGAGGTTTATTTCCCGAACGAGGAAATTTCGACGGAGTATCGCCGACTTTCTTCACCGAGATAACACAGCGTTTTTCACCGTCGGGCAAAACAAACGAAGCCGAACCCACAGCCTTCCCGCCGAGAATTTTCAGCACGTCTCCGTACGTTTCCGCCTCGGAAGCGTCCGTCTTGTACGCAAGAAAAATCCCGTCCCTTTTCACGAGAGGAAGACAGTATTCCGCAAGAATATCCAGCCTCGCGACGGCTCTTCCCGTAACTACGTCGAAAAAACCTCTGTAACTTCCTCTCCCTGCGTCCTCTGCGCGCACGTGAACCGCAGAAACCTTAACTCCGAGAGCCTCGGCAGTTTCGGAAAGAAAATTGACTCTTTTTCCGAGCGAATCCATAAGAGTTACTTTAAGGTCCGGTCTGTAAAGCGCAAGCACAAGCCCCGGGAAACCCGCTCCGCTTCCCACGTCGCAGACCGAAGCGTTTTCGGGAATGAATTCCGCGGCCAAAAGACTGTCGAGAAAATGCAGCTTAAAAACCTTATCGCGCTCCGTAATCGCGGTAAGATTGAATTTCTCGTTAACTTCCGTAAGCCTCTCGTAATAGGTTTCCAGCGAATCCGAAAAAGCGTCCGTAATTTCCAGCCCGTAACGGGCAAAAATCTCTTTGTAGTCGTTCATACTCATATCTACTTCCCTAAACAGAAACGGGAAAATACCGTATCCACGATTTCTTCCGCAACCGTCCTCCCGGTTATTTCTCCGAGCGCGTTCCACGCCGTATAAAGCGGTTGAGCGGCGCAATCCATAGTCGCTTCCTTAATTGCCGAAAGAGCCTGCGAAATCGCGTCGTCCGCGCGCTTCAGGCAATCGAGCTGACGGGCGTTGGTTACGACGAGCGAGTCGCAGATTCCCTTCTCTTCGAAAAACGAGTAAATCCTTTCCTTGAGTTCGCCGACTCCCTCGCCCGTAAGAGCCGAAATCACCGAATCTCCTTCCTCTGCAGTATAATTCCTTTGGTCGCATTTGTTTAAAACCCTAATATGCGGCGCGGAAAATTCTCTCTTTTCGGAAAGGTCGTCCGTTACGAAAAGAATAAGGTCGCATTTCCCCGAAACCTCTTCGGCTCTGCGGATACCTTCGGCTTCCACGGCGTTCATAGTTTCCCGAAGCCCTGCCGTATCGAAAAGATTAAATTTCATATCCTTGTAATTGAAACTCGCCTCGATAACGTCCCTCGTCGTTCCCTCTTCGTCCGAAACTATGGCTCTGTCCCGCCCGAGAAGCGCGTTCATGAGCGAGGATTTCCCTGCGTTTACGCGCCCGACGATGACTATATCCGCGCCGTTTCTTATTATCGGAGCGCAAGCCGAATCTCGGAGAAGCTTCTCCGATTCCCTTTTAAGAGAAACAAGCTCTTTCCCTGCTTCCTCCGCCGTTATAAGCTCCAGATCCTCCTCCGGATAGTCCAGAGCAACTTCTATCCTCGCAATAAGCTCGGTAAGCGCGGTCTGCATCTCGTCGGCTTTTTCGGAGAGCCTTCCGGTCATTATTCCGAAACCGCTCCTCACCGCAAGCGCGGATTCCGCGTCTATCATCTCTATAACGCCCTCACAGGCGTCGAGAGTCATCTTCCCGTTGAGAAACGCGCGCTTCGTGAATTCTCCTCTCTCGGCAATTCTCGCGCCTCTGAGGATACATTCCCTTATCGCTCCGTCAACGAGAGCCGTACCGCCGTGAAGATAAAATTCGACCGAATCTTCGCCCGTCATAGACTTCGGCGCGCGGAAAAATACGCACATTCCGTCGTCTTTAAAATATTCCGCGGAAAATACCCCCCTCACGAGCCTCATAGGCTCCTTCGGCATAGGCGAAAATACCTTCTCCGCTATCGGGAGAGCCTCGCTTCCGCTCAGTCTGATTATTGCGACGGCTCCTTTTCCCCGCGCCGTCGAGCAGGCAACTATCGTATCGTTCATTTTCCTCCCGACTTCCGATTGTTCTCTCCGCTTTCCCGAAAAACACCGTATTCTCCCGAAATCACGGGTTCGGAAAACTTACTTCTTGAATCTTCCTATGACCTGATTGACCTTCGAAATATTCGCGAAGGAATGCGGATACTTCTTTATGATTTTCATAACGCAGCCCAGATGACGACGACGGATTATGCACATAAGCTCGTACTTTTCCTCGTGCGTGTACATTCCCCTTACCGTCATTTCCGTTACGCCGTGTTTCGTCGCTTCTATTAAATCCCTGGCTATCTCCTCGGGATAATCGGTTATGATTTCGACCTTATAGCCGAGTTTCATACCCTGAAGGAAATAGTCTATGACGTAATTCGCAAGGAAAAGGTTGATGAGCGTGCTTATGACCGGCTCTATCTTCATTCCGTAAACGAAAAACGACACTAATACCACGGAGCTGTCCAGAATAAACGACACGAAAGCCGTGTTCTTGTCGGGCTTGAATTTCGTTATAAGGGCGGAAATTGCGTAGGTTCCTCCCGCGGCTCCGAAACAACGCATCATTATCGAATATCCGAAGCCCGAAATTATACCGGCGGCGATACACGCGAAAATCAGGTTGTTTTCGGTTACGTACTGAGGGAAAGCAAGCTCCTCCAGAACTATAAGCCCGACTGCCTGCACCGCCATATAAACCATTATGTAGATACTTGTCTTCTTGTCGATTATGAAGAATACGAGTATCAGTATCGGCAGATTGAACAGGATAACGAACCAACCCATATTGATTCCCGTCAGATATCCGACGATGGAAGCGAATCCGTTGACGCCGCCCGGCGCGAAATTATTCGGATTCGCAAAAACGTGAAGCGCAAAAGCCACGACTATTCCCGAAAGAAAACAGATGCCGATATTCTTGATTATATTCTTCATTTTTTAAAGATCTTTCCGCGCGTTCAGATTCCGCGCCGCTTGGCTTCCTCCCAAAGCCCGTCCATCTCCCCGAGCGTACTCTCCGCAAGGGTCTTTCCCGCCTTCTTCGTCTCTTCTTCGATAAAGGCGAACCGTCTTATAAACTTGTCCGTAGTTCCCGATAGGGCGACTTCCGGATCGACGTCAAGATACCTGCAGACGTTGCATAGGGCGAACAAAAGATCTCCCATTTCTTTCTCCGTTTCGATTCCTCCGTTCTTTCCGTCCGAAAGAGTCCCGAGAACCTCCTTCATCTCCTCGAAGGCTTTTTCCACCGCGCCCGAAGCCGCTTCCCATTCGAAACCGACCTTGGCCGCGCGCTTCTGAACCTTTTCCGCTCTCTTCAGAGCCGCCATTGACAAGGGTACGTCCCTGAGCGTCTGAGTAATGGATTGCGTGTGCTTTTCGACGATTTTGTTCTTTTCCCAGATTTTGAGAGCTTCCTCGGCGGTCGCGGCTTTATCCGTACCGAATATATGGCTGTGGCGGAAAATAAGCTTGCCGCAAAGACATCCGTAAACGTCGCGGTAATCGAATTCGTCCTCCTCTCTCGCTATCTCTATATGAAAAACAGCCTGCATTATATAGTCGCCCAGCTCTTCTATCATGTTGTCGATATCGTTATTGGTTATCGCGTCGACAAGTTCGTAGGCTTCTTCGATGTTGTTCTTCCTTATGCTGAGATGAGTCTGGGCTTTATCCCAGCTGCATCCGTTCTCTCCCCTCAGAATCCGCAGAATCTCTATCAGATCTCCGTAGCCGTAGGATTTCCTCTCGAGAAGCGGAAGCGCGGGTATGTATAAAGCGGTCCTGTAATCGTAACCCGACTGCATATCCAGCTCGTAAAGCTTAACGCTTTTATATTCTCCGCCGATAAACAGCTCGGTTTCGGTTTCGTCTTCGAGAAATTCCATAAGCCGCAGCTTCAGGTTCCCAGCTTCGTCGGAGCTGTATATTTCCGTGAAAATATGCGGAAGACGCTCGTCGTAATCGAGAATAAGCCCCGCTTCGACCGAAGGCATCGTTATATAGGCCGGAACGGGATGACGGCACAAAACGACCGAAGCGTTGGAAACCCCCGGGATAAGCTCTACGGAAACGCCTTCCGTCGCCGCAAGTTTGGCGACCGCCGCGTCGTCGCTTCCCGAACCGTTGACGCAGAATACGAATTTCTTATGATTTTTCGCGCGCTGAAGCACTCTCTCGACTATAAGCTCGTTAAGCTCGTCGAAAGAAGCGGCTTTGTTGTAAAGTCCGTCGCAGCCGTGCGCTTCTATTCCGTTTTCCGTAAAAAATCCGTAGGTCGCGCTTTTTGAAGTTTTTATGAGTACGTAATCCGAAGCCTCTACGGCTTTCCTTCCCGCAAGCGTAATATCCTCCGGCCCCGTTCCGAGTCCGACTATGGTTATTTTCATCCCGCTCCTCCGATATCTGCAATTATAGCTTTTTAACCGTGGAATAATCGAAATCCCACAATTATATATTATAGTACATACCCGAAAGATTGTCCAACGTTTTCGTGGCGGCAATAAAAACTCGGGCGCGGAAAAATCCCGCGGATAACGCGGACCTTCGGTTTCGGACAAAAGACGACAGCCTTTGACGATACCCGACGGGGACGCGCCCTTCCGTCGGTATATAATCGGAGGAGAAAAGAATGAAAAAAGACACCGTAAAAAACGGCTTCGGGAAATTTCTCGGAAATTCCGCAGTGCCCGCCGCGGCTGCTTTTCTGGCGGCTTTGTACCTTTTGTTCCTTCTGTCGCTGGAAATAATGCCCGCGCTCGCCAAGGCTTCGAGAAAACTTCCCGTTTACAGCGTGGAAACGGACGAAAAAAAGATCGCCATAAGCTTCGACGCAGCCTGGGGAGCGGACAAAACCCGCGAAATTATGGATATCTGCGACGCGAACGGAGTGAAAGCAACCTTTTTCCTCGTGGGCTTCTGGGTGGAGAAATATCCCGAAATCACGCGCGAAATCCACGAAAGAGGCTTCGAAATCGGCACGCATTCCATGACTCACCCGAATCTCCCGGGACTCAGCGAAGAAAAGATAACCTCGGAACTGACCGAATCCGTAAAACTTATCGAAAACGCATCGGGCTGCAAGGTAAGACTTTTCCGCCCGCCCTTCGGAGATTACGACAACAAGCTCATATCGATTTGCGAAAAGCTGGATATTCAGGCTATTCAATGGGACGTGGACACTCTCGACTGGAAGGGATTATCCGCGGCGGAAATCCTTCAGCGAGTTGAAAAATACGTCCGCAAAGGCTCTATTATTCTATGTCATAACAACAGCAAACATATCACCCAAGCCCTTCCGCTTATTTTCGGCGCGATGAAGGGCAGAGGCTACGAATTCGTAACCGTCGGAAATCTCGTATACCGAAACGATTTTACAATCGACCACACGGGACGTCAATTCAAAAACGCCCGATAAAACAAGGGAAACCATATACCCCCATAAAAAACCTCAGACACAAAAAGGAGATACGAAATGAATTACGAAAACTCTGTAAACAAAGTAAAACTCACCGGCGTAGCTGCCTCCGGAATCCGATTCTCCCACGAGCTGTACGGAGAAAAGTTCCACGAATTCGACCTCGCGGTCGCGCGACTCTCGGGAGCGGAGGATATTCTCCCCGTAACCGCGTCCGAAAGACTGCTTATGCGCTTCCCCGTCCGCACGGGCGAAACCCTCTCGATTTTCGGTCAGTTCAGAAGCTATAATAAACTCTCGGACGGAAAAAGCAAACTCATTCTCACCGTTTTCGCTCAGGAAATCTTCCCCGAACCTCACGAAACCCTTCACAATAACTTCATAGAGCTTACCGGATACGTCTGCAAAACTCCGATTTACCGCACGACTCCCTTTAACCGCGAAATCTGCGACGTTCTCCTCGCGGTCAACCGCTCCTACGGGAAAAGCGACTATATCCCCGCGATTGCCTGGGGCAGAAACGCAAGATTTATGAAATTCCTGCCCGTCGGAAAACAAATAGCCGTCTGCGGAAGAGTCCAGAGTCGGATTTATCAGAAACGGCTCGAAAACGAAACCGTCGAAAAACGCACCGCCTACGAGGTCAGCATCGGAAAAATTCAGGTCGGCGCGGACTTCGACGCGATGAACGACGCAGCCGGCGCTCCGCGTTATACGCTTTCGGCGACGTAGACCTTTCCTTCGTCCGAGCCGCCGAATCTTACATACGCCTCGGACTCGCCCCGAAAATCAGCTCCCTCTTAAAAAACAAAAATCCCTCGTTCGTTTTATGAACGAAGGATTTCGTTAAACGAAATAGGCGATTCGTCGAACGAACGCGGCAAACTCGTTTTCACAAAGAGAAAGTCCGCAATCGCACGAAAAGCAAATCCGAGAGCGAATTTTCATTCGGTTTCGATGAGAGCGAGAAGCTCGGGACACATATCGAGAAGCCGACAGACCTTGACGGCTTCGCGGGAAACGGGCATATCGAGCGGAACCTTTTCGAGCGAATAATCCATAAGCGAGGCGATATCCGTACTCCCCGTGAAATCCGAGCTTTTGACGCCCGAAAGCCCCCTGACCTGATAATGCGCGCCGGCTGCCTGAGAAACGCCGTCGAAATGCGTGGTCATAACGCAGACGCATTCCCTTTCGTTGAAGAATTCCGCAGCCGCACGGGCAATTTTCGCGCCTTCGACGGGATTGGTTCCGCGCGCGAATTCGTCCATAAACAGAAGGTCATAGCCCTTCTCGGTTTCCTCTATACACTCGTTAAGCCGCACAATCTCGCCGCCGAAGGAGGAAAGCCCTCTGTTTCCGTCCTCAAGGTCCTCCGAAATTGTCAGAATATCGTCGAAAAGAAAAACTTCGCAATGCTCGGTAAAGGGGAAAAATCCCGCCGAAACCAGATATAAATTCAGAATTATCGTCTTGAGAGCAACGCTCTTTCCGCTCATATTCGCGCCGGAAATCACCGTCGTTCCCTGCTCGATGATTATATCCACGGGAGTAAAGGTTTTTCCGTTTCGTTTGAGAGCGTCTTCGATTTTCGGATTGACCGCGCCGACGAGATTTATTCTGTCCGAAAGAATCGGACGGGAAAGATTCCTTTCGCTCGCGAGATAGGCTTTTTCGAGAAGAAGATCGAAGTAACCGAGCATAAGAGAATCGGAAATCATATCGCCCGCATAAGCAGAACATTCCTTCGAAAGAGAATAAAGCACGCGCGTTTCTTCCTCGCGTTCGACGGTTACGGCTTTCATTCTCATTTCCTTGAATTCGGGATTATCGGGGTCGGAACGCAGCTTTATGTCCCAATTCCTTTTTTCCTCCCTCGCCGCCCGCAGAACTTCCGAATAGCTGCTGCTGACGTCGAAAGCCGCGCTGCCCGTACCCGACGGGTCGAGAATCCTGACCACTTCGCCGAGAGGTCTGAATTCTATTCCGAGAAGTCCGATATCGGCTGCGGCGGCGGAAATCGCAGGCATAAGCGCGGACGCCTCCATCGCAAGGCATTTGATTTCGTAAAACTCGGTTTCGCTCATACATATTCCGCGGGCAAGCTTATTGAGCGTCGGAACTATATCCTTGATACCCCTGAGTCTGACGCGGAATTTATTCCAGACTGCCTGAGAACGGGTTACGGACGCGGAAAGCCTCGAGAGGTTTTCCATCTCCCGCCGAAACTTCTCCTCCTCGCCCGTAACGAAAGGCACTATGTTCCTGTGGCTTCTCCTTCCGAGCGGAGAAAGCCTCAGCATATCCATAACGAAATTCACGCCGATATTGTTCTTTTTGTCGAAATCGAGCATGTTTTTTCTCCTTGATAAGGCAGAATCCCGCAACCTCCAGTCTACGGGATTCTCCGTTTTTATTTCCGCGGAAATCTTTCTCCGTCCGCCCGTACGCCGCGGATAACCTCGGTTACAAGGCGAAAACGGGAAGCTTTTCCGCAACCATTATCAGTTCTTGTCTTCAACCATTTTCTCAAAGAAGGTTACTATCGGACAGGTAAAGATAATTACCCAGCCCCAGCTCCACCAGTTAACGTCGGGATTGAGCGTAAGTCCGAGGACGACGTAAGCCGCAATGCAGATAAGCGGCCATATAACCTGACTGAAAACCCTTTTCTTCTTTCCGGTCAGAATGTAGTACATCGGAATGGACGCAAACAGGAAAAGCGACCAGGTCCAGGTTATTCCGAGGAAGCCGAGAAGCAGGTAAACAGCCGTGGCAAGCACGGGATAGGGGAAATGATTTGCTTTTCTGTTGACGACGGCGGAAACGAGTCCGTAATAAAGCGGTATCGTCATAAAAATCAGCCAACCCGGGTGCCAGAGTCCGCCGAGAAAGCCCATCAGCAGATATCCTATAAGGCATACCGCCCAATAAGGGAAGTCCATCCAGGCTTCGCCTCTTTTTCTTCTTTTTTCTTCTTCCATATCTTTCTCCTTTTCTCCGAATCCGACCTTAACGCCGTCCTCGGTTATTCTCACCGAAAAATCCTTGTCTTTCTCCGGCTTGCGCGGGTCGCTTATATTGATGTTGACTCCGCCGTTGTCGAAATTCAGTCTGAATCCTCCGCCCTTTTCGAGCTTCTCCTTAGTTACGTTGTAGAGCGCGCAAAGCTTACTCGTGTTTTCTTCGTCCGGACGGATTCTGCCCTCCTCCCAGTCAAGCACATTTTCGGGCGCGACTCCGCAGTAATCCGCGACCATCGCCACGGTAAGTCCTTTTTCTTTACGCAATCGTTTCAAATTTTCGGATAATCTGCTCATAAAAACCTCCCTGCGGGGCGGAATCGATTCGCCCGCGCGTTTTATTCTCGGTTTATAAAGACGAAGAGTTTTTCCCTTCCGTCCGTGAAAAACGGATTTTTACGTCGAAAAATAATAACTTTTCCGTATTTTAACTCCGCGGGCCTACTCCAGTCTGTACGAAAAGCTTCCCTTTCCTCCCTTAAAAACCGAAGCCGTCATAAGACTTCCGTTGACTACGGGCAGGACGGGAGGTTTATGCCCGAAATCCGCGTCGAAAATCATCGGGACGTCCGTCCCGAGAAATTCCGTAACCGCGCCTATGAAATCCGTTCCGAAAAAGTCCCCGCCGATATGCGGACGACCGAAAACGAAGCCCGACGCGTGTTCGAACCAGCCCGCTTCCTTCATCTGCCATAAAGCCCTTACAGCTCCCGCTGGATTAAGGTCGCAGGATTCGAGAAACCAGAGAATCCCGTCGCTTTTGTAACGCGCCGCGAACTCCTTCGTTCCGTCGTAAGGCGTGCCTATAAACGACGGGAATAAATCCAGACAACCGCCTATCGCTCTTCCCGAAACCGTAACTTCTCCGCCCTTCGTTTTCCATACCGAAGGCGTATCGCAGACGACGGTTTTCCTTCCTGCGCACTCGGGAACCTCGTCCATTCTGAGATTTCTGAAAGCTCTGACCGACGGAAAAGAAAACCTTTTCCCTTCGATAAGGTCGAGATGATACGTAACGCTCTCGTCCATAGGCTCGTAACCGAAGGCTCCGGCGTTGACTCCGTATACGCTCGCGGTATCGAGGCGAGTCAGAAGCCAATAGCCCAGAACGGTGTTGTCCGAATAACCCGTAAACCACTTCGGAGAGGCTCCCGAAAAGGCTTTTTCGTCGAGATACGGAAGAATAAGAAGCTCGGTTTCTCCTCCCGAAGCCGCAAAAACCGCACTTGCGTCGGAAAGATAAGCTTCGGTGAATTCCTCCGCGCGTTTATCGGGGGCGGCACTCGCCCAGAATCGTCCGAGAGAAAACACGCTCTCCGACGTCCTCACGGAATAGCCTCTTTTTTCGAGAAAAGCCTTCGCGTAACCGAAATTCTCCTTATCCTTTTCTTCGAAAAATCCCAGCGACGGCGCGACTACTTCGATAACGTCGCCTTTTTTGAGAAACGACGGGTATTTCATAACTTTAATCCTCCTTTCGGCTCGGCGGAAAAAGCAAAACCGCGAATCCGCCCGTCGGCTTTTATCCCGAGGGAATACAAAAGCCTTGCATTTGTTACGAATTTATGATACAATAAAGAGACGCTTTTGTCAAACGGACAAAAGCAATCCAACGGAATATCAGGAGCTTAAAGTGACAGATTTCAGAAAAGAAAACAAAAAATCGGACGGAAAAACCTTCCTTATACTGTTCATAGCCGCCGCAACCGTGTTTATCGCGCTTCTCGCGGTATGGTCGTGCGTATATACGGTCGAATCGCTCATCGACCTCAACGGCCTTACGGGCGAAAACTCCGTGGTCTGCTACGTGGACGCGAAAACGGCTGCCTCTCTTTCGGAAGGAATGACCGTCAAAATCGACGGCTCGGCGGGCGGCACGGTATCGTTTATCGCGTCGAGTCCCCTTTCCAAAGGCGAAGTCGTTTCCGAACTTCCGGAAAGCTACGTGGATTACACAGCCGCAACTCTCAATCTCGGGGAATGGAACTATAAAGTCGTCATTACCTCGGACAAGCCTCTCACCGCAAACAAACTCGTCGCGGTTTCCGTTCTTAAAAGCGCGAAACGCCCGATAGATTACCTCTTCCGCTGAATCTTATTCACGGCAAACATAATTGAATATGAAAAAAACTCGTTACGATTACCGACAGCCCCTTCCGGATATATGGAGCGGCGACGTTGCCGCGCTGACGCGAGCGATAGGCTTCTTCGGTAAAAAACCTTCTCCGGACTCTCTTCGTCTGGAACTCGGCCGATACGGAAACAATCCCGACGGCGTGATTTACGTCCTCGGGCGTTACGATATCTCCGCCGCGCTCGTTTCCGCGCCCTCTCAGAACCTTGCGGAATCCGCACCCTGCCTTCTTCTGACCGAAAAGGGACTTATATTCCTCGAAAGCGTAAAAAACGACCGGTTTTCCGTCGTTTTACGGGACGGAAAGACCTCTCTTTCCCGAGGAGAAATAGACTCGGTTTATCTCGGGAAAGCCCTCTCGTTAAAGCCTTCCGAGGGCTTTAATCTTGCGGGGAAGCCCGCCTTCGACACGCTCGCGACCTTCTCCGGAACGGCTAAAACGGAGAAGCTCAGAGTCTTCGTACAGAATTTCTGCTGCGCGGCGGCTATATTCTTTACGACCGCTCTGACCTGCGTGATAAAAGCCTACCTCACGGAGGGAGTTTTCGGAGGAGCAAACGTCCGCGGAGGCGCGGAAGGTTTGTTTTTCGGGATATTCGCCGCGCTCGCGGTAACGGCGGTCGTTATGTTCGAAACTCGGACGACCGTGTCCCGAAGGCTCTGCTCGGCAATAACCGGACTCGCTTCTCTACGCGCAGATAAAGCCGACCCCGCTATTTATTCCTACGAAAGCAAAAAGCTTACGCTCGAGCGCTTCGATAAATCCGCAAAAACCTGCTCGAATCTCTTTACGAGCCGGATTTACGCACTCTGGTGTCTTATAGCCGCCGCGGTTTTCTGCGCGCTCGCTTTTATTATCGACCCGCTGTGCGCCCTTCCGCTCGGAATAGCCGCGGCCCTGCTTCTCGCGTCCGCAGTTATCGCCGTTTTTCCGAGAAAAGCCTCTCTTGCGGTTTTAATCGTCTCGATTTCGTCCTACGCGGCGGTCGGAGGAGTCGTCGGAATCTCGGCGTTTTCTCTGAGCGGCGGACTTTCTTCGGGCAACGCGGCGGCTCTCGTCATTTATTCGCTGCTTTACGCGTTTTCATCGGTATTTGCGATAAAAACTCTCGTCGGCGACGATAAAATGCGTCTTGCGGCAACCGTTACCGACTCTTTCCTCAATACCGAAATCTACGCTTCGGACTGCGCCGCAAACGACGACTTTACCGTTAAATTCGAAAACGCCTCGGTCGTTTCGGACGGAAGAATCCTCGCCGGAAATCTCGGATTTACCTTGAAACCGAATAAGCTTACCGTTCTTTCCGACGGAAACACCGGAGCCGTTTTAAAAGCCGCGGCGGGAGTTTGCTTCGACGTAACGGGAGTCCGCACGATAGGCGGCGTCCCTTATCCGTCGGCGGGAAACAAAATCATCGACAAAACCGTATTCCTCGACGGACAGGGTATAAGACAAGGCTCGGTCCTCGACAATATCAGAGATTTCGATAAATCCGTGCCTTCTTCGGAGGTTTACCGCGCCGCAAGAAAACTCGGACTCACCGACGTGATTATGAAAAGCCTCGGAAGCTTCGACTTCCGTATAGCCGAAAACGGCGGAAACGTTTCTCCTTCCGTTACGACGGGAATAACGCTCTGCCGCCTCCTTATAAAAAAGCCTTCTCTCGTTTTCATCGCAAAGGAAGCTCTTCCGTCCGACTCGGGTATAGTTTCGGGTATGCTCAAAGCCCTCGTCGGAAACGGAATAACCGTGGTTACCGATAAATCCCTTCCCGACGCGGACGAAATCGTTCATCTTTCAAAACAGAAATCGGGAGGTAAAAGAAATGGCTGAGAAAATCAGACTTTCCCGCACTTTTTTCCTTAACGCGGTCGAAATTGTCGCGGAACGCGCGAAAACGGAATTCTATATCGCGTGCTTTTCCTTCGCGTTGACCGCAATATGCGCGGCTTTGCTCCCCGAAGCCGTCCCGAAGGTTTTCGAAGCCGGACTTATCGGCGGCTCGGCGACTCTTTCGTCGCTTCTCCTTATGCTCGCGTTTATGCTCCCGCTTCCTCTTTTTGCGGCAGCTTTCGCGACGTCGGTCAGATCCCTCCTCGGGAAATGCTTCCCGACTCTTGCGGAAAGGCTGAAATCCGACCTTTACCGCACGGAACGGAGCGAAGACCTCCTTACTGCGGAAAAAGAAATCCCTCTTCTCGCAAAACACTTCGAACTCGCCGCGCTCACGGCTCTTTCGGTATTCACCGCCGCTGTCCTCGCGATAGAAGCCGCCTGTCTCGAAGGAATAGCCGCGGGTAGCCTCGTCATAGTCCTTCTGACCTTCGCGTTCGCTCTTCTCTACGCCTCGGATAAAGGTAAAAAAGCCGCGCTCGTCCCCGTTTACGTAACGGCTTGCTTCGCCGTATGGGGAATCTCGGTTTTCGTCGGGAATTTCGACGCAGGAAAGCTCTTCCTGAGCCTTACTCTGCTTTCCGAGCTTACCGCGGCGTCAGCCCTTTCTCTCGCGCTTTTCAGAAAGCTCCGCAAATCTTTCGTCAAAACGAGAGATATCCGGAAAGCCTCGGTTCTTTTCGTCGGAAGGGAAGAAGAAATTCCCTGCGTCGGAGATATCCGTCTTTACGACGTCACGATAGGCGTTTCCGATATCGTCAAAGGTCTTAGCGCCTGTTTCCCCGAAGGAAAAACGACTGCCGTTCTCGGCTCGGCGGGAAGCGGAAAATCTCATCTTTTCCGCCTTTTAAAAGGAGAAATCCTTTGCTCGAAGGGCTACGTTATGTACGGCGACAGCGATATCGCCGTAACCAATCCCGCCCTCACCGCAAGCTTTACCGCTTCGGCGTCTTTAAGGCTCGCGGACGGCTCCCTTCCGTCGAGAACGGCTCACGACCCACGCTCCGAAACCAAGGAGGACTTCCTTCTCCGCCTTAAAGAAAACGACCTTACCGGACTTTTCGGCAAATACGGCGAAAACGTAATCAAAATCAACGAACTTTCCTACGAAGATAAAGTCCGCCTCGCTCTCGCCGAAGCAAGACTCGGTAATCCGCGCGTGCTTCTCGTCAACGGACTTTTCGACGACCTCGACCCCGAAACCCTCGGAAGCCTTACCGATTCTCTCGGAAAATCGGGAATAACCTCCGTCGTCTTCACTTCGTCCGAAAACGTAGCTTCTCTCTGCGACGGAACGGTACGCCTTTCCCGCAATAATTAAAAAATACTTAATCATCGCGCATTAGGATATGCGCACGGAGGATATATGGATTTCAAGAAAAAAATATCTGAACTCGTTACCGTAGACGGCGTTTCTCCCGAAGAAATCGCCTCTTATATTCAGCCCGTTTCCGATCAGCTCCCGGGCGACTTTTCTCTGCCCTGCTTCAGATTCGCAAAACAGATGAGAAAAGCTCCCGCGGTTATCGCGTCGGAACTCGCTTCCTCCGTCAAACCGGATCCGCTCGTAGAAAAGGTCGAAGCCGTAAACGGTTACCTCAATTTCTTCCTTAACCGCGAAAAAGCCGCCGAAGAAATCCTGTCCGCCGCCGAAAAAGAAGGCTCGGAGTACGGGAATTCCGCCCTCGGCAACGGAAAAACAATCTGTATCGATTACAGCAGCATAAATATCGCAAAACCCTTCCATATCGGCCACCTCGGAACGACCGCGATAGGAAGCGCGCTTTATAAAATCTATAAGCGCCTCGGTTATAACGTCGTCGGAATCAATCACCTCGGAGATTACGGCACGCAATTCGGAAAGCTCATCGTAGCCTTCAAAAAATGGGGCAGCCGCGAAGCTATCGACAAGGGCGGAGTCAAGGCTCTTCAGGAGATTTACGTTCGTTTCCACCGCGAAGAAGAAAACGATCCTTCCCTTACCGACGAAGCTCGCGAATGGTTCGTCAAAGTCGAAAATAAAGACCCCGAGGCTATGGAGCTTTTCGAATACTTCAAGGAAATAACCCTGAAAGACGTCCGTAAGGTCTACGACAGACTCAACGTCCGTTTCGACAGCTGGGCGGGAGAAAGCTTTTACAGCGATAAAATGCAGCCCGTTCTCGACGACCTCAGGGCAAAACACCTCACGACTATCTCCGACGGAGCCGAAATCGTCGACCTCTCGGACTACGGAATGCCGCCCTGTCTTCTCGTCAAAAGCAACGGCGGAACGCTTTACGCTACGCGCGATATGGCTACCGCCCATTACAGAAAGAAGACCTACGACTTCTATAAATGCCTCTACGTCGTGGCTTATCAGCAGAATCTCCATTTCCGTCAGTTTTTCAAGGTCCTCGAACTCGAAGGCTGCGAATGGGCGAAAGACCTCGTTCACGTCGCTTACGGAATGGTATCTCTCGAAGAAGGAAGTATGTCCACGAGAAAGGGCAACGCCGTCTGGCTCTCGGACGTCCTCGACAGCGCGGTAGCCAAGGCAAACAAAATCATCTCCGAGAAAAGCCCCGACCTTCCCGATAAAGAAGCCGTTGCGGAAGCCGTCGGCGTAGGAGCGGTCGTTTTCAGCGCGCTCTGCAACTCCCGAATCAAGGATATAACCTTCTCTCTCGACAGAGTTCTGAGCTTCGAAGGAGAAACGGCTCCCTATCTTCAGTATACCCACGCAAGATGCGCAAGTCTCGTCGAAAAGAACGGAAAACCCGAAGATATCGACGCGGCTCCCGATTATTCCTCCCTTACGGGCGAAGCCGCAAACGACCTCGTCAAGCTTATAAACGATTACGGACGCATTCTTATCGACGCGGGCGATAAATACGAGCCTTCGATTCTTTCCAACTACCTCATCGACCTCGCAAAAGCCTTCAACCGGTTCTATCTCGAAAACAGAATCTCGGGAGAAGCTCCGGAAATAAAAAAAGCAAGACTTATCGCGGTTTCCGTCGTCAAAAACGTACTGAGCAGCGGACTTAAAACCCTCGGAATCACGCCCGTCGAAAAGATGTAACCGACGATACCGCTTACACGAAAAAACTGTAATCAAAACGCTATGGACAAGAAAAAAACAAGAATTATTCTGATATCGAGCATTATTCTGTGCGTTTTTTCGGTACTTATCGGAACGCTTATCGTCGTCGGTTCGACCGATAAAACCGATGTCGCTACGGAAATTACCAAGGAATTTTATATTCTTTTGTTTTTCCTGCCCGTACCGATTGCCGGAATCGTTCTTTCGTTGTGGATTACCCGAAAAGACAAGGAACCCGTCGTCGCTATGACCGCGGAGGAAATCGAACTTATGCGGAAGGAAATCGGCTCGTCCGAAGAAACGGAAAAAAAGCCCGCCAACCGCATAAAATTCACTCTCGTCGGAGCGAATACGATAATTGCCGGAGCGACTTTCTTCATTCTGCTGATATTCGGCTGCCTGACGTTTTTCTGCGCCCCGATGTACTCGCACGACGCGGACTACGTCCTGAAAACGGGCGAAAAAATGGGCGTCGAATTCCCCGCGGACATACGCGTTTTAACGACTTCGGGCGAAAAATACGCCGACCTTACCGTTTCCAAAAAAAGCGGCGTGGAATTTACCGACGAATCGGCAAAGACTTTCGCGGACTACGTAAAAACCTCCGAAGTCTGGCATTCCGCCGGCGATAAGCCCGAAGGTCAGATCGCGCTCGCGTTCTTCTCGACTTTCGTACACGGAAGCGACGGCAGCTCCTACTACTGCCTGTATAACGAAAGCAAAGGCTCGTTCGATTCGTGGCCGGACTTCCTCTCCGAGGACAAACTGATTTATATCCGATTCGACTCGAACGTCGGCAATATGATGATATGGGAAATCACTACGAACAAATACGCCGAAGAATCTGCCGACGAAACCTGAAAACGAATAAAAACCGCGGCAAATCGGCGGTTTTTGCGTAATTTCAAGTGAATTCGTCGCTAAAAACAGTCAAAAACAACCCGCAGCATAATGTTTGCCGCGGGTTTTGTATTAAAAACTATCGATTTCCGACCAAACACGAAGCGAATTTCGTCCGGAAAAAAGACTCGGATTTTAAAGAGTAGTCAAGTTCGTTCAACGAATCTCAACGCTCGTTAAACGAAATCGTAAGTTAATTAAACTAGGTCGCAAGTTGGTTAAACGAAGTCGCAAATTCGTCGAATCGATATCGGAATCGGTTAAGCGGACACCGATATCAGCCGAAAAACAGCAGAGCCGCCGAATTATATGCGGTTTTCGTCGTTTTTACACGAGAAAAGCCGTTTATCTCTTGCGCTTACGATGATTTTATAAACTTCCGCAACGTTTTTTACGTCGTAAAGCTCGAATTTGCCGTTCGAATTGGCATAATACGTTCTTCCGTAACTCGCGGTTTCGCCGTAATCCACGCCCGCGTAGTAATTCCCTCTTCTCGTCATATAAATCCAGCCCCTGTCGTCCTTTCCGTAAATCACGTCTACGGTTGCGACCGTTTCGTATTCTACGGAGTTCACGCCCATTTTCGTAAAAGCAATAACTCTTCTGTCCGTAACCACGTACACGCAGTTTTTACTCCTGCTTCTCTGCGAAAAAATCGGACCGAAAGCTACCGCAAGCCCTACCAGCATAAACGGAATCGCGAAAAGCGGCATAAAAGCCCCTCCCGACCGAGCCGCCATCGTCATCCAGACAACTGCGAATCCGAAGAAAAACAAGCCGAAAATCATCGGGAATACCATTCCCGCTCTCCCGACGATATGGACTTTTCCGCCCGATTCCCCTTCCCAGAGAATCTGCTCGCCGTCCATAAGATAGGATTTTATTCTGTAATTATCCATTTTTACTCACAGCCTCCGCAATCTCGACTTTTTAATCAAAAACGCAGCGAAATCACCGACTTCCGCAGAAAATCCCCATCGGGGACTGTTCGGGGAATACGAGGAAATCCGCCGCGCATTTTGTGTTTTATCGGCAATTTCAGCCGAAAACAGCCGAAAAATCCGACTGAAACGAATGAATCCGACTTTAAATCGTTAAGCCTTGAGAGCTTCTTCCACCGAAACCGCAAGAGCTACGGTTGCGCCGACCATAGGGTTGTTGCCCATTCCGATGAGTCCCATCATTTCGACGTGAGCGGGGACGGAGGAGCTTCCGGCAAACTGAGCGTCGCCGTGCATTCTGCCCATAGTATCGGTCATTCCGTAAGACGCCGGTCCCGCAGCCATATTGTCGGGATGAAGCGTTCTGCCCGTACCGCCGCCCGAAGCCACCGAAAAGTATTTCTTTCCGTTTTCGTTGGCCCATTTCTTGTAGGTACCCGCTACGGGATGCTGGAATCTCGTGGGATTGGTGCTGTTTCCGGTAATGGAAACGTCTACGTCTTCCTTTATCATAATAGCGACGCCTTCGTTAACGTCGTCCGCGCCGTAGCAGCGTACTTTCGCCTTTTCGCCGTTGGAGAAAGCCTTTTCTTCGCCTATGTGAAGCTCTCCCGTATAATAATCGTATTTGGTCGGAACGTAAGTGAAGCCGTTGATTCTGCTGATGATATAAGCGGCGTCCTTTCCGAGACCGTTAAGGATTACTTTAAGCGGGACCTTCCTGACTTTATTCGCAGTCCTTGCGATTCCTATCGCGCCTTCGGCAGCGGCAAAGCTTTCGTGACCGGCAAGGAACGCGAAACATCTCGTTTCGTCGCTGAGAAGCATTCCGCCGAGATTTCCGTGGCCGAGTCCGACCTTTCTCTGATCGGCAACGCTTCCGGGAATACAGAAAGTCTGAAGACCTTCGCCGATAGCGACCGCCGCGTCCGCAGCCCTGACCGCGTTCTTTTTAAGAGCTATCGCGCAGCCGAGAGTATAAGCCCATACCGCGTTGTCGAAAGCGATGGGCTGAATGGACCGTACGATTTTCTCCGCGTCTATACCCTTTTCGAGGCAAAGCTCCCTCACCTCTTCGAGATTAGCCATACCGAGTTCGGCAAGCTTTTTATTTATCTTTTCTATACGTCTGTCGTAACCTTCGAATGTAATCATCGGCTGCCTCCTTATTCCTGACGCGGATCAATGTATTTTGCCGCTTCGTCGTATCTTCCGTATCTGGTAGTCGCCTTTTTAAGAGCTTCTTCGGGCGTACTTCCTTTCTTGATGAAGTCCATCATCTTTCCGAGATGAACGTTTTCGTAACCGATAACCTCTCCGTTTTCGTCGAGAGCAAGCTTCGTCGTATAACCTTCGGTGGTTTCGAGATACCTGACGCCCTTGAGATTGGTCGAATAAATCGTTCCTATCTGACTGCGGAGTCCCTTTCCGAGGTCCTCGAGTCCCGCGCCGACGGGAAGTCCGTCTTCCGAAAACGCCGACTGCGTTCTTCCGTAAACTATCTGAAGGAACAATTCCCTCATAGCTACGTTTATCGCGTCGCATACGAGGTCGGTATTAAGAGCTTCGAGAATGGTCTTTCCGACGAGAATTTCGCCCGCCATAGCCGCGGAATGCGTCATTCCCGAGCAACCTATCGTTTCTACGAGAGCTTCCTCTATGATACCGTTCTTGACGTTGAGCGTAAGCTTGCAGGCGCCCTGCTGCGGCGCGCACCAGCCTATACCATGAGTAAGACCGGATATATCCTTGATTTCTTTGGACGCAACCCATCTTCCCTCTTCCGGAATAGGAGCGGGACCGTGATTACAGCCCTTTTTAACGCAAGCCATTTCCTGAACTTCGTGTGAATATTGCATTTATCTATCCTCCGTACTTAATATAACCTTGTGAATCGCGGCCGCGCAATCTCCCGTCAGATAAAATATCCTCCGCCGCGCTTTCGCACTTTTAAACCGCACAGTCGTTTTCCTCATCTATCGATGCAAACCGCTGAATCGGCTTTATTGCTTTATTATACCATTTTTCGTCCGATTTTACAATCGTATGAAAGCCGTTTTACGAAATTTTCCGCTCATATATTATACCACAAAAAAAATTAAAAATCAAGACTTGTTTTTTATCCCGATATGGGGTATAATTGGCGAGGCTTCATCACAAATACCCGAAAGGAGATTAAAACAATGAAACTCTATCACGGAAGCGAGACGGCAGGCATAAAGGAATTACTTCCTCAGACAAGCAACCACGAAAAACCGCTCGCATATCTTACCGACAACAGAGCGCTTGCGGTAGTTTATTCACATAATTACCTTCCGAGACCTCTGGGATTTTTCACTTACTGCTGGGGTAAAAATCATTCCCTTCACTACGAAGAATACTTCCCCGGACAAATCGAGCTTTTCTATAAAGGCAAAAAAGGCTGCGTCTATACGGCGGAAATCGACGGTTTGACGCAAATCGAGAAAATGCCTTGGGTTTACGTCTCGGAAACGCCCGTAAAGGTTTCTTCCGTCGAAGAAATCCCCGATATTTACGAGGAACTTCTGCGGCTTCACGAGGCGGGAGAGATAACCCTTCATTTTTACGAGGATTTACCGCACGAATATATCGCGTCGTCGGAAAAGATAGTAAAACGCGAAATCGAAAATCTCAAAACGAACAAAAACGAGATTTACGAAAACTTCCTCAGAGAGCATTTTCCGCAATTATTCGGCGAAAACGAATAGACGGACTTTCTTCCGATTCCGAATTTAAAACGAAAAACCCGAGGCCGTAAAGCTTCGGGTTTTATATTGAGGAATGTCAGATTGGACTGCAAATCGGATTTGTTTGAAATCGGGATTTGCATGGCGAATTCCGACTTTCGTTTAACGAGTTTTTAAGTTTATTCAACGAATCCCGAATTTGGTTAAACGAATCTTTAAGTTCGTTCAATGAATTCGGGAATTCGCTTTTTGCAAAGACGACTCAAAGCTCTATATAGCTGTCGCGCTCGGGACCGACGGAAAGGTATTTTACGGGAGCGTTGAGGTTATCGCGGAGAAAATCGACGTACTTTCTCGCGTTTTCCGGAAGCTCGGAATAGCTGCGGCACTTTCCTACGTCGCAATTCCAGCCGTCAAGATAGCGGATAACGGGCTTGCAGTCGGTCAGAAGGTCGGGATAGGGGAATCTCGTGAGCGTTTTTCCGTTGCAGTCGTAGGCTACGCAGACGGGAATCTTCTCCATACAGCCCAGAACGTCGAGTTTTGTTATCGAAAGCTCTGTCGCCGCCTGAACCTCTATACCGTAATTCGTCGCGGGGACGTCGAAAGCCCCGACTCTTCTCGGTCTTCCGGTAGCCGCGCCGTATTCTCCGCCCGCGTCGCGGAGCTTCTTTGCTTCGTCGCCGAAAAGCTCGGAAACGAACCAACCCTCTCCCACGCACGACGAATAAGCCTTGACTATTCCGAGAACGACGTCGAGTTTAATCGAAGGAACTCCGCTTCCTATCGGAGCGTAAGCCGCAATCGTGTTGGAAGAACTCGTCATCGGGTAAATTCCGAAGTCTATATCCCGAAGCGCGCCCAGCTGAGCCTCGAACATGATGTTCTTACCCGATTTCTGCGCGGAAAGAAGGTATTCGCTCGTGTCGCAGACGAAGGGCTTAGCGAATTCTCCGTAGACTCTGAGCCATTCTTCGGTTTCTTCCGAAGAAATCTTTTCTCCGTAGCCGCCGAAGGTTATGTTCTTCCATTCGACGAGGTCGCGAAGCCTTCCGGAAAGGTCGTTCTTATAGATAAGATCGCCCGCTCTGAGAGTTTTTTTGAGATACTTGTCTGCGTAAACGGGAGCTATTCCTCTCCTCGTAGAGCCGAATTTCTTGTCTTTGAGCCTGTCTTCTTCGAGACAATCCTGCATAACGTGATAGGGCATACATATAGTCGCACGGTCGCTTATTTTGAGATTGTCGGGAGTAATCACTATTCCCTGCGCCCTGAGCCTTTCTATCTCGTCGTGAAGATGCCTGAGGTCAACGACCATTCCGCTTCCCATAACGCACACGACTTCCGGACGAAGTATTCCCGACGGAAGAAGGTTGAGGATAAATTTTCCGCGCGGATTAACTACCGTATGACCGGCGTTGTTTCCTCCCTGATATCTTACGACGACATCGTACCTTTCCGACATAAGGTCAACCATTCTGCCCTTTCCTTCGTCTCCCCAGTTGATTCCGACTACGGCGGTATTCATAATTTTTTCCTCCTTTTTATTTTTCGCAAAGAATTTCTCGTCTGACTTTTCCGACGAAAGCTTCCGTCTGCCCTGCGGCTCTGCCCGTATACCGATTGGGATCGGCAATTTCGCCCAGAACGTCGCCGAATCTTACGAAAGCCGAATCGGATTTTATTCTTTCCATAAGGTCGTTTTCACCGCCGTTCTTGACGTTTGCCGCGGCAGCCATGGAATGCTCGCGGATTCTTTCGTGAAGCTCCTGACGGTCTCCGCCCGCTTCCACGCATCTCATAAGTATATTCTCCGTCGCGATAAACGGGATTTCCTCGGCGGTATGCTTCGCGATGACCTTTTCGTAGACCGTCGTTCCGTTTATGACTTTATTTACGGAGCGCAGAATCGCGTCCGTTCCGAGGAATGCCTGAGCGTTACAGAGCCGTCTGTTAGCCGAATCGTCGAGAGTGCGTTCGAGCCACTGCGTAGAACCCGTTACGGCTGCGTTCTGCGCAAGACTCATAACGAAACGGGCAAGCGAGCATATTCTTTCGCAATTCATAGGATTGCGCTTGTAAGCCATAGCCGAACTTCCGACCTGACTCTTTCCGAAAGGCTCTTCTATCTCCTTCATACTCTGAAGAAGCCTCATATCCACCGCGTATTTATGACAGCTCAAAGCTATTCCAGACAAAACCGACTGCACGCGGAAATCGAATTTCCTCGGATAGGTCTGTCCGGTAACGTCGAAAGCCGCCGAAAAACCCATTTTGCTTACGACTCTGCGGTCAAGCTCCGCAACCTTCTCTTCGTCGCCGCCCAGAAGCTCCATAAAGCCAGCCTGCGTACCGGTAGTGCCTTTGGCTCCTCTTAATCTGAAATCCGCTATGAGCCTGTCAACTTCGCGGATATCCGCCGCGAAATCCTGAAGATAAAGCGTAAAACGTTTTCCGACCGTCGTAAACTGAGCGGGCTGAAAATGAGTGAACCCCACCGTCGGAAGACTCTTGTATTTCTCGGCAAAATCGCAAAACGCCCTTATTACTTCGAGAAGCTGCTTTCTTATGAGAATAAGTCCTTCGTACATCTGAATAAGCTCGGAATTATCCGTAACGAAACAGCTCGTCGCTCCGAGATGGATAATGGGACGCGCTTCGGGACACTCGACTCCGAAAGCGTAAATATGCGACATTACGTCGTGATTGACGAGCTTTTCTCTCTCTGCGGCAACGGCGAAAGCTTCGTCGCTTACGTAAAGACGCTCTCTCATCTCGTTAAGTTGTTCGTCGGTTATCGGGACGCTCAGCTCCTTTTCCGATTCGGCAAGAGCAAGCCAGAGACGCCTCCACAGACCTATTCTGTGTCTGTCTCCGAAAATCTGCTGCATTTCTTTCCCCGCATATCTCGTGCAGAGCGGGTTTTCGTAAGTATCGTACATATTTACCTCGTTTTATCGGTCGGAATACCTTCCGTTATTCGGCGCGCGTTGCTCCGACGATTTTATTTTACCACGAATGCCCTTTTAAAGCAAACAAAATTCCCGACGCCCCGAAAACTCCCGACGGCTTCTTTTTCCGTAAGGAAAAGCTTTCCGCAAAACGGATTTTAAACGGAAAAACGAGGAATTTTATCGGCATTTTCCGCGATTTCCGTATAAAGCGCATTCATTGAGTTAAGGCAATAGTTAAAAAGTGCAATATCTCGGTTTTTTTTATCTTTTTTCAGTGACAAACGACCGATTGTCCTGTATAATTATAAGGTGTATATTTTCGCTGCGCTCCGCGGCTACCAACCGCATTCCGAAAAAACGCCGCGAAAAAAAGGTATTTCAAAATACGGCATACTTTATTAATCTGGAGGCTTTTTATGAAAATGCTTTTAACGGGCAACGAGGCTATCGCTCGCGGCGTATACGAAGCCGGCTGCGTATTTGCTTCCGCATACCCCGGAACACCTTCCACCGAAATTATGGAGAATATCGCTTCCAACTATAAAGAGGTAATCTCCGAGTGGGCTCCCAACGAAAAGGTCGCTCTCGAATCGGCTTTCGGCGCTTCTATGGCGGGCGCGAGAAGCTTCGCTTCGATGAAGCACGTCGGTCTTAACGTTGCAGCCGATCCCCTCTTCACCATTGCTTATTCCGGAACAAACGCCGGCCTCGTCGTCGTTACGGCGGACGAACCCGGTCAGTTCTCCTCGCAGAACGAACAGGATAACAGAAATTACGCAAGATCGGCAAAGATTCCTATGCTCGAACCCGCGGATTCCTCCGAAGCTCTTGAAATGGTCAAAGCCGCTTTCATAATAAGCGAACAGTTCGACGAACCCGTTCTTATCAGAATGACCACCAGAGTCTGCCACAGCAAGAGTATCGTCGAAATCGGAGAAAGAAAGGAAGTTCCCGTTAAGCCTTACGTCAAGAACGCCAAAAAATACGTGGACGTTCCCGCCAACGCAATCGTAAGAAGACACGAGGTCGAAAAGCATCTCAAAGCCGAAGAAGAATTCGCAGAAACAACTCCCTTCAACTTCGTCGTGGATAACGGCAGCAAGACCGGCGTTATAGCTTCGGGTATGTGCTACTATTACGCGAAGGAAGTTTTTGGCGACACTGTCAACTATCTTAAGCTCGGCTTTACTTATCCTCAGCCGATGAAGAAAATCGACGACTTCTGCAAAGGACTCGAAACTATCTACGTCATCGAAGAAAACGACAGTTTCATCGAAAACGCGGTCAGACTCCTCGGTTATAACTGCAAGGGCAACGATTTCTTCCCGCCCTACGGAGAACTTACCGCGGACGTCCTCAGAAAAGCCGTTACCGGCGAAACTCACGAGTGTATGCAAGCCGATCCCGATAAGATCGTCGCGCGTCCCCCGGCTCTTTGCGCGGGCTGCCCTCACAGAGGTCTTTTCTATACCCTCGGCAACCGCAAGGACGTCGTGGTTTCGGGCGATATAGGTTGTTATACCCTCGCCTTCGCGGCTCCCTACAACGCTATGGACTTCAATAACTGTATGGGCGCGTCCATTTCCGCGGCTCACGGTTTCCAGAAGGTCCTCGACAGAGAAGGCGATAAAACCAAGAGAGCGGTAGGCGTTCTCGGCGACTCCACGTTCTTCCACAGCGGAATGACCTCCCTCCTCAACATCATCTACAATAAGAGCAACGCCATAACGATTATTCTCGACAACAGAATCACCGGTATGACCGGACATCAGGAAAATCCCGGCAGCGGCCGCCTCGCAAACGGCGAACCCGCTCATATCACCGATATAGAAACCGTCGTAAGAGCGCTCGGAATGAAAAACGTTACCGTCATCAATCCCAACGACCTCGACGCCGTTAAAAAAGCTCTCGACGACGCTATCGCCTGCCCCGAAGCAAGCGTCATCATCACCCGCTATCCCTGCGTCCTCAAAAAGTTCTCGGACGGCGACAGGACAGAATTCCCCACCGCCTTCAAGAGCAAATGCACGGTCAACGCCGAAAAATGCGTGGGCTGCAAAATGTGTCTCAAGTGCGGCTGCCCCGCTCTTTCCGTAACGGATAAAAAAGCTCACATCGACCAAACCATGTGCGTAGGCTGCACGGTCTGCAAACAGATCTGCAAAGCTCACGCCATTGACTAAGGAGGTATTATCATGACTAACAGCATTTTATTGGTTGGCGTCGGCGGACAGGGTACTATCCTCGCCGGTAAAATCCTCACTCTCGGACTTATGGAAGCAGGTTACGACGTTAAAATGAGCGAAATCCACGGTATGTCTCAAAGAGGCGGCTCGGTCACCACTCAGATTCGTTACAGCAAGGACAAGGTTTTCTCGCCCGTTATCGAAAAAGGAACGGCGGATATTCTCGTTTCCTTCGAAATGATGGAGGCTCTGCGCTACTTCGATTACCTCAAAAAGGGCGGAAAGGTCGTCGTCAACGATCTTCAGATTCCCGGAACGCCCATAACCAACGGACTCTGCGAATATCCTCAGGGTATTCTCGACGAGCTTAAAAGCAAAGCCGATACGCTCGTCATCGACGCCGCGGACGAGGCTAACAAACTCGGAAGCTCGAGAGTCGTGAATATCATTCTTCTCGGCGCGCTCATCAAGAGTATGAATCTTCAGGATATTCACTGGGATTCCATCATCGAAAAGAACGTCAAACCGCAGTTCGTCGAGCTTAACAAAAAAGCTCTCCGAGTCGGAATGCAGCTCGCTTAACGAAAGTCCGAGCGTTTTAAATTAAAACATACGCCGTTTTCTTCGCGGAAACGGCGTTTTTTTATGCGGTTAAAAGGCTTTTCAGCGCAATCGAACGAATCCGCAAGAATTTCATAGCCGAATAAATCCCCTATAAAAACGGACAAAAATAAAAAAACGACGGGATTCCTCCGCCGCTCGATAATTGCACAAAAAAGGCGACAGAAAAAAGCCGCCGTAACCGAATCAGAAAAATATCTCCGAAAGAATCTCGCCGTCGATGGATTTAAGAGCGATAAAGCGTTCGTCCATAACGATGTAGGAATTTACGGAATTGCCTTTGGGAAGAGAAATCGACCCGGGATTCGCGTAAATCACGCCGTTTTCGCGATAAAGCTCACCCTTATGGGTATGTCCGTAAAAAATCGCGTCAAACCTTCCCTTCGGAGGATTTTCTTTGTTGAAAACGTCGCCGTGACTCAGGAAAATCGACTTTCCTTCAAAAAAAAGCGCCGCCGAATCGAAGAAATGAAACTCCGAAACCGATAAATCCACTCGGCTCTCACAGTTGCCTTTGACCGCGATTATTTTATCAGCAAGAGAGTTGAGCATAACCACGACCGCCTTGGGCTCGTAACCGTTGGGAAGATTGTTGCGGACGCCGTGATAATAAAGATCGCCCAACAAAAGAAGTCTGTCCGCCTTTTCGCGATGAAAAACGTCCATAAGCTTCTCGCAATAATGCCGCGAGCCGTGAACGTCCGCAGCTACCACGAATTTAGTCATAATTACCTCCGAAATCCGCAGAATCCGCGTCGGTTTCAACAGAAAATCAGCTCTGTCCGTCTTCGGGATCGGAGCAGGTCATAGTGAAATAAAAGTCGCTGCCTTCGCCGTAGGTGCTTTCTACGCCGAAACGCGCGTTGTGGGCGGTGAGGATACCTTTGACTATGCTGAGTCCCAAGCCCGAACCCTTGATTTCACGCTTATGCCCTCTGTTGGTGCGGTAATACCTGTCCCAGACCTTGTCGATATCCTCGCTCGCTATTCCGCAGCCGTGGTCTATAACGTCCGTACGCACGCTTCCGCCCGTTCGTTTTACCGAAACTCGAACGTATTTATCCTCGCCCGAATAATTCACGGCGTTGCCCACGAGATTATAAACGACCTGCCGAATCTTGTTTCTGTCGGCGAAAACAATCGCGTTTTTGTCTATATCGACGTCGAAAACGAAGTCCGTAAGGCTCGCAAAGCTCTTCATCGTTTCCTCTACGCACTCTCCGAGATCGAAATCCGAAAGCCTTAACTGATTGGCGTCCGAATTGAGCTTGCTTAAATCCACGAGGTCGCACACGAGAGCCGCAAGTCTGTCCGCTTCGGAAATGATTACGTTGCAGTGATCGGTACGCTTTTCTTTGTTGTCGCCCGAAAGGTCCCTTATCATCTCCGCATAGCTCCTGATAAGCGTCAGAGGCGTTTTAAGGTCGTGCGAAACGTTTGCGATAAGCTCGTTTTTAAGCTCCTCCGTTTCCGCAAGCTGAGCGGCGGTAAGCGAAAGATTGTCCGAAAGCCTGTCGATTTCGGTATAGCCCGACTTTTCGAAGCTTATATCCTTTATCCCGTCGGCAACCTGTCTTGCGTTGCCCGAAACGTCGGTAATCGGACGCATAAGCCTCCTCGCTATAAACCAGCACGCAACCAACGCAATCGCAAAAACCAATACGGAAAACAGCACCCTTTGAATTATCAGAGAGCGTACCATCGTGTTTCTGAAACCCACGTCCAGCGCTGCGTAAACGTAAACGTCCTTTTCGGCGTTTCCCGAACCCTGTCTGAATCTCACTCCGTACCAGGCTACTCTTTTCCCTTCGCTTACGTCGACTCCCGAAAGAGGTTCGGTACTTGCGGATATTTTCGCCTGATGAGTAAGAAAAATGTCGCTTTTATAAAAATCGTCGGTCGACCAGAGAACGCCGCCCTTTACGTCGAACAACGCCAGCTTTACGTCCCCCGAAAAGGTTTCCTTTACGAGAACGTTTTCGTAATCTTCGCTCTTGCATATCTCGACGAACCTCTCCGCCTGAGAACGAAGCTGCTGCCTGCTGATAACGGAATTGTTGCTGCGGATAACGAAAATCTCCATACACAGCACCAACGAAAGCGCGATAAGAATGCACATTACCATATAAAACCATATATTGAATTTAAGACTGTATACGTTTACGTTCATTCGCGCGCTCCGTCCGTTATACTGCGGCAAACTCCTTTATGCGTCGAATTTATAACCCATTCCGCGAATGGTAACTATACAATCGCGGTACGGACCGAGATTGCTCCTCAGCATCTTGATATGCGTGTCGACCGTTCTGTCGTCGCCTTCGAATTCTTCACCCCAGATTTCTCTTAAAAGCTCTTCTCTGGAAACGGCGATTCCGCGCTTTCTGACAAGGTAAAAGATAAGTTCGTACTCTCTCGGCGTCATATCGACGTTAACTCCGTCAACCTGAACGGCTCTTCCGTCAAAATCGACTACCAATCCGTTAAAAACCTCTCTGTCCTTCTTGTTATGACGATTCGTTCTCGCAAGAATGGCTTTTACTCTCGCAATGATTTCGCTGGGAGAGAAGGGCTTGACCACATAGTCGTCCGCACCTACTTCGAAGCCGAAAAGCTTGTCGTATTCTTCGCTTCTCGCGGAAAGGAAAAGCACCGGTACGTCGTAAAGCTTCTTGATCTCCTTAACGGCGGATATACCGTCGAGACGGGGCATCATTATGTCCATAACAATCAGGTCGTAGGTGTAATCACGGCACTTTTCGACGGCTTCCATTCCGTCCTCCGCTTCGTCGCATTCGAAACCGGCAAAAGAGGTGTACTCTCTCAATACCTCGCGGATATTGGCTTCATCGTCAACTATTAAAATCTTAGTCATATCTCCTCCGTAAAAAATAAATTCGTATTCCTTATCGTTTTTATCGCCGGCACAAACCGACGTTGCTACCTCGTTTTACCCGTCCGACGGTGGACGGCTCCGGACTTTTCTCCGTTTCCTTTTACCGAATCCGTCGTCCCGCGCGGCAAATTCCCAAACTCGTTCAACGAACGCTCTCTTTCGTTAAGCGAACCTCCCCGCTGATTGAACGAACCCGCGGTTTTGCCCGACGAGCCTTTATTCCGTTCCGAAAAACTTCCTTTTCCGCCAAGCGATTTGTTCCCGCTCTTCGGCCGCGTCGCGGAGGAACCTTTGTTTTTCGGATAATCCGTACGTTTCTTTGCGTCGGACTTCGGTTTCGCGCCGCCCGCAACGTTAACGCCGACGAGCGACGGAATAAGCTCCGTTCTTCCGGTGATTTCAAGAGCCCTGACGACGCGTTCTCTGTTGGAGGGCTTGCGGTATTGCAGCAGAGCGCGCTGCATAGCCTTTTCTTCTTCGTCTTTCGCGGTATAGACCGGCTTCATATCCTCGGGATCGAATCCGCTCCAATACATAGTCGTCGCTCGCGTAGAGGGCGTCGGATAGAAATCCTGAACCTGCTCGGGCATATAATTCAAAGATTTCAGATAAACCGCAAGATTGACCGCCGAATTCAGATCGCAGCCCGGGTGCGAAGAAATGAGATACGGTACGAGATACTGGTCTTTTCCCTCTTTTTTGTTGAGCTTCCCGTATTCCGCGACGAACTCTTCGTAAACCCGAAACGGCGGCTTATTCATACGGTAAAGCACGGCGTCGTCGATATGCTCGGGCGCGACTTTAAGCTGACCGCTGACGTGATAGGTTACGAGTTCCCGGAAAAACGTCCTGTCGGAATCGTACATAAGATAATCGAATCTTACTCCGCTCCTGACGAAAACCTTCCTGACCTCGGGCAAAGCCCTGAGCCTTCTCAGAAGCGCAAGATACCCGCTGTGATCGACTTTAAGGTTCGGACAGGGTTTCCAACCTATACACTCCCTGTCGGTACAAACGCCGCATTTGAGCTGTTTATCGCACGCGGGACGGCAGAAATTCGCCGTCGGACCGCCTACGTCGTGAATATAGCCCTTGAAGTCGGACATTTTCGTAAGAGCAACGGCTTCCCTTACGACCGAATCGGCGCTTCTCGACTGAATTATCCTTCCCTGATGAAAGGTAATCGCGCAGAAACTGCAATCCCCGAAACAGCCTCTGTGAGTCGTAAGACTGAATTTCACCTCGTCAATAGACGCAACCTTACCGAGCGACTCGAAATACGGATGGACTCTTTTCGTGAAAGGAAGGTCGTAAACCGCGTCCATTTCCTTTTCCGTGAGCGGAATCTGCGGCTTGTTTACGACGACGTATTTTCCGCACTTCTGTTTTTCGAGAAGAATCTTCCCCGAACAGAAGTCGTTGTTTCTCTCCTGACGACGGTAAGACTGCGCGTAAGACTTCTTGTCCGCGGAAACCTCGCCGTAAGACGGAAGAATCTCTATCGCCGAAAAATCCCTTTCCTCCACGCTCTTTTTAATCGACGCGGGAAGCGATTCGAACCCGCACATATAAGCCGTACCGCGGACGTCTTTTATCTTGCGGAGGGGAATGCCTTTTTTAAGTCTTTCGGCTATATCGAAAACGGGCCTTTCGCCCATCCCGTATATGAGAAGGTCGGCTCCGCTCGATTCGAGAATGCTCGGAAGCACCTTATCCGCCCAATAATCGTAATGACTCAACCGACGCAAACTGGCTTCGACTCCGCCGATAATCACAGCCGCTTCGGGATAAACGCGCTTTATATTCCGCGAATAGAACTCCACCGCTCTGTCCGGTCTTTCGGGCTTTCCTCCGGGAGCGTAGACGTCCTTTTCCCTTCTTCTTTTAGCGACGGTATAGTTATTGACCATACTGTCCACGGCTCCGCCCGAAATCAGGAATCCTATCTCAGGCTCTCCGAATCTCTTATACTCCGCGTCGCTCCTCGGGTTATACAAAACGGCTACGCAGAATCCGAGGCTCTCGAAAAGCCTCGCTATAAGCGCGTGTCCGAAAGAGGGGTGATCGACGTAAGCCTCGGGCGTAACCATAACGAAATCGGGCTTCCGTCCGTCAAGCTCTTCGGGAGTTACGGGGAGAAAGCCCTCCGCTCCGAACATTCCTTCGGAATTGACTCTGCGTTTAAAGCCTTCGGAAGCGAATTTCACCTTTTCAGAAGGCTCCATATTACGCTCTCATCAGCCTCTTGCATATCTCCTCGTAAGCCTCTTCGACGTCGCCGAGATTGCAGCGGAATCTGTCTTTATCCAGCTTTTCGCCCGTTATACTGTCCCAGAACCGACAGGTATCGGGTGATATTTCGTCCGCAAGAATAATTCTGTTGTGCGACTTACCGAATTCTATCTTGAAATCCACGAGAAGGATATTCTGTTTTCCGAGATAATGCTGAAGGATTCTGTTGATTCTGTACGCGTTGTAATTTATGGTATCGAGATCCTTGGACGTACAGAGCTTCATAGCCATAGCGTGAGAGGAATTGATCATAGGATTGCTCATAAGATCCGGACGCTTGAAGTAATACTCGATGACCGGAGCGGCAAATTCCGTTCCTTCGGGGACGCCCAATCTTTCAACCAGTGTACCTGCGGCTATATTCCTGACGTAAAGCTCGATCGGAATTATATCCAGCTTTCTGACGACCGTTTCGCGCTCGTTCAGCATTCCGAGATAGTGAGTCAATACGGAATTATCTTCGAGATGGCGGAAAAGATTACCGTTGATTTTGTTTATATAGATATCCTTATTCGGAATAACGCCCGTCCTCTCTCCGTTTTCGGTCTGCGTCAGAGTTCTGTACTCGATTATGAGATGCTCGGGATTGTCGCTCTCCCATATAAGCTTGTCCCTTCCTTCATAGCGCAGCGTAGTCTTCTTGTCGGTTAATTCCATAAAGATCGTCCCCTTGTTTATTTATCTTATAAACTTTTTGAAAAATATATCATATAAATTTTAACACTTTCTTCGCGTTTCGTCAAGAATTTGAAAGCAGAATAACACCTTTTTATCAACACTTTATGCTTGATTTTACCCACAGTCTCTGTTATAATATACGTGCATTGCGGGAATTACCTTTCCGTAAGCCCTTTCGCTCGTTTCCGAGCCGCGCGGAGGGCGAAGCGGGAAGTGCGGCTCCTCCCGGAAGTCCGTACCCCGTCTTTTCTGCAACGCACCAGAATTCCGCGGCTTTGCCGCAAAAACTCAGGAGACGAAAAATGAAGAAAAAATATTCCGTTTTCGGAATGTCCTGCGCCGCCTGCGCAAACAGCGTTCAGAAGGCTGTTTCACGGCTGCCGGGCGTAACTCAATGCAGCGTCAATCTGGTCTCCAATACTATGGAGGTCGAATTCGAGAACCTCTCCGACGAACAGATATGCAACGCCGTCAACGCCATAGGCTTTAAAGCCAAAATCTACGAGGAAACCTCCTATACCAAGGATTCCTCCAAAAAAAAGTTAAGACTCGTCCTTTCCATAGTTTTCCTCCTACTCCTTATGTACGTTTCGATGGGCTCTATGATAGGACTCCCCATTCCCTCCTTCATCAGCGGAATGGAAAACGCTATCCCCTTCGCCATAACCCAGCTCGTTCTGCTTATTCCGATTATCGTCCTTAATTTCAGCTACTTTACCAGCGGCTACAGCAAACTCTTCCGCGGCCACCCGAATATGGATACCCTCGTGGCTCTCGGAAGCACCGCGTCCGTACTTTACGGTCTGTACGCGATAATTATGATGAAAATAAGCCTTGACAACGGTGATATGGAAACCCTTCACGCTCTCCATATGGAGCTTTATTTCGAGTCGGCAGGTACCATTCTTACGCTCGTAACGGTAGGTAAGTTCATCGAAAGCCGCTCGAAAGCCAAAACGGGCGAATCCCTCCGTATGATTCTCGACCTCTCGGGAAAAAACGCGGTAAGACTTTCTCCCCTTGACGAAAACACTCCTCTTACTACCGAAAATCTTCGTTCCGGAAACTACTCGGAAGCTACCGTATCGGTCGAAGATCTCCGCGAAGGAGACGTTATACTCGTGAAAAGCGGAATGAGCCTCCCCGTAGACGGAGTTATCGTCGAAGGCGGCGCAAACATAGATCAGTCTGCCATTACCGGCGAATCGCTGCCCGTTTACCGCTCGGAGGGCGAGGACGTTATCGGAGGCACGATTAACCGCGACGGCGTTTTCTGTTACCGCGCGAAATGCTCGCTCAAAGAATCCACCATTTCCAAAATAGCCGAAATGGTTGACGAAGCCGCCAATTCCAAGGCTCCCATCGCAAGACTCGCCGATAAAGTCAGCGGAATCTTCGTTCCGACGGTTATGATTCTTTCCGCTCTTACCTTCATAGTCTGGCTGCTTATCGGAAAGCCCTGGAATTTCGCTCTCGAAAGAGGAATTTCCGTACTCGTTATAAGCTGCCCGTGCGCGCTCGGTCTGGCTACGCCAATTTCCATAATGGTCGCGACCGGAGTCGCCGCAAAAAACAAGATTCTTCTCAAAAACGCAGCCGCTCTCGAAACGCTTCATTCGGTTAAAGTGGCCGCCATAGACAAAACCGGCACTATAACAACCGGAGAACTCAGAGTAGATCGCGCGGTTTCGTCGGACGACAGGTTCTATTCCGTATTGGGCGCGCTCGAAAGTTCCTCTTCGCACCCCCTTGCTCTCGCGGTTACGGATTATCTTCGGGAAAATTCGATTCCCTTCGGCTCGGCAGAAAACAGCCTTACCGTCCCCGGGAAAGGAATCGAAGCCAAATTGGACGGCAAAGATTATCGCTGCGGCAACCGTAAATTCATCGAAGAATGGGGCGTAAACACGGGCGACGTCGATACCGAGGGCGGAAGCGTTATTTTTGCGGCGGACAAACGAAAGCTCCTCGGTTACGTCATAATTTCCGACACGGTTAAGGAATCCTCCGCCGAGGCGGTCGCGGAATTCCGCTCTATGGGAATCTCCACGGTCATTCTTACCGGCGATAACGAGAAAAGCGCGAGAAAGGTCTGCGCGGAAGTCGGAGCCGACGACGTCGTCGCGGATATTCTTCCTATGGAAAAAGCCGACAGAGTCAAGGCTCTCCGCGAAAAAGGCAAGGTTGTGATGATCGGCGACGGAATAAACGACGCAGTAGCTCTCGAAACCGCGGACGTAGGCGTAGCGATCGGCGCAGGCTGCGATATAGCAATAGAATCGGCGGGCGTAGTCCTCACGAGAAACGACCTCCGCGACGCCGTGAAAGCCGTCGTTCTCAGCCGCAAAACCATCGGCAACATCAAAATGAACCTCTTCTGGGCATTCTTCTACAACGCGATATCCATTCCTCTCGCTATGGGCGTTTTCATTCCCCTCGGAATTCAGCTCAATCCTATGATTGCTTCGGCGGCTATGAGCTTTTCGAGCGTATGCGTGGTCCTGAATTCGCTGAGACTTATGAAAGCCCTTCCAAAAGAAGAAACTGCAAACTAAAAAACGAAAACCCGAGGTTCGTTGAATGAACTTCGGGTTTTATTTTACGAATTAAAGATTTCGTTAAACGAATACGGGAGAATTAAAAATTACCGCCCCTGATTTCAGCGACGGGGAGGACGAGAACGATACCGCTGCCCTTCGTCTTTATTCCGCAATTTTCGTAAAGAGCGTCGACTATGGCGTCCTTATGCTCCGCATCGGCAGCAATCATCAGCATATCCTTTTCGGGATCTATCGTTATACCCAGAAACTTGACGGCTTCGTCCTTTCCGAGACCTCTCGCCGAAACGCAGGTGCCTCCGTTGGCTCCGGCTTTCTTTGCGTAAGCCATAGCGATGTCCGCGAAGCCTTTTTTGATAATAGCAACGATTAAATAGTTATTCATAAATTTTCCTCCTTTTCGGATTAACGGACGGGCGATCCGTCGTAATTATAACGGACGATATTTCCGTCTGCCCATTCTTCCTCGCCGAGACGAAAATCTTCCTTTTCGCGGGGGGTGTAAATTTCTACGCCGCTCTGACCGAAAGCGCGCCTTCCGACGTTGGTAAGACCTGCGGGTAAAACTATGCGGGTGATTCCCGTTCTCGAGAAAGCCTCCGCGCCTATTTTCGTAACGGCATCGTGAAGCGTAAATTCCGAAAGCTTCAGGCAGCCCTTGAACGCGCAATCCTCTATCGTTTCGAGCGCCGAAAGCCCGTCTACGCTCTCAAGCTCCTCGCAGCCCTCAAACGCACTCTTGGCTATCGTCCTGACCGTTTCGGGAAGAACGATTCTCTGCACCTTCGAATGATAGAAAGCCTTTTCGCCTACGGTATGGAATACGCCCGAAACCATCGCGCCGCTCTTTCCGTAATTCGTGAAAGCCACGAGAGTCCCTCCGTCGCGGGAAACTATATTTCCATCCAGAACGCGGAGATTATCGCTGTCTTCGCTTATCGAAATATCCATCGGATACGTTCCGTCGAAACTGTTGCCGTAAACGTATTTAAGCGATGCGGGAAGAACTATGCTTCTCAAGGAGATACAACCCTCGAACGCGTCGCTGTCAATCCACTTGACCGTTTCGGGAAGCAAAACCGTCTCGAGATTACGGCAACCGAAAAAGGCGTTGCTTTCGATTTTGGAAACTCCGTAAGGCACGACGACCGTTTTGACCGCCGTATTGACGCTGTTTGCGTTAAGACAGGTATATTTCAGCGACACGACAGCCTCTCCGTCGACTTCCGAAGGCAAAACTATGGTCTCGGCATCGCCCGCATCTCCCAAAAAGCTTTTCATTCTTATCGAAAACCCTATCGCGCTCGTAGCGTCTTTATCGTAAGTCGTCGAATAGGTATACCACTCCGCGGGCGTTACTTTATAGATAACGGCTTTCACGGTTTTGTTTTCGGTTATGTTTCTGATCGAAGAGTCCCAGCCGAAAAAGACTTCTCCGTCGGCGGTCCTGACTTCGGGCGCAACCGCGTCTTCTCCGTATCCGACCTTGACCGTATCTATGGTTTTTCCGTCTGCATAAGTAAACCTGACGCTGAAAGCGTTTCCGTTCCCCGCGATAAGAATTGCCGCGACCGTCCCCGCCACTATTACGAAAGCAATACAAAGGACGATAAGCGCGACCTTGCGTTTATTCATCAGTTTCTCCTCCCAAAGCGAATGGATTACGCTTATTATAACCTTTTTTCCGTCATTTGTCAACCGTAATTACATTGCCTCGCCGTACGGCGGCTTCAAGGCTTTTTTCGGTCTTTAATTTTATCCGTCTTTTTTTACGAAATAATTAAATATGCGTTTTTAAGTTAACACTTATATGTAATTATTTCCGAAGCGGGAAAACTATTTCCGCCGTCCGTTTCCGTTTCTTCGGTTTTATGCGGCAAAACCTATTTTAAATCGGACTGCGGTCGCATATAATAATTATCGGGTGTAAATCCGCTTTTTACTTTAATCGCAAAAGGCTTTAAAGCAGTGGACTTTTTCCTTTGTTTGTGATATAATCGGGCAGTATCCGTTTCGGATATCGCCGAGTCGGGGGGCGACATGAGAAAGAAAAGAACTATTGATATCGAAAATATTTCCACGGAAGAAATGGCGAACGAACAACTCGCCGAAGCTAAGGAGAGATACGACAAGCTTACCAAAAAAAAGGTGAATAAAACCTGGGTGTCCCTCGTTTTCTTTGCGCTTAACGTCATCGTCGTTCTCGTTCTCGCTCTTATCGAGTTCGGAGGAAACAAG
Source organism: uncultured Eubacteriales bacterium (assembly GCA_900544545.1). GTDB lineage: Bacteria > Bacillota > Clostridia > Christensenellales > CAG-314 > UMGS692. Next base: position 67,025 of record UQVY01000002.1, read on the forward strand.
GAAGTCCAGCCCTTCAGCGAAGTCTGGGCTACCTGGTGCCGCAATTACAGATTCATTTTCTGTATCCTCGGACTCATCGCGTTATATTATCTGTCGGATATGCTCAGAACCGCGGTCATAATAAAACATACGACCGGACGTTACAGATTCCGCGTATCCTTTAAATCCTGTCTTCTTTGTAAATATTACGACAACATAACTCCTCTCGGATCGGGCGGACAACCCTTCCAGATGTACTATCTCTCGAAACATATACCTACGGGTCCGGCTACGAGCCTTCCCATTATAGTTTTATTCCTTTCTCAGCTCGTATTCTTCGTTCTCTGTATCTTTACCTTTATCTTTCAACCCAACGCGGTCAGCGATACTTTCCGCATAACCGCTTATTTCGGCGCGGCTTTTTACCTTCTCGTCCCCGCGACGGTTATGCTCTTTTCCTTTATGCCCAAGCTTATGTCGGGCGTTATCCGCTTTATCCTCAGAGTGGGCGAAAAGCTCCGTCTCGTCAAGGATTTTCAGAAAACTTACGATAAAACCATACACTCAATAGGCGAATACAGAGTCGCTTTCAAGAGCGTCGGAAAAAATCCCTGGACGGTCATTTCGGTTTCGCTTCTCTCCGCAATCCACTATATCTCCATAAATTCCGTTCCTTATTTCGTCGTAAGAATCTGCGGATTCGATATCGATTACTTCTACGTCACGGCTATGACCATATATATCACGGCTGCGGTTACCTTTATTCCTACGCCCGGTACGAGCGGCGCCGCAGAATCGGCTTTCTATATCGTTTTCAACGTCCTCGAGGGAAGCTACCTTTTCTGGGGAATGATTCTCTGGCGCATAAGCGTTTATTATCTCATCATTCTCATCGGACTTATAACCCTTCTCGTGGACTACATAGCCAAATACAAAGAGATTTCGCAGCTCTCGGAATTCATCACGAACGCCGAAAAGCGCAAACAGGAAATTGCCGAATCTCAGTCGCAGACTCAACCGAAACCGCATAAATCTTTAGGCGATTTCTTCCTCGGCGACGGCGAAAATCCCGACGACGATAAAAAAAGTCGTACCAAAAAAGAAAATCCTTCCGATGACGGAAAAAAAGACTGAAAGGTAAAAAATGTATCTTATTATGGGTCTGGGGAATCCGGACAAACAATACCTCAAAACCTATCATAACGTCGGATTTATGTGCGCCGACCTTATCGCGGAAAAACTCGGGACGACCTTCTCCAAGGGAGAATGCCGCGCCGTTACCGCATACTCCGGAATCGGCAGCGATAAAATCATTATCGCAAAACCGATTACTTATATGAACCTCTCGGGCGAAAGCGCGCGCGAACTTATCAATAAATACAAAATCGAGCGCGAATGCTTCGTAGTTATTTACGACGACATAGATTTGCCCGTCGGAAACGTCAGAATCCGCTATACCGGAAGCGCAGGCACTCACAACGGAATGAAAAATATCGTCCGGAACGTCGGCTCCACGGACGTTTACCGCATAAGAATAGGCGTCGGAAAACCCGAGAACGCCGGAATGGACCTCAAAGACTTCGTGCTTTCGAAAATCTCGGACGAAGTTATGGAGAGTCTCGCTCCCGCTCTCGACAGAGCCGCCGACGCAGCTATTGCTTTCGCAAAGGGACTGCCTATCGAGAAGGTTATGGAAAAATATAACAAGCGCGACACTGCCGCTTCCGCTCTGAAAAACGGCGCAAAAAATCCCGATAATAATGCGTAATTCGTACAGATTTTAAAACGAGAGCAAATCTTACGCCTGACCTCGGACAGGGCTTTCGCAAAATAAAGACGACTCTGTTTTTTATAAGGAGAGAATTTCTGCGGTCGGGCGAAGCTAACGGGTCCAGCGTCACGCCGGTTTCTCGAAAGAAAGTGGAGGCGTCACGCCGGTTCTCGAAAAAAAAGGACGGTTCAATTCGAACCGCCCTAATTTATTGTCGTTAATTTCGATTAAGCAAGAATCTTGGAAACAACGCCGGAACCAACCGTTCTGCCGCCTTCACGGATAGCGAAACGAAGACCTTCTTCGATTGCAATCGGAGTGATAAGTCTTACAACGATCTTGGTGTTGTCGCCGGGCATAACCATTTCGGTGCCTTTTTCAAGCTCGATGGAACCGGTAACGTCGGTCGTTCTGAAATAGAACTGAGGACGATATCCGTTGAAGAACGGGCTGTGACGTCCGCCTTCTTCCTTGGTCAGAACGTAAACCTGAGCTTCGAATTCCTTGTGAGGATGAATGGAACCGGGCTTAGCAAGAACCTGTCCGCGTTCGATTTCGTTTCTCTGAATACCTCTGAGAAGAGCGCCGATGTTGTCGCCTGCTTCAGCAAAGTCAAGAAGCTTTCTGAACATTTCAACGCCGGTAACGACGGACTTCTTGATTTCTTCTTCAAGACCAACGATTTCAACGGGATCGAGGGGCTTAATGATACCTCTTTCAACTCTGCCGGTTGCAACGGTACCACGACCGGTGATCGTGAATACGTCTTCTACGGGCATAAGGAAGGGCTTTTCGGTGTCACGCTGCGGAGAAGGAATGTAGGAGTCTACGACCTTCATAAGTTCTTTGATGCAGTCATATTCGGGGCTGTCGATGGGCTTGCCTGCTACTGCGGCGTCCATAGCAACCTTAGCGGAACCCTTAACGATGGGGATTTCATCGCCCGGGAAGTCATACTTGGAGAGGAGTTCTCTGATTTCCATTTCAACGAGATCGAGAAGCTCGGGATCGTCGACAAGGTCGGTCTTGTTCATAAATACTACGATATAAGGAACGCCTACCTGACGAGCAAGAAGGATGTGTTCACGAGTCTGCGGCATGGGACCGTCAGCTGCGGATACGACGAGGATAGCGCCGTCCATCTGTGCAGCGCCGGTAATCATGTTCTTAACGTAGTCGGCGTGGCCGGGGCAGTCAACGTGCGCGTAGTGACGAGCGTCGGTCTGATATTCAACGTGAGCGGTATTGATTGTGATACCTCTTGCTCTCTCTTCCGGTGCCTTATCGATTTCATCGTAACGCATAACTTCTGCTTTACCCTGCATTGCCATAACCATGGTGATGGCAGCGGTCAAAGTGGTTTTGCCGTGGTCTACGTGACCGATTGTGCCTATGTTGACGTGGGGCTTACTTCTGTCGAATTTCGCTTTTGCCATGTTAGTAATTATCCTCCTAAAGATAATGGTTTTTATTTAATTTGGTTTAAATAATCTTTTTAACCCCGGCAGCGCAACCTGCCAACTGTATTCTATCATACTTTTCGGTTTTTGACTACCTTTTGAATACACTTTTTCGGGGTTATTGGTTTTTTCTGCCGATTTTTCGCGATTACGCGTCAGTTCGGCTTTATTTTATTCCGAGTAATTTCTCTTTTACCGATTTCGGGACTTCGCAGTAGCTTCCGAATTCCATCGAGAACGTTCCTCTTCCCTGCGTCGAACCTCTGAGCGCGGTTGCGTATCCGAAAAGTTCGCTGAGAGGCGCGGTCGCGTAAACGATCATAACGCCGTTACGAAGCTCCGTTCCGACGATATTGCCTCGTCTGGACGTAATGCTTCCCATAACCTCGCCGAGATAGTCCTCGGGGACGGTTATCTCGACCTTCATAAGCGGTTCGAGAATATAAGGATCGCACTTCTTCATAACCTCTTTGAAAGCCATAGAACCTGCGATCTTGAAAGCCATTTCGTTACTGTCGACTTCGTGGAAACTTCCGTCGTAGAGAACCGCCCTGAAGTCAACCGTTTCGAATCCCGCAAGCGCGCCGTTATGCGCGGCTTCCTGAATACCCTGATTGACCGGCTCGATATATTCCTTGGGAATAGCTCCTCCCACGACTTCGTTGACGAATTCGTATCCCTTACCGGGTTCAAGCGGCTCGAGACGAATCTTAACGTGACCGTACTGACCTTTGCCGCCCGACTGCTTGACGTATTTGGCTTCGCCTTCGCCCGCCTTTCTGATGGTCTCTCTGTAAGAAACCTGAGGCTTTCCGACGTTGGCTTCCACGCGGAATTCGCGCAGCAGTCTGTCTACTATGATATCGAGGTGCAACTCGCCCATTCCGGCGATAATGGTCTGACCCGTTTCCTGGTCGGTATACGTCTTGAAAGTCGGATCCTCTTCGGCAAGCTTGACGAGAGCCCCCATCATCTTTTCCTGACCTTGTTTGGTCTTGGGTTCGATTGCAACCTTAATTACGGGTTCGGGGAAGTCTATGCTGGAAAGCAACACCGGAGCCTTTTCGTCACAGAGAGTATCACCCGTCTGGGTGAATCTCAAACCGACGAGAGCCACGATTTCTCCCGAATACGTTTCTTCTATTTCTTCGCGCTGATCGGCGTGCATCTGAAGGATTCTCGCGACGCGCTCTTTCTTGTTTTTGGATGAATTCAGAACGTAGCTTCCGCTCTGAAGAGTTCCGCTGTACACGCGGCAATAAGCGAATTTACCGACGAAAGTATCGGCTACGATCTTGAACGCAAGACCGCAGAAAGGCTCGTTGTCGTTGGTTTTACGGACGACGGCTATGTCCCTGTCCTTTACGTCGAAGCCCGAAACGTGATCCACGTCCTTGGGCGACGGAAGATAATAGGTAATAGCGTCGAGAAGCTTCTGAATACCCTTGTTTTTATATGCGGTTCCGCAGAGAACGGGATTGCATTTAAGGGCGATTGTTCCCTTCCTGAGTCCGTCTCTTATCTCGTCCGCGGTAAGTTCCTCGCCGCCGAGATACTTTTCCATAAGAACGTCGTCTTCGCCCGCAACGAACTCAACGAGAGCGTTTCTTGCGTTTTCGACGGCGTCTTTCATATCCTCGGGAACGGGACCTTCTCTGAATTTCAATATATCGGGGTCGTCGTAATAAAAAGCCTTGCGCTCGATAACGTCAACCTGACCTACGAAGGTTTCGGACGCACCGATAGGAAGCTGAACGGGAAGAGCGTTGCTCTTGAGCCTCGTTCTCATCATATCGATTACGTTTGCGAAATTTGCTCCGTTGATGTCCATTTTGTTAACGAAGGCTATTCTCGGAACATTATATTTACTTGCCTGATGCCATACGGTTTCGCTCTGCGGCTCAACGCCGCCCTTTGCGCAGAATACCGCTACGGCTCCGTCAAGTACCCTCAGACACCGCTCCACTTCGACCATAAAGTCTACGTGACCGGGAGTGTCTATAAGATTGATTCTGTAATCCACGCCGCTGTTCACCCAATGAACGGTGGTAGCCGCGCTGGCTATGGTTATACCGCGCTCCTGCTCCTGAATCATACTGTCCATTACGGCGTTGCCGTCGTGAACCTCGCCGAGCTTTCTGGTCTTTCCCGTATAATAGAGAATCCTTTCGCTCGTCGTGGTCTTGCCGGCATCGATATGCGCCATAATTCCTATATTGCGCACTCGCTCGATAGGATACTTTCTCGGCATACTTGTTTACCCCTTTGTCTTTTTTCGTTATAATCGCGGGAATCCGCATCTGTCTGCGGCTGAGCCGCGTTTATATTTTTACCAACGATAGTGCGCAAACGCTCTGTTCGCTTCCGCCATACGGTGAACGTCTTCTTTCTTCTTGAAAGCGCCGCCCGCCTGATTGTAAGCGTCCATAAATTCGCCGGCAAGTCTGAGATTCATTTCTCTTTCCGAACGTTTTCTTGCTGCGTCAACCAGCCATCTGATGGCAAGCGTCTGACGTCTTTCGGGTCTGATTTCCATAGGAACCTGATAGTTGGAACCGCCGACACGTCTTGCCTTTACTTCAAGCATAGGCATAACGTTGTTGATGGCCTGATTAAAAACGTCCATCGGCGCAACGCCGAGCTTTTCGGACGAAATCTCAAGAGCCTTATAGACTATTTCCTGAGCAACGCCTTTCTTGCCGTCCTGCATTACCTGGTTGATGACCTTGGTCACTACCTTGTTGTTATATACCGGATCCGGTAATACGTCCCTTTTTGGGACTCCGCTTCTTCTGGGCATGAAATACCTCCTTAAATAATGGTTTTTCGTTGTTCCGATACAGCTAACTCAACGCCTTGGGCGGAGAACCTTCTTCCCCTCGGGGAATACTGCTTACCGATTGTTACCATTACCTGTACCAATCCGCTGCTGTAATCAGATAGGACGCGCCTTATTTCTTGGGGCGCTTGGTGCCGTATTTGCTTCTGCCCTGACGACGCTTTGCTACGCCCGCAGCGTCGAGGGTGCCGCGTACGATATGATAACGAACGCCGGGCAGGTCCTTTACTCTGCCGCCGCGGATAAGAACTACGCTGTGCTCCTGCAAATTGTGGCTCTCTCCCGGAATGTAGCAGGTACCTTCCATACCGTTGGTACGACGTACTCTTGCAATCTTTCTTAACGCAGAATTAGGCTTTTTGGGCGAAGTGGTCGTAACGTTAAGGCATACGCCGCGTTTCTGGGGACAAGCCTCGAGAAGCGGAGTCGCGCTCTTGAAAACGATCTTTTCCCTTCCTTGTCTAATCAATTGGTTGATAGTAGGCATTTCTTTCCTCCTTTTAATGATGTGTTATATCGATAAACGCGCTTTCGTGCGTTCCCGACAATGATTCATTATAGCAAATTATTTACTTTCCGTCAATCGTTTTACGCCCCTGACAGAAATTTTCACCGAACTTTTGATTTTCCGAGGGGAATATAATCCTCTCCGTAAAATCAATCGGACGAGCTTTTTCGCTTTAACGGCGTCCCCCGATACGGAACGCCGCTTTTCGGGTCTATACGGTTTTCGCGGACGGTTACTCTTCGTATTTGATTTCGTCGGTTTCGTTTTCCGGCACGAACAGGTCGTCGGAATCGCTGGACATATCCGCTTCGGTGAAGAGTCCGTGGACTTCCTCGTCTTCGGGTATTTCGGATTTTTCCGGTTCTTTACTATCGTGCTGAGGAGCGACGACTTCCTTGACCGTATAATTCCTGTACTGTTTAAGTCCCGTACCGGCGTTGATCATCTTACCGATGATAACGTTTTCCTTGAGTCCGTAAAGCGGATCGACTTTGTTCTTGATAGCGGCTTCGGTAAGCACTCTGCTGGTTTCCTGGAAGGAAGCCGCGGAAAGGAAGCTTTCCGTCGCGAGAGCCGTCTTGGTTATACCGAGAAGGATTCTCTTTGCAGCCGCGGGCTTTCCGTCGTTTTCGAGAACCTTCTGGTTCTCTTCCTCGAATCTGTAAACATCGACGAGTTCGCCCGGAAGAAGCTCGGTATCTCCCGAATCTTCGATTTTGACCTTTCTGAGCATCTGTCTGACGATAACTTCGACGTGCTTGTCGTTGATTTCAACGCCCTGCATACGATAAACGCTCTGAACTTCCTTGACGAGATATTCCTGAACGGCTTTTACGCCCTTGGTTCTCAGAAGATCGTTGGGGTAAATAGGACCTGCGGTAAGAGGATCGCCCGCGGCTATCCTGTCGCCGTCCTTGACTTTGAGCTTGGAGCTGTACGGAATGGGGAAGACCTTCGCTTCTCCGCTCGGCGAAGTAACGGTAACTTCTCTCTTTTCCTTGGTCTGTACTACGCTGACCGTACCCGCGATTTCGCTGATAAGAGCAACGCCCTTGGGCTTTCTGCTTTCGAAAAGTTCCTCGACTCTCGGAAGACCTTGGGTTATATCGTCCGCCGAAGCGACGCCGCCCGTGTGGAACGTTCTCATCGTGAGCTGCGTACCGGGTTCGCCTATGGACTGAGCCGCGATAACGCCTACGGCTTCACCGAGCTGAACGGGTTTGCCGTTGCTCATATTCTTGCCGTAACACTTGGCGCATACGCCGTGTTTGCTTCGGCAGGTAAGAACGGAACGAACGAGAACTTCCTTTATTCCCGCCTTAACTATTGCTTTTGCCTGATCGTCGCTGATCATCGTATCCGCAGGAACGAGAACTTCGCCCGTTTCGGGATTAACGACGTCGTCGATCGTATATTTCCCTTCGATTCTGTCTTCGAGTTTTTCGATGACTTCGTTTTCGTTGTCGCCGGTTATGGCTCTGACAAGAACGCCCTGCGGTCTTCCGCCTTCGAAGCAGTCCTCTTCGTTTACGATAACATTATGGGAAACGTCTACGAGCCTTCTCGTCATATAACCCGCGTCCGCCGTTTTAAGAGCGGTATCCGCAAGACCTTTTCGTCCGCCGTGCGAGCTTATGAAGTATTCGAGTACGGTAAGACCTTCTCTGAAGCAAGCCTTAACGGGCAGCTCTATCGTTTTGCCGCTCGGGTCGGTCATAAGACCTCTCATACCGGAAAGCTGACGAATCTGGTTCATACTGCCTCGCGCTCCGGAGTTAGCCATCATCCATATAGGATTGAATTTGCTGAGAATTCCGGTAAGCTTATCGGTAACTTCGTCGGTCGCGTTCTTCCACTGCTCGACTACGAGTCTGTATCTTTCGTCGTCGGTCATAAAGCCCTGCTCGTACATATCTTCGATATGTCTGACTTCCTTGTCGGCTCTGTCGAGAATGGTTTTCTTTTCGGCGGGAATGTGCATATCGAAAATGCTTGCCGTAATCGCGCCGATGGTGCTGTATTTATAACCCAAAGCCTTGATGTCGTCAAGTACGGGAGCCGTACCGCTCGCGCCCTTCTTCTTGAAGCACATATCGACGATCTTACTCAATTGCTTCTTGCCTACGAGAAATTCGACTTCGTTTTTAAGCGCGCCTTCGGGCGTAGCTCTTTCTTCGTCGGAAACGAAACCGAGGTCCTGCGGAATAGCTCTGTTGAATATAAGTCTTCCGACCGTCGTGGGGATAATGCCCGTAACCACTTCTCCGTCGCGCTCGCCGCCTCTTATCTGACGGGAAACTCTGACTTTAATGGAGGACTGAAGGGAAATGAATCCGTTGTTGTAAGCCATTTCGGCTTCGTCTTCGTCGGCGAAAACGTATTCCGTTACCATATGCTGACCGAGAGCGTCGACGATAGGTCTTCCGTTTTCGTCGCGAATCCAACGCTTTTCGTCTTCGTCGGGCGTTCTGTCTATCGTGAGGTAATAACAGCCCATAACCATATCCTGCGTGGGCGAAACTACCGGCTTGCCGTCGGAAAGCTTAAGGATATTGTTGCTTGCAAGCATAAGATATCTCGCTTCGGTCTGCGCTTCCACGCTCAACGGAACGTGAACCGCCATCTGGTCGCCGTCGAAGTCGGCGTTGAACGCCGTACAGGCAAGCGGATGAAGCTTCAAAGCTCTTCCTTCGATAAGGACGGGTTCGAAAGCCTGAATGGACAGTCTGTGAAGAGTAGGCGCACGATTGAGAAGAACGGGATGGTCCTTTATTACATCCGCAAGGATATCCCATACTCTCGCGTCGGCTTTTTCGATTCTTCTTTTCGCGCTCTTGATATTGTTGCAGATATTCTCTTCGACGAGCTTCCTCATAACGAAAGGCTTGAAGAGTTCGAGAGCCATTTCCTTGGGAAGTCCGCACTGATGAAGTTTAAGCTCGGGACCTACGACGATAACCGAACGGCCGGAGTAGTCTACTCGCTTACCGAGAAGGTTCTGTCTGAATCGTCCCTGCTTTCCGCGAAGCATACCCGAAAGACTCTTGAGTTCGCGGTTGCCCGCTCCGCTGTGAGGACGCTTGCTTCTGCTGTTGTCTATAAGGCTGTCAACGGCTTCCTGAAGCATTCTCTTTTCGTTTCTGATAAGAATGTCGGGCGCGTTGATTTCGATAAGACGTTTAAGCCTGTTGTTTCTGTTGATAACTCTGCGGTAAAGGTCGTTAAGGTCGCTCGTCGCGAATCTTCCGCCGTCAAGCTGAACCATAGGACGAAGCTCCGGAGGACTTACCGGAAGAACGTCGAGAATCATCCATTCGGGCTTGTTTCCGCTCTTTCTGAAAGCTTCGACGATTTCGATTCTCTTGATGGCTCTGACTCGCTTCTGGCTGTTCTGTCCCTTGGAATTGGCAATAATCTCTCTGAGTTCTCTGGATTCCTTTTCGAGGTCGACCTCCATAAGAAGCTCTTTGATAGCCTCTGCGCCCATACCGACTCTGAAGGCGTTTTCGCCGAATTTCTCTACGGCTTCCCTATGCTCGGTCGGACTCAGAACCTGTTTCTTGTAAAGACCTTCGCAGTTGCCCGGATCGAGTACGACGAAGCTGCTGAAACTGAGGACGTGTTCGAGATTCCTCGGCGGCATATCGAGAAGCAGTCCCATTCTGCTGGGGACGCCTCTGAAATACCATATATGACTTACGGGAGCCGCAAGCTCTATGTGTCCCATTCTTTCGCGTCTGACCTTCGACTTCGTGACTTCGACGCCGCATTTGTCGCAGATAACGCCTTTATATCTGATTCTTTTGTATTTTCCGCAATGACATTCCCAGTCTTTCGTGGGCCCGAATATCCTTTCGCAGAAAAGACCGTCTTTTTCGGGCTTCTGCGTGCGGTAATTTATGGTTTCGGGTTTGGTAACTTCGCCGTGAGACCATTCCCTGATCTTTTCCGGAGAAGCTATACCTATCTTAATGGAGTCAAAATTATTCAATTCAAACATCTGCGCCCTCCTTACAGCGTTTCGTCGTCATCGTCGCCGCCAAAGGCTTTGTCGAAATCAAAATCGTCGTCTTTTTCCTTGGAATCGCCTTCGTCGTCAAAGAAATGCGCGTAATCGTCGTCTTCGTCCTTTGTTTTGGAATCACCTTCGTCCTCGAAAAGCTGAGTGTAATTGAACTCGTCGCCCTCATCTTCGTCGTCGAATCCGAAAATATCGAGAATGGAATCGTCTTCGAGGCTGAGGTTTTCGTCGTCGAATTTAAGGCCGACGTCCTTCCTCTCGTTCTGTTCGCGCATAGTCATTTCCAGCATATCCTGTTCGTCGTCGCTGGTATCGCGGACTTCGATTTCCTCGTGGTCTTCGCCGAGAACTCTTATATCGAGCGCAAGAGACTGAAGCTCCTTTATAAGGACCTTAAAGCTTTCGGGAATACCCGGATTAAAGACGTTGTTGCCTTTAACTATACTTTCGAAGGTCTTGACTCTGCCTACTACGTCGTCCGACTTGACCGTCAGAATCTCCTGAAGAAGATTAGCCGCGCCGTAAGCTTCCAAAGCCCATACTTCCATTTCGCCGAAACGCTGTCCGCCGAACTGCGCTTTACCGCCGAGAGGCTGCTGCGTCACGAGGCTGTACGGACCGGTACTTCTCGCGTGGATCTTATCGTCGACGAGATGGTTGAGTTTAAGCATATACATATATCCGACGGTAACTCTGTTTTCAAACGGCATACCCGTTCTTCCGTCGTAAAGCACGACCTTTCCGTCAACCTTTCTGGTCGAGGGATTGTACATACAATTCTGTTCGAAAAGTCCTCTTATATCGGCTTCCGTCGCTCCGTCGAATACGGGCGTGGAAACCTTCCAGCCGAGCATCTTCGCAACCAGTCCGAAATGCACTTCGAGGACCTGTCCGATGTTCATTCGGCTGGGCACGCCCAGAGGATTAAGAACGATCTGAAGCGGCGTTCCGTCCTCCATAAACGGCATATCCTCCACGGGAAGCACGCGGCTTATAACGCCCTTGTTTCCGTGACGGCCGGACATTTTGTCGCCGATACCTATCTTACGCTTCTGCGCGATATAGACTCTGACGAGCTTGTTTACGCCCGGATCGAGTTCGTCTTTGTTTTCCCTCGTGAATACCTTGACGTCTACGACGATACCGCCTTCTCCGTTGGGGACTCTGAGCGAAGTATCTCTGACTTCTCTTGCCTTTTCGCTGAATATCGCGCGGAGAAGTCTTTCTTCGGGACTGAGTTCGGTCTCGCCCTTGGGTGTAACCTTACCGACGAGAATATCGCCCGGTCTTACTTCCGCGCCGATTCTGATGATACCGTCCTCGCCGAGGTCTTTAAGAGCGTCTTCGCTCGTATTGGGAATATCTCTCGTGAACTCCTCCGGTCCGAGCTTCGTATCTCTCGTTTCGGTTTCGTGTTCTTCGATATGAATGGAGGTAAGAACGTCGTCTCTTACGAGTTTTTCGCTGATAAGAACGGCGTCCTCGTAGTTATAGCCTTCCCAGCTCACGAAGCCGATAAGAATGTTCCTTCCGAGCGCAAGCTCTCCGTTATCCGTGCTGTGGCCGTCGGCAAGAATATCGCCTTTCTTGACGATATCGCCCGTCTTGGCTATGGGTTTCTGATTAATGCAGGTTCCCTGATTGCTTCTTACGAACTTCTTGAGCCTGTAAACCTCCGCACCGTGTTCGGTATCGAGAACGATTCTGTCCGCGTCCACGCTTCTTACGACGCCGTCGCTCTTTGCAATAACCATAACTCCGCTGTCGTAAGCGATTCTATGCTCTATGCCCGTCGCAACTATGGGAGCTTCGGGAACGAGAAGCGGAACCGCCTGACGCTGCATGTTGGAACCCATCAGCGCGCGGTTGGTATCGTCGTTTTCAAGGAAGGGAATAAGGCTCGTCGCAACCGAAACGAGCTGCTTGGGACTTACGTCCATATAATCGACCTCTTCGCGCGAGAAAACGGCTATGTTTTCTCTCTGACGGCACTGAACGCGCTCGTTTGCAAAGTATCCGTTCTCGTCGAGGGGTTCGTTCGCCTGAGCGACGATATACTTATCTTCCTCGTCCGCCGCAAGATAATCCACTTCGGTGGTAACGACTTTGTTGACCTTATCCACTCTTCTGTACGGACTTTCGATGAAGCCGTATTCGTTGATTCTCGCATAGGTCGCAAGAGAGGAGATAAGACCGATATTCTGTCCTTCGGGCGTCTCTATGGGGCACATTCTTCCGTAATGGGAATGGTGAACGTCCCGGACGTCGAAGGTAGCTCTTTCTCTGTTAAGTCCGCCCGGACCGAGCGCGGAAAGCTTACGCTTATGCGTAAGTTCGGCTATGGGGTTGGTCTGGTCCATAAACTGAGAGAGCTGCGAGGACCCGAAGAATTCTTTGATTGCCGAAGAAACCGGCCTTACGTTGATAAGAGTCTGGGGCGTGGCTTTATCTATCTCCTGAATAGCCATTCTTTCTCTGATAACTCTTTCGAGTCTCGCTATGCCTACTCTGAACTGATTCTGCAAAAGCTCGCCTACGCTTCTCACTCTTCTGTTTCCGAGGTGGTCGATATTGTCGTCCGAACTCAACCCGTGCTTCATATTAAGGTTAAGACTTACGGTCGCGACGATATCTTCTTTCGTAATGTGCTTGGGAACGAGCAGATCCCGGCAGTCCCTGAGCTCGTTATAAAGCTCTTCGTCGCTCTTTCCGAGATATTCTCCGAGAATCTCGTCAAGCACCTTCAAATTAGCGTATTCGAGAATCCTGAGGTCTTCTCTCGGATTAAGGTTTTCGAAACGTTCTCTGTCTATGGTCGTGAGATAATACTTCAGATCGACTACGCCGTTACCGATAACCTTAACTACGTCGGGTTCGTCGCGGTTGAGTTCTACGCAGACGACTTCCTTTATGCCGGCTTTTTCGATTCTCTTTGCCGTTTCGTCGGTAAGACGAGTTCCTGCTTTGACAACGACTTCGCCCGTTTCGGGATTGACCGCGTCCTCGGCAATAACCTTTCCGGTTATCGCGTCGGCAAACATCAGGAAGCTCTTGTTTGCGTTATCCACGTAATAACTTGCCTTTTCGGCGGTAACGGGTTCGTTTTCCTTTATATAAACCTCGCCGTTAAGCTCCAGATCCTTGATCGCAAGGAACTGTTTCGCGTTCGTTCCCGCAACGATAAGGCCTTCGCTCGCAAGTCTTTCCAAGGCTCTTTCGCCGCTTCCCGAAGCGCGATAAACGAGAAGAACCTTCTCCGCTCCCGTTTCTTCGAAATCGTGCGCCGCGGTCAAACCGAAAACCGTTCCCGCTTTGGCGACTACCTTTCTTCCTACCTTAACGTCCTCGTAAACCGTCTTTTCCGCTATTCTTTCGGCAAAGCTTCTCTTTATGTGTTCGCTGAGTACGTAAACGATATTTACGCCGCTGTGCTGAATGGCGTACGCCTTTTCTTCGGTAAGTTTTTCGCCCGCCTGAGCGATAAGCTTTCCGTTCTTATATACGTCGCAGGCAAGAGTTCTTCCTTCGATTCTCTTGGCAAGCGAAAGCTTTTTGTTGAATTTATAACGACCGACTCTCGCAAGGTCGTATCTTTTCGCGTCGAAAAGCAAATCGTTGAGCTGCTTTTTAATACTTTCATCGGTGGGGACTTCGCCCGGACGAAGGCGCTTGTAAAGCTCGATAAGACCTTCTCTTTCGTTCTTGCTCGAGTCCTTTTCGCAGGTCTTTCTGATCGTCGGATCGTCGAGGAAAAGACCTCTGATTTCGCGGTCGGTTCCTATTCCTATCGCGCGCAGAAGCACCGTCGAGGGAAGCTTTCTGTTTCTGTCCACGTGAACGTGAAGAATGTTGTTGCCGTCCTGAACGAATTCCAGCCACGCGCCTCTGTTGGGAATAACGGTGGTATCGAAAATAGGAGCGCCGTTCTTATCGGTGTTTTTAGCAACGTAAACGCCCGGGGAACGAACGAGCTGAGATACGACTACTCTTTCCGCGCCGTTGATGATGAAGCTGCCCGTGTCCGTCATAAGCGGGAATTCGCCCATAAAGACTTCCTGCTCGGTGATTTCGCCGGTGTCCTTTCTCGTAAGCTGAACGTTGACCTTAAAGGGCGCGGCGTAGGTCGCGTCGCGAAGACGACATTCGTTTTCGTCGTATTTGGGCTTCATATCCAGCGTATGCTCGAGGAATTTCAGCTCGAAGTGATTGGAAAAGTCGGTAATAGGCGAAAAGTCGTCAAAAACCTCTCTGATTCCTTCGTTGATGAAAGCGTCGTAAGACCTCTTCTGAACCTCGATAAGATTCGGTATCGGCAGGACTTCCTCGTCCCTTATCTGGGAAAAGGTCTTTCTTTCCGTCCTTCCGTACTTGATAACTCGAATGTTTCGACTCATATTGGAACTCCTATTTCAATAGATGTGTTAACTGTCTTTTATCGCGCCTTTTCGAAAAAAACGCCGTTCAGGCTCTTCCGTCAAAAGGCGATTCTACTCATTAAACGAGTTTACACCAATTGAAATCAATAGTCAAGCAAAAAATTCTGTCGAAATGCTAAAAATTTTTAATAAACTTTTTTTTCGCTATTGAAGAAGTCTCTCGCAGATTTTGAAGCCGAAAAGAGCTTTTCAGGCGGAAAAAAAGAGGGAATAAATCCCTCGTTTTTAATCAATAATAACGATAAAAAGGCATTGAGGAGGTCAATATGTCCGACAAAAACAAAAAGGGCAGGAAAAAAGATTCCGTTTCTTCCGAAACCGCGGGCGAAAAGCTCAACGGGTACGAAGACAAGAAGCTTACGGAAGGCGCAGACAACGAGCTTAACGCTTCCGAAACTGCGTCCGAAACAAAGGGAGAAAAGCTTGCGGAGGCTCTCGGGAGCGCGGCTTACGACGAAAACCCGCCCAAAAACGACGACAGCAACCGAATTTTGATGGAGGAAAGCGCCGATAAGCCCGATTCTTCGGCAGACGAAAACGGCTCGGAGCTTTCGGCAAACGAATCCCGCAAAACGAAAAACGAAGAAAACAAGTCCGAATTCCTGACAAAAACGGAAAAAGACGAAGATTCCGCGTTTTCCGAAAAAGAAAAAACCGAAAAGTCCTCGGAACTTTCGGAAAAAAGCGAAGAAAATCGTTTTTCGGCTTATTCACCTTACGACGATAAATCCGAAAACCGAGAGTTTTTCGGCGCGGCTTACGGCACGAAGGAAAACGCAACGGTCCGGACTCCTTCCGCAGGCAGCAACGGGGAAAAATCTACCGCACGGACTACCAACGACGGAGAAAACAAAGAAACGGTCCGGATTGCTGCGGGAGGCGGAAGCGGGGAAAAAGCGAAAACTCCTATCGACGCGAATTTGTCCTTGGGCGGGAAAAAGTCGCAGAATTCGCACTCGAATCCCACGCAAACCGCTAAAAGCAACAAGCAGAAATACGACGGAAGCAGCGCGTTTTTATGGATAGTTATAGTCGGAGTCGCCGCGCTTCTGATTGCGCTCGCTCTGGGCAGCGGCAACTCTCTCGTAAACGCCACGGCAACTCTTAAAGGCGCAGCCGAAACGAGATTGGGACAAAGCGTACTCTTCACCGCGGATATCAGCGAAAGCACGAGTAAATTCAAAGCTGATACCGACGTCGTATGGACGGTAAACGGAAAAGAGGTCAAAAAAAGCAAAATCGGCGATAAAAACGCGCTTTCCTACGAATTCAAGCCTTCCGAAAAAGGCGAAAAAACCGTCGGCGTCAAGGTCGGAGATTACGGAAATCTCACAAAAACGAAGGTCGTTACCGTAAAAAATCCGCTTATCACCGTAACTATGAACGATATTTCTATGACTTACGGCGACGAAATCCCGAATTTTACCTATAAATCTTCGGGCTATCTGAATTCCGACACGAGTCAGAGCGTCAAGCTCTCCGTGAAAGGCTCGATTTCCGAAAAGAAGCCCGACGCGGGAAGTTATCCGATTAACGCGACGGTCGGAAATCTTACCGATTACGACGTAACCGTAAAACCCGGCACGCTCACCGTAAAGCCTCGCTCGCTCCGGATTTCCTCGGCGATTTCCAAGGTTTACGACGGAAAAACCGACTGCGGCGACTGTCTGAAATCCCCGACTTTCGACAATCTCGTGGAAAGCGACGATGTTTCTCTTTCGGGAAAGGTTTCTTTTTCGAACAAAAACGCAGGTTCGGATAAATCGCTGAATTTCGGCGGCGTCAAGCTTTCGGGAAAGTCCGCGGCTAACTATGTCCTCGATACTCAAAGCGTAACCGGTACCATAATCAAAAAAGTCCTGACTCTCTCCGAGCTTAAAGCCGCGGATAAGGTTTTCGACGGAACCGACAGCGTTACTTTCAACTCCGTAGGCTCGCTCAACGGAATCGTTTCGGGCGATAAAGTCGCAATCGGCGAGATTACCGCGCGTTTCGGCGACTCCGCTGTCGGCGACAACAAAACCGTCATAATCGACGAAATCCTTCTCGTCGGTGCGGACGCCGCGAATTATTCGGTGGATAAGGATATAAAAATAACGGCGAATATATCCTCTGCCGCAAGCTGAAGCGGAAGCTCACGTTTTGCATATAAGAGCATACGGAATAAAAAGCCCGAACCAAGGTTCGGGCTTTTCCGCTATTGTCTGATTATTTTATGCCCACGGATCGGCGGATTTGGGAGTGCGCACTCCCGTCAGAAGATATTGCTCCCATAAAAACCACTTCCCGTCGCTTGCCCGCCTGCGAAGCTTCACGGGACGGGGCGCGTCGGCACCGCCGCAGGGAATGAAGAGCTTCATATAACCTTCTTCCTCGCCCGAAGCGTGATTGCTTTCCACCGTAACGGTGAAGGGAACGCTTGGCGTATAGTCGTTTTCGGGCGTTGCTCCCGCAAAATAGGTAAACGGCAGATAGGTTTTACCGTCACGGAAACGGGCGTTCAAAAAAGAGATCTCGTGACCGTTCAAAGGGCGCGGACCGCGAAGCCAATTGAGCATTTCCGTACCGATGCCCTTATCCGCGGCATAGGCGCACAATGCCAATACGGTCAAAGCCGCCGTTTTATAGGGAGAATCGAGACCTGCCTCGGGGAGCGCCTGCATTTGAGCAAGACTTTCCGGGAGCGCCCCGAACGTAAAGACCTCACGTCCTGCGTCAGACCGTGTATCTGCGCTTCCCGCTTGCCGTACGGGTTTTTTTAACTTATCGAAAATACTCATAGGGGTGTCTCCTTGTTTTTTGGGGAAGGCTCAGTGCGTCCGCGGCACCTGCCTCTACCGTATATTGTATCATAAAATCACGGTTTTCGCAACGGATTTTCCCGAAAGGATATTTACCGCACAAATAAAAAGCGATATTACCGAAAAAGCCGCGCAGCTTTTTTGCCGCCAGACCTTTTCCGATTTGATTTTACAGTCTCATACCGCCGTTAACGGAAAGGATATGTCCGGTAACGTAGGAAGCTTCGTCGCTTGCAAGGAAGAGAGCCGCATTTGCGATTTCTTCGGGCTGACCGAGTCTGCCGAGCATAGTCTGTCCCGCGAACTTCTTAAGAAGGTCTTCGGGAACGGTCTTCATCATATCGGTCATAATATAACCGGGAGCGATTGCGTTGACTCTTACGGGAACGCCCTTTCTTGCGAATTCCTTAGCCCAGGTCTTGGTAAGGCCCATAACGCCGGCTTTGGTAGCCGCGTAGTTAGCCTGTCCGATATTGCCGTATTCGCCGACAACCGAGCTGATGTTGATGATGGAGCCGCCGCCGTTGGCTTCCATAGCGGGACCTACGAGACGAACGAGATTGAATACGCCGGTGAGGTTTACGGAAATAACCGCATTCCACTGATCGTCGGTCATCTTCTTGGTCATAGCGTCTCTGGTGATACCTGCGTTGTTGACGAGAATGTCGATTTTGCCGTACTTGCCGGTAGCGTAATCGAAGAATTCCTGACATTTAGCGGGATCGGTAATGTTAAGGGAGTAATATTCCACGTTTGCGTTTTCATAGGTCAAAGGAATCATATCGATAGCGATAACCTTTGCGCCTTCGTTTGCGAAAAGCTGAGCCATAGCTCCGCCGAGTCCTTTTGCGCCGCCGGTAACAACGGCAACTTTTCCGTTAAGTCTGTTCATATTTTCCTCCATATACGGGCTTCTTTGTCTTTGAAGCCCGTTTTCGTTTTTAATTTTATCCCTTTGCGGGTTTTACGCCCCTCTGCGGAGCCTGTATTCCTTCGGAACTTTTCTTTCGGGATTCATTCCTCGGATTTGAAGTTTACGCCTTTTTAAGGACGATAGCCGTTCCCATTCCGCCGCCGATGCAAAGCGAAGCGAGACCGAGATTATAGTTGTTGTCGAGCATCTCGTGAACCAAAGTAACGAGGATTCTGCAGCCGGAAGCTCCTACGGGGTGTCCGAGAGCGATAGCGCCGCCTCTGGGATTGGTCTTTTCGAGAATCTGTTCTCTCGTCATTCCGTAGTATCCGGAAAGCTCGGTAACTACGCCCCAAGCCTGAGCGGCGAAAGCTTCGTTGAGTTCGACGACTTCCATATCCTGAAGCTTATATTCGGTCTTACCGAGAGCGTTCTTGATTGCGGGAACGGGACCGAGACCCATATACTGAGGATCTACGCCGCCCTGACCGACGGAAACGATTTCGAAGAGAGGTTTAAGGTTATATTTCTTTACGGCTTCTTCGCTTGCTACGAGAACGAAAGCCGCGCCGTCGTTGATACCCGAAGCGTTGCCAGCGGTAACGGTTCCGCCCTGCTTGAAAGCGGTTCTGAGCTTAGCCATCTTTTCGGGATTGGTGGTTCTGTTGGGATGTTCGTCGGTGTCGATAATCTTTTCTTCCTTACCGATTTTAGCCTTGACGGGAACGATTTCGTTCTTGAAGAGTCCGCCGTCGACAGCGGCGATTGCCTTTCTCTGAGAATCGAGAGAGAGCTGATCCTGCATTTCACGGGTAATACCGTATTTCTCCGCGATATTTTCAGCGGTTATACCCATATGGACTCCGCTGTAAGCGTCGGTGAGAGCGTCGAAAACCATATGGTCGACCATCTTGAAATCGCCCATTCTGAGTCCGCCTCTGGTATTCTTGGGCGTAAGATAAGGAGCGTTGGACATACATTCGACGCCGCCTGCGATAATCATTTCCGCGTCGCCCGCTTTAATCGCGCTGACCGCGTTCATAACGGCTTTCATCGCGCTTCCGCAGACCATATTTATTGAATAAGCCGGAACTTCCTTGGGAACGCCCGCTTTAATCGCAACCTGTCTGCCGACGCCCTGACCGTTTCCTGCGGAAAGAACGTTACCGACGATAACTTCGTCGAGCTTGTCCGCGGGTGCGCCGGTAGTTTCGATAAGGTCCCTGACTACGGCTGCGCCGAGATCTGCGGGATGAACGTTGGTAAAGCTTCCCATAAAGCTTCCGACTGCGCTTCTTTTTGCGCCTGCTACGTAAATTTTCATATATTATCCTTCCTTTAAAAGATTTTTCTGTTCGGATTTTTTCTTGCGCCTATATTTTACTATAATGTGCGTTTTTTAGCAAATATTTTCACGCGAAAAAACGAAAAGCATTCCGATAAAAGAGGTCGGAATGCTTTACGCTTTTATTAAATAAAGAAGTTAATGCTGTTGTTTATTGCGGATCAGTGTGTCGCAACATACTCCATCAGTTTAAATATGAACATATTCAAAGTGAGATCTTGGAGCATCTCATCGACGGAAATATATCCAAGCTTTGTCGCAACAGCAGATGTTATTGGATCCGAAGCCAAAGTTATAACGCCCGCGGTGATAAGCTGTGCGAGTTTTTTGTTATTCAATGCATCCTGACAAGCGCTGCCGATATCGGGAAGCGTCGTATTGTCGCCAATAAGCGAGAGGATACCGGTTCTGCTGCTGCTTTCGCCGAACAGCTGCTTGACCGTGATGGTCCTGACCTTATCTTCGAAGTTGAAGTTGCCCGTCAGGATATCCTTGAGGTTGATGGTAATGAACACCGCTTCGAGAGAATCGGCCGCTATCGTGGTGCTGCCTTTTACGAAGCTTCCGTCGGGCTGTTCAACATATCCCATGTAGTAATACAATTGGAGATTGAAGACATCATTAATAAGATTTACATTACCGTTAACGATATCGATAAGGTCAAGGCTCATAATCTTCTGCTCGATCGGGGAAAGTCTGTTATCGTTATCCGCATAGAGCCATCCACTCGTACTGTCGTAACGGTAACCGAATACGTCTCCGAGCTTGAGGGTATCGAACGCCTTGCTCGTGAAGTTTCCGTTGGTTATGTCTGCGAGCGTAACGCTGAAGATGTTGGACGTAAGCTTATCGAGAGCCGTACCGTCCGCTTTCTTCCAGATTTGGTTAGCGTCGTCGTAGGAATATCCGTCGACCATATCGCCTACTCTGATGTGTCCGAGAGCGTTAATAAATGCGGTCTTGCCTCTGAGTCCCGCGAACGTCGTGTCGTAAATCGCTTTAAGGAATACGGTCGTATCGATTACGTAAGCATTGCCGTGCTCGTCCTTAGCCGTCCATTCGCCCGCACCGTTCTTAACGAATCCGAGAATGTCGCCGATAAGAAGACCGTTGAACAACGCTTCGTAATCCAGACCGTCGTTCATAAATTCGCCGAGGTCGTGATCGAGAATCGCAAGGATAGCTTTGTTCTCGATTTCTTCGTTGTTCTTGTCGAGCCACTTACCGCCGTCATTCGTGTATCCGAATACGTCGCCCATTCTGACTCCGCTGAATACGACCGCAAGATCGATTCCGTCGGTCATAAGGTTGTCGAGGCGGAGGTCGAAGATCTTATCGTACATCGCTCCGTAAGCTTCGTTCGTGTTTTTGTTATACCAGAGTCCGTCCGGACGCTTTTCGGCAACTTCAATGATTTCGCCGATAGTGAGCGTTCCGAGAATGTCTTTGGTTTCGACTTCGCCCTTGAGAAGCTTCGTCATATCGAGCTCGCAGACGTTGGTCATAATGTTGTCGGAAGAATTTCCGTTCTTATCCTTCCATTCGCCCGAAGAGTTATCGAAGCCGATATAATTACCGACCTTGCCGGTAAATACCGTTTCAATCGTGAATCCTCCGTTGAAGAGAGTGGAAAGCTCGATGTCGGCTATCTTGGCGATAACGAAATCGACGGGACCTCCGCCCGAAGCGGGATACCACTTTCCTGTACCTTCGTCGTAGATAAGATTCATTACGCTTCCGACTTTAAGGTTGCCGAGAGCGTTCTTAATAACGGTTTCCGCGTTGCCGCCCATAATTTCGCTGAGCGTGATTCCGCAGACCTTAGCGACGAGCGAATCTACCTCGTCGGTTCCGGCTTCGTCTTTATACCAAGTGCTGCCGACATAGTGATATCCCATAATCTCGCCGAGAGTAAGATATCCGATTTCGGCTTTAGCGTCGAAGCTTCCGCCGAGTACGTGCGAGAGAAGAATGTTTGCGATTGCGCTGTTGAGAGCGTCAAGCTTTGCGCCCGTCGCCTTGTAGTACCAGCAACCGTCTGCTTCTCTGAACTCGTAATCCATTACGTCGCCGAGCTTCATCGAACCCGCAAGGGTACCTATGAGATCGGGATCTTCGATGAGTTCGGTAAGGAGTTTGTTTTCGTTCTGTCTGAGCATCTTTCCGACGAATCCGAGTTTATCTTCCATATCGGTTTCGAAACCGTCAAGAAGGTCGCCTACGGTAATGCCTTCGAGAAGAATCTTGTAACCTTCGCCTCCGCTGAGAAGCGTAGCAAGTTCGGAAAGCGACTTGTTGCCCTGTCTGTCGAGGAAGTTGTAAACGACAACGCCCGCGACTCCGGGAAGAAGGGTTCTGCTTTCGTCAACGAGATCCCAGATATCCGAAACGGTTATATTGTCTATGTAGTTTTCTTTAAGTCCGCCGTCAACGACATAACCGAGGAGCTGACCGAGCGTATAACGCTTGGTTCCGGTCGAATCGGTGTATTCGAGGAAGGAGGAGGGGATGCGCGTTCCGTTGAAATAGTAGTTTCCGGAGCTGTATTCCACGCCGAGAATATCGACGAGCGTTATGTTTCCGAGGACTATTTCGAGAGCTTCTCTTACGCTCTGCGCCGCAAGAAGGTCGATAAGAATTACGCCTTCGAGATTGTCGATGATAATTCTTACCGCTCTTTCTTCCTTGAGCGCGGTGATTATTCCGGTCGCGTCAACGACTTCGAGAATATCGCCGATCGTAATGCCCTGAAGAAGGGTTACGAGGTCGCCGCCGAGAACGAGGTTGACGATACCTGCGATGGTCTTATCTCCGAAGTGAGCCTTCACGAAGTAAAGGATTTCTCCGAGGATATTGCCGCGGTTATCGTTCATATACTGCTCGAGTTCCGTACGCTCGAAAATTTCCGCGAGAGTAAGGTCGTTGAGTATGTATTTGAGCTGAGGCGTGTACCTGACTATGAGTGCGTAAATTCCGACGCCGATTCCGCAGGTAGCCGCGATTACGAGCGTCTGAATGTACTCGTGAAGAGTGTTGAAGCCTTCGATAGAATCGAGAAGGTCAACGACCGATCTGTTTGCGTGCTGACCGAGAAGTCCCTTGCCTTCCCAGACGGTCTTTTCGGTGTTCTTAGCCGTCCATCCGAAGTACGGACCTACGAGCTGACCGACCGTTATGCTTCCGAAGATGACTGCCGGCGAAGGATTGACGAAGATTTCCGCGAGCTTGCGGCTTCCGAACAGGCCGATCGTATCGGCAAGCATTTCGTAATCGGAATCGTAGTAGAACTCAAAGTACTTAACTACGTCTTCTATCGTCGTGTCGCCGAAGAGTTCCTCAACAAACGCTTCGTAGCTGTTTGCAAGAAGAAGGTTGAGAACGTTGGCATCGCCGACGATTTCCTTGACGAGCGGAGCCGCGTCGCCGAGGAGACTTCCGAGCGAAGTTGCGTCGATGATTTCGCCTATCGTTCTGTCGAGGAGATTTCTGATCTGTCCGCCGCTGTTGCTTATCGCGTAAACGATAATCGTTATGTGAGCGGCAACGTCAACCGCGATCAGAGTTATAAGATACGGATGAACTCCGTCGAAGATGTTATAGAGAGAGTCGGATACCTTCGTGTCGAGAACCTGAGCGATTTCCGTTCTGATTCCTTCGGGATAAGCGTATCTGCCGTCCGCGTCCTTGGTCCAACCGCAAATCGGTCCGAATACGTCCGTCCAGGTAATATCGGTGAAGATATTTTCGGGCTTGGGATCCGAGAATACGTCGCGAAGAAGAACTTCCTCGAAGAGACCTGCGTAGTAGCCTACGAGCTCGTTGGATTTGACGTCGTAACCGAAGCTTTCAACGATTGCGTAAACGTCGCCGATATCGGAATCTCCGAAGAGTTCCTTAACGAACGCCGCGTAATCCGCCGCGAAAACGAGTTCGGTAAGTCTTGCGCTGCCCGTAAGTTTCCTTACCGCGTCGCAAATCTTAGCCGCTTCGGAAACCGCGTATTCCACGGTTTCGGAAACGTCGCCGACCGTTATTCCGAGAAGAACCTTGGAGGCGAGGCCGCTTGCTGTAAGCTTATCGCCCGTGAGATAATCCACGGTAAGAGCGTCGCAGTTGGCGTAAAGTTTCTGCATCGCGGAGGTTTCAAAGGTATAATCCGCAATAAGGAGGACGATTTCGATAAGGTCGTTAACGTCCGAACTCTTGAGGATTTCGAAGAATCTGCTTCTGTTGCTGAAGAAATCGGTCAGATAAATCGTTCCGAGCTTCCTGTAGAGCTGAAGATTTCTGATTTCGTCGGATTTAAGCTCGGAAACTTCCTTTTCGATAAGCTCGAGAGCGCAATCCATAACTTCCTTGTAAGTGATGTTTTTGAGAACTTTGTTACCGTCGGTTATGCCTTCGAAATCGAGAACTTCGATTTCGTCGAGGTTAGCGGCGAATTTATCGACGAGAGCCTTGGTGTACCCGGGAAGCTCGGCGAGTTTTACGCCCGCAACCGCAAGGCCCGCTCTCAGAATCATTCCGTAGGTTACTCCGTCGAGAACGTCGTAAACGGTCTTTTCGTTGACCTTGATGAGAAGGATTCCTTCGAGATTCGTAAGAATCGTGTTGACGATGAGCTGAACTTCTTCGGCGAACATCGTGTTTATATCGTAATCCGTTCCGGCTATCGCGTTGACGACGTACTGAATGAGGTCAACGATTTCGCGGAGCGTGATTCCGTCGGCTACCATTTCGAAGCTCGAAAGGTACTTGTAATCGAGAATTTCGATTCTGCCGAAGTTAACGAGAAGTTTATCGGTAATTGCCTTTACGGGCTGATCGAGTTTTTCTTCGTCAACGCCCGTCCAGAGCAATACGACTCTTATAGCGTCGGCGTAAGTTACTCCCTTGAGAACCTGTTCCCAGGTCGGGACTACGAAGGTATCGGAAGCGACGGTAAGCATATCTACTTCGCCGATAGAGCCTTCTCTCAGGACTTTGATTTCGCCGAGGTTGGTTCTGATCTTATCGAAGAAGTCCGCGTCAATCGCGTCGTCCACTCCGTTCCATACGAGACTTACGAGAGCGACTGCAAGGTCGTAAACGTCCGCATAGGTTATCGCATAGAGGTCTTTCTTTATAGAGGAGCTGTCCTGAACGAGTTTCCTTACGGATATGAACGCAAGAGCCTTGTAAATCGCGTTGGCTTTGATTCTGCCGGGAATCTTGTCGCCTGCGACTTCGTCTACGGTCTTATCCTGAATATAAGCGATAAGAACCGTGGAGATTCCGCCGAGAGCGATAACGACTACGTTTCTGACTTCCTTGGGAATGAAGCTCAGCCATTCGTTAACGAGGTCGGCAACGAGTTTGTTTGCGAATTCGTCGTCGCTCGTTCCCTTCCAGTTTCCGTCAACGTCCTGAAGCCATCCGAGTTCCTTACCGACGAAATCGCCGACTCTGAGATCTCTGAAGAGGGTTTCGGGAATGAAGCTGATTATGAGGTCGGCAAGAACTACCGGTCTGAAGAGGTCGAACTTCTCGGAAAGAAGCTGTTCTTCGATCTTGTAGACGTCGGCTTTGCTGAAGCAGTCCGCGAGCGTTCCTATCGTGGAATCGCCGAGAAGAGCCTTGACGAACGCCGCTGCGTCCGAAGCCGTAAGAAGCTCGTAGAGCTTGGCGTCCTCGGTCAGAACCGCGAAGATTCCTACGATATTCGCAATCTTTGCGTTGCCCGTGAGATTGAGAATCATTTCGGCAACGTCGAGAGTTATCCAGTTGACGAGTATACCGCGAACGAATTCTCCGGTATAACCGTCGATATAGGTTTCGATTACGACGTAATCCTTAGCGTAATCATAGATAGCGAGATCCTTGATCGCATCGGTAACTCTCTCTTCTATCGGGAGTTCGCAAACTGCGTCAAAGGTCATTCCGTAAGTTACTCCACCGAAGACTATCAGCATCAAACCGAGGAGAGAAACTTCTTCGGTTCTGAAATACTTGACGGTGAGGCGGTCGAGGTTCTTATAAACGAGTTTGCCCGCTTCGGTAACGAGTTCGTACCCGACTGCATAGAGAATCGTTTCGACTACGTCGTTAACGTCTACCGTATCGACGATATCGAGAACGGCCTCTCTGTTTCCGAAGAAGTCGAAGACTTTGATCGAACCGACCTTTTCGTAAATCTGAAGCTTCTTGAATTCGGGATCGACGAGGTATCCGCCGAACGCAACCGCAAGACCGAGAACGTCCGCAACCGTTATGTCGTCGAACTTATTAAGCTCCGCTTCCGCGTCGGCAACGAGTCCGTAAATTCTGACGGCTGCGATTCTTCCGTAGAGCGCGTCTTTAAGGACGACTTCGTCGGGTTTTCCGGTGTAATCGTAGAGAGCTTCGAGGAAGTCGCCGACTACGAGATTTTCAATGATTTCGTACAGTGCGAAGTATCCGCGGAAGAGATCCTTGACGAAAGCTCCGTCCATATTGTCGAGAAGCTTTCCGACGAGGGCCCTGGTTCCTTCCTTGAATTCGACGCCGTGTTCGTGCGATTCGACGTGATCAGCCTTTTCGAACTGATCCACGCATACGCCCGCGTATTCGAGGACGCTTCTGATTATATCCGAATAGGTTATTCCGGTGAGAAGGTTTTCAACCGTCAGAAGTCTGTATTCCCATACGGGGATACCGAAGTTGACGAGAAGTTTTTCGACGAGGTTACCCGTATATTCGCGAAGCTCGTTAAGGTCGGCTCCGACGATTTCGAGTACGGCCTCGATGACCATACGCCAGGTTATATCCTTGAAGAAGTCTTCGACCGTAGCTTCGAATACGTCCGAAAGAAGGATTTCGTCGAAGTTGCGGAGAAGAAGGTTGGTTATGTTTCTCGTAAGAGTCGGAATCTTCGCCGAGTTGTAATCGAAGAAGCATTCCATACCCGCTCTTACGACTTCGCCGAGAGTGATTCCGTAGAAGACGATTTCCCAGGTTATTCCCTTATATTCGGGGATAGCGATGGGGTCGAGGTTAGCCGCGATTCTTGCGACTATATCGAGGACGCTTGCGGGAATTTCGTCGGTAACGTATTCCGTAACGATTGCGACGGTCGCTCTCGTAAGAACGCCGTAGGTAATCTTATCGAGAACGATATAAGGATCCGCAAGACTCTCATAGTCGTAAAGCTCGATTCCGTCGAGGTTAACGAGAAGCTGCTCGACAGGAGCCTTGATGTCCGCGTGAAGTTTCGCGATTTCGGTGTCAAGCTCGGTAAGTCTCAGAACTATTCTTGCAACGTCGCCGAAGCTTATTCCCTTGAGGACTGCTTCCACGGTTACTTCGTTATACTTGACGATAAGAAGAGCGTCGAGGTTGCCGAGAAGTTTTTCTATCGGTTTGCTGTAAACGCTTTCAAGTTCTGTGTAATCGAATCCGCAGAGGTCGAATATCGAACGAACGAGGTCGCCGAAGGACAGACCGTCGAATACCTTTTCGAATACGCCCTTGGCGGTAACTTCGCCGAGGAAGAACTTGACGGTAAGCGCGTTAAGGTTTTCGTAAATCTTCTTGCCGAATTCGGTCTTGAGTTCGTATCCGAGAAGTTCGAGAACTATCTCGACGAAATCGTTGACGTCTACGGCGTAGAGTTTTTCGAGCGCGGGTTCGCAGTTTTCGACGAAGAAGTCGTGAACGTAAACCGCCGCGATCTTTTCGTAAAGCTGGAACTTCTTGTATTTTTCGATATCAACGCCGGCGGTTTCGAATATCGCGTCGAATATATCGCCGAAGGAGATTCCGTAGAATACCTTGGAGAGCATATCTGCATCGGTATCGAGAAGCATAATGCCGTTAAGGTTGTATCTGATTCTGTCGACTATCTTTCTTACGGAAGCGTTGAGTTCGTCGAGATCGATTCCGATCGCGTCGACGAGAGCGTCCGCAACGTGTCCCCAGGTTATTCCGTAAAGAACGGTTTCAGCCGTAAGTCCCTTATATTCGGGAAGCGGAACTTTGTCGAGATTTGCGGTAAGCAAACCGATAAGATTATCCACGCCCGTCGGAAGGGTTGCGGGAAGAACTTCGTGAACCTGAAGATTTTCGACGAGGATTCTCGCGAGGTCTCCGTAAGAGATATTTCCGAGATAATCGTCTATCGTGCTTTCGGCAATCTTGATGATTTCGATATTGTCGAGGTTGCCGATGAATTTATCGTATACCTTTCCGGTTTCTTCGAGTTTTTCGTAATCGAATTCGATTTCAGCCGCGTCCATAACGCTTCTTACCGCGTCGCCGACGGTAAGGCCGCCGAAGAACGCTTCGAGCGTAAGTTTATCGCTGTCGTTTACGACCCAGATAAGTTTGATGAGGTCGAGATTGTCTTCGAATTTCGTGAAGAGCGAGGTTTCCAGCACGCAGTCGATATCGATAAGATATTCGTTAATCACCGCCGCAACGAATCTGTAAAGATCGCCGAAGGTAAGGTTCTTGATTCTGTTGATACTGGATTCACCGTTTTCGACGAGTTTCTTGAGAGAAACGTAAGCGATGGCCTGATAGAATTCGGTTTTCTTGACCTTTTCGGAAAAAGCGGTTCCGATGATGTAATCGAGAGTGTACTCGTTGATATAGCCGTAGATAAGAACGGTTATGCCGCCGAGAAGGATAACCGCGAAGTTCCTGAGTTTTTCGGGCATAAAGCCGAACCACTTGTTAACGAGATCCGCAACTTTCGTATTCGCGAATTCGTCGTTTCCGGTCGCAGCCCACTTGCCGCCCGATCTGAGCCATCCGAGTTCCTCGCCGACGAGGTCGCCGACGACGATTTCTCCGAAGAGTTCGTCGGGTGTGAAATTGGTTATAAGAGCGGCGATAAGACGGGCTCTGAAGAGATCGATCTTCTTTTCGAAATCCTTGAGGTCAACGATTCCTTCGCTCTTCAGGATATCGTAAAGGTCGCCGAGCGTAGAATCTCCGAACAATTCGTAAACGAAGGATTCGAAGCTGTCTGCGTTTATGAGAACCATAAGCTTAGCCGAAGCGATAAGCTCTTCGAAAGCCCATACGGTTTTCGCTATATCGTCTTTTCCGAAGAGGACGAGAACGTTAGCCGCAAGGTCGGTGGTTACCCAGGAGAGGTAAATCTTATCGAGCATCGGAGCCGTCTGAACGGAGCCTTCGATTATATCGACGATCTTTATGCTTCCGAAGTGATCGACGATCTTGGTGTCAGTAAGGAATTTATAATACTTATCCGCAGTTGCCGCGTCGATAGCTTCGAATTTCTTGAGATAACTCAAAGCGTCCTTGACGAAATCGATTACACAAAGGTCTGCGAAAAGACTTTCCGCTATGTATTCGGAGGTGTAATCTCCTCTGAACGTTCCGATGACGGAAAGTTTATCCGTGCCTTCGAGAATCTTGTTGCCTACGATGAACAGATAATCCCGATAATCGGATACGCGGTAAAGAACGACTTCTATGCAATCCTTGAAAGTAACGGGTTCGAGTTCTTTTTCAACCTTTTCTATATCGAAGATAAGGTCGAATACGAGAACGGCGGAAACGAGTCTCGTCATTCTGTTGAAATCAATAAGGTCTTCGTATCTTTGAATCCAGTCAATCTCGGAATCCGCGGGAAGCGCCCACTTTGAATCCACGTGAGGAATAACCGTTATATCGAAGATAATGTCGCCGATAGAAATATCGCCGATAAGAATCCGAATAATGTTTTTCAGTTTCTCTTCCGAATAATCCTCTATAAGCTCGATTATATCTCCGACGGAAATCCATACGCTGCCGGTGATAAGCTTTTCGATTACTACCGTGAAGAGACGATCGTCCTCTTCTCTTTCAACGCCGGCTACGCAAAGTATATCGACGACGATGAAAGCGAGTCTGAAGTTCTTGAGATAATCTACGAGAGCTTCTCTGTCGAAAGCTATGTCCCCGACCTTTACGCCGAGAATATAAGACATCGCGCAGTAAGGAACCCTGAGGTCGTTTTCGGGAAGAAGAGGAGCGGAAAGATTCGCTTCGAATTTATCGAAGAAATCTCTGACTTCCTTGCTGTAAGGAGCGACGTAAGCGAATATGACCGTGTAAATCGTATCTCCGTCGATCATCGTCTTAAGGTATTCCGTAACGTCCTTTCCGTTAACGAGACACGATACGAAATCGTAAGCGCTGACCTTATCCTGATTGGAAAGAACGTGCTTCATCGCGTCGGTCTCGACGTAATCTTCGAAAGCGAGGTCGCGGACGAGTCTGTGAACGTCGCCTACGGAAACGTCGCCTACCACTCTTATAAGTTCGTTTTTCATTGCCGCCGTGCCGCGGAAGAAGGCTTCGATGCGGTAGGAGGTAAGACTCTTGTAAATTTCGGACGCAAGAAGAACCTTAACGAATCTCGAATCTCCGAAGGGGATGAATTCGAGGAACATCGCTACGGTTATATCTTTGATTAAGATATAGAACAGATCTTCCCAGGTAAGCTCGTCGTTAAGACCGCAGACGTCCGCAATCGTAAGAGAGCCGATATTCCTGATTATCTGCCTGACGATCGTATAGCTGTCCTCGTAGGAAATATTCGCGAGTTCGCAAACGGCGTCGATGAGGTTGATGAGCTTGATTCCGGTGAGGATACCCTTGATATTGCCGTCGATAACGTCTATGATGCGGATATCGAGAAGCATTCTCCAGAGAGAAGCGAGTTCGTCGTACTTGAATTTCGGGCAGACGCTGCAAACGTCGCCGAAGGTAAGGTCGCCCAAAGCCGCTCTCAGGTCTTCTTCGTAAACCTTACCGTCGTAGAACTGACCGAGAGTGAATTTGCCGAATCTTTCGATGAAACCTTTCATTCCGTCGGAAAGTCCGTCGTACCAGGTTCCGTCTTCGTCGATACCTTCCGCTATAAGGAAGAAGATGTCGCCGATTTCGATATTACGGAGAGCTTCGTCCGCTCCGCCGTCGTACATAAGGTCGTAAATCGTGTAGTTTGCGAGAAGATTGAAGAGTTTTGCCGCGGACGCGGAAGCGTCGGGATTGACCCAGACTCCGCCGACTTCGGAATAACCCAGAACTTCCGCGAAAACGTCCGCGAAGGTAACTTTGTTATAGCAGTCGAAGATATGTCTGTAATCTTCGTAAACCTCTCTTACGGTAAGGTCGCGGAGCGGCTGAATAAGGTTAGCCAGCACCGTTCTGAATTTTCCTTCGAAGAGATCGAGGAAGCTGTCGAGTTCGTAACCGAAGAGGAAGTCCACGGAAACGGGATGCTCGGGGTTGAGGTGTTCGAGTATAAGCTTAAGGTAAACCGAGTCGGCTTCGAGACCGAGATTGTCTTTATCCTCGATTACGAGAGCGAACTGAGCTTCGAGGGCTTCCACGACGAACAGCCAATCGGCGTTTCCGACTACGACGTCGAGAATCTGACTGAACTTGACATTGCCGAGAGCAAGCACGAGGAAAGGCACGGGATGAGCGATGTTCTTGCCTTCGATACCTTCTCTGATGAGTCCGCCGAAGATATCGCCTACGGAAAGATCCTTACCCGTTCTTCTGAGAACGGTGATGATCGTTTCGGATTCGCCGTAAGCTTCGGGATCCACGTAAGCCATTATGGTATTGAATACGTTCTGAACGCTTACGGGAGAAACTACGTCGTAAAGAGCCTTGATTGCGTCGCTGAGATCCTTATCCTCCCAGAAATCCGCAACGGTAAGAGTGAACACGGTCTTTTCCGCAAATCCGAGAAGAGTCGCGCACTGTTCGCCGTGACCGAGCCATTCGGCTTTGTCGCAGTTACCGGTCTTACAATATATAATAAGGAGTATATCGCCGATAGTCGAATCTCCGAAGCAATCGACGAAGTTTTTGATTATATAGGTCTGTTCTACGTTTATCGTTTCGAAGAGGTCGGAAAGGAACTCTCTTATCGGGATTCTCGCAAAGCCTCTGAGAAGGATAAGAGCGTCGCCCTTTTCGATGGCGTCCTTAACGTCTCTCACCGCGATATTCTTGATCGCGCCGTAAATCAGCTGAAGGAGAGCGTCGTCTTTGGGGATATATTCTCCGATGAGATCTCCTATCGTGATATCGTAGAGAGCCTCGAGAACGCAGTGCCAATCCTTAACGATTTCGCCTACGGTAAGAGGAGCGAGTCTGCGGTAAACGTTTCCTACGAAAGCGGGAAGCTCGTCGAAGTTGATCCAGCCGCCGAGAAGGTCGTCTATCGTAAGGTTATAAAGCTCGCCGAGAAGTTCGTCTACGGTTTCCTGACCGAGAATCGTGCGAACGACGTCGCCGACCGTGATCTTCATAATCGCCTTGTAGAGCGGAAGAAGAGCTTCGGGGATAATGGTCTCGCCGTTTTCGTCTCTGAAGAACTGATCGAAAAGCTCGCCGAAGGTTATGGTATAAAGCGAATCTCCGAGAAGGTCGGTAAGAGTGAAGCAGTCTTCTTTGTTTTCGTGCTCGCATTCGCCGATTTCGCAAAGGTACGCCTGATAATACTGTTCGAAAGTGTAATCTTCGAGTTTATCGAAGATGATACAGAGATAATCGGGAAGAAGAGCGATTCTTCCGTCGTAGTTGACGACGGTTTCGTCGGTCTTGTAAACGTAAGTCCAACCGAGTTTCTCGTCTTCGAGTTCGACGAGTTCGGCTTCGAATACGTAACTTCCGCAAAGGTCGCCTATGGTAAGAGAAAGAAGAGCGTCCTTAACGGTTCCTATATTATGAATGTAGTCGTAAATGCTGAAGAAACGAACCTTGCTCCAGATAGCGACTGCCGGCTGCGTAATCTTTTCGATATTCGGATTTACGTAGGAACCGACGAGGTCGTTGAGAGTGAGCGCAAGAACGGTTTCGTTCATAAGCTCTTCGAGAGTTCCGTCTCCGATCGCTTTGATGAGTTCTCTTATACGGATCTGCGCAAGAGAATTCCAGAGCGTGGGAACGGGTTCGGGAAGCTCTTTTATCGCGTCGGGGCTTCCGGCAAGACTGAGAACCATATCGACTACTCCGCCGATGGTTACGTCGCCGAGAAGTTCCGCGAAGTCTTTGAGATTGATTATGTCGTAAAGCGACCAGTCGAGAAGCTCGATAACGCGGCTTCTGACTTCGCCCTCGGGAATGGCTTCCACGATTTCGTCAACGCTCTTTCCGAAGAGATCCCCAAGCCCGAGAATATCGCGGAGCGTAACCTGTTTCAGAATTTCGTCCGCCGAGAACTGAACCTTTCCTTCCTCGTCTACGAAGAGAACGCTGCCGAGAGTGATTCCCTCGAGAAGAGTCTTAATCGAACCGAGCGATTCCGGAATAAGATCGGAAAGACGAAGCGAAGCGACCGATTCCGCACCGAGAATAACTTCAGCGACCGATCCCTGTTTCTTGATTATCGCGGCAAGAAGCTCGCCCAGAGAAATATCGCTGAGCGCGGTAATGGCGGTCTTAACGGGACCGTCTTCCATTTCTTCGAGCATACCCGCGGGAAGAAGGTCGGTCATATACACGTCTTTAAGCGCGTCGATATATCCGTCGTCCTTGATTACGCTGAGAACAGATACACTGTAAAGCTTTCCTTCCTTTCCGAAAAGATGAGCGTACTTCTGCGTAAGGAAGTCGATCTTAAACATATTCAGGAGTTCGGCAACCGCTCCGAAGGTTATGTAAGACAAAGCTTCGTTACGGGATTCTTCATCCTTGAATAGCTTATCGATCGGCATATTCCTGATATTATCTGGAATCTGGAGTGAAGAAAGATCCAAGCCGTATATGGCTTCGAGATTAGCTATCGTCAGATCTTTCTCGCCGTTCATCAGACCGATGAATCGGGTAACGATTTCCTCCATCGTCATCTGAGTGATATTTCGCTCTGCACTGTCGTCAAGTACGGGGACGTCCTCTTTCGTGAGAGTACCCGTGAAATCTTCAACGCTCAGACCGGTGTAAGCGTAATAAACGCCTCCAGCCAATCCGCCTACGCATCCGACTATGCCCATGACAACGCCGAGCAAGAAGATACATAACCTGTTGATAAATCGCATAACCACACCTCATGTGTTTATATTCCCTCTATAACGCAGTTACGAACCGCCCCTTTTCATTAAGCGGTGCGCAAAGTCGGCGGCGGCAAAGACTGCCGACACCTCCCGACTATTATAGACTTACACAAATTATATCCTCTTTGTAATCAATTGTCAACGCATTTAGCCGTAAAATGTTGTTTTTTCAGCCTTTTTTTAATAAAATTACCCGTTTCGACAGCTTTCCGAAAAAAATAACCGCCTTACCGTGCGTTAATTTTAAATTAACCGAACGTTAAAAATATTTTTTCATTTTAATCGGAAGGACGAAAAAACCCGAGCTTTTCGGGACTCGGGTTTTAATATCCGTTTAAAGAATCTCTTTATTTTTTCGGTAAAATTACGGTCATCGTCGTTCCTTTGCCAACCTCCGAGGCCGCCGAAACCGTTCCGCCCGCCATATCGACGATTCGTTTTGTAATAGCCAGTCCGAGACCGTTTCCGCCGGCGTTTTCGGGGGCTTTCGACTTATAGAATCTGTCGAAGATTTTCGGAAGAGCCTCGGGCGATATGCCGCAGCCCGAATCCCTGACTTCGAAACGGACGCTATCCGCGCCGTTTTTCAGGGAAATAACGATTTTCCCGCCTTCGGGCGTGAACTTGACGGCGTTGCTGATGAGATTTTCCCAGACGTGCGAGAGCATCGATTTGTTTGCGAATATCGTAACTTCGTCGAGATCTATGTCGAGATCCGTATTTTTCGCCGCCCACATAGGTTCGAGAGCCAGAACCGCCGTCCTGACTTGTTCGTCGAGGCTGAATTCCTCCTTTTCGAGTCCCGCGACGTTGCTGTCGAGTCTTGCGAGCTGAAGCATTTCCGTAGATAAATTGGAAAGCCTTTTCGCCTGCTCGCAGATAACCGAAAGGTATTCTCTTCTTTCCTCTTCGGTGAGGTCGGAACGTTGAAGAAGGTCCGCGTATCCCGAAATAGCCGTTATGGGCGTCTTGTATTCGTGGGAGAGCGTCGCGACGAATTCCTTGCTTTCTTCTTCGTTCTTTTTGAGTCCTTCGGTCATCATATTGAAGGTTTTCTGAAGGGAAGCGATTTCGTCCGAGCCGTCGACGTCGATTTTGATGTCGAAATTGCCCTTCGAAACCTCCTGCATCGCATTGGAGAGCTTTTTAATCGGTCTGACCGCCCACGAAGTCGCGAAGGTATTGAAGAGGAGCGCGAGAATGAGCGTTGCACACGCAGCCATCCATATTATATCATACCAGAGTCTTCCGAGGTCGGTAGAAGACATACTGTTTATTTTTATGACGATATAAAACCCTCCGGCTTTGGCGACGGTTTTATGATGAGAACAAAGAATTCTTCCGAAGTCCAGTAAAGTCTTATCTTTCACGGTAAGAGAAAGGGATTCCTGCGAATTCATTTCGTCGAAATCCGAATAAAAAGAGTACTGATAATCCTCCGTAAACATATTATCCGCGAGTTCGCGAACGAATTCTTCGGTTATCAGGTCTTTTCCGTAGTGCTCGCCCGCCATAGCCACGACGTCCCTAAAGCTTTGCGCATTGGCGGCTATTATTTTATCGAAACGGACCGCAAGGTCTTCCGTTCTGAAGACGTAAACCAACATAACCATCAGAAGAATGGACAAAAGGATTACGACAAAAAACGACAGGAACAGGCGGAAATAAAAGGTTTTCGTCGTCCCTTTCAAGGCTTTTCCCGAGTCTCTTTCGCGACCGGCAAAAAACTCTCCGCACTTATCTTCGTTTTCGGCGCGTTTTCCGATGCGGAATTTTCCCGAGCTTTTTCCGTTTTCGGATTCCTTTCCCTTTTTATTTTCCTTTTTTTTGCCGAATTTCGCTTTTACTTTCGAAAATCCGCTTTTTCGGGTTTTCTTTTCTTCTTTTTCGGCGTCCGTATTCGCGTTGTTTTCCTTTTCCTCTTTTAAATCATCTTTCATTTTATCTTTTCTCCGAATAATCTCCGCTTTTCCGTCCCTTCCCGTCTCCGATTTCGTTTTCCTTCCGGATAATGTACCTCTCTTCCTTTAATCCTCGATTAACGACTGCAGTCTTTTGTCCCCGCGACGACTCGGTTTTTCCGTTATAAGAAAACGCTCCGAGCATTTTCGTTAAAAACGAATCTTCCGAAAGTCCTTCGTTCTCGGTTTTCCGCAAACAAGCAATCGATTTTCCGTAAGTAAACAATCGGACTTTCGCAAACGAGCGATCTGTTTTCCGCAAATAAAAAAAGGGAAACGCAATGCGTTTCCCGTAGCTTTTCCGTATTAAGCGATAAGCGTCATCAGGAGGCTCGCAACTTCCTTGACGGGGGGAGCCGCGATGATGTTGCCGATGAAGTTGTTGTTATAGAAGAAAGACGTAAGCGCGCTGTCTTCGATCATACTTCTTATGGGATCGAGAGCGATCGGCGGAAGTATATTCAGAACGCCGAGGATAAGGCTGAAAACGACGTAAGCGTTAACTATTCCGAAAACGCCGCCCGCGATTATGTCAACCTTTCTGAAAGTCTTCTTGTTCCGACGGAATTTCTTTATGTAGTGACCTGCAAAATGAATGCCGACGATCATAAGTACGAGCATAATCACGAAGATGATTGCCTGTAAAACGAGCTGACCGGCAAAATTAGCCACCCATTCCTGCGCGGTTATTCCGTCGGGATTTTCCGCAAGGAACTTTGCGTTGACGAAGTTGAGAACGGGTTCGGGAAGTCTGAGACCTTTGAAGTTAGCGGCAAGCGACTTACCGAGACCGGTTTTCATAAGAGGCGCGCCGAGAAGACTCGGCAAAACAAACAGGAAGAATATCTGAACCCAGGCAAGAAGCTGATCAAATAATCCTCTGTGGAAGCCTATTGCGATTGCGAATACGACTATAACCAAAAACAGAATATCGAAAATCATAGCTAACCCTCCGACCATAATTAACCCTCCGACTCAAATAGCGGGATAAGACCCGCAAATCGCCTTTCGGATAAAAATGCGGATCGAAAATCGTTTACCGCTATTATTGTACCATAGTTTTTGAAAAATGTGTATCTTTTTTCGGGTGATTTTTTAAGTTTTTTTAATTTTTTTCGAAGAAATTAACAAAATCGGCTGAAATTTGCCTGAAAATTCCATTTTTTCGGCTGTGAGCCGCCCGATTTCTCCGAAAACGCGGAATACTTTCCCCGAAAAACGGAAATAATAAATCCTGTCCGCAGACAAAAGCGGTCATAAGGAGGTCACTATGAGCAATCCTGCCATCAGATGCAACGTGAACGAATGCGTTCATCACTGCGAGTGTAATCAATGCACTCTCCCGTCCATAGAGGTTTCGCACGACAGACACTCTCAGGACGCTATGCAGACTCCGCATTACTGCAGCTCCTACTGCAAGAAGTAATCGGTCGGAAAGGACTTCTCTTCGGAGAAGTCTTTTTTCTCGCTCGAATCGACCTTTCTCTCCCCGAGTCGGGCTTTAATTCTCCTTTTTAACACCCGGAACCAGCGCGCTTAACGTCCGTAATCTTTACAAGCCCGCGGAAAAAACGAAAACCCTACGGTTGACAAAAGAAAAAAAGTGGTGTATCATTACTCCGAATGGAACAAAGAATCGATATCTCGCCTCAAACCCCGACCGTAGAAGTTAAAAAGACTTGTGAATTACCCGCGACTTTAAAAACCCAAGGATTCGGGACGCAAAACACGGAGGAACAAATGATAGTTGGAATGACCGGAGGAAGACCTAAACGGCTCCCTTGGGGGACGAACGAAAACGATCCCCGATGCGCCCGGCTGAAACTGAAATTGGAGGAGGTCGCAATCGGACTTATCGACGAAGGCGCGACGGAATTCGTCTGCGGAATGGCTCTCGGCTGCGACACTTACTTCGCGGAAATTCTTCTTGACCTTAAAGCCCGCCGCGGAATAACGGTTATCGCCGCTCTTTCGTGCGCGGAGCAATCCTCTCCGTGGAATCGGGCGGACAAGGACAGATTCCGTCGGATTATTTCCCGATGCGACGACTGCGTTTTCGGCGGAATAGCTCATACCGAGGGCTGCGAAAAGCGTCGTAATCAGCTTATCGTCGATAAAAGCGACGTGCTTATCGCGGTTTACGGCGGCGCAAAGCGAAGCGGTACGGCTCAGACCATTTCTTGCGCCGAACGCAAAGGTATTCCGATAATCGTCATAAACCCCTACGATTTCGGATAACTTCCGATAATTGCGGATTTTCCGCGTTTTAAGCCGCAATCGTAATTGTCCGTTTTATTTCGTCCTTCGATAATCCCGATTTTTATATTTCCGGACGATATCCGATAATCCCGAAACCTTGTTTTTCAATAAGGTTTTTTTATTTTTCTCACGATTCCGCAAAAGCCGTTTACAACGAAAGATTTCGGGCAATACTTCCCGAAAAAGAGGATTAAAGGAGATTCTTAGTGATAAGTCGTAGTATTTACGTAAACGAACCCGATAATTTCCCGAAAAAGCTTCGGGAAGCCGCGGGCGAAAATCCCGTTTTTCTGTGCGTGGGCGACCCGTCCGTTCCCGAGGAATGCGTAGCTCCCTATGCGGGGACTTTGATTTCGTCGCTACCCGTTTTCTGTTACGGAACGCGTGAAAAGCCCCTTCTCCGAAGAAACGTCCCGAGCGTTCGGGAATTCGTTTCCGCCATGCACCCGAACAGCCGCGCGGTCGTGATTTGCTCGGCGACGGGAGATTCTTCGGGCCGAGGCTGTCTTCGAATAGAAACGGGAAATCCCGACCTTCTTCCGCGAACTCCCTTCGAACTTTACGCCTTGGGCGATTTGCGGCTTATCGCGCTTTCTCCGTACTGCTGTCCCGAGCCGTTTGACGACGAAATCTCCCGAAAAACTCAGGCAAAAGCTCTTTCCGACCTTATCGCCGACGTGATTTTTCAGACTTACGTATAATTCCGTCCGTCTTTATTCTCGGCTAAATCCTCTCGTCTTTATTCTCGGCTTTTAAGCCTTCTCGGGATTTAATAACGGCTTCGATTCGTTTTAAATCCGATTTTTTCTGCGGTTTTTCGCGAATCCGAATCCTAATTCTCCTTCGGAACTTCCGTTTCGACAAAAAAAACGCCTCTCCCGAAAAAGGAGAGGCATAATTTTTATCGATTTTTACGTTCTTATCTGAGGAAGCCCTTGTAGTTACGCATCATAATCTGCTGCTGAAGAGCCTTATCGAATTCGAGCGCAACGCTTACCGCAATCAGCATACTCGTCGCTCCGAAGGAGGATACGAGCAGACCGTCGGAATTGATCGCTCCGAATACTACCGACGGGATAAGAGCCATAACTGCAAGGAACAGAGCGCCCCAAAGCGTTATTCTTTTGACTACCTTGCCGATATATTCCGAGGTGTTCTTACCGGGTCTGATACCGGGAATGAATCCGCCGTTCTTCTGAAGATTTTCCGCAACGTCCTTGGGATCGAAGGTAATCGAGCTGTAAAGATAAGCGAAGAAGAAGATCAGAATGGAAAGCACTATGCTGTAGAACCAACCGCCCGTGCAATTTGCGGAAATCCACTGTTCGAAACCGCTTCCCGCAAAGAAAGTCTGTGCGATGATTACGGGAAGAGACATAATGGAGAATGCGAAGATGAGCGGCATAACGCCCGACGCGTTGACCTTGATGGGGAAAGTCGTGGACTGTCCGCCGTACATTTTCTGTCCCTTCACCGATTTCGCGTACTGTATGGGAATCTTTCTTTCGCCGCCGTCAACGAAGACGATGAAGGCGTAGACGATTACGAGTACGACGATGAATACGATAAGCTGCCAACCCTGAGCGGCAACGAAACCTTTGGAAGCGATATTGCCTATCATGGTGATGATAGCCTGTCCGCCCGAAGCGATGATACCGATGAAGATGATCATCGAGATACCGTTGGATACGCCGTATTCGGTGATTCTTTCGCCCAGCCACATAGTAAGATATGCGCCTGCGGTAAGGATAACCGTTACGAACGCGAATACCAGCCATTCGGGAAGAGCGCCCGTTCCGAAGAGATTATAGCTGAGATAATCGGTGCCGGACTGACTGGAATAGTTCTTTAATGTTAAAAGCACGCCTACGGACTGAATTACTGCAAGAACCAGCGTAAACCACTTCGTGACCTTATTCAGTTTCTCACGTCCTTCTTCGCCTCCGTTCTTACTCCATTCCTGCCACTGCGGAATCGCAACGGTAAGGAGCTGAACGATAATGGATGCGTTGATGTAAGGGGAGATACCGATGGCGAACAGCGTTCCCTGAGAAAGAGCGCCGCCCGTGATTGCGTTCATTATGCCGAAAAGCGACATACTGTTGCCGGAAAACGCGCTTTGAAACGCGCTTACGGAAACTCCCGGAACGGGAATGTAGCAGCCTACTCTGTAAATCAGGACGAACAAGAGGGTCATCAATATTTTATTTCTGACCTCGGGGATTTTGAACGAGTTCTTCAGTGTCGTGATCATCGGGCTTTACCTCTCTTCCGTTGCCTTAGCCTCGGTCAGAAGTATTGCCTGTCCGCCTGCTTTTTCGATAGCCTCGACTGCGGACCTGGAGAATTTATGAGCATAAACCTTGAGTTTTTTGGTAAGCTCGCCGTCTCCCAGCACTTTAAGACCGTAAAAGTCCTTTATGGTTACAAGACGCATTTCAACGAGAAGTTCGGGCGTTACTTCGACACCGTTGTCGAAATTCTCGAGTGCGCCGACGTTGATTACCGCGTAGACCTTTTCCCACTTGTTATAGAAACCGCGCTTGGGCAGACGACGCGCAAGGGGCATCGTTCCGCCTTCGAATCCGGGACGAACGCCGCCGCCGCTTCTTGCCCACTGACCCTTATGACCTTTACCGCTGGTCTTGCCGAGTCCGCTGCCGATTCCGCGGCCGAGTCTCTTTGGAGCAGTTCTTGCGCCTTCAGCAGGAGCAATTGTATGAATTTTCATAAAAACCTATCCTCCGTTTTATATTTCCGCATAGCGCGGTCGTTAAACATCCCGCTTACGCCGTGCCTTTGCGGTGGTTTTTCTGTTTTACTTTACTTCTTCGACCGTTACAAGGTGTTTTACTTTGAAGAGCATGCCTTCGATTGCCTTGTTCAGCTCGAGAACGTTGCTCTGACGGATCTTATGAAGGCCCAATGCTTCCACGGTTGCTTTCTGGTCTTTGAGGCACGCGATGGTGCTTTTAACGAGGGTTACTCTGACTTTTCTGCCCGTAGATTCGTAGGGCTTGTCGCCCTTCTGAAGCTTAGCTTCCTGCGGCTTTGTTGCCTGTACTATATATCTTGCCATTTCGCACCTCTCAGCCTATGATTTCTTCGACGGTCTTGCCGCGAAGCGCAGCTACCTGTTCGACCGTTCTGAGGCTCTTAAGTCCCTCTATGGTTGCTTTTACGCAGTTGATGGGGTTATTGGAGCCGTAGGACTTGGTAAGGATGTCCTTTATGCCTACTACTTCGAGAACGTTTCTTACGGGACCGCCCGCGATAACTCCGGTACCTTTCGCAGCCGGCATCATAAGTACGCTGCCTCTGCCGAATTTACCGATGACTTCGTGCGGGATAGTGGTGTCGACCATAGCGATTTCGACCATATTCCTCTTGGCTGCCTGCTGAGCTTTTTCGATAGCCTGCGGAACTTCGCCTGCTTTGCCCATTCCGACGCCGATTTTTCCTTTTCCGTCGCCGACTACTACGAGAGCCGAGAATCTCATCGTACGACCGCCCTTGACAACCTTGGTTACGCGGTTGATGGCTACCGTCTTTTTAAGCAGACCGTCGTCTACTTTCTGTTCTCTTTCTCTGCGGGGGCGTCTTTCCGGTCTTCTTTCGCCGCTGTTTTCGCCCTCTCTTCCCTGTCTGTTGCCGAATCTTCTGCCCTGCGGCCTTTCTGCCGCTGCGGGAGCTGCCGGTTGTTCTGCTGCAGGAGTTGCATTTACTACTTCTTCAACGTTTGTCACTTCTGTTCCCTCCTAAAACTTTAATCCGGCTTCTCTTGCGCCTTCGGCAACCGCTCTCACTCTACCCGTGTAGATGTAGCCGCCTCTGTCGAATACGACTTCGCTGATGCCTTTGTCCATAGCTGCCTTTGCGATAGCCTTTCCTACTTCTTTAGCCGCGTCGGTTTTGTTCTTTCCTTCAACTTCGTTCTTCATATTGAAGCTGGAGGCGGAAGCAAGTGTGATACCCTTTACGTCGTCGATAACCTGAGCATAAATATACTTCGTGCTTCTGTAAACGTTAAGACGCGGTCTGCTTTCCGTTCCGAAAACCTTTTCGCGAACTCTTTCGTGACGGATCCTTCTGTCGGCATTCTTATCTTTTTTCGTTATCATAACTTACTCCTTATTACTTGTTGGTCTTACCTTCCTTCATGATCACGGTTTCGTTCTTATATCTTACGCCGTAAGCATGATAAGGTTCAACGACTCGCTTAGCCCTGATGTTGGCTGCCGTCTGTCCTACAAGCTCCTTGTCGATACCTTTGACCACGATTTCGGTAGCCGTCGGGCAGGAGAAGGTTATTCCTTCGGGAGGAAGAACCTCTATCGGGTGAGAATAACCGATGTTGAGAACGAGCTTTTTGCCGTCAACGTTTGCCTTGTAACCGACGCCGTTGATAACGAGAGCCTTTTCGAATTCTTTCGTGACGCCGCTTACCATATTGTGGATAAGAGCTCTGTAAAGACCGTGAAGCGCTCTGATATCGCCCGACTCGCCCTTTCTGGTAACGTGAAGAACGTTGCCTTCGAGATTCAGTTCGATTTTATTGCTTTCTATCGTCCTCGTGAGAGTACCCTT
This sequence comes from uncultured Eubacteriales bacterium, assembly GCA_900544545.1. Lineage (GTDB taxonomy): Bacteria > Bacillota > Clostridia > Christensenellales > CAG-314 > UMGS692. Next base: position 109,947 of record UQVY01000002.1, read on the forward strand.
CGGACCCTTTACGGTGACTACTCTGTCTTCTATTTTTACGTCTACGCCCGCCGGAATGGTTATGGGCATTCTTCCTATTCTTGACATCTTGCCCCTCCTTACCAGACGTACGCGAGAACTTCGCCGCCCTGATTGAGCTGACGAGCCTTCTTGTCGGTCATAACGCCTTTGCTGGTGCTGAGAATAGCTATTCCGAGACCGTTGAGAACCTTGGGTATTTCGTCGCACTTTGCGTATACTCTGAGACCGGGTTTGCTTATTCTCTTAAGACCGCTTATAGCCTTTTGTTTGCCTACGTATTTAAGCGTAACGAGAATGGTCCCCTGTACGCCTTCTTCCTTTACTTCGTAGCTCGTGATATAGCCCTCGTCGACGAGAATCTGAGCGATGGACTTCTTCATATTGGAAGCCGGAATTTCCACGGAAGGATGTCTTGCGGTCAATGCGTTTCTGATGCGTGTGAGCATATCCGCGATCGGATCTGTTATTACCATAATCTAACCTCCTACTTTTACCAGCTTGCTTTCTTTACGCCCGGAAGCTCGCCCTTGTAAGCAAGCTCTCTGAAGCATATTCTGCATATACCGTATTTACGAAGTACAGAATGCGGTCTGCCGCAAAGCGAACATCTGGTGTATGCGCGCGTGCTGTATTTCGGTGTTTTCTGCTGTTTGTTCTTCAAAGCTGTCTTAGCCATGTCTTACCTCCGTTAAGCCTTAAAGGGCATTCCCATGAGTGCCAACAATTCTTTGGCTTCTTCATCGGTTTTAGCCGTAGTTACGATGGAAATGTCGAATCCGCGGGTCTTCTCCACCTGATCGTAAACGATTTCGGGGAAGATGAGCTGTTCCTTGACGCCGAGGGTGTAATTTCCTCTTCCGTCGAAAGAACCTGCGGGAACTCCTCTGAAGTCTCTTACTCTCGGAAGAGCTACGGACATAAGCTTATCGAGGAATTCGTACATTCTTACGTTTCTCAGAGTAACCTTCGCGCCTACGGGCATTCCCTGACGCACTTTGAAGTTAGCGACTGACTTTTTAGCCTTGGTGATAATGGGCTTCTGACCGGTGATGGTCTTAAGCTCCTCTACGTAGAGCTGGAAGCTCTTGCTGTTGTCTTTCGCGTCGCCGAGACCGGTGTTGACGACGATTTTTTCGACCTTGGGAACCATATTGATGTTCTCGTAATTGAAACGCTTTACCATCTGAGGTATAACGTTGGTCTTGTAATGAACGGCAAGTCTGTTCGGCTCGCTCGGTCTGTAAGCGGCTCCTTCGTTAGCGGGTGCCTTTGTTTCTTTAGCCATTGTCTATACCTCCTTATTTAGATTCCTTTCTTGCGGATCTTCTTACCGCTTTTCTTTCGGATTTCTGAGAATCCTTATATTCGAGAACGGTCCTGACTCCCTTGCCCGCGCATTTGCGGCAGAGTCTTACCTTCTTTCCGTCTTCGCCTTCTTCGACGCTGTATCTGACGCCCGTCTTGCAGGTTTCGCAGTAAAGCATAACGTTGCTTGCGTCAACCGCTCTGGGCCTTTTGACGACGGCGCTCTGTTCGTTGGCTTTTCTTGCCTTCTGGTGCTTGGTAACGATATTAAGACCTTCTACGACTACGGTGTTCTTTTCCGGATTAACGAGAAGAACCTTGCCTCTCTTGCCTCTGACGGCGTTTTCTCCGTCCTTCGGACCTACCATAACCTGTACTATATCGCCTTTTTTAACGTGAACGGTATTCATCGCTCTGCCTCCTTACAGTACTTCCGGAGCCAAGGATACTATCTTCATATAGTCCTTTTCTCTGAGTTCTCTCGCAACGGGTCCAAAGATACGCGTACCCTTGGGCTGCTTCTGGTTGTCTATAATTACGGCTGCGTTGTCATCGAATCTGATATAAGTACCGTCTTTTCTTCCGATACCCTGATTGGTCCTTACGATTACTGCCTTAACTACGTCGCCTTTCTTGACTGCTCCGTCGGTGGTCGCGCTCTTTACGCTTGCCACGATGACGTCACCGATGTTGCCGAACTTGCGGAGGGATCCGCCAAGCACTTTGATGCACATCAGCTCTTTTGCGCCGCTGTTGTCCGCGGCTTTCAATCTGGTTTGCGGTTGTACCATAACTCTCCTCCTTACTTAGCCTTCTCGATGATTTCCACGAGACGCCAGTTCTTATCTTTGGAAAGCTTTCTCGTTTCCGCGATGAGAACGGTATCGCCGATGCCGGCCTGATTCTCTTCGTCGTGCGCCTTGAATTTCTTGGTCTTGGAAACCGTCTTCTTGTACAACGGGTGCTTATATTTCTCTACTACCGATACGACGATGGTCTTATCCATCTTGTCGCTGGTAACGAGGCCTACTCTGTTCTTTCTCAATGTTCTTTCCATTCAGTGCCTCCTATGCCTTCTTCTGCGCTTCGATTTCTCTTTCGCGCAATACGGTCTTTACTCTGGCAATATCTCTTTTGCAGCTGACCATCACGTTGGGGTTGGTAAGCTGACCCGAAGAAAGACTCAAACGAAGATTAAACAATTCTTTTTTCAATTCATCAAGCTTTTTCTGCAACTCTTCGGTTGTCAATCCGTGAACATAACTCGCCTGCATCAAACTTCACCGCCTTCATTATTTGCGACTGCCGCCGCAGCTTCTTCTCTCTTGACAAACTTGCACTTGATGGGAAGTTTGTGAGACGCAAGACGAAGCGCTTCTCTTGCCACGTCTTCGGAAATGCCGTTCATTTCAAACATAATCCTGCCCGGCTTAACCACTGCTACCCAGTATTCGGGAGAACCCTTACCGCTGCCCATTCTGGTTTCGGCGGGCTTCTTGGTTACCGGCTTATGGGGGAATATCTTTATCCAGACCTTACCGCCACGCTTGATGAATCTCGTCATTGCGACACGGGCCGCCTCGATCTGATTGGATTTGATCCAACCCGGTTCGAGCGCCATCAAAGCGTAATCGCCGTAAGAAATCGTGTTTCCTTTATGGGCTGCGCCCTTCATTCTGCCGCGCATCTGTCTGCGGTGCAGTACTCTTTTAGGCATTAACATCTGAATTGCCTCCTTCGCTTGCCGCTGCTTTGGGTTGTACTTTTGCCTTCGGAAGAACCTCTCCCACGTTTACCCATACCTTGACGCCGATTGCGCCGAAGGTGGTGTGAGCTTCCGCAAAGCCGTAGTCGATGTCCGCTCTCAGAGTGTGAAGCGGAATGCTGCCTTCGTGGTACTGTTCGCATCTCGCGATTTCCGCGCCGTCCAGTCTGCCGCTGACCATCGTCTTGACTCCCTTTGCTCCGGCGCGCATAGCGCGTCCCATAGCCTGACGCATAGCGCGTCTGAAGGAAACTCTCTTTTCGAGCTGAGCCGCGATGCCCTCCGCGATGAGCTGAGCGTCCATATCGGGCTTCTTGACTTCGACGATATTGATGATTGCTTTCTGCGGAGCCGCGATAAGGCTCTGAACTTCGTTCTTGAGCTCTTCGACTCCCGCGCCCGCCTTGCCGATAAGCACGCCCGGTCTTCCGCTGTGGACGTCCAGAATGAACTTATCGTCGTTTCTTTCTATGATTATCTCGGAGATAGCCGCTTCGTAATACTTCTTCTTGACGAAATCCCTTACGGTCTTGTCTTCCTTGATGTATTTAGCCAAATTCTTCTTGTCTGCGTACCATTTTGCGTTCCAGCCCTGAATGATACCCACTCTCATACCGTGAGGATTAACTTTCTGTCCCATAATGCCTCCTACTTAACTTCATCAAGCACAACTTTTATGTGGCTTGTACGCTTCATAATGTGGAATGCTCTGCCTTGCGCTCTGGGCATAACGCGTTTGAGCGTCGGGCCTTCCGTCGCGTAACATTCCGCAACGAAAAGGTTTTCCTTGTCGAGGCCCTGATTGACTTCCGCGTTTGCGGCTGCGGATTTAAGGCATTTCAGAACGGAATAGCTGGCTGCCTTGGGGGTATGTTCGAGAATACCGCAGGCTTCCTTATAATTCTTGCCTCTGATGAGATCGAGCACGATTGCGACCTTACCCGACGAAATCCTGATATACTTTGCCGTTGCAAAGGGACGTTTATCTTTGTTAGCCTTCCTGGCTATCGATTTCTGTTTACTTCTTGTTGCCATAAAAGCCTCCTACTACTTCGCCGACGCGTTCTTGCTTCCGGCGTGACCTCTGAACGTCCTTGTCGGAGCGAATTCACCGAGTTTAAGTCCTACCATTTCCTCGGTGATATATACCGGAACGTGAGTCTTGCCGTTGTGGACGGCGATGGTGTGTCCTACGAAGTCCGGGAATATCGTGGAAGAACGGGACCACGTTTTAAGAACCTTCTTCTCGCCGGTCTTGTTCATTTCCTGTATGCGTTTCAATAACTTGTCATGGACGAATGGTCCTTTTTTTACCGATCTGCTCATTTATGTCCTCTCCTTAGTTCACACGCTTAATGATAAATCTGTTGGTAACGTTCTTCTTCTTTCTGGTCTTGTAACCGAGAGCTGGCTTACCCCAAGGAGTAACGGGACCGGGTCTGCCGACGGGACATTTGCCCTCGCCGCCGCCGTGCGGGTGATCGCAGGGGTTCATAACGGAACCGCGGACGGTGGGCCTGATACCCATATGGCGGGTTTTGCCTGCCTTACCTATGGAAACGATTTCGTGATCGACGTTTCCGACCTGTCCGATGGTTGCACGGCACTTGAGAAGGATGAGTCTCATTTCGCCGCTGGGCATTCTGAGCGTTGCGTACTTGCCTTCCTTTGCCATAAGCTGCGCGCTCATTCCGGCCGCTCTCGCAATCTGTCCGCCCTTTCCGGGATGAAGCTCGATGTTGTGAACGACGGTACCTACGGGAATGGATTCGAGGGGCATATTGTTGCCGACCTTGATATCCGCCGCGCCCGCGCTTACGATGGTGTCGCCGACGTTAAGTCCGAGAGGAGCGAGAATGTATCTCTTTTCTCCGTCCGCGTAATGAAGAAGGGCTATGTTCGCCGTTCTGTTGGGGTCGTATTCGATGGTAGCGACCTTAGCGGGAATATCGTATTTGTTTCTTCTGAAGTCTATGATTCTGTATTTGATACGGTTGCCGCCGCCGATGTGACGAACGGTAAGTCTGCCGGTAGCGTTTCTTCCGCCGCTCTTGTACTTAATATCGAGAAGGCTCTTTTCGGGCTTGGTAGCCGTGATTTCCTCGAACATCGAAACCGACATGAATCTGCGTGCCGGCGACGTGGGTTTATATCTTCTTATAGCCATTGTGATCTATCCTCCTACATCGACAAGCTGTCAAAGAACTCGATGGCCTTGCTTTCCGCGGAGAGCATAACGATGGCCTTCTTGTACTTAGCCGTATATCCCTGATATCTGCCCTGTCTCTTGAGCTTTCCTCTGACGTTGACGGTGTTTACCTTGTCAACCTTGACTCCGAAGATCTCTTCGACTGCGTTCTTTATCTGGATTTTGTTCGCGTTTCTGTCTACAACGAACGTGTATTTCTTGTTTTCGATGCCCTTATAACTCTTTTCGGTCAATACGGGTTTGATTATGATATCGTAAGCGTTCATTCGGCGTATACCCCCTCGAATTTCTTGAGTGCTTCGGTCGTTGCGAAGATGTTGGAATGAGCTACGAGCTGATAAACGTTGAGAAGCTCGATGTTTACGACTTCGAGATTCGGAATGTTCCTTGCCGCTCTGAGAAGGTTCTGGTCGTCCTTGTCGGTGATGAGAAGGGTCTTGCCCGTTACCTTGAAGCTGTTGAGAATATTGCGGACGTTCTTCGTCTTCGCCTCGTTGATTTCCACCTTGTCGAGAACCTTGATTTCGTCGTTCTGAACTCTGTAGCTCATAGCGGAAAGCAAAGCGCGGGCCTTGGCGTATTTGTTGACCTTAACGGAGAAATCTCTCGGCTTGGGAGCGAAAACGACGCCGCCCTTGATCCACTGCGGAGCGCGGATGGAACCCTGACGGGCTCTGCCGGTGCCTTTCTGTCTCCAGGGTTTTACGCCGCCCCCGCGGACTTCCGTGCGGGTGAGGGTGCTTTTGGTGCCCTGACGCTGATTGTTGAGGTATGCTACCACTGACTGATGAATAAGAGCTTCGTTGTATTCCCAACCGAACACTTCATCATTTAATTCCACTGCGCCGACTTCGGCTGCCTGTGTATTATATACTTTTAACTGCATTTGTCCGACTCCTTTCATCTATTACTTTTTAACGGCGTTGCGTACCGTAACAAGGGATCCCTTAGGTCCGGGGATAGCGCCCTTGATAAGCAGCACGTTTCTTGCCGCATCGACTTTTACTACCGAAAGATTGAGAACCGTAACCTGTTCCACGCCGTACTGTCCGGGAAGTTTCTTGCCGGGCATTACTCTGCTGGGGCTGGAGTTCGCGCCCATGGAACCTACTTCTCTGTGAACGGGACCTACGCCGTGGGTTTCCTTAAGTCTGTGTGCGCCCCATCTCTTGATGTTTCCGGAATATCCGTGACCTTTGGTCGTTCCCGTAACGTCCACGAATTCGTTCTCGCCGAACACCGTGCAATTCACGACGTCGCCGACTTTATATTGATTGTTCTCGAGGCGGAATTCTCTTAAAACCTTACCGGTCTCGTATTCGCCCGCTTCGTTCTTTCTCACACCCATAGCTTTGAGCTTGCCTGCTTCGGGCTTATTGATTTTCTTTTCCTTAATCGTTCCGAACGCCATCTGAACGGCTTCGTAACCGTCGCGCTCGACGGTCTTGACCTGACTTACCGTGCAGGGACCCGCTTCGACGACCGTTACCGGTACCATACTGCCGTCCGCAAGGAAAACCTGCGTCATTCCTAATTTCTTTCCTATGATTGCTTTATTCATTGATAAAGTTCACCTCCGTTTTCTGATGGTTACAATTTGATGTCGATATCGATACCTGCGGGCAGGTCAAGCTTGGTGAGGCTTTCGACGGTCTTTGCGTTGGGGCTGTAAATATCGATAAGACGCTTATGAGTTCTGGATTCGAACTGCTCTCTGGCGTCCTTATATTTATGTGTCGCGCGAAGGACCGTAACGATTTCTCTTTCCGTGGGAAGAGGAATGGGACCGCTGACTCTCGAACCCATACGCTTAGCGGTTTCGACGATCTTTGCCGTAGCCTGATCGACCAACTCGTGGTCATAGCCTCTCAACTTGATTCTGATTCTCTGACTTGCCATTTTTCGCTCCTTAGGAATAATGATATTTTATCTTCGGCACTCCGACTACGCCGAAACAACTTATTCGTGCGTGTCGCGCTGCGGTCATTAAAAAAAGCACTCTCGATGCTTCTTTCTCCCAAGAGGGACCTCGTGCAGTTTGCTTTGCAACCCTTAGCCGAACGCACTTGCGCGAAAATCTCCGCTTCGGATACCCGTTATTGGCTTGCGGGCGCGTGCCGTCGGCAATCCGAGTTGCCGATGGTCGGCGGGGAGTTATCTCTTATCTGAGTAACCTCTCCGTGTCACCCCATAATCCGCAGCCTGCAAATTATACCTCAGTCCGCAAGGGCTTGTCAAGCGTTTTTCGGTAATTTCCGTCGAAAAACCGCACTTTTCCCTCATCTTTGCTAAAGCGATAACGCGGATTCAACCTCAACGAAAAAAATAAGCCCGCTAAAACACGGACGACTTATTTTTGACTGCGACATTCGGTTCGCGTTCGGACGAACGGACGACTGCGGCGTCTTCCGCGGTCAGAACCCCACGCATATCGCGGTTGCGACCGAATCGGTATGAGTAATCGAAAGGTCTACGGAAGAAAGTCCGAGCGACAGCAGAGCCTTCTCCGCGTTTTTTCCGAGGGAATAGAAAGGTCTGCCGTCCTCGTCGTGTCCCACGGCGACCTCCGAAAATCCTATCCCCGAAAAAATCCCCGTCCCGAGCATTTTAAGAAAGGCTTCCTTTGCCGCGAAAAGTCCCGCCAGCGTCTGCGGCTTGCTTCCTTTCGCGCGATAATAATCGATTTCGCCGTCGGTCAGGATTTTCCGGATAAACTTTTCCTCTTTGCCGACGAATCTCGCGATTTCCACGCTGTCGATTCCCGTCCTTAAATTCATAAATCAACTCCCGAACGCGCATTTCGCCCGTCCCGTTTTCGGTCAATTCTTCGTTTCGTCCGACGAACTTGCGATTTCGTTCAATCAACTCCCGATTTCGTTCAACGAATCCGCGAATTCCCAAAGCTCAGCTCAGAACGTCCCGAATAGAAACGTCCCCGCAGGAAACTACCCTGCGCTGTCCGGATTGAGTGCGGACGACGAGCATTCCCTTTTCGTCGAGGTCCTCCGCGACTCCGTAAAATTCCTCGTCCGGCGAAGTTACCCTGACGTTTTTACCGAGAGTCGCGCAGCACTTGCGATATTCCGTCATAACCTCGAAATCCTTGTCCGAAAGCATCTCGAAAAACCTTCTGACTATCCTCGCGACGACCTCCGCCACGGGCAATTTCCTTCCCGTTTCGATTAACGTCGAGGTAGCTATATCTTCGATTCCCGTAAGCGGATTGTTGACGTTTATGCCTATTCCGATTACCATATAATCGGGAAAATCTCTGTCGTAAACGACTTCCGAGAGTATCCCGCAGAGCTTTCTTCCGCCGCAAAGCACGTCGTTGGGCCATTTTATCGAGCAATCCACGCCGTACTCCTCCATAACCGAACGAACGGCGAGCGCTGCAAGCATAACCGAGCCGCAAAGCTGCGTCGTAACGTCCTCCGCTCCGAGCGAAAAGGTGAAGCTGAAGTAGCCTCCGCCGAATTCCGACTGAAAGCTTCTGCCGTTTCTGCCTCTGCCCTGAGTCTGCCGTCCCGCAACTACGAGATAATGTTTGTCGGTTTCGTCGTGAACGAGTTTGGCCGCCGAGTTGGTAGACCCGATTGCGTCGTAATATCTCACGGGAATTATCATATTCAGTTTTTTAAGCTGTTCTTCTATCTCTTCTGCCGATAATAACATACTGCCTCCCTGTCTTTGCTCCCGCTTTTTCGGGAAACCGAAGTAACGCTCCCTTTAGCTTCGAGCCGTCCGCACGGACTATCTCCAAGAGCGGACTCGTCCGAGCTTCCTTCGACCGACCGCGCAGAACTCATTTCCCGATTTCCTCCAGAACTCTTCTTATGACGCCCTGTCCGAAGCCTCTGTACGCAAGGAATCGATAAATCTTCGCTTTCTCCTCGCGGGAAAAGCCGCTTTCGTCGGAGGGCGAAAATTTCTTTCTTGCGAGATTCAGCGCGGTTTCGAATTCATCCTCTTCGGAGAGATTCCCGAGAGCCTCCGCGGCGACTTCCTCCGAAACTCCCTTAAGTCTCAGGTCTGCTTCGAGCCTTTTTCTGCCCTTCCGGTCGGAGTTGAATTCGACGTATCTTCGGGAAAAGGCCTCGTCGCCTGCGTAGCCGTAATCCTTGACTCTCTCGACGGCATCCGCGCTTTCCTCCTCGGAAAATCCTTTCTTTAAAAGGGCCTCGTAGAGCTTGCGTTCGGTTTTATCGCTCCTTGAAAGAAGCGTAAGAGCGTATTCGAGAGCGTTCACGTGTTCCTCCTTGCGTCCGGATTTCTCGGTAAAACCCGACTTACCCCGCGGATTTTTCTATGCTTTTACCGCTTGAATCCAAACTTCGTTCAATTAACTTCGACTTTCGTTAAACCAACTCGGGATTTCGTTGAACGAACTTCGACCTTTCCGCGTCAATCCCGGATTCGCCTTCCGACAAGCTCAGATTTCCACGGGCACGAAGACCTCGCCGATATATTCGGGAATAATCTTCCCCGAAGAGGCGTTGACGAATCTTCCCTCGTAATCGACGTTCCCGTCCGTAATCGTAACGGTCAGAGCCACAGCTTCGCCGAAAGCCGTATCGTCGATTCTTCCGACGTCCTCGGTGAGTTTTTTCGCCGTTTTGAGGAAGGAATAAGGAACGACTGCCGAATATCTGCGACAAACGGTATATTTCATCGCTTTTGCGACGGAAAGCACCGCCGCCGCGCCGCCCGAATAGGCTCTCGTAAGACCCCCCGCGCCGAGTTTTATTCCGCCGAAGTATCTTACGACCGCCACGCAGACGTTTTTAAGATTCTTTTTTTCGATAACGTCGAGGATAGGCATTCCCGCCGTTCCCTGCGGTTCTCCGTCGTCGGAATAACGCTTGGTTTCGTCCGTAACGAAGGCGTAACATACGTGCGTCGCGTCGTAATACTTCTTTTTAAGCCCCGAAACGAATTCCAGAGCCTCTTCCTTGTCCGAAATTCCCTTTGCGAACGAAATAAACTCCGACCGCTCGATAACCTCGTATACTCTGGCTGTTTCGGGCGCAACCGTAAGATACTCTTCCATTATACGAGTCTGATTTTAACGTGAGTTTTCTTTCCCTTATGAAGAACGAATTCGTCGCCCTTCACGATATCGGAAAGCGGTTGATCGAAAGCCTCGACCTTCGTTTCGTCCACGGAAACCCCTCCGCCCTCGATGAGTCTTCTGCCTTCGCCGCGGCTTTTGACCGTACCAGCGAGTACGAGAGCGTCGAGAGCCGTTCTGCATTCGGATTTATCGAGTTCCACCGCTTCCATATCGGCGGTATTTCCTCCGAAAGCCGCGTTCGCCTGATCCATAGCGGCTTTTGCCTTTTCTTCGCCGTGAATAAGCTTCGTAACCTCGTAAGCAAGACGGACTTTTGCCGCGTTCATTCTTTCGTCCTTGAATTTAACCAGCTCTTCGATTTCTTCGAGAGGCAGGAAAGTCAGGAGCTTGAAGCACTTTTCGACGTCCTCGTCGTCGACGTTTCTCCAATACTGATAAAACTCGTAAGGCGAGGTCTTGTTTTCGTCCAGCCATACCGCGCCCTTTGCGGTTTTGCCCATCTTTATACCGTCCTTCGTCGTAAGAAGAGCGAAGGTCATCGCATACGCGGGTTTCTGCTCCTTTCTGCGGATAAGGTCGGCTCCCGCGAGAATGTTGTTCCACTGGTCGTCGCCGCCGAGCTCGAGACTGCAGCCGTATTTCTGATAAAGCATAAGGAAGTCGTAAGCCTGCATAAGCATATAGTTGAATTCGAGGAAGCTCAATCCTTTTTCGAGACGCTTTTTGAAGCATTCCGCGGTAAGCATCTTGTTTACCGAGAAATATACGCCGATATCTCTCAGAAATTCGATGTAGTTGAGGTTAAGCAACCAGTCGGCGTTGTTCACCATAATAGCTTTGCCCTCTCCGAAATCTATAAACCTGCTCATCTGTTTACGGAACATCTCGCAGTTATGCTCCACGGTTTCCGTCGTCATCATCTGACGAAGGTCGCTTCTTCCGCTGGGGTCTCCGATCATTCCGGTGCCGCCGCCGATAAGCGCAATAGGACGATGTCCGGCTCTCTGCATATGAGCCATCGCCATAAGCTGAACGAAATGTCCGATATGAAGGCTGTCTGCGGTCGGGTCGAAACCTATATAAAACGAAACCTTTTCCGTTTCGAGCAACTTATAAAGCTCCTCTTCGAATACCACCTGTTTAAGAAATCCGCGCTCTTTAAGAACGTCCATTGCGTTTTTCATTATTTATTACCTCTCATTATTATTTTTTGTTGATTTTTATCTTCTCTCGGGTTGCCTGCGCTCCCCTCTTTACGTCCGAAAAATCCGTACTTCCTTCAGCCCGCCCGCCCCGCGCAGGCAGTTTTTTATTATTACGGCTGAATCTCGTGATAGAGCTTATCCGCGGAACCGAAGAGTTTTTTAAGCGCGAATACGGACGCTGCGACCATAACCGCGGTCGTTCCGCCGTAAGCGACGAGAAGGAACACCGCGCCTTCGGTCGAGCCTACCGCAAGATATCCCAGAAATCCGAAGATTCCCATAAGTACGACGGAAAGGAATCCGACGAGCATTCCGACGAGTTGCGACGGACTGTTTTTCATAGCTTCGTTCGGAGTTCTCCATACGAGCCTCGGACTTTTCATATCTACGTAAACCGAAACCGCGCTTCCGAAAACGCTCGCCGAAAACGCCGTAATTATACCGACGATCACGAGCGGGAAGGAAATCGAGCGACCGACGCCGAAAACGATAAGCCCGAGTAAAACCGAAACGAAATCCGTAACGTACGCGGGGACGAGTTTTGCGCGGACGATATCTTTCGGCTTAACGGGAAGGCTTTTCAGAAGAGCCATATCGCCTCCTTCGCGGGAAAAGGCTCCCGAAGCGACTACGTTCGTCGAAGAAACGAAAACCATCATTCCCGTGCACATCAGAAACAACAATTCCTCCGAAAATCCGCCGAAAGTGCTTTCCGCTCCGGAGGAGGCTCCCGAAACCATCGAAAACGCCACCGGAATAAGAACGGACATAACTATCTGCATAACGCAGACGAAGCCCATCGCCGGATAACGCATAATGGTTCTGACGTCGCGTTTTACGAGTTCGGAATTAAGCGAGCCGTAGGCGATTCTGCCTTTTTTGCGGGAGGTTTTTCCGCTTTCGCTTCCGCCCGAAACTATTTTTCGGTAAACCTTCGAGGACAGCAGAATTCCGAGGAAAAGCAGAGCCGCGTCTATTCCGACGGTTATCGCGAAATTAAGTAAAAACGTTCCGAAATCCGTCGCCGTTATCATTCTTGCGGCTGCGAGATTGGGATAAATCGCTTCTCCCGCGCTCCTGACGAATCCCGAAAGAATTTCGACTATCCTTTCCGCGCTCATTTCCCCGAAGTCGGGCATAACCTTATAGAAAACATAATAATACCCGACGAAAAGAGCCGCGAAGCACACGACCATAAGTATTATTGCGACGGGGCCTTTGCCCTTGAGGGCGGAAACGAGGAGCATTACGGGGATTCCGACTACCGCCGCGATAAGCATAGGAAGAATCGGAAGCAAAAGCGTTATGAGAATCAGTCCCGCGTAAAACGCTATGCCCGCGCCGTATCCCAGACCGAGAGGCAGAAGCACGAAAAGCGTTACGAGAAGGAAAGTCCCGAACTCGAAAACGTATACGCACATAAACTTCGCCGTAAAAATCTCGCTCGGTTTTATCGGAAGAGCAAGAAGAATCTCGTTGTCGCTTCCCTGATAAAGAGTCGTAACTATCGAAACCAATCCGACGAGAAGCACGGCGATTTGTCCCAATCCTACGGCTGCGGATACGGTATCGGTGAAAAGCAAGGCTCCGTCCGCGACGGAAGAGAAAGTCCCGCCTATTCCGTAGGCAAAAATCGCAATTCCCGTCAGCAGCGGAAGGAAACATACCGCCATTACCGCCCAGAAAAGAATATGGGTTTTGCGCCGCGGCGCGTAGGAGTTGCTTTTAAGGCCGAAGCCCGCCCCTTTGGAACGAAGCCGCTCCTTTATGAGTATCGAAAATAAAGCTGTCGTGTTTTTCATAATTACAATCTATATCTCTCCCGCTTTCTTTCGGAGAACCAGCGTGACGCTGGACCCTTTAGCTTCGCGACGTCCAAACAAATCCGGAAATCCGGATTAGCAGACCGCATAGCGTGACGCTGGACCCTTTAGCTTCGCGACGTCCAAATAATTCCGGAAATCCGAATTAGCAGACCGCATAGCGTGACGCCGGACCCATTGGGGGCGTTCGCCCGATAAAGTTCAGACGAATCTGTTTCTTATAAGGAGAGAATCTTTACGGTCGGGCGAAGTAAGTGAAGTTCTTTGCTCCACTTTCTCGAAAGAAAGCGGAAGCGTCAGGCGTGGCTTGTGAGGTCGAGGAAGATAGTTTCGAGCGATCTTTCGGGGAAATCCGCTTTAAGCTGCTCGACGGTCGCGACTCGGATAAGCCTTCCGTTCGCGATAATCCCGACTCTGTCGCAGACCTTTTCAACGACGTCGATGACGTGCGACGAAAAGAAAACGGTATTTCCTTCGTCGGCATAACTTCTCATAAGATGTTTGAGGTCGAAAGCCGACTGCGGGTCGAGACCGGTCAGAGGCTCGTCGAGAATCCAGAGTTTCGGATTATGAATAATCGCCGCCATAACCGCGATTTTCTGCTTCATTCCGTGAGAATACGTGGAAATCTGGCTGTCGAGAGCGTTTGTCAGGTCGAACATTTCGGCAAATCTCTCGGTTTCCTTGCGGCAGACCTCGGGCGAAACGTCGTAAACTCTCGCAATAAACGAAAGATATTCGTTTCCCGTGAGCTTATCGTAAGTCGCGTGATTGTCCGAAACGTAACCTATGAGCTTTTTCGCGCCTTCGGGGTCGGAAAGAAGGTCTTTTCCGTCTACGGTTATCCGTCCTTCGGTAGGATTCAGAACTCCCGTAATCATCTTGATAGTCGTAGACTTTCCCGCTCCGTTCGGTCCGAGAAATCCGAAAATCTCGCCCTTTTTCACGTGAAGAGTGAGCTTATCGACCGCAGGCTCCGTTTTCCCCGCAAATTTCTTGGTTAAATTCTGTAATTCCAGCATAACTGTCTCCTTCCGCCCGCGCTCCCCGATATACTTCGCGGACAACCTTAACTTTCATAAGCCCACCCGCCCCGCGCGGACTTGCTATATTCAACGAACCTCGGAATTCGTTCAACGAATCTGCGTTCTCGTTCAACGAACTCGCAAATTCAGCTCTTTTTCTTTTTCCCGACGAACTTCTCGCGGAAAGACGGTTCTGATTCCTCACCGTTCGAAGACGGACGATAATACACGTGATTTGAGATAGCTTCGGGAAGATAGGTCTGTTCGCACCAGCCGCCGTAATCGTGCGGATAACGGTAATGCGGTTTTTCCGCGTCGGTACTCCTCGGATAATTCGTGTCTACGAGGTCGTTCGGAACGGGAAGATCGGCATACTTTTCGGCGTCCGCGAAAGCCGCGTCGAGAGCCGTAACGACCGAATTGCTTTTAGGCGCGCGACAAACGTAGATTATCGCTTCGCCGATAGGGATACGAGCCTCGGGCATACCCACGTTTTTGAGTGCGGATAAAGCCGCCGAAGTCATCAGGAGCGCGCGCGGATCTGCGATTCCCACGTCCTCCGCGGAATGAACCATAAGCCTTCTCATCGGAAGCATAGGGTCGCAGCCGGCGGAAATCAGCCTCGCGTACCAGAACAAAGCGGCGTTCTCGTCGCTTCCCCTGAGGCTCTTGCAAAACGCGGAAATCATATCGTAATACGTATCCTCTCCCACGGAAAGAGGTTTGGTCTGACTGCTTTCCGCGGCTTCCTTTTCGGTAACGACGACTTTTCCGTCCTTTTCTTCGGTCGTAAAAGCCGCAAGCTCGAGGATATTGTAGGCGTTTCTGAGGTCGCCTCCGCTGACTCTCGCGATATGCCTCAAGGCTCCCTCCGTAACCGAAACGTTCCTGCTCCTTAAAAGCTTATCTGAATTCACGGCGTTTTCGAGGGCTTTCCGGACGTCCTCTTCGCCGAGCCTGCGGAACTCGAACACTCTGCATCTCGAAACGATAGCCGGAGTCATAGCGACATAGGGATTTTCGGTGGTCGAGCCTATAAAAACGATGATTCCCTTTTCGACCGCCTGAAGAAGGCTGTCCGACTGCGCCTTATTCCACCTATGACATTCGTCCAAAAGCAGATAAGTCGGTTTTCCGCCGTTTCTGACGTTGTTTTCGGCTTTTTCGAGAACGGCTTTTGCGTCGGCGACTCCGTTCAGAACCGCGTTGAGCTTAACGAAAGGGCTTCCCGTCGAATTCGCGATTATTCCGGCGAGAGTGGTTTTTCCCGTCCCCGGAGGGCCCCAGAAAATACAGCTTCCGACCGTATCCATCTTTATCGCGCGGGAAAGCAGCGAG
Organism: uncultured Eubacteriales bacterium; assembly: GCA_900544545.1. GTDB lineage: Bacteria > Bacillota > Clostridia > Christensenellales > CAG-314 > UMGS692. The sequence continues at coordinate 125,712 of UQVY01000002.1, forward strand.
TTCGCCGATATAACGTGTCCCTGTCCGATAAACCCTCTGAGAGTCCGAGGTCTCATTCTGTCCGCAAGCGGCGCGATATTCTCCTCTCCGAACGAAAATTCCTGCTGTCCGATAATCTTTGCCATCTGTCCCGTTTAACCTTCTTTTCCCTGTTAATTAATTATGATACCATAAACGCAAAGCCTTGTCAATAAAATTCTTCCCCCGCCGCTTTCTTTCGAGAAAGCTCGGCAAAGACCAGCGTGACGCTGGACCCTTTAGCTTCGCGGATTCATACAGATTCTGACACAGAAAAGCCGTTCGCCAAATTTACTTCTTAGCGACGAAGTTATAAAATTCAGACGACTCTGTTGTTTATAAAGAGAGAATTCCTGCGGTCGGGCGAAGCAAGTGAAGTTCTTTGCTCCACTTTCTCGAAAGAAAGCGGAAGCGTCACGCCGGTTTCTCCGAAAGAAAGCAGAAAAGCCCCGCAATCCGATAGGGAAGCGAGGCTTTTGAAACGAATCCGACGAAGAAAGCGTCACGCCTGCTGTTCGCGGCGGAGCTGTTCGTGGCGTTGTATAAACTCCTGATTGTCGCGGTTGATGGAATCGATAACCTCCTGCGGGTCCGTACCTTTCATAAGAAGGTCGACGTGTTTGCTGTGAATGGTTTCGCATTCCATAAGGACCTTGGCGAAGTTATGAAGGAGCTGGATATTTTCGGAAAGAAGCTTTCTCGCGACTGCGTGAGCGTCGTCGATGATCTTCTTTTCTTCTCTGTCGATAAGAGCCGCGAATTCTTCGGAATAATCCTGTTTCGACTGATAATTCTTACCTACGAAGACCTCTCCTTCGCTTCCGAGGAATATGCAGCCTACCGCTTCGGACATACCCCATTCGGTAACCATCTTATGCGCTCGCTGAGTTACGGCTTTGATATCCGAAGACGCACCCTGTGTTACGCTCGAAAGAATGAGTTCCTCCGCCGTTCTTCCGCCGAGACTTACGACTATGGAATTGGTAGCCTCGGATTTCGTGAGGAAGGTCCTGTCCTCGGCGTCGCGCATAGAGGTGAATCCGCCCGCGCTTCCTCTCGGAACGATAGTAACCTCGTGAACCTCCGGAGTATCGGGAAGGAGCTTACAGAGAATAGCGTGTCCTGCTTCGTGATAAGCCGTGATTCTCTTGTCCTGCGGAGTAACGAGTCTGCTCTTTTTTGCGGGGCCCATAGTTACCTTATTTATGCCTTCGTTAATATCGTCCATACCGATAAGTCTTCTGTTATCGCGAACGGCGAGAATAGCCGATTCGTTGAGGAGGTTTTCGAGGTCTGCTCCGGTGAATCCTACGGTCATCTGCGCGACGACTCTGAGGTCCACGTCCTCCGCAAGCGGCTTGTTTCTCGCGTGGACTCTGAGTATCGCCTCTCTTCCCCTGACATCCGGATAACCCACGTGAATCTGTCTGTCGAATCTTCCCGGTCTCATAAGTGCCGGGTCGAGTATATCCGCTCTGTTGGTCGCCGCCATAACGATAATTCCCGACGAGCTTTCGAAACCGTCCATTTCGACGAGAATCTGGTTAAGCGTCTGTTCTCTTTCGTCGTGGCCGCCGCCGAGACCTGCGCCTCTCTGACGGCCTACGGCGTCGATTTCGTCTATGAATATGATACACGGAACGTTTCTCTTAGCCTGACTGAAAAGGTCTCTTACTCTCGCCGCGCCTACGCCGACGTACATCTCCACGAAGTCCGAACCGGATATCGAGAAGAAAGGAACGCCCGCTTCGCCCGCAACGGCTTTTGCGAGGAGGGTTTTACCCGTTCCCGGAGGGCCTACGAGAAGGACGCCGTGCGGAATTCTCGCGCCGACCTCGGCGAATCTCTGCGGAGCCTTGAGGAAGTCGATGATCTCGCTCATTTCCTGTTTTTCTTCTTCACAGCCCGCAACGTCGGTGAATCTGACCTTGACGTTTTCGTTTACTCTCGCCTTGGACTGACCGAACTGCAATCCCTGCGAATTCTGTTTGCCCATCTGACGGATAAAGAAGAATACCATCACCATCGTTCCCATGAGAACGAGTCCGTAGAAGAGGTTACCCCAGATTCCCGAAGAAGACGGATTGGAGTAGTTGACCTTAACGTCCGCGATCCGCGTGAATCCTCTGAGGCTCGTTTCGGGAACGATATCCGTTCTCTTGTCCTTCTCTTCCTGCGAAAGGTTCTTCTGCTCCTCGATAAGCTCGTTCTGCGCTGCGAGAGCCGCTTTGAAGTCCTCGTGGAACTGTTTTCTCTCGGGAATATTTATCACGTAGTCGCAGGACATCGGGAACATCGAGTCGGATTTACTCGAATCCGTCCTTAAAACCTTTATGGTATAGCTTCCGTTCACGTAGATTGCTCTGACCTTACCTTCGGGAAGCAGCTCGTTTATAAGCTGATAATAGGAAATTTCCTCTCCTTTTCCCGTCGTCATCGTATCCATAATGAAATAGACCGCAACGACGAGGATAATCACTGCCAAAATTGTCCAGATAGTTCTCTTCTTCAAAATCCTTCTCCCCGTTTTCGGCGCGTGTGCGCTATTGCGAAAGCTTCGGCTGCCGCTCAAAAACGTTATTCATAATTTTAACACGAAGGTCGGGTTATGTCAAGCGTTCCCCGACGCAGTCAACTCCGATTATACCCTCGTATATTAATAATTTATTAAACCCGCGCCGGCGAGTCCGCGAAATGTCGCCCGCATTTCGAACCATACCCGATTTTACCGCGAAACCTCGGGCGTTTTCACGGTTTTCGGGGCAAATTTCCGCCGATTTTGTCGAAAATCCGCCTTCTTCCGTCCGAAGGGCGAAACTCACGCTTCAAAAGCGTTTTCTATGCTCTCGATTTTGCTTTTGCTCACCAGAACGATGTCGAATCTCGCCGGATAGCCCTCCATTCCGTTGTCCGAAATGAACCTTTCCGCCGCCCGAAGCAGCTTTTCACGCTTGCTTTTGCCGACGGCTTCCGCACCCGAGCCGAAGGAATCGTTATCACGCGTTTTTACCTCAACGAACACCAAAGAGCCGTCTTTGTTATCCAGCGCTACGATGTCGATTTCTCCGCCCCAAACAGTGAAATTTCGAGCGATGATTTTCATTCCAAGCCCCTGAAGGAACTCGGCTGCGCGCTCTTCACCCCGTCGCCCCTTGGCTCTGGAAGCGGTATTTTTAACCGAATAATCACCCACTGTTCTTTTACTCTCCTTATTTTTAACCAGACAATCATAAAGTTAATGGTGAGTTAACCGTTTGTTAATACGAAAATGGCAAAAAAGCTTTGATTTTGCCCTGAAAAATACTGTTTTTTTGACCTCAAAATCGGCAAAAACAGCCGTTTTTCATCAATCAAAATTTCTACTTTTCTATAAAACTCAACTCAAATTCAACTTAAAATCGCTTTTCGGGATCGTCGTTTTTGTCGTTGTTTGCGACGAATTTCCCGCAGAAAGTTATCCGATGAATCGGGCAAAGTCCGAACTTCCCGATTGCCTCGATATGCGCCTTCGTCCCGTAGCCTTTATGCCGTTCGAAGCCGTATTCAGGGTACATTTCGGCAAATATCCTCATCATGCGGTCTCGTGTAACCTTCGCGACGATGCTCGCCGCCGCCACGTTGTAGCTCAAAAAATCCCCCTTTATCACGGGGAACACGGGGATATCCGCCTCGAATTTCACTGCATCCGAAATAATCGCGTCGCTTTCCTTCATTCCCGCGGCAACTTCTTTCATTCCGACCTTTGTGGCTTCTAAGATGTTGATTTCGTCGATAAGAAAGTTATCGATGACGGCAATCTTGTATTCTTGGGCGATATTTATTATTTTTAGATAAAGCTGTTCGCGTTTTTTCTCGGAAAGAGTCTTGCTGTCGTCAATCCATTCCACGATTTTCGACGGATTTTTCCACGGCATTCTCACCGCAGCAACGACTACCGGCCCCGCAAGCGGCCCTCTTCCCGCTTCGTCGACACCGCAAATTCTCTCGAAGCCCTCTTCGGTAAGCTTTTTTTCGATTTCGAGTTTCGGTTGGTACACATTTTTCATAAATTATACACTTTTTCCATAATTGACAAATCTTTTGGCTTTTTGTTTCCCTTATTTTACGGAAAAATCTTGATTTTCTTCCGACGAAATTTGCCGATTTTTACTTTTAACTTCAATTATTCACTAAAAATTCTTTTGTTTAACAACTTCAAAGCTCCGAAAGAACCTGAAATTATCACGATTGAAATCCGACAAGGAAGCTCCCGAGGACTGTCAAACGAGATTTTCGGACTGCACGAACGAATTTAAAGATTGTCTGCGCAAATTCGCCGTTTCGTTGCACGAACTCCGAGATTCGTTAAACGAACTTGCGATTTTATCGAACGAACTGCCGATTTTTGGCTTAATCAAAGGTAATTTTGCCGATTCTGCCCTTGCGGAAGTCGTCCAGCACGGCCTTTGCGCCGCGAAGAATATCCGGCTCGCCGCCCTTCACCGTGTAGCCGCGTTTTTTGCAGATTGCATCAAGAATTTCAGCGCCGCCGAGACCGTCGATTTCCACGCCGTAACGCGCGAAAAGCGCCTCGGGATAGGCATTTTTAAGCTCTTCGAGCAGCAGCGGCGCAAGCTCGCAAACATCGACAACGTCGTCTTTTACACTTCCGATGAAGCACAGCCGACGCGCGGAAACCTCGTCTTCAATTTTACCCCAAAGCGTGCCGGGCGTGTCGAGAAGCTCGAGGCCGTCGGCAAGACGAACCCACTGTTTTCCTTTCGTAACCCCGGGTTTGTCGCCCGTAATCGTCTTTTTCTTGCCCGAAAGAGCGTTGATGAGCGTACTTTTCCCGCAATTGGGAACTCCTATGATAATTGCGCGAACGGGACGTGAAATTCCTTTGGCTTTAAACTTCGAAATCCGCTCGTATTCGGCGTTTCCGAAGGCGTCGATAAGCTTTTTTATGGCGGTTTTGTCGATTGCAGAGACGCAGACGACCGTTTTTCCGTCGTTTCGGAGAACCGCGGCGAATTTTTCGACCTTTTTCGGATCGGCAAGATCGCACTTATTCAAAATGTAAACCGCGCTTTTGCCCTCGGTCAGACGGTCGAAAATCGGGTTGAAGCAAGCCGAAGGCGCACGAGCGTCCAGAACGTAGCCCACCGTGTCCACGAGTTTCAGATTTTCTTCGATAAGCCGCACGGCTTTGGTCATATGACCGGGGAACCATTGAATCCTCATTTTTCTGCCCTTTTGTCCGAGATTGAATCCCAATTTTTCCTTTCTCTAAAATTAAATCCCGATTTTCCTTCGTCAGAGATTAAATCCCGTTTCTTCCTTGTTCGGATTAGATTCCGTCCTTTTCGTTAAGATTAAATTCCGTCTTTTTTGCCTTTATGTCGGGAGATATTCCCCGCGTTTAGTCTTTACGCGGTCTACATCTTGTCGAGAAGATGCTCGAAACCTTCCTTATCGGTCTCCCTGAAAAGCGTGATTTTGCTCCCCAGAACCTGCACGACTTCGCTTCCCGTAGCTTCGGCAACCTCGGCAGCCGCGGTTTTCGCGTCGAGCGGACTGGCTTTCAGCACCGAAACCTTTATCAGCTCGTTGTGATAAAGCGACGTCCGTATCTCGGCAAGGAAATTTTCGGTCACGCCGTCCTTCCCGAGAAAAACCAAGGGCTTGAGCGTGTTCGCGCGCCCTCTCAGATAACTTCTTTCTTTCGTATTCATTTTTACTCCGTTTTAAGTCCGTATTATTATTCTTTTTTACGCAATCGATTTATAATTATTCGTCGATAAGTCTGTTTTCGCAAAATCGATTTATAATTATTCGCAGGCTTCACCGAAAAGCATTCGGTCAATCGACGAAATCGAATTCGATGTCGCCCATTCTCACGAGAGAACCCTCCTTGGCTCCGCGCTTACGAAGCTCGGAAATTACGCCGGCGTTTATCAGCGTCCGCTGAAGGAATCTCATCTGGTCGTAATCGTCGATGTTGACCTTCCTCGCGAGATTGTCGATAAGCCCGCCGTAAACCACAAAGGCTCCGTCGTCCTCCCTCGTAATCTCGAAACTCGTTTTGTCGGCGTCTTCGTATTCGTAGAATTCCTCCTCCTCGTAAACCGGCGCGGGCAGAGATTTCAAAGTCCTGAACATCGCGTCCACGAGCGAGTCGGTGTTTTCCCTTATCATAGCCATAATCGGAACGATTTCGTAGTCCTTTCCGAATTTCTCCCCGAACCGACGGAGATTTTCCTCGGCATCCGGCATATCCATTTTGTTCGCGGCGACGATCATCGGGACTTCCGCAAGCTTTTCCGAATAGTTTTTAAGCTCGGCGTTGATTTTTTCAAAGTCGTCGAGGGGATCTCTCCCTTCCGTACCACCCATATCCACGACGTGAACGAGAATCCTCGTCCTTTCTACGTGGCGGAGAAAACTGTGTCCCAGCCCCGCGCCTTCCGAAGCCTTTTCTATAAGCCCCGGGATATCCGCGCAGAGAAGCGTATCTTCGTAACGCCGCACAACGCCTAAATTCGGATTGAGAGTCGTAAAATGATAGTCGGCTATCTTCGGTCTTGCGGAACTTATAACGGACAGAAGCGTGGACTTCCCGACGTTGGGGAATCCGACAAGCCCTACGTCGGCGATGGTTTTAAGCTCGAGTTCAATATGCTTTTCTTCGGTCTTTTCGCCGTGAGAAGCGAATCTCGGAGCCTGCCTGCGGCTGTTGGCGTATTTTACGTTGCCTTTTCCGCCGTTTCCGCCCTTCTGGATAACCTTGCTCTGTCCGACTTCCCGAAAATCAGCCATAAGCTTTCCCGTTTCGACGTCGCGGACGACCGTTCCCACCGGCACGAAAACCGTAAGGTCCTCGCCCTTCTTTCCGTAACAGTTTCCCGACGCGCCGTTCTCGCCGTTTTCGGCTCTGTAATGCCGCTTGAAATAAAAATCGTTGAGCGTGTTGAGCTTGTCCGTCGCGACGAAAATAACGCTCCCGCCCTTTCCGCCGTCGCCTCCGTCAGGACCTCCGCGGCTTACGTATTTCTCCGTGTGAAAGGACACGACGCCGTTTCCTCCGTCGCCCGCCTTGATGTAAATCCTGACTTTATCCGTAAACATTGCCTTTTCTCCCGTTTATTTTTTTGCATTTCCGCGTTTTACCGCAGACCGTACTTCCTTCTTCCGAAAACATCGGCGATTTATAAAAACGCCTTTATATTCGGCTTTTTGCGTTATTTTTTTCGGGCAGCAAAAACGTACGTCCCCGCTGCCCGAGAGTTTTTACCCGATTCTTACGAAATAATTATTCCTTCCGGAGAATAATTATTCTTTTTGGGCAGCCGTCTTTTTTGATAGCTATTCTCTTTCGGAAATCGTTATTCCGCTCCCGAAAAATCGCCGTTACCGCAAAATCAGAGCAGCTCCTTGGCTTTTTCGTAGAGATTTTTCGCGGTTATTCCGTAGAATTCGAAAAGAGCGTCGGGTTTTCCGGAGCGCCCGAAATCGTCGATTCCCAGAACGGCTCCGTCAAGCCCTACGAATCTGTACCAGCTCATAGTCGCCGCGGCTTCGATCGCGATTCTCTTTCTTATTCCCGAGGGAAGAACCTTTTCCCTGTAAGCTTCGTCCTGCTCGAGGAAAAGCTCCGCAGAAGGCACGGAAACCACTCTCGCGCGGATTCCTTCGGACCTGAGTCTGTCGTAAACCTCGCAGCAGAGAGAAAGCTCGCTTCCGCTCGACATAAGTATAATCTCGGGATTATCAGAATCTTTGACTATATATCCGCCTCTCAGCGCGCCTTCGCCCGTTCCTTCGAGCTGCGGAAGATTCTGCCTCGACAATACGAGAGCCACGGGCTTACCCGAATTCAAAGCGACATCCCAGCCGCAGAGAGTTTCCTTTGCGTCGGCGGGACGGAAAACGTACATCCCCGGCATACTCCTGAGCCCTGCAAGCTGCTCTATCGGCTCATGAGTAGGTCCGTCTTCCCCTACGCCTATGCTGTCGTGAGTGAGAACGTAGGTCACCGGCAAGCCCATAAGCGCGGACATTCTCATAGAACCTTTCATATAGTCGCTGAAAACGAAAAACGTCGAGCAGTAAGGTCTTAATCCGCCGTGAAGAGCGATTCCGTTGCAAATCGCCGCCATCGCCTGCTCTCTTATTCCGAAATGAACGTTGCTTCCTTCCCTGCATTCGGGAGAATAATACTTCCTCTCCTTCATAACCGTAAGGTTGCTCGGACCGAGATCCGCAGAACCGCCGAATAAATTCGGAACGATTTCACTGAGCTTATTGAGGATTTCCGAGGAAACCTTTCTCGTCGCCATAGGCTCGGTTATTCCCGTTTCCATACGAGCGACGTCGATTCTCTCGTTCCCGAGATACCTGTTCATAAGAGCGTAAAGCTCGGGATATTCCTCCGCGTAGCCTTCGAGCATCTTATCGTAAGCGGCGGTTTTTTCGCGTCCCTTTTCCGCAATCTCCCTTCCGAATTCGTAAGCCTCCTCCGGAATCTCGAAAGCCTCGTGATTCCAACCGTAAAAAGCCTTGGTCGCCGCAAGCTTCTCGTCCTTCAGCGGAGAACCGTGAACCGAAGCCGTTCCTTCGAGCGGACTTCCGTAACCTATTCTGGTCTTACTGATTATTACCGAGGGACGTTCGCCCTGAGCCTTGCACTTACCGATGGCTCTGTCCAGCGCGGAAAGGTCGTTTCCGTCCTCGACTATTTCCACGTGCCAGTCCATAGCGTTGAATCTTTCCGCAACGTTCTCGCCGAAAGACGTATCCTTATCGCCTTCTATCGTTATATCGTTCTTATCGTAAACAAGAATAAGCTTCCCGAGCTTCAACGTTCCCGCAAGACTCATTGCCTCGTAGGATATTCCCTCCATAAGGCAGCCTTCGCCGCAAAGCGCGTACGTATAATGGTCGAATACCTTATAGCCCTCTCTGTCGAACGTCGCCGCAAGCACGGTTTCGGCTATCGCCATTCCGACGGCGTTGGCTATTCCCTGCCCCAGAGGCCCCGTGGATACGTCTACGCCCTCCGTTACTCCGTATTCCGGATGACCGGGAGTCCTGCTTCCGAGCTGTCTGAACCGCTTCATATCCTCGACCGTTATCCCGTATCCGAATAAGTGAAGCGTTGCGTAAAGCCCCGCCGATCCGTGTCCCGCGGACATTACGAATCTGTCCCTGTTTATATGCGTCGGCTGCGTCGGATCGTTTTTCATCGCCGCGTATACCGCGTTAAGCGCAGGCATTGCTCCCAGCGGCAATCCCGGATGCCCCGAATTTGCCTTCGCGATTGCGTCTACGGCAAGCATCCTCGCCGCCGTTACCGTTGTTGCTCTGTTCATTTCTCTTTCCTTCCTCCGAGGCTTTTGCCCCGTTATTTTTTTTTCCGCGTTCCCTCGCTTTCCTTTGCTTTCCGCGGCTGACAAGCGGGGCGGGCGGGCTGACTGATTTTCCGATTAAGAAGATTGTCTATCGGGGAGCGCAGGCAGCCGCGGATTCCTTGCAGTTACTCCTCGTCGTCCATAAACTCCACCAGTACGGAATTCAAAAGGTACATCTTCTCCGGCCTCACCGAAACCGTCCTCGAATCGTAGGTTATAAGCCCTATCTTTTCCAGCCTGTCGAGAGTCTTTTTATACCTCCTGACGAAATCCGTGTAATAAAGAGCGTTGAATTCCTTTATATCCATTCCTCTGTCCATTCTCAACGCCAGCATTATATACTCGAATTCAGCCTCCTTAAGCGAAAGCTTATGCCTTTTCGAAATCGGTCTCGCGTTTTCTTCGAGCCGCTGAAAATACTTATCCATATCCCTTAAATTGGAATACCTCGTATCTCCCACGAAGCCCGAAGCGTTAAGCCCTATTCCGTAATACCGTCCCTGTTTCCAGTAATTTACGTTATGGCGGCTCTCGAAGCCTACCTTAGCGAAATTCGATACCTCGTAGCGGTAAATCTTATCCCTCTCCAGAGTCTTATACACGAGGTCGTACATATCTGCGGCTTCGTCCTCCTCCGGAAGAAGGGTTATTCCGTTCCTCACGAGCTTATAAAGCGGCGTACCCTTCTCGACCTTCAGTCCGTACGCCGAAATATGCGGAATATCCAGCTTCCTCAACAACTCCACCGTATGCTTTACGACGGCTATGTTCTGATGAGGTAGTCCGAGCATCATATCCGCGCTTATATTGGTTATTCCGGCGCGCCTCAGCCTTCCTACCGTCGCGACGAAATCGGCTGTGTTGTGGGGACGCATAAGTTCCCGCAGTATCGCGTCGTCGGCTACCTGAAGTCCGACGCTCACGCGATTTATGCCACAGGAACGCATCGTCCGTATCAGAGCCGCGTTTCCGCTCTGCGGATTAAGCTCCATCGTTATTTCGCAGTCGTCGGCAAGCCTGAAATTCCCGTGAATCGCCGCCATTAACGCGGAAAGCTGTTTCGGCTTCATAAGAGAAGGCGTTCCTCCGCCGATATAGACCGTTTCTATCGGCGTCCCGTCGTGAAGCTTCCCCCATAAAGCAAGCTCCTTCCCGACGGCGGCTACGTAACGGTCTATCGCTCCGTCCTTACCCGCGAAAGAAACGAAATTGCAGTAGACGCACTTGCTCCTGCAAAACGGAAAATGTATATATATCGATTTCGTCGTCATTTCTTCCTCCTGCCTTTTTTGTAAAACAACCCTCCACTTTCTTTCGAGAACCGGCGTGACGCTGAACCCATTGGGGGCGTTCGCCCGATGAAGTTAAGTAATTCGACAAACGACTTTCTCCACGAAGAAAAATCCCGAATCCCGCGAAACTAATGAAGTTCTTTGCTCCACTTTCTTGAAAGAAAGTGGAAGCGAAGCCAATTCGGTCAAGCCTTTGGCTTGGGTTCTTTGCCTACTTTCTTTTTAAGAAAATAGGTTACCACTTCAGGATTTTCGAGAGCCGCTTGTACAGCACGAAGGTCAGACCGCCAGAAACCAGACAGCGCAGAAGATTGAACGGCACGACCGAAAGCGGAATGTAATAACCGTACAGATTTTCCGCGGTTACGTCGGGGAAAAGCGATTTCAGCATTCCTATGACCGCATCGAATCCGAAATTCTCCGTCATAAACGGCACGAGAACGAATCTGTTCATAATCACCGCGGTCAATACCGTCGCAACTATCCCGATTCCTATCGACAATAACGCCGCTTTCTTCGTTTTCCGGAAATGATAGATTATCGCGGACGGCAATGTAAACGCCAGTCCTACCGCTATGTCCGCAAGGTCGCCTATTCCGCCGAAAGAAAGCCCCTGAGTTATTATCTTCAGCAACGAGCGCATAATCACTACGGTTACCGCGCCGAGCGGCCCCATCGCAAATCCCGCAAGCAACGCGGGCATATCGGATATCTGAAAATCCAGAAAACTCGGGAATATCACCGCTATCGGAAACCGCAATAAATACAGCACGAACGACAACGCCGATAATATCCCCGCCTTCGCAAGAAAATGCGCTACCGTCGTTCCTTTTGTCTTCTTGTTCGTTTCGTTTCGTATCTCTTTTTTCATTTGTCTTTTAAGTTTTCTTTGTAACCAGCGTGACGCTGGACCCTTTAGCTTCGCGACGTCCAAACAATTCCGGAAATCCGAATTAGCAGACCGCATAGCGTGACGCTGGACCCATTGGGGGCGTTCGCCCGATAAAGTATAGACGATTCTGTTTTTATAAGGAGAGAATCTCTGCGGTCGGGCGAAGCTATCGGAGTTTTTTGCTCCACTTTCTCGAAAGAAAGCGGAAGCAAAGCTATCGGAGTTCTTTGTCCCGCTTTCTTGCAAGAAAGCGGGTTAGTCGTCGCCGATTTTGAGAATCGACATAAAGGCGTCGGACGGAATGGCTACGCTTCCGACCTGCCTCATTCGCTTCTTTCCTTCCTTTTGCTTCTCGAGAAGCTTCTTCTTCCTCGTTATATCGCCGCCGTAACACTTCGCAAGAACGTCCTTCCGAAGAGCCTTTACCGTTTCGCGGGCGATAATCTTGTTCCCTATGGTCGCCTGAATCGGAATCTCGAACATCTGCCGCGGAATCGCCTCCTTCAGCCGCTCGGCTATCATTCTTCCGCGCGCGTAAGCCTTGTCTTCGTGAACGATGATACTCAGCGCATCGCAAAGTTCGCCGTTCAGAAGCATATCCATCCGCACGAGACGGCTTTCGCGGTAACCCGTTATTTCGTAATCCAGACTCGCGTAGCCCCTCGTCCGCGACTTCAACGTATCGAAAAAGTCGTAGATTATCTCGTTCAGCGGAATCTCGTACTGAAGACGAACTCTCTTTTCTTCGAGATAGGTCATATCGATGAACGTTCCTCGCTTTTCCTGACATAAATCCATAATCGCCCCCACGTATTCGGGCGGCGTGAAGATATGAGCGAGAACTATCGGCTCCTCCATATGCTCTATCGATGTAGGCGGCGGAAGCTTCGTGGGATTGTCGATAAGAAGCTCCTCGTCCTGAGTCGTAAAGACCTTATAGGATACGCTGGGCTGCGTCGTAACGAGATCGAGATCGAATTCCCTCTCCAGCCTTTCCTGAATTATCTCCATATGCAAAAGCCCCAGAAATCCCGCTCTGAATCCGAAACCCAGAGCTACCGAGCTGTCCGGCTCGTAGGTCAGACTCGCGTCGTTCAATTTAAGCTTTTCGAGAGCCTCTTTAAGGTCGTTGTACTTGGAGCCGTCGGCGGGATATATTCCGCAGTAAACCATCGGCTGAACCTTCTTGTAGCCCGGAAGAGGTCCGTCGCAGGGATTCTCGGGATCGGTTATGGTGTCGCCGACGTTGGTTTCCGAAACGGTCTTTATGCTCGCGGCTATGTAGCCTACGTCGCCCGCGGCAAGCCTTTCCGTCGCTTTCATCGAAGGCGTGAACACGCCCACCTCCGTCACGTCGAATATCGCGTCGGTCGTAAACATCTTGATTTTCGAGCCCACGGATACCTTTCCGTCGAAAATCCGCGCGAATATCAGCACGCCTTTGTAATTGTCGTAAACGCAGTCGAATATAAGAGCCTTCAGAGGCTTGTCTTCGTCCCCCGAAGGAGCCGGAAGCTTCTCGATTATCTGCTCGAAAACCTGATCGATATTTATGTTTTCCTTAGCCGAAATAAGCGGAATCCCCTCCGTATCCAGACCTATCGTATCTTCGATTTCCTGCTTGCATTCGTCGATTCTCGCCGACGGAAGATCGATTTTGTTTATGACCGGAAGAATCTCCAGATCGTTTTCCAAAGCAAGATATACGTTGGCAAGAGTCTGCGCCTCCACGCCCTGACTCGCGTCCACGACGAGCACCGCGCCTTCGCACGCCGCAAGCGACCGCGAAACTTCGTAAGTAAAGTCTACGTGACCGGGCGTGTCTATAAGATTCAGCGTGTAAACCTCGCCCTTGTAAACGTACTTCATCTTCACCGGCGAAAGCTTTATCGTTATGCCTCTCTCGCGCTCGAGATCCATCGTGTCCAGAAGCTGCGCCTCCATATCGCGCTTGGCTACCTGTCCGCTGTTTTCGATCATCCTGTCCGCAAGCGTGCTTTTTCCGTGATCTATGTGCGCTATTATACAGAAATTCCGTGTTTTACTTAAATCCATATCCTTGTTTCCTGTTTTACGCTTTCTTACGAAATCCCCGCAAAGAACCGCCGCCTTAAACCGAAAAGATTCTCTTCTTACGGGAAAATAACGATTTTACCGAGCGAACGCCCTCGCCGAATCTCCGGAAGAAAACGGAGTTAGACCTTCGGGATAAAGCCCTCGAAGATTATATTGTCGTAAAGCCCTTTGCACTTGTCGAGATGAGCCTGACTCCTTACCGTCCACATAAGCACGGGCATTTTCTTCTTAATCTGCTTTACTCTTCGCTTTCCTACGAAAGACGTGTCATAAGAGGTGAACTGCGCTCCGCATATTCCGTTGAGCATACAGTTCCTCAGAATAAACCTCTGCGTTCTCGCGCGAAGCCCTTTTCCGAACTCGCTCGTGAAATAAGACGCAAGTTGTCCGCGGATAAATTCCGGCGCGTTCTTCTTGAACCACCTGACGATGAAGGGATTGAAGGACTGTACGGCAAATTCGCCCTTGTACGCCCGAAGCATCTCGGTCATAATTCCTTCGAGCTTACCGATGTTTTTGTGGTCCTTGACTTCGATGAGCAGCGGAACCTTACCGTCCGTAAGCTCCAGAAGCTCGGAAAGAGTCGGAATTTTTTCGTTATCGCCGCCGATGAGCGTAATATCCTTAAGCTCCCCGTAGCTCATTTCGTCGATATTGCCGCGTCTGTCCGTCATTCTTTTGAGTGAATCGTCGTGAAAAACCACGACTACGTCGTCCGTCGTGAGATGAACGTCGGTTTCTATCGCGTAACCGTGAAGAATCGCGTTTTTGAAAGCCCCCATACTGTTTTCGGGTAATCGGTCGTCGTGAAGACCTCTGTGCGCTATCGGCTGATTAACCAGCCAAGTCTGATATATATCGTCCTGCCTGTCCATTAAGCTGACCTTCTTTTTCGAGTTACTCTTATTATACTACATTTTTGCCTTTTTTACAAGCTTAAAAGCGGTCTCGGTCATCAAAATAGACAAAAACCCGAAACTGCACGCAAAAACGAGATTTTTCCTTTTCCAAAAATCAATCCGAGAACGAGAGGCGATGCCGAAATTGCCGAAAAGCAAGGAAAAAATCCGAAAAATCCCTTTATGACGGCAAAAATCCGTTGATGAGCGAAGCGACTTCGAAGGGCGAATCGTCCATCACGAAATGCGAACCGCGAATCACGAACGCCTCGGAATTGCGAATAAGCCTCGCATATCTGCGGCAAAACGACGGCGGCGTGGCTTTGTCGCTCTTTCCGTAAACAAGCAGAGTCGGCGCGGTTATTTTTGCCGCAAGGGGCGACAGGTCCTCGCCGACAACCCGCAGAAAGGTGCTTTTCATCGGCGTAGACTTATAATCGCTGCTCGAAAAGTCGGGAATTTTCACGCGGAATCCGCGCTTTTTTAACGATTTAGCCGCCTTGTAAACAAAAATCCTGAACCTTACGCTCAAATTCTTGGTTCTAAAGCCCGCAGCAGACAAAAGTGCGAGTCTTTTCACACAATGCGGATAAAGCGCACTTAAAGTCACCGCAATTCTTCCGCCAAAGCTATGCGAAACGACCGAAACCGACTCGAGATTGAGCTTTCTGATGAAAAAATAGACCGCCCGCGCGTAATCGGCGACTCCCCAAGCCTCGGATGGCGGCGAACTTCCGCCGAAACCCCACAAATCGAGGCAGATTTTGCGCCCGGGAAGCAGATTTTTGATTGAATCGAAGCTTTTTGCGCTCCCGCCCCATCCGTGAAGAAACAAAAGAACGTTGCCTTTACCTTCATCGCTGTAAGTTGTTGAAAGTCCTAAAATCTCTATCCGTTTCATAGGCTAATCAATCGTGATTTTTCCGTCACGCCGCGGTAAAGTCCTGAAAATTTAAATCCATAACGCCAATTTTATTCAACCAAATCGCAAGTGAATCGCACAAATTATGGGAATTCATTAAACGAAATCTCGAAATTCACGGCTTGAAACCAAAGTTAGAATTATTCAAAATATTTAATCATCGCAAGCGCAGATTCATTCTTAGGATAGTAATTTTGAATTTCTCTCACAACCGAAAAACCTAAGGATTCGTACAACCCGATAGCCGCAGAATTGCTTTTTCTGACGTGAAGAAAACAACTTTTTGCACCTTTTTCACAATAATCGCTTATAGTTTTCGTAAGTAAATCACGAGCTATTCCTTTTCTGCGAAAATCAGGGTGAACGCCGACATTTCCGAGATAAAGCTGCTCTCCGTCGAAGCGAAATTCCGCAAAACCCGCAATCGTCGCGTCCTTTATCGCAACAAAAACACCGGCAATCGGCTCTTCCAACTCGCTCAAAAACATTTCCGCCGTCCATGCCTCATCATTAAAACACAGTTCTTCCACAGAAAGAATATGCCCAACGTCACCAACCGTTGCTTTTCTTATCACCAAGCCTTCGTGACGAGCAAAATATTCGTTTTCCGCCTGACAAAGCTGCACATACACGGGAGAAAAACGCGTCGAAAATTCATTTTTCAAATACTTTTCAGCTGCTATACTTCCAAATTCCTCAATATAATCATATTTCGGATCGTAAACGGCTTCGGTTTCACGATTCTCGGTCATAATTATCGGCAAAACAAGATTTCCACCCGAAATTTTCGCAAAATAAACCCGTCCGCGCCCCGCATCCATCGCAACTTCACCATCTGTTATATTATATGCAGCAAGCTCCAGCGAGTTTACAGCGATGAAGGGGCGTTTCTGCGCCGCCGCGTAGCCCTTGGCCGTCGCAATTCCCACGCGAATGCCCGTGAAACTGCCCGGACCGACGACGCACGCGTAGGCGTCAAGCTCGGAAAAGCTTATATTTGCGGCCTTTTTCGCCTCCTCGACGCAACGATTTATCATTGCGCTATGGTCCCTTTGCGCAGCATCGGTTTTAGCGCGAAAAATCTTTCCGTCGGAGTAGATTCCGACCGAAAGCCGCTCGGAAACTGTATTTATCAAAAGAATGTTCATTTTTTAATCCCTTTTCGGCGAGTCTTCGGTTCCATCAGACGAATTCCGAGTTTCATTTTGCGAATTTGCGACTTCGTTCAACGAAATCTTAGATTCATTCAACGAACCTTGAGTTTCACGCAACGAACTTGCGATTTCCATCGAAGAAGAATCCCTTTCGCAGCTCGATAAATTGAGGTCGTTTTCGTTGTTGTGACGCTTTTCCCTCTTCTTTTTCGGCTTTTCTTCGGGCAAATTCGCCTTTTTAAGCAAATCCGGACGTCGCTCTTTCGTTATTTTTATGCGCTCGGAAAGCCTCCACTTTTCAACGTTGCCGTGATGTCCCGAAAGCAACACCTCCGGCACCGGAATTCCCTCAAAAACGGCGGGACGCGTGAACTGCGGGTACTCGAGGAGGCTCCCGACGAAGGATTCCTCCCTGGTGGAGTCCTCGCTGTGCAGCACGCCCGGGACGTAGCGGCTCAGCGCCTCGATTACGACCATCGCCGGCAGCTCGCCGCCCATCAGGACGTAATCGCCGATCGAGATTTCTTCGTCGATAAATCCGTCTATCGCGCGTTGATCCACGCCCTCGTAATGACCGCAAAGAAACAAAAGTCGTTGATATTGTGCAAGCTCGGTGACGATTGATTGATTGAATTGCCTGCCGCGCGGTGAAAGAAATATGCGCTTCGACTCGTGATTCGGATCGACCGAACGGATCGCGTCAACTATCGGCTGAGGAGTCATCACCATTCCCGCACCCCCGCCGAACGCATAATCATCACATTTTCCATGCTTATCCGTCGTATAATCGCGAATGTTGTGGATTTTCAGCTCGATAAGCCCGTTGTCCCGAGCGCGCTTCATTATTCCCGAGGAAAGCGGCGTGAAAATCTCGGGAAAAAGCGTCAGGACGTCGATGATTACGGGAACGAAATCGGACTTCGGATTATCCGAAAAACCGACTTCGTGGCACAAACCTTGAAGTTCGTCGCGCGAACTCGAAGGTTCGTTGAATTTACTCGTGTTTCCCGTGAAACAATCGTCATTCTTCAACCGTACTCACCTCCGCGAAACGTTTAGCCGAAAGAACCATTTTCTTGTCCTCGACGTTCATCTCGACGATAAGGTCCTTGAGGAAAGGAAACAGAATATTCCCGTTTTCGCCCTTGACTACGCAAATATCGGCCGCAATTTTGTTGGGCATAACGCCGTCGAGTCTCCCGATTTTCACACCATTATCAAGAATAACGTTCAATCCTATCATATCATCGATAAAATAGCTGTATTCGCCCAGAACAATCTGCTCTCGGTCGGCAAAAACGTCGCAATTCCTGAGCGTTTCCGCCTGATTTCTGTCGACAATCGTCGTGAAACCAACGTACGCAAAACCGTTCTGATAGCGCGCGCACCGAACCTGCGTCCGAATGTCGCCGACGTAGAGATACCTGAAGGTCCTGAAAAGATTCCCGTCGTCAAGATAAGAACGAATCTTGACTTCGCCTTTTATGCCCTGAGCCTTGACGATTTTCCCGACTATAAGCTTTTCCATCCGCTTTTTCTCCTCAAAACGAAAAAAGATACCGGACTTACGCCCTGTATCCCCCTTCTTTTTTGCCGATAATCACTCGGCTTGCCGATCTTCGGCCTGTCGGTCTTCGAGTCTGTCGACTATTTCAACGGAATACTTCTTGTTGTTCTTTGCGCCCACAGCCTTTACAACCGTACGTATCGCCATAGCGATCCTGCCCTGCTTACCGATAATCTTGCCGGTGTCCGCGTCGTCCACGCAAACCGTGATAACTTCGGTATCGCCGTCTTCTTTTCCCGTAACGACGACCGATTCGGGCTTGTCAACCAGCTCGGAAACGATGAATTTAACGAGTTCGACTGCCATTATTTCTTAACCTTCTTGTTGTCCGCTTCTAAAAGACCTTCTTTGATAAGAAGTCCCTTGACCGTTTCGGTGGGCTGAACGCCGCAGGCAAGCCATTTCTGCGCCTTTTCTTTATCGATTTTCACGGTTTCGGGCTTGGTAAGAGGATCGTAAGTACCGATAAGGTCTACGTACGCGCCGTCACGAGCCTTTCTTCCGTCGATAACGACTACGCGATAGAAGGGCGTTTTTTTGTCGCCGAGTCTTGTCAATCTCATTTTTACTGCCATTTTCGTAATTCTCCTTAAGTTCGATTCTGTCGTAACCTTTTATATATAATGGGCGTCCGCCTCGTTATATCTTGATTAAAAGGGAAGTTTGAAGCCCTTTCCCTTCATTGCTTTCATACCGTTCTTTCCGTTCATTTTCTTCATAAGCTCGCGCATCTGATCGTACTGCTTTATAATCTTATTTACGTCCTGAACGTTGGTACCGCTGCCCGCCGCGATTCTCTTCTTCCTCGAATAATTCAGAATCTTCGGATTGGTCCGCTCGCTTTGAGTCATACTCTGAATTATCGCTTTCATTCTCGCGACTTCCTTTTTATCGACCTTGGCGTCCTTGTCGATTTTAAGTTTTCCTGCGCCGGGCATCATTCCGATAAGTTCGTTGAGATCGCCCATTTTCGCAAGATTATCGAATTGCTCGAGGAAATCGTTCAAGTCGAAATTGGATTCCTTGAGCTTTTTAGCCATTTTCTCGGCTTGCTCTTCGCTGATAGCCGCCTGAGCCTTGTCGATAATGGTCAGAACGTCGCCCATCCCGAGAATACGGCTCGCCATTCTGTCGGGATAGAAGGGCTCGAGGTCCTCGGGCTTCTCGCCGGTGCCGCAGAATTTGATGGGCTTGCCCGTAACCGCCTTAATCGAGAGGGTAGCTCCGCCTCGCGTATCGCCGTCAAGCTTGGTCATAATCACGCCCGTGATATCGAGCGCGTTATTGAAGCTTTCCGCGACCGTAACCGCGTCCTGACCGGTCATCGAATCGACCGTCAGAAGAATCTCGGTAACGTCCACGTTCCTCTTGATTTCCTTCAGCTCGGTCATCAGCTCTTCGTTGATATGAAGTCTGCCCGCAGTATCGAGAATAACCGTGTCGTAGCCGTTCTGATTGGCAAAATCCACGGCTTCCTTGGCTATCTTCACGGGATTTATCTGTCCGTGCTGATAAAAGCCGACTTTCGCCTTATCCGCGACGACTTCGAGCTGTCGGATTGCCGCGGGACGATAGATATCGCACGCCGCAAGGAGGGGCTTTTTGCCTTGTTTGGTGAGCCAGATGCCGAGTTTTCCGCACATCGTGGTTTTGCCCGCGCCCTGAAGGCCGCACATCATAATGATTGTCGGCGGCTTACTCGCAACGTTGAGCTTGCTTTGCGTGCTTCCGAGAAGCTCGATAAGCTGTTCGTTGACTATTTTGATAACCTGCTGCCCCGGCGTAAGGCTCTTTAAAACCTCGTCGCCGACGGCTTTTTCGGTCACGTCGGCAATAAACTTCTTCGCGACGTTGATGTTGACGTCCGCTTCGAGAAGAGCGATTCTGACTTCGCGCATCGCCTGCTTGATTTCAAGCTCGGTAAGATGCCCTTTGTTGGTCAGTTTGCCGAAAACGTGGTTGATTTTTTCGCTTAATCCGGAAAATACAGCCATTTTTTCTCCGTTGACGCGCATAAATCCCGAGATTTACACACGGATAATTATTAACTTTATGAATGCTTATTCCACTCCGATCAAAGCCGCGATTTCGGAGAGAGCTTCTCTTTCCCTACCCGACTCGACTTTCGTAAGCTCGCCGATTTTGTTCAGAAGAGCCACAAAACCCAGCCTTTCTTCACTTTCACGAAGCAGAGTTTCGCCCCGAACGAGAGAATCGCGGACCGCCTGCCTCGAAATCCCGAGAGATTCGGCGATTTCTCCGAGAGAAACGTCGTAATTACAGGTCGCGGTGACGATTTCGCGCTGCCTTTCGGTCAGAAGATTGCCGTAAAAGCTCGCAAGAACGCTCATTTCCGCGCGTTTTTTCGCGTCGGTCATCGAACCAAGCTCCGATTTAGCCATAATCTTCTCCTTCTCGGGCGCACTGTAAAGCTCATCGGCTTTACACCTCATTCTAACACCTATATCGTTTCTTGTCAAGCTTTTTTAGCCCGAAAATTCAGGATTTTTTGATTTTTCACAGCGTTTTTTGATTTTACACTATCGTTTTGCGGCAGAGAATAAATAATTATTCATAATTTTAAGTCAGATTCGATTTTAACCGAAAAATTCCTCGTTTTATAAAAACAAAAAGAGAGTAAACTTACTCTCTTTTTGTTGCTGTCAATGACGAACAAAAAGGAGCGTCTTTTTAAGTCTAAAAAGGTGCAGGCGTCCACGGGGATTTGAACCCCAAACAAAAAAACATTTGGACAAGTGCGGCAAGTTATTGAAAAAAGTGGAGGATTATGGTATAATAAAAACATTGAAATATTGAAATATAGAGCGAAGGCAAAGGACAAGTTTGTTGAGGCGTAGGATAACCCTACGGTTTTCAAAGATAAGATATTGTTCATATGTTTCTGTACAAAAACGTGTTTAATTATTAATATTCACGTGGTATAATAGTTGATCAAAGAGAAGGAGGTTTTCTTTTATGATTGAATTCAAAAACGATTTTTATGCTGACATCCGCACCGAGGACCGCAGCCGGACCGTTATTTCTTATACAGACGGTATTTTGCAGGAAATGAAGACCAGCGTCGAATGCCGCGCATTTCTGCGGGTATATGACGGCAGGATGTGGTATTATGCATCCGTGACCGACCTTGCGCATCTGCAAAATACGCTTGACGGTCTTTATGCGGCTGCCACACCCAACGCGCAGATCCTCGATGACCCTGTTGTCCGTCGCTTTGAACGCAATCGAGACACGGCGATCCGCTTTGCCGACTGCTCCGTGCGTGACATTCCCGCCGGGGAAAAACAGGCGCTTCTGCTGTCATATCTGCCACTGCTCTCGGAGGATTCCTGTGTCACCACGCACAAAGGCTTATATCTTGACCGCAACAGCCTGTTCCGCTTTCAGTCCAGTCTCGGAGCGGATATCACATATGATTATCAGACCTGCGGACTGTCCTTCACGTGCAGCATGGCGGAAGGCGAAAAGAAGTTCACGGGGACATGGCAGAAGGGCGCGACCCGCTTCGACGAGCTTAAGGGGCTGAATGACGAGCTTCGTGCCGCCGTTGCGGAGGAGGCATATTTCATGCGCAATTCCGTACCGGTCACCCCCGGAAAATATCCGGTCGTCCTTTCGCCGGAAGCAGCTGGAGTCTTTGCGCATGAATCGTTCGGACACAAGTCAGAATCCGACTTCATGCTCTCGGACAAATCAATGCGTGATGAGTGGCAGCTCGGCAAAACCGTCGGCTCGTCCATTTTATCTATTGTTGACTGTGGTTCCGTCCCCGGCTGCGGATATGTTCCGTATGATGACGAGGGAACACGCGCACGCAAGAATTATCTTATCAAAAACGGCATACTGGCAGGACGCCTGCACAGTGCCCAGACTGCTGTTGCACTCGATGAGGCGCTTACTGGAAATGCACGTGCGACCGACTGCACATTCGAGCCGATCGTGCGCATGACGACCACATATATTGAGGGTGGTGATCTTGATTTTGATCAGCTGATCGCCCCGATCAAAAATGGGTATTTTATCAAAACCATCAACCACGGAAGCGGCATGAGCATCTTCACCATAGCCCCCAGCCTTGCTTACGAGATCGTTGACGGCAAGCTGGGGCGCCCGGTACAGATCAGCGTGCTGACAGGTTCCGTGTTTGAAACGCTCGGTCTGATAGACGGTCTGACACATGACGTACACTTGCTTTCATTTGTGACAGGCGGCTGCGGCAAGATGGAACAGATGAATCTGCCCGTCGGTTTCGGCGGTCCGTACGTCCGCGTTTCGTCTATGAATGTACAGTGAGGTGAGAATCATGGAAAAAGAGTTTTTGACCGAAACACATCGCTCCGTTACGCTCAATGTCACCGGAGGAAAAATCGACAGCTTCCGTGAGAAAGAAGAAACAACCGGCACTGTCCGCGTATATGAAAACGGATGCATCGGTGTTGCCGGGTGTCTCGGAATACCCGACGAGAACGCACTGACAGACAAAGCCAGAGAGGCTCTGGCACTCGGCATTCCATATCCCTGCAAACTCGGCGGCGCACTGGAACAGGAAGATCTCAACGAAAAAGAGATCATCCCGGTATCAGAGCTGATACCCACAATGCAGAGCTTCCTTGACCGTCTCGGCGATGCCTGCCCGCGTTTCGCCTTTTCAAATAAGATCAGCTTGAATTACAGAAAGGTCGAATACCGCAACTCCCTGGGGCGTCACTTGACAAGTTCCGGCAGCAATGTGGACATTCAGTTGCTTGCACAGAATCGTGGATCGGGAAATCTGTTTGATACCTCTTTCGGCTATAAAGGCGCTGACTTTGACCCGGATGCACTGCTTTCACAGTTCGGAAAAGAATATGATGCGTTTTACACGTCTGCCGACATTACTCCCGGACGCTATCCCGTAGTTATGGATATCAGCGATCTGTTCGGCGGCACTCTTCAGCATTTTATTGCCGAAATGTACGCTTCCGGTGCTTCGTTGCTTAGCGGAAAACTCGGCAAAAAGGTTTTCTCGGACAGGCTTTCACTTAAAAACGATATGAATCCCGCAACAAACCCCAGCGTATGCTTCTTTGATACCGAGGGATGTGTAGCACCTGATCTGCGCCCCACGCTGATCGACAGGGGAACGCTTGTCGGTCTTCTGACAACGAAAAAATCAGCAGAAAAGCTGAACCTGCCAAACACCGGCACGGCGGCAGCCTCTTATGACGGCGTGCCGACCCTTGGCTTCAACCGTTTTTATGCAGAGCCGACCGCACCGACACTTAGTGCGCTTGTACCGGGCAAAGCGATCTATATCGTCATGACTTCAGGCGGCGATATCACACCCGGCGGTCATTTTGCCTCTCCAGTACAGATGTCTTATCTGATGGAAAACGGCAGATTGGTCGGACGACTTCCGGAGCTGAATATCGGAGGTGATTTCAGCGACTTCCTCGGCAATGACTACATCGGCGCCGTCAGAGGCGACCCGTCCCCGGACAGTATGCTGTGCGCAGTCGTCATGGACGTGAATATGTGATTCTCCGGTATGGTCAGCTTAAAAAGCGAAAAAGTAAAACCGGTCTGCTTCGATCGGAAAAAGAGAGTACAGAGAAATAAAGGTCAAACGACCGACTGCGTTCGTAAGAGTGCGGTCGGTCATTTTTTCGTTGATTAAGACAGAAGAAATCATACGCTCCTTATCGTGCAAAAATCCTTTTTGTGCAATCGTTAAAGGCTTGCGACTTTTCAAAGCGAGTGAAGAACAAATCCCCACGGCGATGGGCGAAGAAACAACAAAAAGGGTAAACTACCATAAAAACGGCAATTTACCCCTGTTTTGCATAGAAAAAGACACACGCGTCGGAGTTTTATACGCTCCTTTTGCGTGTGTCTTTGTGGTCTACCCGACAAGATTCGAACTTGCGACCTACAGAGTCGGAGTCTGTCGCTCTATCCAACTGGGCTACGGGTAGTTTTTTCGGCGTCCGAGTCGCTCTTTTCGGCTCTCTTTTTCGTAAAATCAAACTTACGACTTGATTTTTCCAAAACTTTTACGGCTCGTTTTATGAAGGATTTAACGAAACTTACTTAAAATTTTCATAAAACCTTCGCCAATACGACCTTCTTTTAACTTCTCGAACGCCTCTACGAAGTCAAAACTTAGGATTATTTAACGAGATTGATCAGATTTTCGTACGTCCCGGGGAAGAACATAAACACCACGATCAACGCAAATAAGGCAATAAAAATTATTTTGAAAATAATATTCCTTTTGGATATCGTTTCAAACCCTACGACACCCATAAGCGCAATCGATCCGTACGTCCTTATTATCTCGAGAATGTCCTTGAACAGCCCGTCGGGTATGTAGTTGAACGACGCGTTCGTGATGAGAAGCGCGTACGTCACCACCAGAACTACCGCAAGAATCTCCCCTAAAATATCCCAGAACTTTTCGGAACTTTTACTCATTCTTCGGCTTTTACCTCCTTTTTTTGTTTTGTTGACAATTATATCACGACTTCTTTTGTCTGTCAACAAATTATCCCCAAATCCGGCAAAAACGCTCGAGCAGCTGAGTCGGCAGGGTGTCGCGCAACGCGCGGGAAGGTGCCGCCTCGGCTGAGAAGAGCAAATTCCTTATTCCGTAATCCTCACCGGAAGCACGAGATAAAAATAATCGGAATCTTCCGTCGTCGGCGTGATAAGACAGGGCGCAATCGACGACGAGAATTTCATTTTTACAAACTCGTCCTTGACGTTCCCCAAAAATTCCATAAGATATTTGACATTGAACGCTATACGCAAATCCTTTCCGCTGAACGAAACCGAAAGATTCTCCGTTATGTTTCCGAGCTTGCTGTTTCCTTTAAGCACCATCGTATTGTCCTGCGCGGTGATTTTTACCATACTCGTCTTTACGTCGCTTCTTCCGAGAATCGCGATTCTGTCCAGAGATTTCAGCAGCATTTCCCTGTTAACGACGATTTCCGTGCCGAATTCTCTCGGAATAATCTGCTCGTAATTGATGAATTCCGAGCCGAGCGTTCTCGCAAGTATTCTCGTATGCCCGAAATCGAAGAGAACGTATTCGTTTTCAAAGGAAATCTCGGCTTTGTTGTCGTCGTCCTCGATTACCTTCGCGACCTCGGACAGCGACTTACCCGGGACTACCGCATTGAAAGCGCCGTCGCCGCCCGTAAGCTCCTTACTCATCTTCATAAGCCTGAAGCCGTCGAGAGCTACCGACGAAATACGGTTTCCGTCCACCTCTAACTTACAGCCTCTAAGACTGCCTTGGCTGCTGTCCGCCGAAACGCAAAACGCCGTTCCGAACACAAGCTCTTTCAAATCCTTTTGCAGAATCGTTATTTTCTTCGGATTCATAAGCTCCCTGAAAGTCGGATACTCTCTGCTCTCAAAGCACTGAACCATAACTTCGCTGTCCGTATACTTTATCTGCATCGTATTCTTATCGGAAAGCGTGAATTCCATCTGCTCGTCGCTGAGTCTTCTTACGAATTCCGTCAGAAACGCGCCCGGAATAGCCGTAGAGCCTTCTTCGATTATTTCGGCGTTGATTTTCTTCATTATCGCAAGTTCGCCGTCAGTCGCAAACAAAGTCAACACGTCTTCGTATGCGTCTACCTTTATACAGGAAAGAAGCGGATTCTCCACCGCCTTCGCCGGCAACGCTTTCGTAACCTTGCTTATGGCTTCGCTTAAATCAAGTCCTCTGCATACAAATTTCATTCCTTCGCCCTCCGTCGCCTCTTCTCGGCTTTTCCTTGCCTCTCGGCTCGACTTCTTAACCTCGCGGCTTAACCTTTATATTATACCACTCATTTCCGCTCTTGTCAACAAACACCCGCTTTCTTGCAAGAAAGCGGGACAAAGAACTCCGATAGCTTCGCGGAACCGTACAAATTCTGACACGGAAAAAACCGTTCGCCGAATTTACTTATAAGAAACCCGGCGCGCAGGCAAAAGTCAAGACGACTATATTTTCATAAAGAGAGAATCTCTACGGTCGGGCGAAGCAAGTGAAGTTCTTTGCCAAGCTTTCTCCGAAAGAAAGCGGAATCGTCACGTCGGGCGGTCTGCAAATTTTGATTTTCAGAATCTCTCGGACGCCGCGAAGCTAATGGGTCCGGCGTCACGCTGGCTTCCTTACAAGAAAACTTGAAAAATCACTCGTAGATGATTCGGCACGACGGAATCCAGAGCGGATTCCACAAATCTTTCGGCTTTCCGCGAATCGTCAGCGTCAGTTTTCCGCAACCGTAAAAGACGTACGCGCCGACCTCATCGGGAGAAAACATCGTCGCCGACAGAAGCTCCTCCGCTCCGTAAAACGCGTATTCACCGAGAATCTCAAGACTTTCGGGAAGATTTACGGTCCTCAGCAGACTGTCTTCGAAACAATGATTTCCGATTCTCTTCAACCCGTCGGGAAGCGTTATGCTCTCGATTTCCGCACCCTCGAACAGATTGTCCGCAAGCCCGAGCGTTCCTTCCGAAACGACAAGCTCTCTGAGCGACTTTTCAGCGTAAATCAGACACTTCCCGAGATATACGACCTCGGATTGTCTTTCGGTCAACCATAAAGTCTTGGCAAAGGCGCTTTTCCCGCAGACGTAAAGGGACGAACCTTCTTCCACGTCGACTTTCTTCAAGGCTCCGCAGCCGTAAAACGCTTCTTCGCCCACGGAAACGACCGACCGCGGAAGGGACAACTCATCGATTTCGTGGCAATAATAAAACGCCCGCGGAGCTATCGCCAAAACTTCCTCTATCCCGTTTTCGGCGGGAATTTCAACGCGCGTTTTATCCGCCGCTCCCTCCTTGAAGCCCAGAACCACGCCGTCTTTTATCTCGTATTCCTTGGAAATCCACTTCGCCGTCAAGGTTATATCGGTTACGAAATCGTAGACCGTTTCCTCGACTCTCTCGTCCCCGCAGTACCAGCCGAAAAATTCGAACTTATCGGTATCTCCCGGGACGGGCGGCACAAACCAGCTGTTATAACTCACCTGCTCTTTGAGAATCTCCGTTTCTCCTACGGAGGACTCGTACGTTACCGTAAACACCTTCGGCTCCCACTTCGCAATCAGATTTAAGTCGGAATATACCGGCAAATCAAAGTTGTACGGTTCTCCGTCCCTGTGCCAACAAGAGAAATCATAGCCTAAAAGCGCGGGATTATCGGGTTTTATCGCAGAGAAGCCCTCTTCGATTATTTCCGAAGCGACCTCCGAGCCGCCGCGGGAATTAAAGGTTACCGAAAAGACGGGACGCCGCCTCAGAAGCACCGTATAGACCTTGGATTTGTCGCCGTTGACTACGCCTATGTAAAAATAATTGTCGCCGACGGTCAGCGGGACGATTTTCGATTCGAGAATTCCGTTGCCCTCGGGATTGGTCGAAAGCAGCCAGACGGCGTTTTCGGCTACGGCGATTTTGTCGGAAAAGTCGAAGGATTCGTCGATATTCGGAAGCGACGCATAGAAAGTCGAGCCGTCGCGCTGAGTTCCGTCGATTCGGATTCCTGTGGGTTCGGTGATTTTTGCGACGGGCGTGGGGTCGGATTGGTAGACGGGAGTTTTGATTATTCCCGCCATAAGAAGGACTATCGGGATGAGCGTTAATAAAAGTGCGCCTGCCGCTCCGAGAATTAGCCATTTTCGTTTCATTGTTTCTGGTCTCCTTTTTATTTTCGATTCTCTCGCCGAACTAAGCCTCTGCAGCTGCTCTCGCGGCTCGAGTGTCTCCATTTTAGCCCCCGGATAAGCTCATTTTTATGTAGATTTATGACGCTTTTCAAACCTTTTTGTCTTCCCCAGCTTTCTTGTAAGAAACCAGCGTGACGCTTCCACTTTCTTTCGAGAAAGTGGAGTAAAGAACTCCGATAGCTTCGCCCGACCATAGAAATATTCTCTTTATAAGAAAATGAGTCGTCTAAACTTCATCGGGCGGACGCCCCCAATGGGTCCAGCGTCACGCTGGTTTCTTCGAAAGAAAGCGGTGGTTTGTCCCTTTTACACACAATTCCACAAAATCGTTGTGGATAACTTGTGGAATAGTGCCAAAATCCTGTGGATACAACTGTGAGTTTGTGGATAACTCTGTGGATAACCCTGTGGAAAACCTCTTTTTCTAACTCCCTAAGCTTTTTTTTCATTTCTGTGAAACTTTTTTCGACCTTTTTCGACAACTTCTTTTCCCCGTTTCGCTCGTCCGTCGGTTTGTTTCAGGGAAAAATCGGACTCTCGGAATTCAGAAATATTCAAATTTTCTCAAATTCCGACGAATTTCGATTTTTCGGGCTTTTACAGAGAAATTAAGACTGCTCATTTTCGGAGAAATTCGGACTTGCGATGTTATTTTCAATTGCTCGTAAATATAATAATATCGAGAGGTGCATTATGCGTTCTGACCTGAAATTCAACTTTTTTATGACTATTCTCGGGCTTTCGGCTCTGATTCTCACCGTAGTAACCTGCGTTTCGGTCTTTTCCGAGGCTGACGGCGACCCCGTAACGGATAACTTGGCTTATACTATCGTCATCGACGCCGGCCACGGAGGAATCGACGGCGGAGTTATCGGAACGAAAAGCGGAGTCAAGGAAAGCGACCTCAATCTCAAAGTCGCGAGGGAACTTTACGGACTTCTGAAGGAAAACGGCTTCAACGTCATTATGACGAGGACGGACGAAAACGGACTTTACGGCGACACGAGCCGCGGTTTCAAACGACGCGATATGCTCGCCCGCAAGGAAATCATAAATCGCGCCGCGCCCGACCTCGTAGTCAGCATTCATATGAATTTCTACTCCGCTTCTTACCGCCGAGGTGCGCAGGTCTTTTTTCAGAAGGGAAGCGCAGCCGGCAAGAATTTCGCCGACGCTATGCAGACCGCCCTCAATCGTCGTCTCGACCAAAATAATCTCAACCTCTCGGGTGACTTTTTCATCTGCCGCGAATCCTCCGCGCCCGCGATTATCGTTGAATGCGGCTTTCTTTCCAATCCCGACGACGAAAAGCTCCTCCTGACTTCCGCCCATCGAAAAAAGCTCGCGACGGCTATTCTCGACGGCTGCGTCTCCTTTCTTTTTTCGTGATTTAATCGTTTCAAGGGCTGTTGTAAATTAAACCGTCCCTATTACAACATAATAAAAGGCTTTAATTACGGGATTTTTCATAAATCCCGATTTTTCTTTTTGCTTCGGGAATTTCAAATCGATTCAGGAAATTCATAACTGCCCGAAGTCGGTTGTAATTATTCCCGTCCCTATTACAAACGCAGATTTTCACGCATTTATATCAAAATACCTTGAAAATTATTGCCGTTTGTGCTACAATATTAAGGCTGATAGTATATCCTGTAGGGCTTAGTTATCGGCAAAACCGTTTGTGAATTTAATCACTAATATATAATTTTAGGAGTTACTATGGGAAAAACTGTTGCTTTCTCCAATCAAAAAGGCGGCGTCGGCAAGACTACGACCGCAATCAATATGGCTGCGTACGTCGCAAAAGAAGGCAAAAACGTCCTTCTCGTCGACTTCGACCCACAGGGAAACGCCGGCAGCGGCTTCGGAATTCAGAAAAACAAGCTCGAAAAAACGGTCTATAACCTGCTTATGGGCAACACTTCGCCCGCCGAAGTCATCTACAAAACCGACGTCGAACGCCTGAATATTATGCCGTGCAACATCGACCTCGCGGCCGCAGAAGTCGAACTCGTCAACCTTCCGCGACGTGAAAGTTTCCTCCGCGACGCGCTTTCTTCGGTCAAAAACGAGTACGATTTCATAATGATCGACTGCCCGCCATCCCTCGGATTGCTGACTTTGAACGCCCTCACGGCTTCGGATTGCGTCGTAATTCCCATTCAAAGCGAGTTTTTCGCGCTCGAAGGATTAACTCAACTTTTAAACACTATCAAATTAGTGAAACAGAGAATGCTCAATCCTAACCTCTATTTATCGGGCGTAATTCTGACGATGAACGACACGAGATCGACGATGAGCAAGCAGGTTACGGCGGAAATCAGGAGCTTTTTCGGCGGAAAAGTCTATGAAACAGCCGTGCCGCGCAACATTAAACTTTGCGAATCCCCAAGCTTCGGAGTCCCTGTAATGCTTCACGCGCCGAAATCTTCGGGCGCGGTCGCTTATCAGAAGCTCGCGAAGGAATTTCTGACCAGAGAGGGTTAAAAAATGGCTAATAAAAACAAAGGATTAGGAAGAGGACTTTCGGCTCTTTTTTCGGGAAACGAAGTCAATTTTGACGACGAAAACTCGAAAAATCCGCAATCTGACGAAGTTTTGGCTGAAAATTCGGCTAAAATCGAAAACGCGTCCGAAAATTCCTCGAAAAAAACTAAATTTAACTCGGGAAAAAGCCTTAACGACAACGAAAATTCGGCTTTTTCTCAGAATTCCGCAAATTCCGGCGCACCCGTGAATCTTCCGATTACGCAAATCGACCCGAATTTCGAGCAGCCGCGTAAAAATTTCGACGAAGATGCGCTCAAAGAACTTTCGGAAAGCATCAAGCTTCACGGAATAATTCAGCCGCTCGTCGTAAACGCGATGGGCGACCGGTATATGATTATTGCGGGCGAAAGGCGTTATCGCGCGGCGAAAATGGCCGGAATGACGCACGTTCCCGCGATTATCAAGAATTATTCGCCTCAGGAAGTCCGCGAAATCAGCCTTATCGAAAATTTGCAGCGCGAGGACCTCAATCCGATTGAAGCCGCGAAGGCAATCAAGGCTTTGATGGACGAATTCGGGCTGACTCAGGACGAAACCGCGAAAAGAATCGGCAAAAATCGCTCCACTATCGCTAACACGCTTCGGCTTCTCACACTCGACTACGCCGTTATCGCGATGGTCGAGACCGGACGACTCACGGCCGGCCACGCGCGTGCTCTCATTCCTATTGAAGAAAAGGAAATTCAGCGTAAATTTGCACTTCAAGCCGAAGCCGAAGGACTTAACGTCCGCGCAGTCGAAAATCTCGTGCGAAACTACCTGAATCCACCCGTTTCCGAGAAAAAAGTTAAGGAAAAACCGAGCGTTGAACTTAAAAATCTCGTGCGCGATATGCAACGCGTTTTTGCAACGAAAGTTTCGTGCGCAACGAAGGGCGATCGCGGTAGAATTTACATCGATTTTTACTCAAAAGACGATTTGGACAGAATCTGCGAGCTGATTGAGAGCTGGAAAACAGAGAAAACAAAGTAATTGTTCCACGTGAAACATTACAGACAGCTGATAAAAACAGGTTTTTAAACAGTAAATAATTATTGTTTCACGTGAAACATTTGGATTTTGAGGTAATTTTTAGGCTAAAATGAGTCTAAAAATTGCGTTTTTGGATAATAATCCTTACTGACGGAGGTGGTGTTTTGCCTACAATTGACATTATTACGCTCTGCGTGATCGGTGTTTTTGCATTGATCGGGCTTTTTCGCGGCTTTATAAAGAGCGTTTTTAAGACTTTTTCACTGATAATCATTATTTTTGTACCGATTTTGATATGCGACGCCGTAGTTCCGCTCGCAAATAATTGGTTCGGCGAAAAAACGGAAGCAAGCGTAATCTCGACGATTCACGAAAAAGACCCAGAAAGCGCGTCCGAATCCGGATTTTTCTACGAAGAAACTAATTTCGCAGACTCTAAAAACGTAAAGGAAACCTACATGAAGTTGGGTTGCTCGGAATTTATCGCCGGAGTCGCCACGGCTTTCACGGCAAAATCTCTCTCTTCGTATCAAACCGCGCGCCCAATCGACATTTTTCCACCGTTTTTATCGCGCCTGATAATCAAAGTAATCACGTTCGTCGCGCTTATGGCGATAACCTCGGTGATTCTGGTGATTTTGCGAATTTTACTCACAAAAATCGTAAAGACGTTTGAATTCATTAAAGCTCTTGATAAAATCGGCGGGCTGGCCCTCGGGATAGCTTTCGGAGTAATCCTGTACTCCGTCGTCTTTTTCGCTTTGACGAATCTGAACTTCTCGTTCCTTTCGGGAATTCAGGCGGACATCTCGGCGCAGCTCATCGAATCGCAAAAATCTACGTCCATCGCATTTACGCTGTCGGATTCGTTCATAATCGAGTATTTGAAGAAACTCTTCATCGGATAAATCTAAACTTTTTTAAAAAAACTATAAGTTTTTGCCCGATTTTACTGATTTTCGGTAATTTCGGGCTTTTTTGTAAATTTTTAAGTGATTTTGACCTGTTTTCGATAATAATCGACATAATATTTATTCATTCGACGAATATTTACAGATTTAATAAATGATTTAATAATAATTTATTAAATTTTACAAATCAAATTTTTAAAAACAACTGAAAATGTTTCACGTGAAACAGTTCAATTAAAACATTGTATTTATTTTTTTAAATTTAATCGCATTATTTAGGATTTTTATTGTAAAATATGTAAATTTACTAAAAATCTTATAATTTTATTGAAATTTATGTTATTTTATTAAAAATATTTGCACTTTTTTTGTAAAATGAACGATAATTATTAAAGCTGATATAAATTTATTGAGTTACAAATAAAAATAAAAAATAATTTACAAGTAAAAATAGAGAGTAATGCTTTTACTTTTTATCGTAAATTTGTAATTGTTTTTATGTATATCGATGAATATCGACGTTTTTATAGGTATTTTTAGTTTTTTACTCTGAAATTTTCTTTGAATTTACGAATTGAACCGCAATTTTCGGATTTTTATGAGGATTTTAACAGGCGTTCGCGATTTTTGAGTCTATTTTTTATTTATTAAAAGATCTAAGAAGAGAAGAAGCCGTAATAGGCGGTGTGAAAATGTGGACAAGTCGGTTTTTTGCTCGGATTCGGGCGTAATTATCTGGTTTTTGGCGGTGTGGTTTTCCACTTTTCGGCGGATTTTTTGTGGAGATTTCGTGGAAATCGTAAAGGGTTTTCCATATTTTGTCCACAATGGCCTCTTATAACGGGGAATCTCTGCGACTGTGCGAAACCGATGAGGTTTTTCTTAGCTTTTTCTAAAGAAAAAGGAACGAAAAATCCAGCGTTAACGCCGTCTGTCGGTGATGTTTCACGGCGAACGCCTTTTACACGAAGGAAAATCTAAGGTTCAGCGAAGCCAATGACGTTCTCTGCTCGAAAAACTTAAGTAAATTCGGCGAATGACCTTTCCGTGTCAGAATCTGTACGGCTCCGCGAAGCTATCGGAGTTCTTTGCCAAGCTTTCTTACAAGAAAGCTTGAAGGAGTTTTCGGAAAAACGGATAATTACCAATAGTAAGGAGGGCAGGTCGGTGGAAAATAAGGACTTTTCGGCGTTCGTCGCGGAGCTAAAACAGAAATCGGACATAGTCGACGTCATCGGCTCCTACGTTCCGGTCAGACAGAAAGGCAGAAGCTACTGGGCGGCATGCCCTTTTCATCACGAAAAAACGCCGTCTTTTTCCATTTCGAGAAACGGTCAGTTCTATAAATGCTTCGGCTGCGGAGTCAGCGGCGACGTTATCAAATTCGTGGAGGAATACGAATCCGTAACCTTTCCGGAAGCCATAGAAATTCTCGCGAAAAGAGTCGGAATGAAGGTCCCCTCCTTCAGACAATCCGACGAAACCGACCTCTCCGCAAAGAAAAACCGTCGGGATAAACTCGTCGCTCTTCTTAAAGACGCGGCAAGATTCTATAACGGCGTGCTGAATTCGGATTACGGAGAAAAAGCGAGGAATTACCTTTCTTCGAGAGGAGTCGGAAAGGAGCTTATAACGAAATACGCTCTCGGATATTCGCCAGACTACGATTCGCTTCCGTCTTATCTGCTCAAAAAAGGCTACTCCGCCGAGGAAATCAAAGCCGCGGGCGTATGCGGAATAAACGGGAGCGGAAAGCTTTACGACTTTCTCGCGGAAAGAATGATAGTCCCCATCATCAGTCCGTCGAGAGAGGTTCTGGCTTTCGGCGGAAGAATAATCGGCGCGGATTCGGGATTCGCGAAGTATAAAAACACTCAGGAAACCGAGATTTTCGTGAAGAGCAGGACTCTTTATAACCTCAACGGAATCAAGATTCTCAAGCAGCAGGGAAAACTTTCGTCGGCGGTTATGACCGAAGGATATATGGACGTAATCGGTCTCGGCTCCTACGGAATCGAGGACGTCTGCGCGAGTATGGGAACGAGCCTTACTCTCGAGCAGGCAAGACTTCTTAAGAGATACGTTCGGGAGGTTTATATCTGCTACGACGGCGACTCCGCCGGAAGAAACGCGACCGTCCGCGGAATGGATATTCTTGCGGGAGAAGGTCTTACGGTCAGGGTTATGAGTATGCCCGACGGACTCGACCCCGACGAATTCGTCAGGAAATTCGGGAAGGAAGCCTTTCTGTCCCTCAAGAACGAAGCCCTTCCGCTCACCGCGTACAAGCTCGACCTTCTCCGCAGAAAATACGATATGAACGCGCCCTCCCTTGCAAGGAGAGAAGAAAACAGAATGAGCTTCTCACGCGAAGCCGGAAAGATAATCGCAGCCATTCCCGACAAAATCGAAAGAGAATTCTACGCAAACGCGATTTCTTCCGAAACGGGGCTTTCCAAAGAGGTGATTTCGAGCGCGGCAACGGGGACGGAGAATGTTGCAACACCGAAAAAACCGCCGCTGAAGCTCAACGCGCAGCAGAAAGCTCTGGCTTTTATAGCGGCTTGCGCGATTGCGGAAAGGAATTTCGCCGACAGGTCGTTTTTGCCGACTGGTTACGGCGAGACCGAGGACAAGGTTTTTTCGTATATAAAGGAGAAGTTCGACGCGGGCGAGAAGCCTCTGCTTTCCGAGCTTTTCGGAGTTGCGGGAGGAGCGGACGACTTCGTTTCGGCGGTAACCGAAGCAGATACCTTAAAGCCCGAGGCTTCGGGATATTACGCGGACTGCGTGGCTGCGCTCAAAAGGGACGACTACGACAGAAAAATAAGCGGCCTTCGGCAGAGCCTCAGGACTCTTCCGCCCGAAAAACAGCTCGACGTCCTCAGGGAGATAGACGCCCTCGTGAAAGAGAGAAATTCCGTCGGATAAAACGAAAGTCAGCCGGAATAAAGGACGGAAAATCGTTAAAATTAAGGGATTACGAAGAAAAAGAAATACAATTATCGAGGAAAGGGACGATGGTCCCGAAAACAGGAAAAGCGTATGATAACAGATTCTATGACAAACGAGCAAATCGTAAAACAGCTTTACGGGGTACTTAAAAACCTCGGAGAAAACAAAGGTTTCGTTACCGACGAGGAGATTATGAACCTTCTCGAAAAGGAGATGGCGGATGCGTCCACCGAAAGAATGGACAGCGTTTATAAGGAGCTTTGCGAGATGGACCTTCCCATAACCGTAAGCGTAACGCCCGACGACCTTATGACCAAGGGAATCGAAAACGTTACCGACGACCCCGTGAAGATGTTTCTTCGCGAGATAGGAGAGATTCCTCTGCTTACCGAAGAGGAAGAGAAAAAGCTCGCGCAGAGGATTCAGGAGGGAGATACGGCGGCTATGAAAAGGCTTGCCGAAGCAAATCTCAGACTCGTGGTAAGCATAGCCAAGAGATACGCCGGAAGAGGAATGCAGCTTTCCGACCTCATTCAGGAGGGAAATCTCGGACTTATGAAGGCGGTCGAGAAGTTCGATTATACCAAGGGATTCAAATTCTCTACTTATGCGACCTGGTGGATTCGTCAGTCCATTACGAGAGCGGTCGCCGATCAGGCAAGAACGATAAGACTCCCCGTTCATATGGTCGAGACGATAAACAAACATATCCGCGCGCAGAGAGCGTTGACTCAGGAGTTGGGAAGAGAACCCACGCCCGAAGAACTTGCCGAAAAACTCGGTATTTCCATTGAGAAGGTAATAGAGGTCAAGAAAATCGTTCAGGACCCCGTGAGTATAGATTCGCCCGTAGGAACCGACGACAAGGACAGCCTTCTCGGCGACTTTATTGAGGACCATAACAGTCTCCCTCCTTCCGAATCCGCGGCTCAGCAGCTCCTTAAAGAGCAGCTTCTCGAGGTTTTGCATAAGCTTCCGCCGAGAGAAGAAAAAGTCCTTCGTATGAGATACGGAATCGACGACGGAAAACCCAAAACTCTCGAGGAAGTCGGAAAAGCCTTTAACGTTACCAGAGAGCGTATAAGACAGATAGAAGCCAAAGCCCTCAGAAAACTCGGACATTCGCAGAAATGTAAACGCCTGAAAGACTATATAGATTAACCCCCGCTTTCTTTCGGAGAAAGCTCGGCAAAGAACTTCATTGGCTTCGCAAATCTATACCGATTCTGACACGGAAAAACCGTTCGCCGAAATTACTTTTCGGGTAGTCTAAGCAAAGAAATCCGATAGCTTCGCGGCGACTGAACGAATCACGAAAATCGGAGGCACAGACCGCGGTTTGCCTGCGCTCCCCCCTTAACACCTTATCAACCCTAACTTTCCTCAGCCCGCCCGCCCCGCGCAGGCAGGATAAAAACCAAAGAAGCGGTTTATGAAAGAAAAGAAGAAGAAAAAGACCGACTCGGGAAACGCGTCGGGAATAATAGCCAAACAGCTTATCGCGTTTTCGATAACGGCGGTAATTTTCGTGGTGGCGGCGGTTTTGTTTCTTACTATGCCGGTGAGCGAGCAGGAAGTGGACGTCGCGGTATACAGAGGAGTAAAACTCAGGAACGACGGGGATTACTGGACCGTAGTAAGCACGACGAAAGCCAGTCGGAAAACGATAGAGATTCCTTCGGTCTACGAGGGAAAAAGCGTCGAGAAAATCGAAAGACTTACCGGAAACGAAACCGTGGAACAGATTATAATTCCCGAATCGATAAGAAGAATAGCCTCGGACTCCTTCGACGCGCTCGATACGCTCAAATCGATTATAGTCGTGAATACGAACAGGAATTATAGGTCGGCGGACGGGATTCTTGTGAGCGGCGACGGAACCGAAATAATCAAGGCTCCCGAATCCTACGACTTCGGCGGAAAGCTTTTCGTCGTTCCGGAAAAGGTCGAAACGATAGGCGCGAAGGCTTTCAAAAATTGCAGAATAACGGCGGTCGCGTTTCCCGATTCGGTAAAGATTCTGGGCGACGGAGCTTTCTCGGGCTGCGGAAAACTCACCGAAGTCGCGGGAATGGAAAAATCCTCGCTCATAGCTCTCGGAAGAGGCTGCTTCGAAAACTGCGAAAGCCTTATGAAAGCCTCGATTCCCGCAAGCGTCATAAACATCGGAGCCAAATGCTTTTATAACTGCAAGGCTCTCTCGTCGATTATCGTGGACGAAGACAACGGAAGTTACCGTTCCGAGGAAGGAATGCTCGTTTCGACGGACGGAGAAAGATTTATCGCCTGCGCGGCGGGAGACAGAAGAGAAGTCCTGACTCTGCCCGAGGGAGTAAAATCTCTCGCGGAGGGAGCCTTTTCGGCAAACGGCTACGTAGTCAGACTCGACCTTCCTTCGACTATGGAAAGCGTAAGATTCAACGCCTTTTACGACTGCGAGGCTCTTACGGGAATAGTTCTCGGTTCGGAAAATCCGCCCTCCGTTCAGGCGGACGTCGGAGAAGCCGTACCGACGGTCTCCTTTTTCGTTAAGGAGGAATCGGTGAAGCTCTACGAGGAGAGCGAAAACTGGAAGGGCGTGAGAGTGCTTCCGTCGAGGTTTTCGGGCAATATCGCCTGGATAACCGTCGAGGAACTTCGGGAATACGAGGTCGGACGGTATCTCGAACTCATCGACTGCGGAGCAAGACTTACGGACGCGGTCGCAGCGGCTTATTTCGGACGGGGCGTCGCGAAAATCCCCGACTCGGTCGAATCGGAGCTTCTTACGGCGGGCGGCGACGAAGTAAGAATCGTCGGCTCTATGAAATACGCCTTTTCGCCCGTGCGCGTAACGGAGATTGTTTTCGGCGGAGAATATCTGTATATCGGCGGAGATTTCAACGGATACGCGGATATCCGCAGAGTGGTTCTGGGTAAAAACGTGAAAAGAATAGGCGAGAAAGCTTTTTCGGATTGTACGGGACTGGTTTCGGTGAGTTTCGACGGCGCGGACGGCGATGGCTTCGGGAATCTCGAATTCATAGGCAAAAACGCTTTTTCGGGCTGCACATCTCTCGAATCGGCGGAACTTCCCGCTCTTGCGGACGATAAGGAAACGATAATTTCTCCCGGCTGCTTCGGAAATTGCCCGAAGCTTTCGCTTGTCGTCCTTCACGGAAGGATAAATTATACTTCGCGGATAAGAAGAGTAGCCGACTCGGACATATTGACTCTCGTCGTACCCGACGAACTCGAAGACTTTTATTCGGAGGTTCAGCACTATGCTATGTGGGGAGTCATAAGAGGCTCTACGCTGCTTACGGCGAGCGAATATAAATCCGAGGGACGAAAATCTCCGCCTCAACCCGTGGAAGAAAACAAGGAAAACCTTACGGAGGAATTATGAAGGAAGAATTCTCGAGGACGGGAAAACTCGTCGGCGAAGAGGGAGTCGGAAAACTCTCTCGGGCGAAGGTAATCGTTTTCGGAGTGGGCGGAGTCGGCGGATATTGCGCGGAAGCTCTCGCAAGAAGCGGAATAGGCTCGATCACTCTCGTGGACAGCGACGTTGTAAGCCTTTCCAACGTAAACCGACAGATAATAGCTCTGCATTCCACGGTCGGACGATTTAAAACCGAGGTTATGGCGGAAAGAATAAAGGACATAAATCCCGATTGCTCGGTTTCGGTCGTAAATCGTTTTCTGACTCCCGAAAACGCGGACGAATTCGGCCTCGGAGATTACGACTACGCGGCGGACTGCATAGACACCGTGTCCTCGAAGATATTTCTTGCCGAATACTGCTTCCGCAAGGGAATAAAACTGATTTCGTCGATGGGCGCGGGAAACAAACTCGACGCGCAGGGCTTCAGGATTACGGACTTATATAAGACTCAGGGCTGTCCGTTGGCTAAGGTTATGCGCAGAGAGCTTAAAAAGCGCGGCGTAACCAAGCTGAAAGTCGTGGCGAGCGATTGTCTGCCCGTAACGCCCGTCGATTGCGGGTGTGAAAAAGCCGAAAAACCTTCGGAAAACGGACTTGCAACAGGGACGGAGAATATTGCAACGGACAAAAAAGGCTTTAACGGCGGTGAAAACGAAAAGTGTTCGCCGATTTCTCCGGTCAAGCGAATAACACCGGGGAGCGTTTCGTTCGTTCCGTCGGTAGCGGGACTTCTCGTCGCTCAGGCGATAATTACGGACGTTCTTGCGGAAAATTAAAGGTTTTCGTTTTCTTCGGGAAACGGGAATCTCCGAGGAGAGCGGATTTCTTCGGGGGACGGAGATTTCTGATGAAAACCGTCTTTTGTCGGAAACGGAGATTTTTTCGGGGGAAGGCTCGTTTTTTAAAGAAAAAGAGAAGAAAAGCCCGTTTTCTGTGGAAAAAGTCGGAGTTATCCACATAGGTGTGGATAAGTCGGTGTGGAAATGTGGATAAGCCCTTCCGAAAAGAAGGAAAAAGTTATTGAAAAAGTCTTTACGAAAGGAAAAACGGAACCGATAGGTTGGCGGGGAAAGGATTTATGATGAACGACGGCATAGGAGACGTGATTTCGATAGCCGGTCTTTCCAAAAACGCTGGGAAGACTACTCTTCTCAACAGGCTCATACGGGATTATAAGGGGACGCTCGCGCTGACGAGCATAGGTTACGACGGCGAAAGCGTGGACGCGGTTACGGATACGCCCAAGCCCAACGTTTTCGTGAGGCGCGGGACGATAATCTATACCGCCGAAAGCGTCGTCCGCGAAAGCGATATAACCCGCGAAATCGTCGGAGTTACGGATATACGGACGGCTCTCGGGCGAGTAGTTGCGGTAAGGGCTTTGTCCGACGGAATCGTAACTCTTGCCGGACCTGCCGCGGGAGAGGACCTTATAGAGCTTACCGAAGATTTCAGGCGGCTCGGAGCGGAAAGAATGCTTATCGACGGAGCTTTGAGCCGAAGGGTATTCGCGACTATCGGAAAGAGCAAGGAATTTATGTACTGCATAGGAGCGTCTTATTCGCCCGATATGGAAAAGACCGTCCGCGACGGAGCTTTCTGCGTAAAGCTGATGACTACGGGCGTTCGTCCGGAGAATTCTCCGCGGGAAGTTTTTGCCGTTGAGGGAATACTGACAGACGCGATGGTCGAGGAAATCGTCCGCGAGAGGAAACGAGTGGATTTCGTTGCGGAGG
Source organism: uncultured Eubacteriales bacterium (assembly GCA_900544545.1). Lineage (GTDB taxonomy): Bacteria > Bacillota > Clostridia > Christensenellales > CAG-314 > UMGS692. Next base: position 166,206 of record UQVY01000002.1, read on the forward strand.
ACGCGGGAAAGCTTCTTATCTCCGAAAAATCCTACGATGCGATTATCCGGACGGGCTGCGGACTTTTCGTGCGTTATCCCGCGAAATGCGACCTCGTAGCGATCAATCCCTACTCCGCTTACGGACATTCTTACGACCGACCGACATTTTTCCGTAAGGTCCGCTCCGCTATCCCGCAAAACATCCCCGTCATAGATTGCTTCCAAGCCTAACCCGCTTTCTTGTAAGAAAGCTTGGCAAAGACCGGCGTGACGCTTCCGCTTTCTTTCGAGAAAGTGGAGTAAAGAACTCCGATAGCTCCGCGGAATCCGGGATTTTTCTTCACGGAGAAAATCGTTCGCCGAAATTACTTTTCGGATAGTTCAGGCAAAGAACTTCACTTGCTCCGCCCGACCATAGAAATTCGCTCTTTATAAAAAACAGAGTCGTCTATACTTCATCGGACGGACGCCCCCAATGGGTCCGGCGTCACGCCGGTTCTCGAAAGAAAGTGGAATGACTATTGAATCTGGAATTAAAACGGGAATAGAGCGCGAGGCCGAGCGAAACCGAAGCCGCAACGAAGTACCACACGGGGAAGAACGCGATAAATCCCGTTGCGAGAAGCAGCAGCCCCGTTCCGAAATAGGCTCCCGAGCGTTCCCGCGAAAGAGCGCGGGCGAGTTTTTTTGGGAGTTTGGGCTTTTCGGAAAAGGAAAAGGTCGGTTCGGGCGTAATTCCGGCGTTGTCGAGAAGGGTTTTGAGTTCGGGGAGGCATATCATCCGGAAAGAAAATCCGTCCGGCAAGGGAAAACCGAGACTTTCGGCGGCGGTTTTTGCGGTAAAAACGACGATTTCGCGCGAGCCGAAGGTTTTTGCGACGGAAAAAGCGGGGATTATCTCGTCGGGCGAGGACGGAAAACGCGAAAAACATACGACCGCGACGATTTTTTCCGTTCCGTTATCGGCGAGAAAGACGTTTTTCAGAAAGGTTACTTCGTAGCCTCGGCGGACGTACAAATCCGCGACGATATTCACGGCTTTCGGATTCGAAATAAGTTGAAAACCGAGCGACGACAAGGCTTTCGACTCCTTTGCGGAAAGGCTTCGGCAACGCTTTTTCTTACGGCTGATTCCGTCGTAAATAATTCCCGCGGCGGCTGCGGCTGCTATCGCGACGAACAGACAGACGAGATTGTTGCGGAGGTAATAGCGCGCCCAGGTAAAACCGAGAGCGAAAGCCGATACGTAGACGAAGATATAATCGGTGACTGCGGACATAATTCTGCCTTTTACGTGAGATTGTACTTTCAGTTATTGCCCGAAAAACAAGAAACTAAACCCCAAGCTTTCTTTCGGAGAAAGCTTGGCAAAGACCGGCTTGACGCTTCCGCTTTCTTTCGAGAAAGCCAGCGTGACGCCGGACCCATTGGGGGCGTTCGCCCGATAAAGTTAAGTAATTTCGGCGAACGACTTTTTTCACGAAAAAGAATCTCGGATTCCGCGAAGCTATTGAAGTTCTTTGCTCCACTTTCTCGAAAGAAAGTGGAAGAGCCAAGCGTCGGGCTTGCAAGAAAGTAGGTCTTGTATATTGTTGCAATAAACGGAAAAATCGTGTAAAATATAGAAAAAACGAAACGACGGGCAAAGGTTCCGAGCGAAAAGGATAACCGTCAGGGATAATCGCAAGGATATTCTTTCGGAAAAAGCCCCGAATCAGGAGAAATATAAATGGAATTAGGCGTAGTAGGATTACCGAACGTAGGAAAAAGCACGTTGTTCAACGCAATAACCAAAGGCGGCGCGATGAGCGCGAATTATCCGTTCTGTACGATAGAACCGAACGTCGGAGTCGTCGACGTTCCCGACGAAAGACTGAATAAGCTCGCCGCGCTCTACGACAGCAAAAAAATAACTCCGGCGTTCATAAAGTTCGTGGATATAGCCGGACTCGTCAAGGGCGCGAGCCACGGAGAAGGTCTCGGAAACAAATTCCTTTCGCATATAAGGGACGTAGACGCGATCGTCCACGTCGTAAGATGCTTCGAGGATTCCAACATAACTCACGTCAGCGACAAAATCGATCCCGTGAACGATATGGAAACCATCAATTTAGAGCTTATATTCGCCGATATGGACACGGTTTCCAAGCGCGCGGAGAAAGCCGCGGGACTCGTCAAAACGGGCGACAAGAAGTATAAGGAAGAGGCCGACGTGCTTCAGGCGCTTCTTGCGCATCTCGAAAAAGGACTTCCGGCGAGAAGTTTTCCTCTTTCCGAAGAACAAAGGGAATACGTTGACAGGCTTATGCTTCTTACGGCGAAGCCTATGCTTTACGCGGCGAACATAGCCGAAACGGATCTCGGCAAGCCTTACGAAGAAGTTCCGCTGCTTAAAGCCGTTATGGATAGGGCGAAAGAAGAGAATACCGAGGTTCTCGTGGTTTCGGCGAAGGTCGAAGAAGAGCTTTCCGAGCTCGGCGACGAAGAAAGGGATATGTTCCTTCACGAATTGGGACTCGAAGAAAGCGGGCTTAACCGACTCGTCAAGAAGTGCTACGCGCTCCTCGGACTCATATCCTACCTCACCGCCGGCGAAAAGGAAACCCGCGCCTGGACGATTAAGGAAGGAACGAAGGCTCCGCAGGCAGCCGGAAAGATTCACAGCGACTTCGAAAAAGGATTTATCCGCGCGGAAATCGTCCCGTACGAAACTCTTCTCGAATGCGGAAATTACCTCAACGCAAAGGAAAAAGGAAAGGTCCGCTCGGAAGGCAAGGATTACGTGATTAAAGACGGCGACGTCGTTCTTTTCCGATTTAACGTATAACTCCTCCACTTTCTTTCGAGAAACCAGCGTGACGCTTCCACTTTCTTTCGAGAAACCAGCGTGACGATTCCACTTTCTTTCGAGAAAGTGGAGCAAAGAACTCCGATAGCTTCGCGGAACTATACCGATTCTGACACAGAAAGGTCGTTCGCCGAATTTACTTAACTTTATCGAGCGGACGCCCCCAACGGGTCCGGCGTCACGCCGGCGGTCTGTTAATTCGGATTTCCGGAATTTCTCGGGCGTCGCGAAGCCAATGAAGTTCTTTGCCAAGCTTTCTCCGAAAGAAAGCGGGGAAAAATCGACTATAAAAAAGGAGAATATAAAACTATGAAAAAGACAATGCAGAAGAAACTCATAGTATTGCTGCTCGTGCTTGCGATACTGACTTCTCTGGTGCTTTGCGGCTGCGGCGACAAAAAAGTCAGCAAACGCATTACGATTTACCTCGTCGACGCCGACGGAAGCGCGGTCGAATGCACGGCGGTCACTACGGGCGACAACCTCGCGGACCTTCTCGTCGAAAAGCAGAACGAACTCGGAATCGAATACGAAGACAGTGCGTACGGAATGTACATAACTTCCATCCGCGGCTGGGAAATGCCCGCAAATTCCTTCGTTTCCGTTCTCGCAAGCTTCAGGACGGTCGAAGGCAGCGACGCGATTTATACCGACCCTTCGTCGCAGTATAATCTTCATTACGTTTGTATGAACGGCGCGGAATGCGATTCGACTCTCGTCGGAGCTTCCTCTCTTCCTCTCGTAGACGGAGCGACTTACGTTCTTATTATCGTCAGGTATTGATAATTCCGTCCGCAATCCGCAGAAGAGCGCGCATCGATAAACGAGAGTTTTTAATCCGCGGAAAATTGCAGCAACGAAAGCAAAGATTAAGACTTCGTAAATACGCGCGAGGCGACAAGCCCGAAATCATATCGGTTTCGGGTTTGTTTTTTTCGTAAATAGCAGCCGCTTGCTTAATCGGAAAACAAAATATTTAAAAAAATTAAAATTTAACTTTATGAAACGTTTGACAAAGAGAGAAATGTAGGTTATAATAACGACCGATACCCGCGCGGGAAGGGTCTGCCGAGGTATAAAGTAAGAAAGGAGGGCGGAAAATGGAAGACAAGAGGAAGATGGCAGTAGACGAGCTCTTGTCGCTTAATCCCATAATAGGAAAGAAGTTTTTCTCCGCCGTGCAGCTTCCGAGGGAGGAGCGTCTCGTTAATCGCGGACAGTTTTTCATACTCGTGGAGCTTCAGAGAAACGGCGAAATGAGAATGTCCGCCCTTGCGGATAAATGCAACGTTTCGGCGCAGCAATTGACGTCGCTTGCCGACGGGCTGACGGAAATCGGTTTCATAGAGCGTTTTCAGGACGAAAAATGCCGCAGGAGCGTAATTGCGAGACTTACGGAGAAAGGGCTTGCGTATATTATGGAGGAGCACGACAGGGTGCTTGAAACGGCTCTCGGGCATCTCGGCGATATCTCGGACGAAGAGCTTGACGAGCTTTACCGCAGCGCGGTCAGCATAAGACGCATTCTCGAGAAGTAAGGCGATTCGTTCCGCCGCGGATTTTGCGGGAACGGGATTCCGTCCGCGAGCAAAGGTTCTTGCGAAATGCGGACTTCGTTCGACGAGCTGCGAGTTTCGTCCAATGAAACGGAGAGTTCGTTTAACGAGCGGCTGAAATTCGTTCGGATAATCCGGAGGCAAAAGGACAAGTGCGATTCAAGTAAAAAGACAAGACAATATTCAATTTCAAATTATTCCAAGAGGAAAAAAGAAAATATGATAAAAAAATTATTTCCCTATACCAAGGGTTACAGACGGCAGACGGTGTTGTCGGCGGTTTTCGTTATTTTCGAGGTAATTCTCGAAATATCCATACCGCTTATGATGTCCATTCTCGTGGACGTGGGCGTCAGCGGCAAGGAGTTCCCCGACCACTTCATTCCTCAGCTATGGAAATCGATAACGGAATCTCTCGGGATTTATCCGCAGACTTCGGGTTTCGTGTGGTTTATGGGCGGAATGATGATTTTTATGGCGGCTTTATCGCTGTTTATGGGCGTGGCTTCGGGACTTAACTGCGCGGAAGCCTCCAACGGCTTTGCGGCAAATCTCAGGAGCGCGCTTTTCAGGAAGGTTCAGGAATTCTCCTTCCATAACGTCGATAAATTCTCCTCCGCAAGCCTTATAACGAGGACCACTACCGACGTAACCAACACTCAGCAGGCTTTTCAGATGCTTATAAGGGTTGCTTTCAGAGCGCCGATTATGCTTATTATAGCGGCGATAACGGCGTTTTCCATAGATTGGGAGCTTGCTCTCATTCTCTGCGTGGCTATTCCCTTCCTCGGCGTGAGCATAGGAATCATCGGAACGAAGGCTTTCGGAGCTTTCAGGAAGATGTTCGAGCGTTACGACGCCTTCAACCTCAGAGTTCAGGAAAACCTTACGGCTATCCGCGTAGTCAAGGCTTTCGTCAAGGAGGACCACGAAACCGATGCCTTCAGAAAGGCTGCGAACGACCTCTGCGAAACCTCGAGAAAAGCCGAAAAGATTATCATCTGGAACGCTCCGATAATGCAGTTCACGATGTACGCGACGCTTATAGCGGTTTACTTCTTCGGCGGACAGAAAATCGTTTTCGGACAGATGGGCGACGGCGAATTGCTTTCGTTCATCTCCTACGTAAGTCAGATTCTCTACTCTCTTATGATGATTTCGATGATAATGGTAAACCTCGTTCTTTCGAGAGCTTCGATTTCGAGAATAAGAGAGGTTCTCGACGAAGTTCCGGACATTTCCGACGAAGGTACGGATAAGGATTCGAGGCCCGCGGACGGCTCGGTAAGATTCGAAAACGTCAGCTTCACTTATATAAGAGGAACGGACAAATACGCGATTAAAGATATAAATCTCGACATAAAGAGCGGCGAAACGGTCGGAATCCTCGGCGGTACGGGAAGCGGAAAAACCTCTCTCGTCCAGCTTATTCCGAGACTTTACGACGCAACCAAAGGCAATGTTTACGTCGGCGGAAGAAACGTCAGGGAATATAACCTCTACAACCTCCGCGAAGACGTTTCGATGGTGCTTCAGAGCAACCTTCTCTTCACCGGTACGATAGCCGACAACCTCCGCTGGGGCAACGAAAACGCCTCTATGGAAGAAATCCGCGCGGCTGCGAAGGCGGCTCAGGCGGACGAATTCGTTATGAGCTTCCCGCGGGGTTACGACACGGAAATGGGACAGGGCGGCGTCAACGTTTCGGGCGGACAGAAGCAAAGGCTCTGTATAGCGCGCGCCCTCCTCAAGAAGCCCAAGATACTTATTTTCGACGACTCCACGAGCGCGGTCGATACCGCTACGGATAAGCGCATAAGAAACGGACTCAAGGAATTTGCGGCAGGAACTACGGTCATAGTCATCGCGCAGCGAGTCAATTCCGTTATGGACGCGGATAAGATAATCGTTATGGACGACGACGGAAGAATCGACGCCGTCGGAAATCACGAAGAGCTGCTCCGCTCCAATTCGATTTACAGGGAAGTTTATTACTCCCAGACAAGCGGAGGTGAAGAAAATGAGTAAAGGAAATCCCCCTGCAGGACGCGGCGGCGGACTCGGCAACGCTATCGCCAACAAGAGAAAGCCCAAGAACGTTAAAGCCACGATAGGAAGAATATTCTCTTATCTCGGACCGTATAAATTCAGACTCGTAGTCGTTTTCGTCTGTATAATCCTGAGCGCGCTCGCAAACGTTTTAGGCGCGAATTTCATCGCGAAACTTATCGACAACTATATAACCCCTCTCGTAGAGTACGTGAAAGCCGGCGGAGAAAATCCCGACTTTACCGCGCTTCTCGGCGGACTTCTCGTGATGGGCGCGACTTATATGTTCGGAGCGATGTCCACTTACGCTTATAACAGACTTATGGTAACCATAAGTACGGGCGTACTCGAGAATATCCGGAACGACCTTTTCGAGCATATGCAGAAGCTCCCGATAAAGTATTACGACACGCATACTCACGGCGAGCTTATGAGCCGCTATACCAATGATATAGACACTATGAGAGAGCTGCTTTCTCAGGTTATTCCGCAGACGGTCGCCTCCGTGGTTTCCATAGTCGGCGTATTCGTTTCGATGATAATCAACTCCCCCGCTCTTACGATACTCGTCGTCATTATGTTCTTCGTGATGATAATAACGGTCAAGGTTATGGGAACGAAATCGGGAGCGTATTTCAAGGAGCAGCAGATCGCGCTCGGCAAAATGAACGGAAACATCGAGGAATACGTAGGCGGACAGAAGGTCGTCAAGGTGTTCAATCACGAAAAACAGGCTGTCGAACTCTTCGACGGACTCAATCGCGACCTTCAGGCGGCGGCTACGAAGGCGCACAAGTATTCCAATACGCTTATGCCCGTTATGGGAAATCTGAGCTATATTCACTACGCGCTTACGGCTATGGTAGGCTGCGTTATGCTTTCGGCGGGCGGAACGGGCTTCTTCTCGATAACCGTCGGAAGACTCGGAAGCTTCCTTCAGCTCACCCGTCAGTTCTCTATGCCCATAACAAACCTCTCGCAGCTGTTCGTGAATATTATGACGGCTCTCGCCGGCGCGGAAAGAGTCTTTAATCTTATGGACGAACCCGTCGAAACCGACGAAGGAAAGGTTACTCTCGTCAACGCCGAGGAAAATAACGGAACGCTCGTCGAAACTCCCGAAAGGACGCACGTCTGGGCGTGGAAAAAGCCCGACGGAACGCTCGTTCGTCTTCGCGGCGACGTGAGATTCGAGAACGTTACTTTCGGTTACGAGCCGGAAAAAATCGTCCTTAAAAACCTCAGTCTTTACGCCAAGCCCGGACAGAAGATAGCCTTCGTGGGAAGTACCGGCGCGGGCAAGACCACGATAACGAATCTTATCAACAGGTTTTACGACGTCAACGAAGGAAGGATAATCTACGACGGAATAGACGTCCGCGACATAAAGAAAGCCGACCTCAGAAGGTCGCTCGCGATGGTTTTGCAGGACACGCACCTCTTCACGGGTACGGTTATGGAGAATATCCGTTACGGAAACGAAAACGCGACCGACGAGGAGGTTATACGCGCGGCTAAAATCGCTTACGCGGACACCTTCATAGAGCTTCTTCCCGACGGTTACAACACGGTTCTGACCGCCGACGGAAGCAATCTTTCTCAGGGACAAAGACAGCTCCTTGCGATTGCGAGAGCGGCCGTTGCGGACCCGCCCGTTCTGATTCTCGACGAAGCGACGAGTTCCATCGATACCCGAACCGAGCTTCATATCGAAAAGGCTATGGACAGACTGATGGAAAACCGCACGGTATTCGTCATCGCGCACAGGCTTTCGACCGTCAAGAATTCCAACGCGATTATGGTTCTCGAACACGGCGAAGTCATCGAAAGAGGCGACCATGCCGAGCTTATCCGTCAGCACGGAAGGTACTATCAGCTCTATATGGGAATGTTCGAATTGACCTGATTCACGCAAAAACGCCCGTTTAAAGGCATAAAAAAGGCGATTCTTTCGAGAAAAAGAGTCGCTTTTTTTGTGGTCGGGTTGTTTTCGCCGCCGATTGGAAGCCATTTACAGCTCCAAAAATCCGAAAAGAACGATGCCCGCCGCCGCTGCGATGGCGATAAGAAGAATCGGATGAATGGTTTTCGGCTTAACCGCCGTTGCGGAAGAGTCTGCGGAAGAGTTCGCGCGGGGCTTGAATTTAAGGTTCGAAAGCGTAAACATAACCGCCGTGAGAATCAGACAAGGAATATCGGGTGACAAAAAAGAGTCGAAATTAAGTTCTGATAAAGAAAATTTCGGGAAAAGCGTTCCCAGAAGAATCGTGAACGCCGAACCCGCGACGAGACCTACGACCACGGGTTTTACTCCGCTGAAAAAGCCTTTTACGACCTTGCTTTTTATGAATTTTTCGAAAATAATCGAGACGATTATGATGATGACGAGGCTCGGGAGAACGACCGCGAAGGTCGCTGCCGCGCTGCCGAGAATTCCCATAAAAACGCTGCCGTTATAGGCTGCCGAGGCAGTTTCGAAGCCGACGAAAGTCGCGAGATTTACCGCAAAAGGCCCGGGCGTGCTTTCGGCGATCGCGATGAAATCGATAAGCCCCTGCTCGGTGATCCAACCGTAACTTCCGACTACTTCCGCGCGTATCATCGGAAGCATCGCGTATCCCCCGCCGATTGTGAAAAGTCCGATTTTAAAATACGTCCAAAAAAGCTCGAGATATATCATTTTTTGCCTCCTTTTTTGCGAATTTCATCGTTTTGTTTCTTTTCTTTCGCGCAATTTTCATTTAAATCTAAACAAACGTTCTCCGATTTCGCAGAATCTTCATTATTATTCACACAATTGGTTTTATTCTCTGAAGAGTCAATATTGACTTCCGATGAAGCCACCGATTTTTTAGATTTTTTGAATATCGATTTTTCCGATAAATCTAAACTTTCTTTTTTGGATTCGGCTGAATTATTCTCCGAATCTTCATCATAATTTAACGAAACATTCTCCGATTTTACTGAATTATCATCATTATTCACGCTTCCGTTCAAATATTCCGAGTCAATCTTGGTTTCATCGGAAGAATCCGCGACCGAAGCGGTCTTTTTTTCTTTTGTCGAAACGATAAGTGACGCGGCAATTCCCACCGCTCCGCCGATAAGAATGAGGTAAATCACGTCGAAATCCGTCAGCGAAGAAATCGCGAAAACGGCGATGATTGCGGCAATATTGTACCATTTGAAGTCCACTTGCTTCGCCAGTTTTTTAACCGCGCTCACGATGAGAATCGCTACCGCGCAGCGAATTCCGCGAAAGGCGGCAGCCACGAATTTGTTGTCTTTAACTTGATTATAAAATAATGAAATTAAGATAATTATGAGAAAACTTGGTAAAACAACGCCGAAAGTCGCAAGGATTCCGCCCCGCACTCCCGCGACTTTGTAGCCGACGAATGTTGCGGAATTTACGGCGATTACGCCCGGCGTGCTTTCCGCGATGACGATCATGTTCATAATATCTTCAGCTGTTACCCACTTAAGTTTCTCAACAGTTTCACGTTGGATAATGCTGATCATCGCGTACCCGCCGCCGAACGTAAAGAGTCCGATTTTGAAAAAAGTCGCGAAAAGTTCCCATAAAATGCGGGTTTTGCTTTCCGGCGCGCGAATTGTTCGGTCCATAAAAATCACTCCTTTTTTGTTTTTTACGCGGCATAGTATATATCTTTTTGCGTTTTTCGTCAATTGAAAAGGCGGCTTCATTCAAAAAACGGCGGAATTTTTTATGTTTTTGATATAAATAAAATTTCGTTGCAGATTTTTACGGTTTTTAAAATGGTTTTTGAATAATTATATATTCGCGCCTCAATCTTAAAATTTATATAATATAAATAATTGGAATAAAAATTCACGCGTTAAAAGCGATTTTGCGGTAACATTTTGCGGTCGAATCGCATATAATATGGCGAGGTGTGAGATGAAAATGGAAATTCTCTTTGCCGCGGTGTATTCCGCGTTTTGGTTAGCGGCGGCGTTACCGGCGATGCGCGTTCTCCAATCGCTGTCATATCGGCCCGAGAGAGGGTACGCAAGAATTGAAAAAACAAATGAATTTATTTCGTGTTTAATATTAAATTTAATGTTTGCCGCGGCGTTCGTTTTGTTCGGAAAAATTGCGGCGATTGCGTTTGTTACCGTGAATTTAGCATACGTCGTGTGGCTTCGAACTGTAAAAAAAAGAACGTTATATAGGAAAACCAACAGAATATTACGGCAATATGTGACGAACTATATTATTTTAATTTTACTTTCAATAATTTGGCTGCCACTCGGAGGTCTGCTTTGTTATTTGGTTCCGGTCGTCGGATTGTGGGTAAATCGGCCGATTGAAATGTTGATCAATCGAAAATTTATCAATCAGGCAGTTAAAAAAATAAGAAATAGTCGTGCAATTAAAGTGATAATTACGGGAAGCTATGGTAAAACAAGTGTTAAAAATTATCTAAAAACGCTTTTGTCTGAAAAATATAAGGTTCTTGCGACTCCCGAGAGTTATAATACGCCCCTCGGAATCGCCTTAACGGTCAATAATAGTCTATCTGACGAGACTGAAATTTTTATTGCAGAGGCCGGAGCGCGCCAAAAAGGCGATATTTTGGAGATTTGTGAGATGATTGAGCCTGATTTAGGGGTAATTGTTGGTATCGCCCCACAACATATTCAGACTTTCGGCACATTAAACGAGATAATTTCAACAAAATTTGAACTCGTAAATTACATAAATAAAAAATTTAACAAATTAAATTACAAGAATAAATTGGAAAAATCTTGCATTAAAAAAAGAAAACCGCGAGTGAAAAAGGTTGGTAAGACTGCCCCATTAAATCAAGATTTAAAGTCAAAAATGACTTGCAATTTTCTTAAAAAAGCTGATTGTTCAAGGGACGGATTATATTACAATATAAAAAAACGCTTTATTTACAGCAATAATTGCGAGTTGCTAAAAAATGAAGTTAAATTCAGAGAGTGTGATGGACTTGCCTGCGGAAAGGGTGGATTTATTGATATACGATTGGTTTGCAGCAGTTGTAAATCTTCTTTTGAATCGGATATTTTGCGTATAACAAATGGTCAAAATTTCTTATTTAATTTTGGCAATCTATTTCTTGAGGGGAAGTGTCATCTTTTTGCGGAATCGGAGATTGATTCGCTTTGTGTGGCTGCCGGGGCTGCCTACTCTTTGGGCTTGATGCCCGAAGAAATAGTCCGCGCAGCCTCGACGATTAAGTCGGTTGCTCATCGCGCTGAAGTGAAATTCAATGGCAATATATTTATTATAGATGATAGTTATAATTGTTCTACGGAAAGCGCGAAGTCGTCGATTACTTTGTTGGATTCGTTTTTTGGTAAAAAAATGTGCATAACGCCCGGCATTGTTGAGGGTGGTAATTTGCAAGTCCGACTTAATTTTGAAATAGGAACACAACTTGCAAAAGTTTGCGATTGGGTGTGCATTGTCGGGCCTAACGCCGATGCGATAGAAAAAGGCCTTCTTTCCGAAAGTTTTCACAAAGAGAGTATTTTCCGCGCAAGTACACCCGAAAATGCCGTAAAGATGCTTGCGCCTTATTTTTCGCATGGCGATGTGTTGTTGTTTCTTAACGATGTTCCGGACGATTATTTATAGAACAAATATTTGAATATATTAAAAATTTTTTACAAAGAATTTCATTGAGTTTACAAATAAAAATTCATATTATAGAATAAAATTCAAAATCGTTATAAACGACAGATATGATAACGATTTTCACAAACGGAGGTCTTTTATGAAAAAATCTGTGAAAAGCAGGACAGAAAATCGTCCGAAAGCGGTTGTTTTTTTTGGCGGGGTGTCGGTTGAGCATGACGTTTCGGTCGTGACCGGCCTTATGACGGCTGCGGCAATGAGCAAAAATTTTGATGTGTTGAGGATTTTTGTTGATAAATCCGGCCTTTGGAGGATTGCCCCGTCGTCCTCTGAACCGTTAAATTTTGGCGAAAAAGGTGAATTTGATAAGTTTAAAAAATGTTCAATATTTGCTGATGGTGTGATATCAATTAAGAATTTTCAGGGTTATAAGCCGATTTTTAAGCCAGATATCGGGGTAATTTGCTTTCACGGAGGTAGTGGCGAAGGCGGTGGTGCGGCGGGGCTTTTGTGTATGTGCGGAATCCCCTGTATAAACGGCGGCGTTGCGCTTCATTCGATTGCGATGGACAAAAGTCTCTTGAAAAAGTTGGCGTTATCGGCGAAAATTCCGGTGCTTCCGCATGTTTTTGTTGATAAATGTGATTGGATTAAGGATAAAACCAATATTGAACAATGTTATAAAAGAGTTGAAAACGCGAATATTAATTGTACAGATAGCGAAAACACCTGTGATGAATCAAGAAATGCCGATTTTAGTTCAAATTGTTCCTGTGCTTTAAATTCAGATTTAGCGGCAGAGAATTCTAATGAAAATGAAATAGATTATGTTAAAGATGCGTCCATAAATTTGCATAATATGAAAGAAAGTGATTATAATGCGAATTTTAGCGAAATAAAAAGATGCAAATGTGGTAATTCAATGGAAGCTTGTAAAAAATCAAAATGCAATTGCAAAAAGAACATGGATTTTCACGATGCGGAAATCGAATCTTACAAACTAAAAATAATTTTAGAAGCGGAAAAATTCTGTTATCCGATGATTGTGAAGCCTTGTTCGTTGGGAAGCAGCATCGGCGTTTCGTGTGTCCATTCGAGGCAGGAATTGGTAGAGGCTTTGGAGACTGTTTTTTGTTTGGATACGGGCGCGATGATTGAACCGAAGCTGAAAAATCTCATTGAAGTTAATTGCGCCGTTGCGAAAATTAAAGGAAAAACCGTTGCAACGCAGCTCGAAAAGCCTTTAACTAAAGGAGAAATCCTTGATTTTTCCGATAAATATATGATGTTCGGAAAAAAGGGGACCAATCGGATTTTTCCGTGGGAGGGCGAGTGCGTCGAGGAGATCCAGGACTATTCAAAAACGATTTACGACCTTCTTTCGGGGCGCGGTCCGGTGCGTGCGGACTGGTTTGTGTCCGACGGGAAGCCTTATCTTAACGAAATAAATGCCGTTCCGGGTTCACTTGCGAACTATCTTTTTGAAGAGGATTTTCCGACGCTTCTTTGGGAGCTTTATGAGCAGACTCTGGCCGACGAAAAAGAAAAATCCGAACTTATCAGAACGGTTAATTCTCCGGTTTTGTCGGGAAAAGGCTCAAAATCGCTCTGATTTTTGATTTTTGAGGAGATAATTCCCGAGAATTTCAAGATTTATGTGAAATTTATATGAAATTAATAAGAAACAATATTATTTAATGAGAGTAATATGTGAATTAAACCGAATTTCGGTGAAGTCAATCCGAGTTTGAGTGAAAAGAATTTGTAATTCTCGGGTAAATCGCGTTTTATTAAGCTAAAAAGCAGAAAGTTGTCGGTTTTTAGCGATAAAGTGATGATTTTGCGGTGATTTCGGGGAATCTGACGAGCGGGCAAAAAGTCCGAAAAAACGCTTGCTTATCGGGGCGATATAGTGTAAAATATATCGGGAGCTTCCGCTTCGGCGGCGCAAAATCACATTTTTTGGGTTTTCGGAGGGCTTTTGAAGGATTTTTCCGTGTTTTCGATGGATTTTTCGGGCTTTTTTCGTGAATTTTCGGCTCGTAAGGACGCCGAAATTTCCAAAATGACGACGTTTGGCGTGGGCGGAAGGGCGGCTCTGGCGGTTTATCCCGAGTCGGTTGCGCGGCTTGCAGCGGTTGTCGCGTTTGCGGCGAAATCCGACGTTCCCGTCCTCGTTCTGGGCGGCGGCTCGAACGTTTTGGTTTCGGACGCCGGTTTTTCGGGCATAGTTATTCGTGCGGGCGGCGTTTTGCGCGGGATTTTGCCCTGTCGAGGCGGTTTTTGGGCAGCCGCGGGGACTTATCTCGGCGAAATTTTTCGTTTTTCGAGGGATAACGATCTCGGCGGTTTCGAGTTTTTACGTTCGATTCCGGGTGCGGTTGGTGCTTCGGTCGTGGGCAACGCGGGTTGTTTCGGTGGCGAAATTGCGAAAAGAGCGAAAATCGTGCAGGCTCTCGACCTGAAAAAACTTGCGGAATTTTTCGGTAAACCCCGATTTTGCGGAACCGACGGATTTTTCGGGGAAACCGACTTTTCGGCGGTCGAAAACACTCCTTCTCCGCGGAAACTCCGAGGAAACGAGGCAGAAAATTTCCTTCCCGAAAACGAACTTGCGACGGAGAAAAATCCGACCGCGCCGATTCTTCCGGAGAGTGACATCCGCGAGGCTGTACGCGCGTCGGAGATTTTTTTCGACGGGGAAGCTCTCGCGCCGCAGTATCGGAGGACCGCGCTTTCGGGCGGAAGATTTCTCGTAACCCGGGTTTTTTTCGAGGGAGTCGGGAGTTTCGACGCGGGATTTGCCGATTACGTCGCCCGAAAAAGAGCCGAAACCCAGCCGCGTGGCTGCAAAACCGCCGGCAGCGTTTTTCTTCGCGACGGAGATTTTTCTCCGGCGAAAGCCATTGACGACCTCGGGCTTAAAGGTCTGCGCGTCGGCGGAGCTTACGTTCATCCGCGTCACGCCGGCTTTATCGCGAATCGCTCGGACGCTTCGGCTTCGGATGTCCTCGAGCTTATCGGAATTCTCCGCAGGAGAGTATACGAAGCCTTCGGAAGGGAGTTGAGAACGGAAATAAATTACGTAGGCGACGGAGCTTTCCGCCTTAACCAAAGGGGAATCTTCGGCTCGCCGGTATCGGAGTGAATAATGCTTTTTTCTGATCTTCATACTCATACCGTGTTTTCTCACGGCAAAGGAACAATCGAGGAAAACTACAATCAGGCGGTAAAAATCGGACTCTCTCAGCTCGGAATATCCGACCACGGACTCGGACATCTGATGTTCGGAATGAAAAAGAAGAATATCGCCGTTATGCGGCAGGAAATCGAACGCCTTAACGCAAAGGGCAAGCCGACGAAGGTTTATCTCGGCATAGAAGCGAACCTTCTCGATTTCGACGGAAACGTGGACCTTACGCGGGAGGAAGCCCGACTTTTCGATTACGTTATAGTAGGTTATCATAAGGCTTCCGCGCCCACGAATTTAGGGAATTTCTTCTCTTATAACCTCGGAAGTATGCTCAGGGACGCTTTTAAGGCTCCCGCGGACGACCGCTATACCAGAGCTTACGTCAAAGCCATAGAATCGGGCAAGGTAGATATAATAAGTCATCTGAATCTCGGCGTAAAAACCGACGTCAGGGAAGTCGGAAAGGCGGCGAGGGATTACGGCGTGCTTATCGAACTCAACGGAAAGGGCGTGGCGATGACCGACGACGAAGTCAACGAACTTCTGAACGTAGGCGTAACCTTTATCGTGAATTCGGACGCGCATACGCCCGACAGAGTCGGCGAAATCAGCAAACCGATGGCGGTTATCGACAGGCTTGCGATTCCCGCGTGCAAAGTCGTGAATCTTTCGGGACCGGTGGATATAGACGCCTTCACGCAGCGCAGAGCAACCGACGTCAGGCGGGTTTAGCTTTTCGCGGACGCCTGCGCTCCCCGATATACTTTCGCGTCGGCGGAAACTTTATTCGGCCCGCCCGCCCCGCGCAGGCTAAGACTTGGTGGATGAGAGAGAGCCGAGGCTATGAAAAAACAAACAAAAACAGAACCAAATTAAAATTACGGCAGGACATAATATGAATATAGACGGAGAAAACACTGCAGCAACGAAGGAAAGCGAGGTTGGAGCGGGCGAAAGCGCGCGCGGGAAGCGAGGCAGGAAGCCGAAAGCCGAAAAGAGCGGCGAGGCCGGCGCGAAAGGTCGCGAGGTTGGCGAAAAGGCCGTAACTAAGGCAAAAAAGCCCGCAGTCGAAGCGAAAAAAGCGGATAGCGGAGAGAAGAAAACGGCGAAAAATCCGGAGATGCCGCAGGAACCCGCCGCGAAAAAAGCCGAACCCGAGAAGGAAAAATCGGCTGCGGAGAAGTCGGAAACCAAGGTTTCGAAGGGCAATCGGAAGGCAAAAACGGCGCAAAAAGTCGAAATTAAGTCGGAAAAAACGGCGGAATCGCCCGAAAATCAGCCGAAAATCGTTGAAAATCCGACGAAATCGGTTGAAAAACAGGCCGAAAAACAGCCAAAAAAGCAGACTGTTGAAAAGAAATCCGAAAAAAAGGTAGCCGAAACGCAGGAAATCGCGCCCGAAAAGAAAGAGAAACAGTCCAAAAAATCAACCAAAAATAAAAAATCGCAGTATAAAGTCGATATTGTTTTAGAAAAGCCCGACATAAAATCGGAGAAAACCGAGGCTGAATTAGGAAAATCCGAAAATTCCGAAAGAGTTGAGGTAAAATCGGAAAAATCCGAAATTATCGCGAAAAAAACGGACAAAAAAGCAAAAAAATCGGAAATTAAGCCCGAAAAAGTCGAAATTGCCGAGGAAAAGGCTAAAAACGCGGACGAAAAATCCGAAAAAACGGTTGTGAAAACCGAAAATTTCGACGAAAAGGCCGCGATTAAAGCGGAGAAAAAGCGGCGCGGTCGTCCGACGGGCAGCAAAAACAAGGCCCCGAAAGCCGACGAGGGCGCAAAAAACGAGCTTTCACCTGCGATTTCCGAGCCTGAAACGCCCCAAAAACCCGCGGACGAGAAAAATTCGGCCGACGGCGCAAAAAAGGAGACGGATTTCGCGAAATCGCAGGTTGGCGGCACGAACTCCGACGCTCGTTTAATGAACTCCGAGGTTGATGCCGCAAAGTCGAAGATTGACGAGGCCGAGCCGTCGCAAATCGCTTTGCAGCCCGAGCCCGAAAAATCCGCCGAGCCGCTTTCCGAAAGTAAATCAGAGAAGCCCGAAAAGAAGGAAAAACAGTCCAAAAGAGTAACCAAAAATAAAAAATCGCAAAACAAAGTCGAGATTGCTTCGGAAAAATCCGAGATTAAATCGGAGCAACCCGAAAAGATCGAAAAACCCGAGGCTGGAACGCAGGAAAAATCGGGAAAAAACAGTCCCGAAATTAAATCCGAGAACGCGGAAAAGCCCGCCGAGGAGAATAAAAAGCCTTCAAACAGGCAGAGAAAATCGCGGAAATCCAAGGCTAAATCCGAAAATCCGAAGCCCGAATCCGACTCCGAGAAACCTCAGGTTGTCGGCGCGGAATCCGACGCTCGTTCAACGAACTCCGACGTTCGCGATACGAACTTGCCGGTTGATTCAACGAAAGTCGAGAATTCCGAAAAGCCCGCCGGGGAGAAAAAACAAGCCGACGACGCTCTTGACGTGCATAGAACTTACGCGGTTTACGAACTCGAACGCCGCAATCTTTGGAGCAAGAGCCGCCACAACGTGGACACGATTGCCTTCGGAGGAACGATAAAAGCCCGCAGAAAGCCCGCCGCGCAGCCGGAATTCGTCGCCGTCGCCGAGGAAAAGCACTTCGCGCCCGTCAATCCCGCTCAGGTCAGCGTCAACAAGAAAATGGTCAACGACGTCATAGTGTCGCTCTTCGAAACGCGCGAAAAACGGACTCGGAAGGACCTTATCGACGAGGCGATGAAGCATTACGGACTTTCCGAAATGCAGCTTTCCGAAAGGAGCAGCACCTCCCTTGCGACTCGTTATAAGTCGCTCACGGGCTCGGTAATCAACGAGCTTCTCGAGCAGCGGCTCATAGAGTACGAAGGAACGGAACTTCGGCTCGTCAACACCGTTCAGGAAACTCAGCAGAGCATAAATTACAAGACTCGGATTCTTACGCTTCTTTCCGACGGACAACCCAGAACGAGAGCCGGAATTCTCAACGAAATCGCGGGCGAAAACAACCGCAAGGCTCCCGATTCCTCGGATAATTCCGCCAAGCGCGACGCAAAGAAAAGAGCCTTCGTCGGGACCGCTCTCCGTCAGCTCGAAGATATGGGCGAGGTTTTCCGCAGGAACGGAAGATATTTCGTCAAGCAGAGCGAGAAGTATCCGGCGACTCCGATAGGAGCGCATTTCATCGACACGGAAAAGGTATATCTCGAGGCGGTAGCGGGAAGGCTCAGACGGGCAAAGTACGAAAACAAGCTCAAGATGGCTTATATGAAAGCCATAAACATCAACGGCAGCGTGTTTATGGAGATTCTCGCGCTTAAAGCGGTCAAGGTTCTTTTCGGGAAATCGGTAGTGAGCGACGAGCTTACGGCGGGGCCCAACGACAACGGAATCGACGGAATCGTAGAGGTTATCGATCCGCTCGGTTTCCGCGAAAAGATACTCATTCAGGCAAAGACGCGTCAGAGGCTCAACACCAGCGTAACGGTAAAGGAGCTGCGCGAATTTGCGGGAGTAATGCAGGGAGCGAGAGCGGCTAAGGGAGTTATGGCTACGAACGCGAGTATTCACGAGGAAGGGAAGCGATTCGCGGCGACCATTCCCAATCTGACCTGCATAGACAAGGACAGACTTTTCGATATCGCGCTTAAACACTCTCTCGGAATAATTTACGACGAAAACGGAATACCCTTCCTCGACGCGGGGCTTTTCATCAATTACTCTCTCGGCGTATCTCAGCCAAGACACGATTAGTCCGCGGAGCTTTTCGCGGGTTAATCTCACGGATTCTGCGGGCATAATCCCGAATTAAGCGGAGTTGATTCTGCGGACATAATTTCGGATTCGCAGGTAGGTTTCGCTGGGTGCGGTCGCGCGTAGTTTCCGGATTCGGGAGCCGCGGAACTTTTTGCCGGTCATTTCCGAGAGAAAGCTTTTTGCCGGGCTTTTCCGTAAGGAAGCGGAGGATTTATGATAAAACTCACCGAAAGAATGGAGCGGATAGTCGGGCTCGTTCCGAAGGCCGAAGTCGTAGCCGACGTGGGCTGCGATCACGGAAAGGTCGGAGCGGCCTTGCTT
The DNA here is from genome assembly GCA_900544545.1 of uncultured Eubacteriales bacterium. Classification (GTDB taxonomy): domain Bacteria; phylum Bacillota; class Clostridia; order Christensenellales; family CAG-314; genus UMGS692. Next base: position 185,552 of record UQVY01000002.1, read on the forward strand.
CTGCGCGGGAGGGCGGAAAAGGTTCTTTTCTGCGACGTATCCGCGCCGTCCTTGAGGAAGGCGAGGAATCTTGCCGAAGAATACGGACTCACGGACAGAGCGGAGTTTTTCGTTCGGGACGGCTTGGGTGATCTGCGCTGCGACGCCGCGGTAATAGCGGGAATGGGCGGAGGCGAGATTCTGAGCATAATCGGGAACGCAAAGGCTCTGCCGGAGTTTCTCGTGCTTCAGCCTATGCACGACGCGACGCTTCTTCGGGAAAAGCTGAAGGAGCGGTACAGATTCACGGCGGATTTCACGTTTTACGGAGGAGATAAATATTACGAAATAATGCGGCTCGAAAGAGGGTTTGACGAATTTACCGTAATCGAGGCGGAATTCGGGCGGGACAACGTCCGTAATCCGTCGGAGGATTTTATGAGGTATCTTCGTTTTCGGCTCGGGAAGGCGGACGAAGTACTTTCCGTGAAGGAAGTGGAGTCCGTCCGCGGGCTGAAGGAAAGGATAGAAGCCCTGCTTTCGGGACAGTTCAGATAAAGGAGTCAGAACTATGACATATCAGGGTAAAAACGACGTTATCAGGCAGCTTTTCGATTATCAGAAAGTGGATAACGAATTAAAGGCAATAAAAAACAAGATAAATTCCACCGAGGAATTCAGGAAGCTCTATCACGCGAAGAGGTTTCTGAAGAACGCGGAGGAATCGCTTGCCGCAATGAGCGCGAGAGTAGCCGAGCTTAACGCAAAGCTCGAAAAACTCGGTGCGGACGTGGACGAAAACGTAAATCTTATAAGCGAGTACGAGAACAGTATAGACAAATCCGAAGACGAAGAAGAGCTTAACTATCTTACGAAAAAGACCGACCAGCTCTCGAGAACGCTCGACGCTCAGGAGAAGGAGATAGCTTCGATTATATCCGAAATCGAAACGCATATAGCCTCCTTCAACGACCTCGGAGAAAAGGTTCCGCAGTATAAGGAGCAGTTCAGGGAGAACAAAGAGAAGTACGACGATATCAAGGAGAAATATTCCGCGCAAATCGAAAGCCGAACGAAGCTTATGGAAGTGATTGCGGGGAAGATAGAATCCTCGGGCGGCGGACAGATTCTCGAGCATTACAGGAAGTTGTCGGCGGACGGGGTATCTCATCCCATCGTTCAGCTCCGACAGGACGGACGATGCGGAGGCTGCAACGTAGAGCTTGCGACGTTGACTCTGGACAGGATAAAGGACCATTCGTTCACGATATGCGAGCATTGCAGGCGTATAATTTACAGATAACGAAAAATAAACGGGGGCGTGCGTAATCCGCGGCGCTCCCGCCCCTTCCCGTCCCGAAATCCACTGCTTTGCGCGTCTTTCGGGAACGACACCCGGCGGTATGCGCCTTGATAGGAGGTAGAGAGGAATGAAGACGGTAAAAGCGATGCTTGCGGTATTGGCGATGGTTCTGCTTGCGGGCGCGGTATGCGGGACGGTAAAGGCGGAAGGGATTGAAGAGCGGAGGTTAATGCCGTTTGACGGAGTTTCGGTGAGGATAGATTCTGCCGAGGCTCTTTTTTTATTTGCGGAGGCGTATAACCGCGGCGAAGATTTGCGGGTAATAACCGCGGACGGCAACGAGAGTCGGATTCCGGCGGACGGAGTGAATCTGCGGTTCGAGACGGATATAACGGTCGGGGAAGGTTTCACTCCGATAGGGACGAAGGAACGGCCTTTTTCGGGAGAAATCGACGGACGGGGAAACGTTCTTTCGGTGAGGTTTTCGGACGAAGATTCGGGAGTATTCATAGCCTCGGCGAAGAACGCGGCAATAAGGAATCTGACCGTAAGAGGAGAGTTTTACGGGAATAAGGCTGCGTTTATCGGGGAGGCGGAAAATCTTACGGTCTGCGGCTCGGATTTTGAGATTACGGCTTGCGGAAAGGAAAAATCCGCGGGTGTTTTTATAAGTTGCAAAGGGGACGCGAGGTTTTACAACACCAAAATAAAGGTCGGTTTCGTCGGAGAGATTCGGGAATCCGCGGGTTTGGGAGCGGAAGCGGAGAATATATACGCGGAGGATTGCGGGATTTTGATTTCGGCGTCGGATTCGGACGGAGAAAAGGAAAAATCCGCGGCGGTTGCGGTAACCTGCGGAAAACTCGGTCTTACGGACTGCGAAATTTCGGGGATTCTGCCGCAGAAAGGCGTCGCGGTCGTGTTTTCGGGCGGAGAAATCAATCTGAAAAGCGTGAAATCCGAGGTCGTTTCGGGTGAAAACGGGAAGGAAAATTTCTCGGCGGATACGGAGAGCGACGAAGATTTCGGGGGAGCCTTTATCGGGCGCGCGGAAAGAATCGAAGCGGAAAAGGTCGATGTTTACGGGGCGAAAACGCTCGTCGGCGAGGCTGAAAGCGTGTCCGTCGAGGCTTCGCGGCTGGTGATTTTCGGGAATCGCGCGGTCGGACGGGCTGAGGAGTCGTTTTTCGGGAATTCCGACGTAATAATCAGGAGCAGGTCGAATTTTCTGTTTCTCGGAGAGGGAAACAGGCTGGAATTGAATCGGACGACTCTCGACGCGGAAACGGAAAGCTTCGGATTTTCGGGGAACGCGGACGGTCTTGCCCTTTTCGACTGCAAAATCGCCGTAAAAACCAAGTCCTCCTTCGGAATGGCGGGGAGGACGGAGGTCGTTCGCTCGGCGGTAAAAAGCGACGGAGCCGACTGCGTTTTCGGTCGGACGGGAATTCTTCGGATTGAGAAAAGCGAAATTTACGCCCGCAGCCTCGGAAACGGTCTGCTTTTTGCGGGCGAAGCCGCGGAAATATCCGATTCCTCGATAACGCTCGAAGGCGGTCGCTGCTCGATAGCGGAAAGTCTGCGGAGTTTTTCGCTCGAAGGAAGTTCGGTAATCGTCGTATCGTCGGGCGAAGCCGCGGGGATAGCCTTTTCCGCGACGGGCGAAGGAAGGGTAATCTCCTCTTCGATAGGCGTTTTTTCGGGCGGCGGCGGGCTTTCCGGCGGAATAATTTCCGAAGGCGGCGAGCTTTTGCTTAAAATCGAGGATTCTACGGTTTCCGGTCGGACGGGAGCCAAGATTTCGGGCGGAATAGCGGGTAAGTTTACGGGCGGAAGGATAGAGCTTATCGGGGCTTCGTTTGCGCTTACGCCCGAAGGAAACGGACTTCCCTCCGAAAAAAGAGGACTTCTCGTCGGAGGGATAAAATCCGCGGAGATTTATGACTGCGGAAAACCTCTGCTTCTTCCCGATAACGGCGGAGATTCCGCGGCGAAAGACGGTTTGTTTTGCCTCCGTAACTTGCGGGAAAGAGCCGAAACCGCGATTTTTGTCCGAGCGAAAAGCCGAGGAAAAGATTCGCTCGCGCCGAAAACGAACGATTTCGGAGTTTCGGATAAAAGCGGGAACGATTCCGCGGTATTCGCGTCGGACGCGGAAGGCTTTTTACTTTTCGGAGGCGTTGAGGGGTACGGAAAGAGCCTTGACGAAATAAATTCCGGGCTTGCGTTTCTCATACGCGGACGAGCGGATCTGCGGGAAAGGATAATCGTCGACGGAACCGACCTTACTCCCGATTTTCGGGGAGCGGACGAGGTTTCGGTTACGGACGCGGACGGAAAAGCCGCGGAAATGAGCGTTAAGGGGGAATATATTCTTTCCGTCGGATACGGCGGGGAGGTCTATAAGCTGCGGCTTACGGTTTTGCCCGCGGATTTGAGCGGCGCGGTCAGACCTTCCGTCGAATATTCCTTCGGGAACGTTCCGGCGGAGCTTGAATGGGGAAGAATCGTCTATACGGTAACCTATTACGACGAAAACGGCGTTCCTTTTATAGGGAAACCCGACGGTGCAGGCACGTTCGGAGTCGTTTTTTCCGCCGAAACCGAAGAATATTACGCCTATTCTTCCGGAAATCTCCGTATATCCGCCGAAACTCTTTCCGAATCCGATTATCCGAAGATAGGTTATATTCCCGAGGATAGGACGTACGACGGAGAATCTTTGACGGCCGAGATTTTCGCGGGGAAATTCACGGGGAAGGAGGGAACCGTCCGTCTGCTTTACAGGGGAAAGACGATAACGGGCAGGAGTTATTCCTCCGGAAAAGCTCCGTCCGCCGCGGGGAATTACGAGGCTGTCTTATATCTGACCGCGAAGGGCTACAAGGGTTTTTCTTCCGAAAAGGCGGTCGACGTCGTAAAGTTTCGGATTCTTCCCGTCGTTCTTACGGTAAAGCCGTCGGATTTCGTCACCGAATACGACAAGACTCCTTCCGTAACGATAGAAGCCGAAGGACTTCTTGCCGGCGACAGTCTGTTTTTCATAGAAGGCTATAATACCCTGAAGATTCTGCTCCCTCAACAGCCCGACGCTCCCGCGGAGTTCGAAATAAAGCTTTCGGGAAATCTCGTTTCCGAGAAGTATTCGGTAGTTTTCGCCTCGGGCGCGGGAATTTACAAGAAGCGTACTCAGGCTCCTCCGCAGCCGAAGGCGGATTTGTCTTTTGTTTCGGGCGGAGTGAAGATAAAGCTTATGCCCGGTACGGAATGGGCGATTGACGAGCCGAGCTTCACGACCGACGGATTTATTGCGGGCGTTTCCGAGGGTGAACACACGGTATTTCTGCGTTTTTACGGAAATTCTAAAGCCGAGCCGAGCGAATACGTTTCGTTTCGGGTGGAGGTGCGTTATCCCGTGTGGGAAAAGCCTTGGTTTTACGCGGTTCTCCTCGCAATTGCGGCTGTTATCTTCGCTTTCTTTCGAAGAAAGCTCGGCAAAGACCGGCGTGACGCCGGACCCATTGGGGGGCGTCCGCCCGATAAAGTTAAGTAATTCAGGTAAATTGTTTTTTCCGTATCAGAATCTGTACGGTTCCGCGAAGCAAGTGAAGTTCTTTGCCCGGCTTTCTCGAAAGAAAGCTGGCGTCACGCCGGGCG
>UQVY01000003.1 GCA_900544545.1 uncultured Eubacteriales bacterium
CGCCTTCAGGGACTCGAACCCTGGACCTATTGATTAAGAGTCAACCGCTCTACCAGCTGAGCTAAAGGCGCATTCGTGTCGGACGGAAATCCGACGCGGGTTTATGTTGCGTAAAAATCAGTTATTATTGTTGTTATTATTGTTATTGCTGTCAGCCTGTCCGTTTTCGCTGTCGCAAAGAAGAAGGATTCCGCCGATAAGACTTACGAAAATAAGCGTGCAAACCTTGAAACCTACGGACAAAGGCTTATTGTATTTATAAGCGTTATAGACCGCGACAGTCATCGGGATGCACCAGGCAAGCGGTATAAGACACCAGCCCATGGCGATTGTGCTGATAAGACAAAACACGAATGCTGCAAGTTTCAATTTTCTACCTCTTCTTGAAAAATAATAATAACGACGAAGCGATTCCGATTTCCTCCGCGAAACTTTCCGTTTCCGTCCGTTTTTTTCGGACAATCCGTGGAACTACGACCGTTTCCGACCGTATCCCGCCTGCGGAGGGTCTGGTGCGGCTAAAGGGACTTGAACCCCCACGCCGAAGGCACCGGATCCTAAGTCCGGAGCGTCTGCCAATTCCGCCATAACCGCACGGCTCCATAATTACTACTCTGTTATTCTATCAATTGTTTCCGCCGTTGTCAAGTATTTTCGGCTTTTTTTTCCCGTTTTTCCGACTAAAAACCCCGAAAAACGAGCATAAATCTCATTGGTGTTTTCGGGAGGAGAGACCGCGCGGTATTTTTGCAAAACGATTGACAAGACGAAGGAAAAGGAGTATACTCTCTCGGAGGAGTTTTTTATGGGAAGAGTTATGGCTTTGGATATCGGAGACAAGAGGATAGGGATCGCTCTTTCCGATCCGATGAAGATTATCGCGAGTCCCTTCGATACCCTTAAACGCGTGGAAATCAAGGGCGATATCAATAAAATCGTAAAAATGATCGAAGAGAACGACGTGGAAACCGTCGTTTGCGGGCTTCCCAAAAAGCTCGACAACACCGACAGCCTTCAGACGGTCAAGGCGCGCGAATTCGCCGATGCGCTGAGGGAAAAGACGGCCGCGAAGGTCGTTATGACGGACGAAAGACTGACTACGGTCTCGGCGGAGAGAGTTCTTCTCGAAGCCGACGTAAGCCGAGGAAAACGCCGCGAGGTCATAGACAAGCTTGCGGCTGCCGTTATTCTTCAGAGCTATCTGGAGAGCGTTTGACGGCGATTATAAATAATCCGGAGGATTTATTATGAAAGACGAAAAAGACAACGTAAGCGTATTGGAAGAAGAAATAGACACGGACGACGGAATAGTTCAGCTCATTAACGAGGACGGAGACGCTCTGGACTTTTTCTTCGTGGCTTCGCTTGAATACAAAGGCAATTGGTACGCGTTTTTCCAGCCTGCCGAGGAAATGGAAGATATCGACGAGGACGAAATCGTGGTTTTCCGCGTAGTCGAAGGGGACGGAGGAGATACGTTCGAGCCTATCGAGGACGAGAAGCTTCTCGACGAAGTTTACGACGAATACGTGAAAATGCACAAGGAATATCTGAAGGAAAAGGGTTGCGATCTCGACGCGGACGACTGTTGCTGCTGCGGACACGACCACGGTCACGAGTGCGATTGCGATGACCATAATTGCGACTGCGGCGAAAAAGACGACCGCGAATGCGACTGCGTCTGCCATAAACACTGAAACCGCGCTTTGCGACCTGAGGCAGATATTATTTGTAGTGCCGTGGAGCCCCGTTAACGGGGCTTTTCGGTTTTGTTCGGATATTTGTTTCTGCAATTCGCGCCGACACAGGCTGCAAGGTCTCAGGGATGCTTAATAAAAACGTATATTTTCATCAGAATTTCATAAGCAATTAACAAAATACAACTATGATTCCGACAGAAACGGTGCTGCTTGTACGATAACGATTAAAATCGTACCCGTTCCCCGGACAGTGAGGCTGCCCGCCGGAAAAGCAACGGAAAATACATAAAAGAGGATAAGAAAAATGAAAAAAACAAACAAAAAAGGCTTCACGCTCGTTGAATTGCTGGTGGTAATCGTTATCATCGGTATTCTTGCGGCGGTTGTCATCCCCAACGTGGCAAACAACATAGAAAAAGCCAACAAAGTCTCTGCTCTCAACAACGGAAAGGTAGCTCATGACGACCTTTTAAGTGTACTTGACCTTGAAGGCGGAGATACCCCTCCCGTAAATTTCTTTTATATCGATAATCAGTATGTGGTTTATATTCAGAACGGTTCGGTGAAAGCGACTGTGAAGAAAACCGAAGGTGTATCATTAGATTTTCCGGGCAAAAGCTCCTCTACCGGCAGTGCTCTTCCTGCGGTTTTTGCCAATGATACCGGAGAATCCGGCGAAGGAACTACCCCTACCACTCCCGATACAATCTATAAGAGCTTTAGTAGCTTTGGTGCTCCCGACGCTCCTCAGGAAGGCGACATTGTGTGGGACAGCGAATCCTCAGCTAAAAATCCGGTCGTTTATGTTTATGATGGTACTGCATTTGCCACCGGAACGTATAATGTCGTAGACGGAAAAATAACGAAAACGAAAAAATAACAAGGCGGCAATAGCTGACGTCCGACCTGAAATAAAACCACCCCGCGACTTCGCGGGGTTTTTTATTGCGATTTTTCCTTTCCCGCCCGAAATCCCCGAAAAACGCTTGCCAAACCTCTCCGCTTGTGGTATAATACGCAAGGTTTATTACGCACTTGCGGGCTGAGAAGCCGTCGTGCCGCGTTTTTTGCGGTCAGGGCTTGCCGTCGTGCCCGCGGGGAGGAATAAAAACGACAAACAAGGAGATTATTTTTTATGGCAGTAGTTTCTATGAAACAGCTTCTGGAAGCAGGCGTTCATTTCGGACATCAGACGCGCAGATGGAACCCCAAGATGAAGCCGTACATTTATCAGGTAAGAAACGATATTCACATTATCGACCTTCAGCAGACCGTTCCTCTTGCGGAGGCGGCTTATAATTTCGTTCGCGATATTGCCGCGACCGGTAAGCCCATTCTTTTCGTTGGTACGAAAAAGCAGGCTCAGGCGGCTATTCAAAGCGAAGCGGAAAGATGCGGACAGTATTACGTCAACAACCGTTGGCTGGGCGGCACGCTTACCAATATGAAGACCATCAGGACCCGTATCGAAAGACTTAACAAGATCAACAGTATGGAAAAGATGGGCGAATTCGAACTTCTTCCCAAGAAGGAAGTCGCTCAGCTCAAGGCGGAAAGGGATAAGCTTCAGCAGAACCTCGGCGGTATCAAGGATATGAAGGGGCTTCCCGGATGTCTTTTCGTAGTCGATCCCAAGAAGGAAGCCATCGCCGTTCACGAAGCAAGGGTTCTCGGTATTCCCATCGTGGCTATCGTCGATACCAACTGCGATCCCGACGAAGTCGACTGCGTTATTCCCGGTAACGACGACGCTATCGGCGCGGTCAAGATTATGGCTTCCATTATCGCCAATGCCGTTATAGAGGCTAAGGAAGGCGTGGTTCTTTCCGTAGGCGACGAGAAGAAGGAAGAAGCTCCCGAGGAAGAGAAGGCTGAATAAATAAACGCAAGCCGAATAAATATTCGTTAAAGATTGATATAAGGAGATATAAAATGGCTAATTTTACAAGCGCAGACGTTATGAAACTCCGCGAAGCTACCGGCGTCGGTATGATGGACTGCAAAAAGGCTCTTGTCGAAACCGACGGAAACTTCGACGAAGCCGTTAAGTATCTGAGAGAAAAGGGAATGGCGGGAGCCGCTAAGAAGGCTGGCAGAATCGCCGCGGAAGGAATCGTCGACAGCTACATTCATATGGGCGGAAAGATCGGCGTTCTTCTCGAAGTCAACTGCGAATCGGACTTCGTTGCGAGAAGCGACAAGTTCAAGGATCTCGTTCACGATATAGCGATGCAGATAGCCGCGGCAAAGCCGGAGGTAGTAAGCATTGCCGACGTAGATCCCGCCAAGGTAGCCGCAGAGAAGGAGATTCTCGTGGCTCAGGCTCTCAACGAACCCAATCCCAAGCCGCAGAACATCATCGACAAGATGGTTGAAGGAAGAATCAACAAGTATTATAAAGAAGTTTGTCTTCTCGAACAGCCCTTCGTGAAGGACGACAGCAAGACCATTCAGGGACTCATCAACGAAGCAATCGCGGCTATCGGCGAAAAGATTACCGTAAGGCGTTTCGTTCGTTTCGAAATGGGCGAAGGTCTCGAGAAGAAGCAGGACACTTTCGTTCAGGAGATTGCCGATTCTCTCAAACAGTTATAATTCAAGAATATCGTTTGTAAGGGGAACATTCTCGTAATGTTCCCTTTCTTGTATACGGAGGGGAGCCGATGCTTATGGAAAACGTGAAATATAAAAGGATAATACTCAAAGTAAGCGGAGAGGCTTTATCGGGCGAGAGCGGCTTCGGGCTGGACAACTCTATGCTCGGGAACATAGCCTCGCAGATAAAGGAAGTTGCGGAATGCGGAGTGGAAGTCGGCGTAGTCATAGGCGGCGGAAACTTCTGGCGCGGTCGGCAGGCGGAAGGAATGGACCAATCCACGGCGGATCATATGGGAATGCTCGCGACGGTAATAAACGCGCTTGCTCTTCAGGACGCACTCGAGAGGCAGGGCGTGGCTACGAGGGTGCAGACGGCTTTGACGATAACGAGGGTTGCCGAGCCTTATATACTTAGGAAGGCTCTGCGTCATCTGGAGAAGGGAAGGGTAGTGATTTTCGCGTGCGGAACGGGCAATCCTTACTTTTCGACGGATACGGGAGCGGCTCTTCGCGCAGCCGAGCTTCACGCGGACGCGCTTCTTCTCGCCAAGAACGTGGACGGCATTTACGACAGCGATCCCAAGACCAATCCCGACGCGAAGAAGTTCGACAGGCTGACCTATATGGACGTCATTAAAAACGGACTCAAGGCAATGGATACGACGGCGATTACGATGTGTATGGAGAACGGAATTCCCATAATAGCCTTTGCGCTCAAAAACGAAGGCTCGGTAATGAAAGCCGTAAAGGGCTGCGTGGACGGAACGGTAATCGATTAGACGGAGGCTTTGGCGGGTTTACGGATAAAGCGACGAAGCGCGCGGAGATAAAAAGAACATTTAATCCTTCGGACTTCGCGTTAAACGCTTGAAATATTTTCGGATTTAAAGTAAAATAGAGAAGGACAAAGAAATATAAACGGAGGTGTACTTATGGTATACGAAAACGAACAGGTGCAGGCATTATTCGACAAGATGGAGCAGGGCTGCGAAAGGTCGATAGAATACATGAAGAACGAGTTTGCGGTTATGCGTGCGGGACGAGCGAATCCCCGTCTGCTCGACAGAATAGTGGTTGACTATTGGGGTACGGCAACTCCGCTTATGAATATGGGCAATATCAGCAGTCCCGATCCGAGGACTCTCGTGATTACTCTCTGGGACAAGACCGCTTTAAAGGCTGTGGAGAAGGCTATTCTCGCGGCAAATATCGGCGTGACTCCCGCCAACGACGGTACGGTCATAAGGCTCGTGTTCCCCGAGGTTACGGAGGAGAGGAGAAAGGAGCTCGTCAAGCAGATAAAGAAGCTCGGCGAGGACACCAAGGTAGTCGTAAGGAACGAACGCCGCGACGCTATGGACAAGCTGAAGAAGTTCAAGACGGACAAGACCTTGAGCGAAGACGCGGTTGCCGATTACGAAAAGGAAGTCGACAAGAGCATAAACAAGCATATCGAGCTTATAGAAAAGCTCACCAAGGAAAAAGAGAAGGACGTTATGGTCGTCTGATGAAAGGAGAAGATTTCGCGGGGCGGAGTCTTACCGAGGCGAGGGGATACTACGAAGCTCTCGGTAAGGTCGTATCCGTCCGTATAGTCACGCCCGAAAAGCAGAAGAAATACGATAAGGTTCTGGTTACGGGCGTAAAGGATAAAGGCGAAGAGGTTATAATAACGGCGTGCGGATTTCTGACCGCGCCGGAGGAGCCTTGCGCGGCGCAGCCTTAAAAAGCCGCCGCACGGAGAAGGAATATGGCAGAATTTTTGAAAGGAATGAAACGCACGGATATGTGCGGGGAACTTAGCGGAGCCGATACGGGCAGAGAAGTAACGATTATGGGCTGGGCTAACCGTAGAAGGGATCTCGGAGGGCTGATTTTCGTACAGCTTCGGGACAGGACGGGAATAGTGCAGGTCGTTTTCGACGTGGATCTGACCGACAAGGAGCTTTTTGAGAAGGCTTCGGGAATAAAGATGGAATACGTTCTTGCGGTAAGAGGCAAGGTCAGGCACAGAGTAGGGGATAACGTCAATCCCAATATGAAGACGGGCGAGATAGAAGTAGTTGCCGACGAACTGAGAATTCTTTCCGAAGCGGATACTCTTCCGTTCGTTGTAGGGGATACGACTGCGGGCGAGCTTCTTCGGCTGAAGTACAGATATCTCGATCTTCGTAGAGCTGAGATGCAGAGGAATCTTCTTATGCGGTCGAAGGCGGCGCATACGATAAGGTCTTATCTTTCGGAGAACGGATTTATCGAGGTGGAAACGCCCTTCCTCGGGAAGTCCACTCCCGAAGGCGCGAGGGACTATCTCGTCCCGAGCCGCGTTCATCCGGGTTGTTATTACGCTCTTCCGCAGTCGCCGCAGCTTTATAAGCAGCTGCTTATGATAGGCGGAACGGACAGATATTATCAGATAGTGAAATGCTTCCGCGACGAGGACCTCAGAGCCAATCGTCAGCCCGAATTCACTCAGGTGGATATCGAGATGAGTTTCGTGGAAAGCGAAAACGACGTTATGGATATGACGGAAGGGCTTATTCTGAGGCTTTTCAGGGAGATAAAGGGCATAGACCTTCCTCATCCGTTTGCAAAGATGACCTATGCCGACGCAATGTCGAGGTTCGGAAGCGACAAGCCCGACCTTCGTTTCGGAATGGAGATTTTCGATATGACCGACGCCGTGAGAGGAAGCGGGTTCGCGCCCTTCGATTCGAATACGGAAGCCGGCGGAAGAGTCAAGAGCATTCTTCTTAAAGGCAGGGAGAAGGAAGTCAGCCGTAAGGAATTCGATAAGCTCGCGGAATGCGTAAAGACTTACAAGGCTAAAGGACTTATGTGGTACGCTCTGGGAGCCGACGGTACGGTCAGGAGCAGCTACGCGAATAAGCTCTCGCCCGAAACGGTTGAAAAGATAGTCGCGGTTTCGGGAATAGAGAAGGGCGACGTTCTGTTTACGGTTGCCGATACCGACGAGGAGCGTGCTTTGACCGCGATAGGAGCCTTGAGGCTCGAGCTTGCGAGGAAGTTCGGAATGATACCCAAGGGCGTCTATGCGATAACGTGGGTTACCGACTTCCCGATGTTCGAGTACGACGAGGAAGAACGCAGATTCGTCGCCAAGCACCATCCCTTCACAAGTCCCAAGGACGAGGATTTAGGTCTTATAACGACCGATCCCGCAAGAGCGAGAGCCAAGGCTTACGACCTCGTTATAAACGGCGAGGAAGCGGGCGGCGGCAGCCTGAGGATATACGACAGAGAGATTCAGAAGCTTATGTTCGAGGCGATAGGAATGACCGACGAACAGATTCAGGAGAGATTCGGTTTCTTCGTAGATGCCTTCAGGTTCGGAACGCCTCCGCACGGAGGACTGGCTTTCGGATTCGACAGGCTGATGATGCTTCTTCTCGAAACGGACAACATAAAGGACGTTATTGCCTTCCCGAAGATACAGAACGCAAGCTGTATGATGACTCAGGCGCCCGCCGAGGTGGACGAGAAGCAGCTTCGCGAGCTTTATCTTATGTACCACGACTACGGAAAGGACAAGGACGAGAACGGGAAGGACCGATAAAGGACAAAGGATAACTAAGGACAACGGGTAACTTCGGCGAAATGAAAGAAACGGGAGAGATTATCGGAATCGGAAAGGGCAGAGCCACAGTGAGAGTAAACAGGAGGTCTGCCTGCGGAAGTTGTCGGGCTTGCGGAATGAAGCCCGAGGAGCCGCATATAGACTTTGACGTTCCCGTCGGCGAGGGCTTGAAGGCGGGCGACCGAGTAGAAATCGAGATTCCCGAAGGCGGAGTAGCGAAGATGTCGCTTGCGGCGTACGCGCTTCCGCTTGCTCTGGGGCTTATTCCGTTTGCGGCGGTTTATTTCTCGAGTAAAAACGAGCTTGCCGCGCTCTTGTCGCTTTTCGGAGGTATAGGGATAGGCTGCGTCGTTCTGCGGATACTGGAAAAGAAGGTTTTTTCGAGGAAGCCGCAGGTGCGGATAGTTTCCTCTCCGTCCGATAAGGAAGAAAAGCCGGACGAGCCGACTGATTTTTAAGATAGGAAAGAGGTTCCGATGAGAGAATTCGAACTTGCGGATTTCAGGTCCGAAGCCAACAACAACGAAAAGGTCGCGATTTATTTTTACGCGGACTGGTCTGCGGAATCGAGACTGATGAGCGGCAACGCCGAGCGGGCTTTTGACAGAGCCGAGGAATATTTCCGCGAAAGGAGTCTTGCCGAGCCGGACAAATACCGCGGCGGTTTTTCCTGCGGGGCTATGTTCATCGACGACAACAAAGGGCTTCTTATGGTTCTCGGAGTAAAAGCCGTTCCGACCGTCTGCCTTATCGACAAGGCCAAGGTCTACGAAAGGATAGAAGGCTACCGTTCCGAAAAGGATTTGCTGAAGAGTCTTTCGGACTTTATCGGCTGACGGTTGTTTTTTGCCGAAAAAAGAGATATATAATTACGTCCGCCGGGCGGACCATAAAATAAACAGGAGATTGATTGAAATGATTGATTTAACCACGATCAAAAAGACAGACCCCGAGGTATACGAGACCTACGTTCTCGAACTCGAAAGACAGCGCAGCAATATAGAGCTTATCGCGAGCGAAAACTTCGTATCCCCCGCGGTTATGGCGGCGATGGGAAGTCATCTGACCAACAAATACGCCGAAGGTTATCCGGGAAAGAGATATTACGGCGGCTGCCAGTACGTAGATATGACGGAGGAACTTGCGAGGAAGCGCGCGTGCGAGCTTTTCGGAGCGGAACACGCCAACGTTCAGCCTCACTCGGGCGCGCAGGCTAACCTTTCGGTCTACTTTGCTCTGCTTCAGCCGGGCGACACGATTCTCGGAATGAATCTTGCTCACGGCGGACATCTTACCCACGGAAGCAAGGTCAATATTTCCGGTAAGTATTTCAATATCGTTCCCTACGGCGTAAGTCCCGTGGATTGCAGAATCGATTACGACGAGCTGAGGAAGATAGCTCTCGAAAGCAAGCCCAAGCTCATCGTTGCGGGCGCGAGCGCGTATCCGAGAGAGATAAACTTCAAGAAGTTCAGAGAAATCGCCGACGAATGCGGAGCTTTGCTTATGGTCGATATGGCGCACATCGCCGGTCTCGTTGCGGCAGGTCTTCATATGAGTCCCGTTCCTTACGCCGACGTGGTAACCACCACCACTCACAAGACTCTGAGAGGTCCGAGAGGCGGTATGATTCTCTGTAAGGAGCAGTACGCGAAGGCTATCGACAAGGCCGTATTCCCGGGCATTCAGGGCGGTCCTCTTATGCACATAATCGGCGCGAAGGCAGTCTGTTTCAAGGAAGCTCTTTCCGACGATTTCAAGGTCTATATGCGTCAGGTCAAGGCAAATGCGGCAAAGCTTGCGGAAACCCTTATGAACAACGGCGTGAAGCTCGTCAGCAACGGTACGGACAATCATCTTATGCTGGTCGATCTTTCCTCGACGGGAATGACCGGAAAGGAACTCGAGCATCTTCTCGACGAAGTTCACATCACCGCCAACAAGAACGGTATTCCGTTCGATACTCTCAGCCCCAACGTTACCAGCGGCATAAGAATCGGAACGCCCAGCGTAACCTCGAGAGGAATGAAGGAAGAAGATATGGTCGTTATCGGCGAAGTAATAGCCGACCTCATCAAGAACAGAGAAGAGGCTAAGGAACGCTGCAACGCGAGAGTTCTTGCTCTTACCGCCAAGTATCCTCTTTACGTTAACGACGTTATGTAATCCCGGATTTTTCCGCCGAACCCAAATCCGCATCCGCGTATAATGTGCGATTTAATATTTGCGGATAATATTGCGATTTAATATTTGCCGATAATGCACGGTTCCGCACTTGCGGATAGATACCATTTAATATTAAAGGACGGTTTTCTGCCGTCCTTTTTTATTTGCGGAAACGAGGCTTTTCCTCCCCGAAACGCCTTCTGTCCTTCCCGAAAATCCGCTGTGCTTCAAAAGACTTGACAAATCCGCGTGAATTTGGCATTATATCATAAAGAAGCGGGCGAAGATTTTTGATGAGGGAAAGTCTTTGCCGCGAAAAAACAAAAAAAGGAAAGGGGAAGAAATGAAAAGGAATCCGAGATATATCTTAGCGGCTTTTATAGTCGTTCTGACCTGCTTTTTCGCGCTGGGGCTTCCGACCGCGGGTAAAGCCGCCGCGCAGGATTTTTCGCTCTCTCTCGACGGGGGAGTTTACGCCTACGCGGAATCGACCGGAACCAAGACCGTGCGGCTCAGACCAGAACAAACCGTAACTATCGACGCCGACGGTAATTTTCTTATACGGATAAAGATAAGCTTCCGCGAAATCAACAAAGCCAACGACAAGAACGCCGTAGTAAGCTTCCGTATTCTTACCGCGACGGATACCTTCCGCGTAGAGAGCGGAGAATTCTCGTTCGGGTTTATTTCCGCGGACGGGAGCGTATCGGAGATCCGTTCCTCCGAAGGCAGTAACGGCGCGGTTTTCTCTCTCCCGGCGGGGACGGACGGGACTCTCGTTTTGCCGATAGGTCGGTTTTATGCGGTGAGAGGAAACGACAGGATTTCGGCGAAGGACGCTCTTTCGGCGGATAACGCCCTTACTCTTATAGAAGTCGATTTCAGCGCGTCGCGGTGGGATATTTTCGTCGGGCAGGCTGCT
The DNA here is from genome assembly GCA_900544545.1 of uncultured Eubacteriales bacterium. GTDB lineage: Bacteria > Bacillota > Clostridia > Christensenellales > CAG-314 > UMGS692. The sequence goes on from UQVY01000003.1 coordinate 10,985, forward strand.
TTTTCCGATAAGAACGAGAGTGTCGCGATCTTTTCCGCGGAATACTCCTCTCCCTCGCGGAATCTCCGTCTGCTGCGGTCTTTTACCGACAAAGTAGCCCTTTTCGTCAACGGTAAGGAGGCTTCGGTTTCGGGCGAAGAGCTTTTTGCGGTGATTGAAGGCGTCGGCGAAGTTTCCGTCCGCGGCGAGCTTGCCTTTTTCGATAAACTCGGGATAAGTTCCCGTCTTTCCGAGGGTTACGGAATAACACGGATACGCACCGAGGTCGAAGGTATCGAAAATTACGGAAAGGACCACCGAAAACAGGGCTACGTTTTTGAAGAAAATCTCGTTATCCGCACCAATCGCGACGAAAATACGGCTGTTCTCGGTTTCGGCGAGATAAAAATCAACCTTTTCGTAACTGTCGAGAAGCTCGTTCGTCTTGAGGTAACGAGCGCGGGCGTTACGATAAATTACGGAGAAATCGATGACAGCGAGGACGGAGTTTTGTTTCTTGCGAAGAACTATCCCGCCGTTCTGACTGCGGTTGTAACGGGCGGATTCGATTTCAGCGGACTTTACTATAACGGAAAGCGGCTCGAAAACGTAGCTTCCGCCGGCGAGGATTTCAGGTGCGTTCTTACTCCCGACGAGGACGGATTCATCGACGTAATCGGTTTCGCGGGTACGGTAACTCTCACGGTCGACGCGGCGGACGAGGTTTCGATTTCGGAGGGCGGGAAGGAAATGCTCGGCGAATACGAATTTCAACGCTATACGCGGCTTATCCTCACGCTTACCGCCGCCGAAGGTTACGACGGGATTCCCGTGCTTACCGGCGAAAACGGAAAGCTTCTCGATGTCGGAAGGCGTGCGAGCGGAGAATACGTTATCGTCCTCACCGAAAATATGACTCTTTCGGCTTACGCGTCGGTCAGAACCTTTGCGATAAGCTACGACCTTTCGGGCGGCTCCTACGAAAGCGGCTCCAACCCCTCGTTTATCACCTATTTCGACGAGGCGGAGCTGATTTCTCCCGTAAAGAAGGGCTATACTTTTCTCGGCTGGCGGATAGTCGGTTCGGAGGATTACGTTTCGAAGCTTTCGGGCGTGAAAAACGACCTCTATCTCGTGGCTGTTTTCGAGAAAAATCCCGACAATCCCGACAATCCCAACAATCCCGACGATCCGAATAATCCCGACGACAATCAAGGCTGCGGAGGCTGCGGCGGCTGTAACGGCTGCGGAAGCTGCGGAAACGAGCTTTCGGGAGCGACGATTCTTCCGTCGGTTGCGGCTGTTCTGCTGCTCGTCGCGCCCTCTCGGCGCAAAAAAGACGATTCCGACGATAAGTCCGAATAGCCCGTTCCCCGTCCCGCTTTCGAAATCTCTCCGACGGGCGAATCGCAAGTGTGAAATCCAAAGTGATAACTTTGTGATATAAAAACACAAAACTGCCAACTTGCTTTACAGTATTAAAAATCAAAAGCAAAATTTTGCGAAAAGAAGGTGATTTTTTATAAAAAATTGACAAAAATAGCAAATTTGTCGTTGACAGAATGTATTTTTTATGGTAGAATTATGGCAAGAAAAGGCAAACGGAGCGTAATAAAGTGAAAATTCAGACAAATCCGTTTTTCACGAAGCGTTTGTCCGTGCCGATAGGAGGAAAATTTATGAATAAGAAAGCATTGTTTATGTGTCTTGCCGTCGCGCTCATTCTGTGTGCGGGAACGATGGTGATGGTTGCCTGCGGAAATCGGGTTGACGAAAGAGATCTTGCTTACGTTACGATGAGCATCAACCCGTCCATCGAGCTTGTAGTCAACGGTAAGAACGAGGTTCTTGCGATCAACGGAACCAACGACGACGGTAAGATTCTTCTTCAGGACGAAGATCTCGTCGGAAAGGATCTCGATCTGGTTACGGTGAGGATTGCCGACCTTCTCGTAGAGCTTAAATACGTTACGGAAGAGAACGGCGAAGACAAGACTCTTCAGCTCAACGTATCCACCGGCAACGCTCAGTTCGAAGCCAATATCGAAAAGAGTTTCGACAAGGCTATGAAGAAGCTTAAGGATACTTATAACGTTACCGTAGAAAAGGTTCAGAAGCTTACTCACGACCAGCTCGTAAAGCTTGCGCTCAAGGCTCATCCCGAAAAGACGCAGGAAGAGCTTGAGGCTATGACCGATAAGGAGCTCGTTACTCTCCTTCAGGTCGATGTACTCGAAAGGGCTCATTTCGCTCTCGTATCCATCGAAGAAGAGTACTACAAGTTCAAGGATATGGAATTCAAGTTCCGTTATTACGAAGAAATCAAGACGGCTATCTCCGCAATCGACGATATCGCTCTTCAGGCGAAGAAACTTGCCTTCAACGTAGCTATGGGAACTCTCGAAGCGAGCGTAAACACTCTCCGCGCTTTCGAAGAACAGTTCCTCGATAAGGTCTGCGACTCGGTAGTAATAATCGTCGGCGGCGTCAACTGGTCGGAAGAAGTAGTTTCGGCTATCAAGGAAAAGATTGACGAAATCATCGTCGAGATAAACAAGACCTACGCCAAGCTTGACGAATATCAGAAGGAACTCTGCAAGAACATCGACGTAGACGCTCTTCTCAGGCAGGTCGAACAGGATATAACCGACGCGAAGAACGGTATTCTTGCTCAGTACGAAGAAAGATTCCTTGCCGCTATACAGAAGGCGGATCAGAAGGTTTCCGACGCTAAGAAGGCTCTTCTCGAAGGTCAGAAGGCTGCTTAACTGAAAATAAACGGGCAGCTTAACGAAGGATAAATCCGATAAATTCAAGAACTTATATCCGTAATATAAGTTACGTTATTCCTATAAAAGACCGGTGTACCCACATCGGTCTTTTTCCAGCCTTTTTGTAAAAAGGCTTCGGCGAAAAACACCGATAGCTTCGCCCGACCATAGAAATTCTCTCTTTATAGAAAACAGATTCGCCCGAACTTCACGATTTGGTCGTTTGAAAGTAAATTCGGCGAACGACTTTTCCTACGAAGAAGAATCTGAGATTCCGCGAAGCTAATGGGTCCAGCGTCACGCTATGCGGTCTGCCAATTCGGATTTTCGGAATTATTTAGACGTCGCGAAGCTAATGGGTCCGGCGTCACGCTGGTTCTCGAAAGAAAGTGGAAGTGTCACGCCGAGCGGTCTGCTAATTCGGATTTCCGGAATTATTTGGACGTCGCGAAGCTAATGGGTCCGGCGTCACGCTGGTTCTCGAAAGAAAGCGTGCCGGTTGACAAAAGGAGGAAGATATACTATAATAAAATAACACGACAGAATAAAAAACATCGCGAGGTGGCGCAAATGAAAAGGGCGATATTGATAATACTGATGATTTCGGCTGTTCTGAGTTTAGCCGCGTGCAACGGAGAATTCAGGGTTACCGTAACCGCGGGCGAAGGCGGGAGTGTAACGGGCGGCGGCGTATTCAACGGCGGCGATCTTGCGACGGTTCGGGCTTTTCCCGACGATAACGCGATATTCGTTGGCTGGTATTCCGGGGACGATTTGGTAAGCGGGCAATCCGAGTACACGTTCATAGTCGAAGGCAATCTCAATCTTCGCGCGGTTTTCAGCAAGCGTGCGGTTCTGGTTCTTGATTCGGATTTGACCGAACCCTACGGAGCGGGCGAATACGTTTCGGGCGCGAGGGTTACGGTTTATACGGCCGTTCCCGAGCATTACGAATTTCTTGGCTGGTACGAAGGAGAGGCGTTGGTTTCCGGTGATGCGGAATTCTCGTTCGTTCTCGATTCGGACAGGCGTTTCGAGGCTCGTTTCGTTGCGATAAGGTACGGTTTTTCGGTTGAAAGCACGGACGGCGGAGAGGTTGAAGGGGATTTTTCGGGAAGCTGCGTGTTCGGCGACGAAGTAAATCTCCGCGCTGTGAGCCACGAGGGTTTCCGATTTGCGGGCTGGTTCGAAAACGGAGTATTCTTTTCGGATAAGGAGGAGATAACCTATACGGTCAGGGGCGAAACCAGGCTTCTCGCTCGTTTTGCGAAGGGCTACGTGCTTACGGTGATTGCGGGCGAAGGAATAACGACCAATATCGACGAGCTTACGACCTACGAAGGCGACGATATAAGGCTCGAAGCCGCTTTGGACGGCGGTTATACGTTTCTGGGCTGGAGAGTCGGAGGACGGACGGTTTCGGCGGATACGGTCTACGAATTCGTGATGCCCGCCGCCGATCTGACGGTATACGCTCTTTGCCGCGACGAATTTTCGGGCTACACGAGCGTGCGGACCGCCGAGGAGTTGTCTGCGATAAGGAACGAGCCGAGCGGAAGTTACGTTCTGAGGCGGAATATCGACCTTTCGGATTATGAATGGACGCCGATATGCGGAGGAGCGGTCGGATTTTCGGGTGTTTTAGAGGGTGCGGGCTGCGTTATAACGGGGCTTTCGGCTGAGGGCGACTGCGGTTATATCGGCGGCTACAAGCATACTCTCGAGCTTGGTCTTTTCGGTTTCGTAAGCGGCGGCGAAATAAGAAATCTTACGATTCGCGCCTCTTTCGACGTAACTCCCGATTCTGCCGCGTTTACGACGGTCTATGCGGGCGCGTTTTTCGGGAGAGCCGAAGCTCTCACGGCGTCCGGTCTTACAGCCGAGTGTGCAATACGGATTAACTCCGACGGAAAGCTGCTTTATGCGGGCGGAATAGGCGGGCTCGTATCCGAGGGTTCGGTTCTGAGCGACTTGAAGGTCGAAGGGAGCGAAATCGACTGTATTTCGGGCGGCGCGGCCTTCGTCGGGGGGATTTTCGGCGGACTCAAAGCCTCCGAGATGACGGGATTTTCGGCGGAATCTTCGGTTTCGGCTCGCTCGGGCAGCGGTAGCGGCTACGTCGGCGGAGTCGTCGGATACAGCTGCGGACTGATAAGCCGAGGCGATTTCGTCGGAAACGTGAAGGCTCTTTCGCCCGAAGGAGTTTCGCCTCTTTACGCCGGCGGAATAGTCGGCTGTGCGAATTTCACCGAGGTTTCGGGAAAGGTAACTTTCGGGAGCCGCGGCTATGCGGAGAACTGCCGTTCCGAAGGAAAAGTGGAGGCCGAGAGCGGTAAAAGGCCGGTGGTTTCGGGCGGAATAATCGGAGCCGCGATAGGAGCCGTGAAGGTTTTGCGGAGCCGATCGGACGGGGAGATAACGGCTGCAAGCGGAGGAAGCTATGCCTACGCCGGCGGAATAATCGGACAGACGGTCTTTGCGGACGGAGCGATGAGCGTAGAGGGCTGCGTCGCGCGCGGAAGCGTGAATTCTTCCGGGAAGGCCTCTTCGGGCGCGGAAACTCTCGTTTCGGTTGCGGGCGGAATAGTCGGTTACGCCGTTTCCGTCAGCGTAAAGAGGTCGTATTCTTTTGCGGATATATCCGCGGAAAGCTCTTTGGGGATAGTTTCGGCAGGCGGTCTTTTGGGTGCCGCCGTTTCCTACGAATCCTCGGTTCTGCTCGAAGAAAGCTATTCCGCGGCGGGTAAGATTTCCGTTTCGGGCGCGCCGATAAAGGTTTACGCGGGCGGGCTTGTCGGTTATCTCCGGAAGGGAGTGAAGCTCTCCGCTTGTTTTTCTCACGTTTATTCTTACGAAGTCGCGATAAGTCCCGCCGATTCTTTTATCGGCTGCTTTGTCGGCAATCTCGTCGGCGACTCGGCTGAGAGCGATTATTCCGAAAACTGCGCCGCTTATAAGCTTCCCGAGGTTTCGATAAAGGTCGGCGAAGACTCTCTCGATTTGAATGAAAACGAAGGAGCCGCGCTTTTCGATGTCCTTTCGGTCGATTTTCTCGAAAGCAATCTCGGTTGGAGCGAAACGGTCTGGGATTTCTCGGCGATAAGCCAAGGCGGTTTCCCCGTTTTAAGGGAAGCCGAGTAAATCGAAATATCCCCGATTCTTATAAGTCGAACTCCCCCCCGATTCTCATAAGTCGAACTTCCAGTAATTTTCCCCCTGATTTTCGTTCCGATTCCGAAAAATCCGAGTAATTCTCCCGCGGATTTTCATTCCGATTCCGAAAAAAGAGCGAGAAAATCCGTTCCGATTCTCGGAAAGAGGAAAATATCGGTAAAAAAAGCCCTATTGCCTTGCAATCGCGTGAGAAAAGTAGTATAATTGACTAAATGCGGAAGTGTACTTCTTCCGCGCGCCGCGAAATTTGCGGAAATGAAAATCAGGAGCAAAATAACAGAATGTTCAATATCAACGAAAAGCGCAATCCGTTAGTAACCGTAACAATGAAAAACGGCGGAACCGTCGTAATCGAGCTTTATCCCGAAATCGCGCCCAATACCGTCAACAACTTTCTTTCTCTGGTAAACAAAGGCTTTTACAACGGTCTGAAGTTCCACAGAGTAATAAGAGGCTTTATGATACAGGGCGGCGATCCTATGGGAACGGGCATAGGGGGCTGCGGATACCGGATAAGGGGAGAATTCGGAATGAACGGATTCGACAACAGGCTTCGTCATACCGCCGGCGTTATAAGTATGGCGAGAACGGCTATGCCCGACAGTGCGGGCAGTCAGTTTTTCATTATGCACGAGGACGCGCCTCATCTTGACGGAGCGTACGCTGCGTTCGGAAAGGTAATCGAAGGAATGGACGTAATCGACGCGATAGCCTGCGTCCCCACGGGAAGGAACGATATGCCTCTCGAGGATCAGGTAATGACCGTCGTAACGGCGGAAACCTTCGGGATCGACTATCCCGAGCCGGAGAAACTTTAATGAAGGTGATTCTCGGTTCGCTTTCTCCTCGGCGGAGGGAGCTTATAGGGAAGGTAATCCGCGTTGACGAAACGATAGCCTCGAAGGCGGACGAGCATTGCGGCGAATCCCGACCCGAACTTGCGGTGAAGGAGGTCGCTTTGCAGAAGATGGGTTATTTCTGCGGAAAGGAATACGACGACGCCTTGATTATAACGGCGGATACGATAGTTTATTTCGGCGGGAGGATTCTCGGGAAGCCGCATTCTCGGGAGGAAGCCGAAGTTATGCTCGGCGGGCTTTCGGGGAATACGCATACGGTCTATACGGGCGTATGTCTGAAGAGGGGCGACGAGGTCCGTACTTTCGTCGAAACGAGCGAAGTGACCTTCCGCGTTCTTTCGGAGAAGGAGATTTCGGATTATATAGATACGGGTTCGCCCTTCGATAAAGCGGGCGGTTACGGAGTGCAGGACAGCGGTTTCGTCGAGAGGATTGACGGGAGCTACGACAACGTAATGGGGCTTCCGACCGAAAGGCTCGGCTCGGAGCTTAAAACCTTCCTCGAAGAATCCGAAAGCGAATAATCGGATTTTCCATAAAGATTCTTGAAACGAAAAACGAGCCTTCTTTTTGAGAATCGCAGCTTAGACTTTCCTCGGAGAATCGTAGTCCGATATTTTCCCGAATAGTCTGGAAACGAACGATAAGACTTTCCCTGAAGAATCCGAAAGGCAATAATCCGAGCCAAGGCTCTTTGAAGGTGCGGAAATCTACCGACGAGCTTTCTCTTTGAGAACGGAAAAAGCAATGAAAACGCGTTTGCAGACTTGTTTGAAAACGGCTGCGGATAGAGCGATACTGCCGCCGGAATGCAGAAGGCGGCTGACTGAACTGAAATTTGGTGTATTATGAGATCATACGAACTTGCAGTCGATTTAGGCGCGGACAGTATAAGAGTTGCGCTTTCCGGGGCGTCGGTACCGGCGGTCGAGCCGTCGATAGTCGCGCAGCCCTTGGGGAGCGAAAGTATTCTCTGCGGAGCGGAAGCGGCTCGAGCTTTTGCGGCGCACAGGCAGAATTACAGATTCATACGTCCGGTAGCCGGCGGGGTGATTGCGGACGAAAGGAACGCGGTGCGGCTGGTCAACGCCGTTTGCCGCCGATATCTTTCGCAGGCGAGCCGCGAGCCGGAGATTATGGCGACGGTAGCTCTTATGAACGGGATCGACCACGACGAAGTCGCGCGGTACGAGCGGGTTTTTGCCGAAGCGGGAATTCAGCCGATAAGGTTTGCGGAGAGCGGGCTTGCGGCGTTCGGAGCGATTTCGGAGCAATTCGGAGTACAGAGCGGAATGGTTGTGGACATAGGCAGGGACAAGACCGAGATAACCGCGGTTCACGACGGAGCGGCGGTTGACGGCTGCAGTCTTTTCGTCGGCGGAAAGCATATAGACTCTGCCGTTCGGGAAGTGGTTTTCGGTAATTTCGGAATATCGGTTACGACGGAGCAGGCGGAGGACATAAAGAAAAGGTGCGTAAGCCTCGATAAGAAGGACGCTTCGAGCATAATAATTTCCGGGGTGTCCGCTAAGAAAAACGAGCCCGTTTCGACGCGGGTAAGCGCGCGCGACTTTTTTGAAGGAGTCTGCTCGGTTACGGAGCTTATCGTGCTTGCGGTCAACAGTCTTTTCAATTCATTGAAGGGCGAGGCTTTCGGGCAGATAAGGAATTCGGGCGTATTTTTAACGGGCGGTTGCGCCAACATTTACGGTATAGGCGAGTTTTTCTGCGATTGTCTTAACGTTCCGTCGAGGGTAGCTGATAAACCCGAGTCGGCGGTAATACGCGGATTGACCCGAACGAAAGGAGGCAGGTTTTGACAGACGAAACCTTTATAGACAGAGAGAGGGCTTTCAGGGGCGTAGGGACGATGGTTCTTATGACGATCGTTTTCTTCGTTCTTGCGGGGGCGATGAGTTATCTCGTATATTTCAGGTCGCTCGAAGGCGCGAACGTATGGGATTTCGTGGCGTTTCTCGCGCTGATCGCGATGCCCTGCGTAATATTCGACGTATATCTGTGGTCGAGCGAGCGTTCCCTGCTTGCGGAGAAGAGGAAGATAGCGGCTATGTATACGGTTATGACCGTAAGTCTTGCGCTTGAATTCTGTTTTGCGAGCGTGATTTCTTCCGACTACGGAATATATTGCGCGCCCTTTGCGGTATGCGCCCTGGTTATCGCTCTTCTGATAAATCCGAGGTGCAGTTTCTACGCGAATTTCACGGTTCTTCTTATCTTTTTCATCAACGAAATGCGATTTTCGGGCGACGCGACGAGAATGTACTTTTCTCTTTTCGCGGGTATAGCCACGGGAATACTTGCTTCGTCCTGGATAAGCCGCTGTACGAGGAGGATTCAGTATATAGTTACGGCTGTAAAGCTCGGATTGTTTTCGCTGCTTATAGGGGCGTCGGTCTCGATTCTTTTCGTAAACGTCGGAGCCATACCCGACGGAATGCTTCAGATATGCCTGTTTTCGCTTCTTTCGGGGGCGATAGACATAGCCTTGTTTATGCTTCTCGTACCGACCTTCGAGTGGCTCTTCAATCTCGTTTCGGATTTCCGGCTTGCCGAAATAGCCTCTGCGAACCGACCTTTGATGAAGAGATTGCGGCGGGACGCGATAGGAACCTTCAACCACAGTCTTCTGCTCGCCAATTACGCGGAAGCCTGTGCCGCTGCGATAGGAGAGGACGTCTTTCTTGCGAGAGCGGCGGGATATTATCACGATATAGGTAAGCTTGCCGCGCCCAAGTTTTTCAGCGAGAATCAGATGGGCGGGGAGAATCCGCACGACAGTCTTTCGCCCGAGGCGTCGGTGAGGATAATAAAGACTCACGTAACCAAAGGGATCGCGCTTGCCAAGGAGTATCGACTTCCGATAGAGATACAGAAGGTTATCGCCGAGCATCACGGAACGCTTCCGATTATGTTTTTCTATCATAAGGCGAACAGGATTACGGAGGGCGGCGAGGTGGATATGACCTCTTACAGTTACGACGGTCCCAAGCCCAGCAGCCGTATAAGCGCGATAATAATGATTTGCGACGCCTGCGAAGCGGCTTTGAGGGCAAACAACGACAAGTCGAGAGCCAACGAGATAGTTGAGAAGCTCGTACGGCAGAGGTTCGAGCAAGGACAGTTCACCGACTGCGACGTAACGATGAAGCAGCTCGACATAATAAAGGAAACGATAGTAACGACGTATATAGGAATCGAACACGACAGGGTTAAGTATCCCGAGCAGAACGCGGTTAAGAAGGACCGAACCGATAATAAGGACTAAAGCCTGTAATAAGGACTAAATCCGATAGCGGTTAATAAGGATTAAAGCCGATAATAAGAATTAAATCCGATAATGCGGATATTTTCCCGAAGAAAATGGCGGGGGTATTTCCCCGAAGAAAAGGTTAAGAAGGAATAGAAGCGACGACGGGTATTTGCCCGGGTAAGAGGAAAGAATGCTGAAACTTGACACGAGATATATAGGAAAAGAAGACAAAGAGCTGATAAAGAAGGTATTGACTCACGCGGCGGAGAAGCTTTCGCAGAAGGAGGATCTGGAGGTAGAGATATCCTTCGTCGGCAGAGATGCTATAAGGGAAATCAACGCCGAGGAGCGGAACGTAGACCGTGTAACCGACGTATTGAGTTTTCCCGCTCTTGACGGAATAAAGGGGAAAGTTCTCGACAAGAAGGACTATTCCGCCGACGTAAATCCCGAAACGGGCTGTATTCTTCTGGGCGAGATAGTTATATGCCGCGATATGGTTCGTAAGCAGGCTCTGGAGTACGGACATTCTTACGAAAGGGAGCTTGCGTTTCTGTCCCTGCACGGATTTCTTCATTTAATGGGTTACGACCATATCGAAGAATCCGACCGCACGGAGATGGAATCTCTTGCCGAGAGCATTCTCCGCGATCTCGAAATAAGCCGCGATTCCGACGATTCCTCCGATTCTTCTGCCTGTAAAAGCGATAAATCTTCCCTCTGCGAATCCAAATCCGATGAAAGTCCCGAAGATTCCTCCGAATTCCCCGAATTTTCCGACGACGATTCTTTCGATGATGAAGATTCCGATAGCGACGATTTTGACGACGACGAAGAAAGTCCCGAAAATCCCGTCGAAAACCCCGCTCGCAGGAATTTAAAATCCGGTTATATCGCGATAGTGGGCAAGGCCAACGCGGGTAAATCCTCTCTTCTGAACAGCATAATCGAGCAGAAGATTTCGATAGTTTCGCCCAAGCCGCAGACGACGAGGAACAAGATTCTGGGGATTTTCACGGAAGGCGACGTGCAGATGATATTCGTGGACACGCCCGGTTCTCTCCGCGTGAGCAACAAGCTCGGCGATTTTATGGCTAGGAGCATAGTTTCGGCTGTTCGGGACGTAAACTGCATTCTGGTGGTTATCGACGGTCATAACGGAATAAAGGACGACGACCTCGAGCTTCTGAGGAAGCATATATCGGGCGGAATTCCGACCGTCGCGGTAATTTCCAAGACGGACATTTCCCAGCCCGAGAAGCTTATGCCCGAGCTTGCCAAGCTCAATTCCGTGGAAGGTCTGGAGAGCGTCTGGGCGGTTTCGGCCAAGAGGAACAGAAACGTCCGCGAGCTTCGGGAATATCTGAAGCGTTTTATGACCGACGACGTGTTTTATTTCGACGAAGACGACGTAACGGACAGGAGCCAGAGGTTTATCGTCTGCGAGATAATAAGAGAGAAGATTCTGCTTGCTCTCGACGAAGAGGTACCTCACGGAACGGGCGTACAGCTCAATAAAATGGAATACGATCCGAGGCGGCGGCTGTGGGACGTCGACGCGAACATAATCGTCGAGAAGGCTTCGCACAAGCCCATAATAATCGGTAAGCGCGGACAGACCTTGAAGGAGATAGGGACTCACGCCCGTCAGGGAATCGAAAAGCTTTTGGGCTGTCGGGTATATCTTTCTCTGTGGATAAAGGTCAAGGAAGACTGGAGGAACAGCGATTATCTTCTGAAGGACATAGGCTACGACAAGAAAGAGGAGCTTGAAGAATAGCTAAATAACGAATAGCGAAGAGCGAACAGAGACAATAAACGGATTACGAATAAAGAATCAGGCTCTCCCGAAGCGGGAAATAATTGTCTTTTCCCGTATAGTTTCCGATTTTTTCCGCACCTTAACGATATACGGTCAAGGAGGAACGACTATGAGGAGCGCAAAGGATTTGGCTTGGGAGCTTTTCAAGGAAACGGGCAACATATCTTACTATTGTCTTTACCGAAGTTTAGGAGGCTCGTCCGAAGATGATTATAACCGACGCAATAGTGATAAGAACGGTCGATTATAAAGAGAGCGACAGGATTCTCACGCTTTTTTCGCCCGACGAAGGAAAGATAGCGGCGTCCGCGCGCGGGGTAAGGAACAAGACCTCCAAGCTTAAATACGCCGCGCAGATGTTCAATTACGGGCTTTACGAACTTACGTCCGCAGGCGGCTCGGTAACGGGCTGTACGCAGAAGGACGGATTTTTCTCGGTAACGGAGGATGTGGCTTCGTTTTACGCGGCGGGAGCGGGCGCGTGGTTTCTTTCCCGTGACGAAACCTCTCTCGGCGGCTCTTACGGAGAGCTTTTCGGGAGCTTTCTGAAGTTTATGACGGCTATGAAATACAAGTCCTCGCCCTACTATGCGTTGTCTTTGTTTCTCTACGAGGTCGGCGAAATCAACGGCGTTCTCCCTCTGCGGGAAAGTCTTGGTTCTGTCGGTTCGGGCGAAGGGATATTTTACGTCGGGAGGAGGCTTGCGGGTTTGAGCTACGGGGATTACGGCAGATTCTCGGACGAAGAATGCAAGAAGTTTCTGCGGATACTGGAAGGATTTTACGCGAAGGATTACGGCAGGATAAGCGGGCTCGAAATTCTGCTGAACGTTTGATTTTTTTCGTGGGGGGAATGGTTATGCGCTACATAATCGCTCTGGACGAAGGTACGACTAGCGCGAAGGCAGTTATTTACGACGCGGAAGGCGGAAGGATAATCGCAAGTGCGGGGCGCGGATTTTCGCTTACCTATCCGCGTTCTGGCTGGGTTGAAACCGACGCCGTGCAGCTCTGGGGAGCGCAGTACGGAGCTTTGAGCGAAGTTCTTGCCGAGAGCGACGTCGATTTGAGGGACGTTTACGGTATAGGCGTCGCCAATCAGCGGGAAACGGTGGTTGTCTGGGACAGAGCCACGGGCGCGCCTCTCCACAACGCGATTATCTGGCAATGCCGAAGGACTGCGGATTTCTGCGCAAAGCTTCGCGAGGACGAAGCAACGGCAAGGAAGATTCGGGAAAAGACCGGTCTTACGATAGATCCTTATTTTTCCGCGAGCAAAATGCGCTGGCTTCTCGAGAACGTAGACGGTCTGCGGGAGAGAGCCGAGAGGGGCGAGGTCTGTCTGGGGACGGTCGACAGCTATATTATTTTCAGGCTTACGGGCGGGAGTTTCGTGACCGACGTAAGCAACGCTTCGCGGACGATGCTTATGAATACCGGGACCTGCGACTGGGATGACGAGCTTTTGGAGCTTTTCGGGATTCCGAGGGTTGCTCTTGCGGAAATAATCGGGAGCGACGAAAACGCGGGGCATACGATTTCGCTGAAAAGGGACGTTCCCGTAACGGGTATTGCGGGAGATCAGCAGGCTGCTCTTTTCGGTCAATGCTGTTTTTCCGCGGGCGAAGCCAAAAACACCTACGGTACGGGCTGTTTTATTCTGATGAACACCGGCTCTCGTCAGGTCCGTTCGGAGAAATTATTATCGACCGTCGCCTGGAAGGTGGGCGGAAAGGTGACCTACGCTCTCGAAGGAAGCGTCTTTAACGGCGGAAGCTCTGTTCAGTGGCTTCGCGATAATCTTAAATTTATGGAAAGCAGCTGCGACAGCGAGAGGATTGCGACGAGTGCGGTATGCTGCGACGGAAGGGCGGGTACGGACGGAGTTTATCTCGTACCTGCTTTCACGGGAATGGGCGCGCCCTACTGGGAGCCCGACGCCCGCGGAATAATCTGCGGAATCACCCGCAGCACGAATATTTCTCATATAGTCAGAGCCGCGCTCGAAAGTATGGCTTATTCGGCGAGGGACGTTATCGGACGAATGGAAGAGGATTCGGGCGTAAAGATAAGCGTTCTCAAAGCCGACGGAGGCGCGAGTTCCAACGGATTTCTTATGCAGTTCCAGTCGGACGTTCTCGGCGTAAAGATAGTCCGTCCGGTTTCGGGCGAAAGCACGGCTATGGGCGCGGTATATCTCTGCGGTCTGGGGACGGGAGCGTTTTCGTCGGAGGAGGATATTCTTTCGCGTTATCGCACGGACGCCGTTTTTGAGAGGAAGATATCCTCTGAGGAAGCCGATATTCTTTACGAAGGCTGGAAAAAGGCAGTCAGCCGCGCTTTGTTGTGAGCGGCTGCGATTCGGTAAGCTCTTTATTGTAATTCCGTATTCAATTCTCTTTGTAAAAGGGAGGAAATATAAATGAAAAACAAGAAATGTATAGCAATGATCCTTGCGGGCGGACAGGGAAGCAGACTTGCTACTCTCACGAGGGACGTAGCCAAGCCTGCGGTAAGATTCGGCGCAAAATACAGGATTATCGATTTCGTACTGACCAACTGCGCGCATTCGGGCATAGATACCGTGGGCGTTATGACGCAGTACAAGCCTCTCGTGCTTAACACCTATATCAGCAGCGGAAAGTCGTGGGATCTGGACCGCGCGGACGGCGGCGTTTACGTGCTTCCGCCCTATATGCAGGAACATAGCGGAGAGTGGTATAAAGGCACGGCAAACGCGATTTATCAGAACGTGAGCTTTATCGAGCAGTTCGATCCGGAGTACGTCCTCGTTTTATCGGGCGACCACATCTACAAGATGGACTATAACCGGATGATAAAGTTTCACGAAAAGAAGGGCGCGGACATAACCGTCGCGTATATAACCGTGCCTATGGAGGAGGCGAGCCGATTCGGAATTCTCTCCACGGACAAGGACGGACGGATAACGAAGTTCGCCGAGAAGCCCGGGAATCCCGAAAGCAACCACGCTTCTATGGGAATCTATGTTTTCGGCTGGAAGGAGCTTAAGGCTCAGCTCATAGCCGACGAAAGCAACGCGCAGAGCAGCAACGATTTCGGAAAGAACATAATTCCGACTATGCTTGCCGAAGAAAAGAAGATGTACGGTTTCCCGTTTGACGGTTATTGGAAGGACGTAGGTACCGTTTTCAGCCTCTGGGAGGCGCATATGGATATGCTTAAGGGAACCGAGTTCGATTTATACGACGACAACTGGCCCATATACAGTAAGAGTCCCTTGAAGCCTCCTCATTTCGTCGGGAAGCACGCCTGCATACGCGACAGTTTCATAACCGAAGGCTGCTATATCGACGGAGAGGTCGAGCATTCGGTTCTGAGCGAGGGCGTAAAGGTCGAGAAGGGCGCGGTCGTCCGTCACAGCGTGATAATGAACGACGTTACGATAAGGAGCGGAGCCATTCTCGATAAGGTAATCGTCGGTCAGGGCGCGGAGATTCTGGGCGGCGCGGTCGTGGGCGAAGGAGCTTTGGGGCTGATATCCAAGAAGCCCGACTGCGTGAGAGCCGCCTCCGAAAGCTGTAAGCTCTGCCGCTCTGTGGAAGGGAACTCTGCCGTTTTCCGCGATTATACCGACGAACTTCGTTCCGACTATTGTACGGGCGGAGTAACTCTCGTTTCCGAGTGCATAAAGGTCGGCTGCGGCGTAAGAGTCGGCGGAAACTGTCTTATAAGCGGCGATATAGGTAATCTTTCGGGCGCGGATTGCGAACCAAAGCCGTGCTGCGAAGAGGAATGCGGAGAATGTGGAGGTGAAAACTGATGCGCGATACTTTGGGAATAATTTTTGCCGAGGACGAAGGCGCGAGAATGGGCGAACTGACTCAGGTCCGGTCGCTTGCCGCGCTGCCCGTTGCGGGAAGATACAGGCTTATAGACTTCATTTTAAGCAATATGGTCAACAGCGGTATAGCCAACGTCGGCGTTGCCACGAAGTATAACTACCGCTCTCTTATGGACCATCTCGGGGACGGTTCTCCGTGGGATCTGAACAGGAAACGCTACGGTCTGTTTATTTTGCCGCCCTTTTACAAGCAGGACGAGAATCTTGCTTCGGGGAGCGTCGAAACTCTGAGGAGGATAATGTACTACATAAGGAGGAGCGGACAGAAGCACGTTCTTCTTGCCGACGGTAACGTCGTCTGCAACCTCAGTTTCGACGGAATGATGGAGCGTCATCTCTCCGCCAACGCCGATATAACCGTCGCGTACGCCGACGTTTCTTCCGTAGAACCCTACGATTCGACCAAGGATTATCTGACCGTCGATTCTTCGGGAAGGATAACCTCTATCGAAAAGGGAAGCGACTATCGCCGTCAGCCCGAAAAGGCTCTGGGCTTTTATCTGATAGACCGAGGTCTGCTCGAAAGTCTTGTGGAAACGGCTTCGGTTCGCGGCGAGAAGGATATTATCGGCGACGTTTTCGCGAAACAAACCGAAAAGCTCAAGATAGTCGGCTGGAAATACGACGGTTACGCCAAATCGATAGACGACATAGCCGACTATTACGATTTCGGTATGCAGCTCCTTTCCGAAGGCGTGAGGGAAAGTCTTTTCGAATCCGGTTTGCCCGTCTATACGAAGGTCAAGGACAAGGTTCCCGCCCGCTATCTGAAAAACTCCTGCGTCCGCAACAGTATGGTTGCCGACGGCTGCATAATAGACGGCTGCGTGGAGAACTGCATTCTTTTCCGCGGAGTAGAGATAAGGAAGGGCTGCGAGGTCAGGAACAGTATAATTATGCAGGACGGCAGAGTAATGGAAAACTGTCGGCTCAACCACGTGATTTTCGACAAACAGGTTTTCGTCAACAGGGACAAGACTCTTTCGGGCGACGGAAACTATCCGTTCGTAGTCGGAAAAAACAGAAGGATCTGATTCCTTCCCGAAGAGCTTCGCGCGCGGATACGTGCGGGGCGAAAAGGTACATAAACGGAGGTATTTCGTGAAAATTTACTTTGTATCGGCCGAAGTCGAGCCGTTTGCGAAAAGCGGAGGAATGGGCGACGTAGTTGGCGCGCTTCCCAAGAGTCTTGCGGATAAAAGAATACACGACGTCCGCGTGATTATGCCCTGCTACGCGGTGATTCCGAAGCAATACAGGGACGCGATGAAGCCAGTGGCGACCTTCGAGGTGTGGCTCGGCTGGCGCAAGCGGCAGTGTCGGCTGCTCGAATTCAGAAGGGACTGGGTAACCTACTATTTCGTGGATTGTCCGTACTACTACGGTGGGGCTTCGATTTACGACAACAACGACCTCGAGCGTTTTGCGTTTTTCTGCAAAGTCGCTCTCGACGCTCTCGTACACGTGAATTTCCGTCCCGATATAATTCACTGCAACGACTGGTCCACCGCCCTCGTGCCGGTAATGTTCAACTGCTTCTACAAGAGGACTAAGACCTATGCTAAAACGAAGACGGTGTTCACCATCCATAATCTGAAGTATCAGGGAATCTACGACATCGGCGAAGTAGTCGACAGGACAGGGCTTCCGGGCGAATATATGACCGTCGATAAGCTCGAATTCTACGGAAAGTGCAACCTTATGAAGGGCGCGATAGTCTACAGCGACGCGATAACGACGGTTTCCGAAAGATACGCCGAGGAAATAACCGGCTCGGATTACGGAGAAGGTCTTCAGGACGTAATAAGGCAGTACGCCCATAAGCTCACGGGTATCACCAACGGCGTTGACTATTCGATATATTCCCCGAGGTTCGACGGAAAGCTTTACAAGACCTACGGAATCGAAGATTACGCCGAAGGAAAGGTCGAAAACAAGCGTATGGTTCTTTTCGAGCTTGGTATCGAGAATCGCGATTTGCCTTTGGTTTCGATGATTTCCCGTCTTTACGAGCAAAAAGGACCGGATTTTGTCCTCGGCGTAATCGACGATCTCGTGAAAAAGGGCGTCAACGTCGTGATTTTGGGAAGCGGCGATCGCTCAATAGAGCTTGCGTTCCTCGAGGCTGCGGCGCGGCACCCCGACAACGTCCGCGTAATAATCGGCTTCGACGACCGGCTCGCGCACCGCTTGTACGCGGGGTCCGACCTGCTGATGATGCCGTCGCGGTTCGAGCCGTGCGGCCTGAGCCAGCTGATCGCGATGCGTTACGGGACGATACCGGTCGTTCGTGCGACGGGCGGGCTTGCCGACACGGTGAAACGTCCGAAGGACGGCGACGAAAAGGCTGGAAAAGGTTTCGTATTCAAGCAACCGTTCACTTTTGACTTCAGGACTGCGCTGTTTGACGGAATAGAAATGTTGACTTCGCGAAGAAGTGATTTTGAAAAGTTGATAGAATGGGATATGACTCGTGATTATTCGTGGAGAACGGGCGCGGATAAGTATCTTTCGCTGTACGAGTCGCTTCTTTCGGCGGAATAGAGAATTTTTTGGAAAATAAGACGCTCCGAACTGTTTTCGGGGCGTCTTTTCGTGTTTTTTCGGGGTAAAATCGAGGCTTTTTCGATAAAAAATCGCCGTTTTTGCGTTAACTAATCGTTAAATTTTTATTAACTAATGTATGTAAAAATAAACGGACAGCCTTAATCGTTTTTATCTTCGGGAACGTCGTCGTCAGTCTCAATGTCGTCCTGCGGGGCATCGTTTTCGATTTTATCGCAAGTATTTTTATTTTTAGTGATTGCGTTATAAATCAAAAGTCCTGCGATACTTACGACCGCGGTAACTGAAAAGACTATGATTGCAGCTTTATAGTTCTTTTCCGCGAGATATTTTCCGCCGACGGTAGAGCTTACAATCGAAGGTAGTCTTGCTATTCCCGAAATCAGAAGAAAATCCGCCAGCTTAATTTTCGTTAATCCCGCGACATAAGTAAGCAGGTCCTTTGGTGTCCCGGGAATGAAGTACAGAATAAAAACAATCCGTTTTAATTTAGAAATTTTTTTCTCCCCCCTCATCCCCCTCATCCCATCTATCTTCTCCTTCTTTACAAACAGTTCTACGAACTTAATTCCCCATTTTTTGGTCAGTAAGAATATGATAGTTGAAGCAATTGTGACACCTATGAGGCAGATAAGTGTTCCTCCGATTGCGCCAAAAGCATAACCTACCCCGATTTCGACGGCCTCACCGGGAATAAGCGCGATGACAACCTGAAGAATCTGGATTCCGAGCGCGACCAACCATGCAGCCCAGCCGTAACTTTCTATTTGTTCGCGGAATTCTTGCGGATTTCTGAAATCGAAATTTTTATACAAAAAAATTGCTATAAATCCGGCAATCACAATAAATACCAGAAAACTACATATTCCTATCGCGCGTTTTACAGCAAGTTGTTTCTTGTCCATAACATTTCCTATATTTTTGTTTAATATTTTCAGCTTATTGATTTTATTATCAACACTTTACTTTAACTTATTTTTAATTAAAGCAACAAATCCTTAACTTATATCGTTCAAGTGAAGAATTCATTGTTTTTTAAAAACAAATCCACGGCGCAAGTATAGCACAAATTATGCTCCGATGCAACCGTTTAAAACCTTTTTGCCGAAAAACCGCCTTCTTTTGCCATTTTTTTACCGGATTTATGCGATATAATTGTGAAAAACAAGCATCGGAATAATATTCAAAGCTGCAACTTAATCATTATAAAATAATTTTTGAAAATTAAAGGTGTATTAAGTGGTAAATACAAGGGTGTTGCAATGAAGATTTATATTGAATTTGTGATAATCGACAATATAGTGATCGACGGATTGCTACTTTGGCTTACAAACAAGACTCTTAAAGTTAGCTCGAATCCTGTGAGAATTTTTCTCGCGGCGTTTTTGGGAACGGTCGGAGCTATTGTTTTTTCACTTATAAATATACATTTTTTTGTTGCGTTTTTGCTGAAAATTGCGCTCGGATTGAGTATGATTTTTGTATCTTGTGGCAAAAATAAGCGATTTTTCAGGCATTTTTTGGTTTTTTCGGCATATACTTTCGTGACGGGCGGCGTGATTCTCGGGCTGATTTTTTTGATGCGCGGGAGGATTATTGACGCGTTGACTTTCAGCTATTCGGCGGGCGTCCCGGTCGGAGTAATTGTCGGCGGGGTTGCGATTGCGGTCGCGCTTGGTGTCAGAACGGTAAAGTTGCTTTATTTGAAGAAAGCCGAAAATAAGGCGAAATTTTTGAACGTCAGGCTGATTCTCGATAAAGAATACGAATTAAAAGGATTGGCTGATTCGGGAAATCTCCTTGAATTCGAGGGCAAAAAGGTATTTTTTGCGGTTAGTAAGAGGCTAAAAGCCGTAATTATCGAAAAATATTCGGAAAATCTTCTTCGCGATACGGGCAGGAATTTTCGGGTTCCCTTCTCGACGGTAAGCGGAAAGACAAGTTGTCTGGCGATAAAACCCGACGGATTTTTTATTAACGATGAAAAAATCGATTGCTTGATTGCGTTTGGAAAGGTGTGCTCGGAGGATTTTGACATTATAGTTCATGGCTGAATTTGGGAATTTCGAACGGCATTTTAGGATTTCGAGCGGCGCAGGAGTACGGAAAGTTGAGTTTGCGGCGGAAAAACAAAGAGTAAAACTCGTTTTTTGAGATTTTTAAGGACTTAAAACAATCGTCGGAATTCAGATTGTCAAAAAAGAATAAAAATTAAAATAAAATTATAATTATTCAAAAGGAGAAAGAAAAAATGAAGGCAATTTTGAAGTTTTTAAGGTCGTTTTTCGGAATGGACAGCCTTTTCGACAGGCTCGTGGCGTATCTTTGCGGCGGCGAAACGCTTCCGAAACCGCTTGCGCCAGAGGAGGAAGCAAGGCTGATCGGGCTGAAACTTTCGGGAGATGAAGCGGCGAAGAACGCTCTCGTCGAACATAATCTCAGATTGGTCATTTTCCTCGCACGAAAGTTTGACAATACTAACACAGAAATGGACGATTTGATCTCCGTCGGAACCATCGGGCTTATCAAAGCGGTCAACAGCTTCGAGCCGGAGAAAAATATCAAGCTCGCGACCTACGCTTCGCGCTGCATCGAGAACGAAATTTTGATGTATCTCCGCAAAATGTCGCGCAGACGCGCAGAAATTTCGCTCGACGAGCCGCTTAACGTGGACGGCGACGGCAACGAATTGCTGCTTTCGGACGTTCTCGGCACCGACGCGGACTCGGTTTCGGGAAGTCTTGACGCAGGCTGCGATATCGAGGTCCTTTACGAGTGTATGAGGTTTCTTTCGGATAGGGAAAGGAACATAGTTAATTTACGATTTGGACTTTTTGGAAACACTATTTATACACAAAAGGAAGTCGCGGACATTATGGGAATATCGCAGTCGTATATTTCACGCCTCGAAAAGAAAATTTTCTTAAAACTTAAAAAAGATATACAGAAAAAACTCGTAACATAAACACATTTTTGTTTTGTGTTATTAAATGTTTTGAATTTGTGAAAAGTCTTAGGGCTGATTTTTATTATAAAACAGCGATATATATTAGTGCTTTAAGTGATTATTATATGATGTTATGTCGTAAAGCTCGTTCATAATTCGATTAAGACGGGCAAAATCCGTTCCGTCGAGATAATATTCGGCGCTTTCGAGCTTATCGGCGATGACTTTCGCAAGATCGTCGGGAATCCCGTTTCGGATGAGAAAGTTTTTGCGAGATTCCGTCTGTGAAAGAAGAGCGTTGCGGTTGACGGAGGGGGGGAAGTGAGGATTATTTGTGGAATTTAAAGGTAAATCGTGTTTTAAACAGATATCATTGGGGGTTAAATTGTGAAAAATTCTGTCGGATGATGGAAGAATTTTTGATTTTTCGCGTCGGGCGTCGGCGTCGATTCTTTCGTAGCGAGTTGTCGTTTCGGAAGCGGTGAAAAGTTTTTGGCGGTTGCGGTTGGCGTTCAGATTGGAAACGATTTGCTCCTCAAAATCAGTCGCGTTTGTCTTAAAAACGTCAGTATTTTTATCGGAATCGGTTTCGTTTACATTGAAGATATCGTTATTTTCATCGGAATCGGTCGCGAATGCGTTAAAATCGGCTGAGGTTGCGTTAAAATCAGTCGCGTTTTCACTGAAGACGGCTGAAATTTCATCGGAAATACAACTTTCTTTCGCGAAATCTTCTTTATTATTACCGCAAACGAATGCTTTTTTATCAAAATCGGCGGATTTTCGGGAAAAATCAGTGTCATCGTCGGGTTTTTCGGCGGATTTACGGGCAAAAAAAATCTCTTCGGCAAGCGAAAGGGATATGACGTACAGGGAAATCGCGATTATCGCGGCAAAGGTCGGAAGCAGCATAGTTCACCTCGTTTTTGTCGGATTATCGACGATTTTTCGGAATTTATACCCGAAATTTACGCGAATTTTTTGCGAATTTATCTCGGATAGTCAAAATTTATATAAAAGTCGTTTGAATAACGAAAAATATCGCGAAACTTCGGATTGGCGGCGGATTTTTGCGAATTGTGTTTTTAAAATGTCCGAACAATAAAAAAACCCTCGCGGAAACGAGGGTGGTTTGCGTTATTTTCGTGTTAATCAGACCTCGGGAACGACGTTGATTACGATGTCGGACGAAACGTTGGCGTAAAGTTTGACCGAAACGGGATGGGTTCCGACCGTTTTTATAGGCTCTTTGATGACGAGCTGTTTTTTGTCGATTTCGTAGCCCGCGGCAACGAGCGCGTCGCTGATTTCTTTGGCGGTAACGCTGCCGAAAAGCCGTCCGTTTTCGCCGCACCTGATGGGAAGCGTGAATTCCTTGCCCTTGATTTCCTTCGCCATAGCCGCGTAGGCAGCCTTTTCTTCCGCAAGTTTGCGCGCCTGAGCCGCTTCGTGAAGCTTCACGCTGTTGACCGTATCGGAGGTAGCGACCGTTCCGAGTTTTTTGGGAGCCAGAAAGTTCTTGTAATAACCCTCCGAAACGTCTACGATCTGACCTTTTTTGCCCTGTCCTTTAACGTCGGCAAGAAGCAGAATTTTCATTTTTTCCTCCTTTTCGGAGATTCGGGCGAACCTCCGTCGATTCTCGTGCGTATTTTACCATATAATCCTCCGCGTGTCAAGCGTATGCGTTTAAAGCGGCTTCGGGAGCTTATCGGCGGAGAAAGAGAGTCCGGGATTTTTCGGAGAATCAGCGGCGGGGAGGGAGATTCGGGGCGCGAGGACGGGAATAATAAAAAGCTTTACGGAGTTTGCGTTTATTTTATTGCCTGAAAAGGAAGGATATGGTATAATTCGCCCGAAGGATATGGTATAAACGGTATAATTCGTCCGAGAGTATGAGCGTTTTTACGAGAAAAGGGGCGAATTTATCCGAGAGAAGGGACGCGGAGAGGAATTTTATGAGCAAATCGAAAACTTCGGGCGAGGGATTCACCGCGAGAAAAATCGTTCTGACGGCGGTTTTCGCGGCGGCAAGCCTCGTTATGTTTATGGTGGAGAACCTTTTTCCGCCGCTTTTCGTCCCGGGCGCAAAGGCGGGACTTTCGAATATTCCGACGCTTTTTTTGCTGTATACGCTCGGCTTTCCCTACGCCTTTTCCGCCCTCGTAACGCGAATCGTCCTCGGAAATCTTCTGACCGGCTCGCTTTCGTCGCTTATTTATTCGCTTCCGTCGGGAATTATCGCGATGATCGTCGCTTTTATCCTCAAAAAGACGCTGAAATGCTCGGTAGTCGCGGTCAGCGCGGCCTGCGCGGTCGTTCATAACCTCGTACAGAACACGGTGTTTATTTTCGTTTCGGAAACCCCGGGAATGGCGGCGTATTATCCGTATCTCGCGCTCGTCGGAATCCTCGCGGGGCTCGTTGTCGGCGCGGGCGTAACCTTATTGCTGCGGTCGGAAACGATAGAAAAAGCCTTCAAACACAAAGAGTCGGAGGAAAATCCGTTATGAGAAAAAGTTCGCGTTCAATCGGGAGAATACTGATTTTTGCGGCGGTATTTGTGATTTTCGCGAGCCTTTGCGGCTGCGGAGAGAGATTCTATACCGTCTATAAGACTTATTACGGAGTTTTCGGGACGAATCTCGACGTTCTTCTCGTGGTGAGCGAAAAGGAGGATTATTCGCGGGCGGAAAAAGCCGCGGAGGAGGTCAGAAATCTGCTTCTCGATCTCGAAAGCAAAATCAGCTCGAATCAATCGTCCTTTTCCGAGTCGGATATTTGCAGATTCAACAGGCTTTCCGAGGGAGAGGAAATCCGAGTTTCCGCAGAGACCGCGGAGCTTTTCGGAATATCGGAAAGAGTATACCGCGAAACGGACGGGCTTTTCGACCCGAGCGTGTATTATCTTACGGAATACTGGGGATTCGGGAATTACGGCAAGGACTCGGGAATATGCAGAAGCAAGGAAAAATCCGACGAAGAGGCGGTCGAAGAGTTGCTTAAGACGGTCAATTTCGAGGGCGCGGAGCTGTACGAAAAAGAGGACGGATATTACCTCCGCAAAAACGCGGCCGCCGTCGATTACGAGGGGAAAAAGCTCGGACTGAGGCTGGATTTCGGCGGAATCGGAAAGGGCTTCGCGGCGGACAAGGCGGCGGAATTACTCGGAAATTCGGGCTATTCGGGCGGATACGTTTCTCTGGGGGGAAGCAGTATAGCCGTTTTCGGAAATCCCGCCGAGAAGTCGGGCGAAATCACCGTGAATATCGTCAACCCGCGGGCAAAAGAGACCGGCTCGAATTATTACGCGTCGACGAAACTTAAGGATACGGGGATTTCGAGCAGCGGAGATTACGAGAGATTCTTCGTCGAGGACGGACGGCGGTATTGCCACATAATCAATCCGAAAACGGGCTTCCCGATAAGCGGCGGCGGGATTATGTCCACGGTCGTGGGGCGGAATTCGGCTTACGGGGACGCGCTTGCGACGGTTTTACTGTGTATGGACGAGGAGAAAGCGCTTTCTTTCGTGAAAGGAGAGTTTTTCGCGTCCGTGACCGAGGGGTATTCGCTCGTTTATCCCGCGGAAAAGGGCTTTTCGGTCAGGACCAATCTTGCGCTGACTATGGTCAACGATAAATATTTATGCGTAAAATGAAAAAATATCCGTTCTTTCGTATGAGGGATATCGCAGTCTACGCGGCTCTCGCTCTGATAACCGTAATTCTCGCGATTGTTCCTTTTTCGGGCGGTGGAGAGGCGGAGATATACGAGGTTTCGCTTTGGGGAGAGGTCGTTTACAGCTACGATTGCAGGACGGGGAAGGGAACCGCATATTCTTCGGTTTGCAGCGAAAACGTCAGCGGGAACGAGGTTTTTCTGACTGTCAGGAGCGGAGAAAACCTGAACGAAATCAGGTTTTGCGACGGGAAGGCGGAAATGGTCGGGAGCAATTGTCCGCACGGAGAATGCGTGAATAACTTCGCTCCGCTTACGGGAAACGGAGTTATAATCTGTCTTCCGCACGGACTCAAAATCACGGGAAAATCGGGGGGCGGAATCGTAGTTCCTTCGGGGAAAACGAATAATTATAGATTTTAACGCGGATTCGAGGGGGAGAAAAATTGCTCCGGAAAGGCGGATTCGAGGAGAGAAAAGGCGGATTTGCTTCGGGAGGCAGGCGGGATTACCCGAGAAAAAGAGACTGCCGGGAGACGAGGAAGGCGACGGAATCGCCCGAGCGGAAAGGAATCACGGAGAAAACCGCCGTAAACTACGGGGAAAAGCTTTTTTGAAGGCTCAAAAACTTGACAAAGACCGCAAAAAAGTATACGATAGAGTATCATATTGCGGCTTTAACCGAAGCCGCTTTCAAGAGGTAATAATCAATGGAAAAATTCGACGTTTTAGTTATCGGCGGAGGCCCGGGCGGATACCTTGCCGCGGAAAGAGCCGCAGTTGCGGGCAAAAAGACTCTCGTTATCGAGAAAAGAGAATTCGGCGGAGTGTGCCTTAACGAGGGCTGCATACCGTCCAAGAGCCTTCTTCAGTCGGCTAAAGTCCTCGAGTACGTCAGACACGCGGGCGGATACGGAGTCAAAGCGGACTGCGTCCCTTCGGTCGATCAGGCGGAGGTCATAAAGAGAAAACAGAAGGTCGTCAGAACTCTCGTTGCGGGAGTAAAGGCTCAGCTCAAATCGGCGGGCGCGGTTGCGATAAAAGGAGAGGCTTATATCGAGGGAAGAAACGAGGAAGGTTTCGTCGTCAGGTGCGGAGAAGAAAGCTATCTCGCGGAAAATCTTATCGTTGCTACGGGAAGCAGCCCGGTCGTTCCGCCTATAAAGGGACTTAAAGAAGGACTCGAGGCGGGATTCGTCCTCACGAACAGAGAGGTCCTCGACCTCAAAACGATACCCGAATCGATGGTCGTTATCGGCGGAGGAGTCATCGGTCTCGAAATGGCGGCGTATTACGGAACGGTCGGAACCAAAGTCACCGTAGTCGAAATGCTGAACAAGATAGCCGGACCTACCGATAAAAAGGCGTCGGAGGCCCTTCAGAACGCTCTTTCCGCAAAGGGAATAGAATTCAGGCTCGGCTGCGCGGTCACGGAAATAACCGGGGACGGAGTTAAATATACCTCCGAGGGAACCGAAAACGAAATCAAAGCCGAGAAGGTCCTTCTCTGTATAGGAAGAAGAGCCGTTACGACGGGATTCGGGCTCGAAAATCTCGGCGTCGAAACTAACAGAGGCGCAATCGTTACGGATCTGCAGACGAGAACGAACGTCCCGAATCTTTACGCGGTGGGCGACGTCAACGGAAAGGTTATGCTGGCTCATACGGCTTACAGAGAAGCCGAAGTCGCGGTCAATACCATTCTCGGAAAAGAGGACAGAGTGAATTATAACTGCATTCCTTCGGTCATCTATACCGTACCGGAAATAGCCTCCGTGGGAGAAACCGAGGAAAGCGCGATCGGCCGCGGACTCAATATAAAGGTCAACGAGCTTCCTATGACCTATTCGGGAAGATACGTCGCCGAAAACAACACCAAGGACGGATTCATAAGACTTATTATCGACACGGATTCGGATAAGCTCGTCGGCGCGCAGATAGTCGGAGCTTACGCGGGAGAGATTATTTCGTCGGTAACTTCGCTCATCGACCTCGAGGTGGATTTCGAGAGAATCAAGACTCTGATTTTCCCGCACCCGACGGTCTGCGAGATAATTCACGAAGCCGTGCATAAGCACTGATTTACGGATAACCCGCCGAGGAAAAACCACGGCTCGGAAATACGTATCGGAAATACATAGAGGAGGAAAAGAGTATGAACAGAAATTATCTTTCGGGCAGATGGCTTCTCGGAGTTCTGCTTATCGTGGCGGGAATCCTTTTCTGCTTTTGCGGGGATAAGCTTATCCAGTTTATAATCATCGGCGCGGGCGCGTTGTTTATCGTTCAGGCGGTAATGGATCTGATTCAGAAAATGACGCTTTTCGGCGTGATAGAAGCCGTTATCGGCGTAATCATCATTCTCTGCGGAAGTCTTATCCTGACCATTGCGCTTTACGTCGTGGGAGCGCTTCTCGTCGGAGCGGGAGTGCTTGCGATCGTCAGGCTCGGAGCCGCGGACAAAACGTCGCTGATTATGTCGATTTGCGCGATAATCCTCGGCGTTATGCTTATCGTCGCGGAGATAAACAAAGACCTCGACTGGCTGTATATCGTCATCGGAATCATTTCGATAATCGGCGGCGTTTCGGTTTTCGTCAAGGACAAAAACTCCTGAGATCGTACGATTCCGCATAGCGGAAGAGAAGAATTTCCGAGGAATTAAGAAACTTCCGGATAGGGAAACTTCCCGAATCGGAGAACTTTCCGAACCACGGGACTTCGGTTTTTTAGCCGGGGTCCTTTTTTCTTTTTCAGGGGGATTTTCGTGCTGCTTTTTGGGAGAGAATCGTTTTGCTTTTGAGAGAGAATCGAGAGCTTTTCGGTTTCAGGGAGATTTTGCGGCGGGCGTCAGTATAGGCTTGCTTTAAAAGAGGAGAGAGGGGGAGCGATTACGTTCGATTCGGTACGTCCGCGCGTTTCAGAGGCGTTTTTAAGGCTCGTATGGGGCGAAGGAAGAAAAAAACCTTCGCAGAGAAGAGAAAAAATGCCTTAAAACAGTTAAGAAAAAAAGCAAAGTGTGGTATAATGTAAGGGGAAGAAAATTTCCCGCGGAAAACAAAAAGCGGACGGCGGATTCGTCGGAAATCGCCGCGGTTTTCATATATCAGTACGGAGGAGATCTATGACTCAACAGATCAACAACAATTACGGCGAAGAGCAGATTCAGGTCCTCGAAGGACTCGAACCCGTCAGGAAGCGTCCCGGTATGTATATCGGCTCGACCGACGTCAAGGGACTGCATCACCTCGCCGTCGAAATCGTGGACAACAGTATCGACGAAGCCCTCGCGGGATTCTGCACGGACATCGTCGTTACCGTGAATAAGGACGGAAGCCTTTCCGTTCTCGACGACGGAAGAGGTATTCCTACGGGAATACATAAGCAGGAGGGAGTTTCGGCGGTCGAAGTCTGCCTTACCAAGCTTCACGCGGGCGGAAAGTTCGGCGGAGGCGGTTATACCATATCGGGCGGTCTTCACGGCGTAGGTCTTTCGGTCGTAAACGCACTCTCCGAATGGCTTACCGTAGAGGTAAGACAGAACGGACACGTTTATTTTCAGAGATACCACAGAGGCGTTCCCGACGACAGACTGGCTATCGTCGGAGATACCGAAGAACACGGTACGCTCGTTACCTTTATGCCCGACAAGGAAATGTTCGAAACGACGGTCTTCGAATTCGACAGGCTCAGGCACAGGCTCAGAGAGCTTGCTTACCTCAATAAGGGGATAAAGATTACTCTGAACGACCAAAGAGAGGGCGAGGAAAAGAGCGAGACCTATCATTACGCGGGAGGGCTTGCGGAGCTCGTTCAGAATCTCAACAGGAACAAGACCGTGCTTCTCGACAGAGTTCTCTATATAGACAAGTCCGTAAAAGAGGGCGAGGTCGAAATCGCTATGCAGTTCAACGACGGATATAACGAGACGGTCTATTCCTACGCGAACAACATCAATACCGAAGAGGGAGGTGCGCATCTCGACGGCTTCAAGCAGGCTCTTACCAAGGCGGTCGTGGATTACGCGAAAAAGACCAACCAGATCAAGGACGACGACAAGCTCTCGGGAGAGGACATAAGAGAAGGACTCACTGCGGTCATTTCGGTCAAGCTCAGAGAACCGCAGTTCGAGGGACAGACGAAAACCAAACTCGGCAACAGCGAAATGCGTACCGCGGTTTATAAGGTCGTACTCGACGAGGTTGGGACTTATCTCGAAGAGAACCCCAAGCAGGCGAGAGACATAGTTATCAAGTGCATAGCCGCGCAGAGAGCGAGAGAAGCCGCGAGAAACGCCAGAGAACTTACCAGAAGAAAAACCGTTCTCGAAAGCACGACTCTCCCCGGAAAACTTGCGGACTGCACCGAAAAGGATTCGAAATACTGCGAGATATACCTCGTAGAGGGCGACAGCGCGGGAGGTACCGCAAAACAGGGCAGGGACAGAAGATTTCAGGCGATCCTTCCCCTCAGGGGAAAAATCCTCAACGTCGAAAAGGCAAGACTTCACAGAATCCTCGAGAGCGAAGAAATAAAGAATATGATAACCGCCTTCGGTTGCGGAATAAACGACGACTTCGACGAAACCAAACTGCGGTACGACAGAATAGTCTGTATGACCGACGCGGACGTGGACGGAAGCCATATAAGAATACTTCTCCTTACCTTCTTCTTCAGGTTTATGCGGCCGCTTATCGAAAACAAACACGTTTATATAGCTATGCCGCCCCTCTATAAGATAACCAAAAACCGTCAGGAGTATTACGCTTACGACGACGACGAAATGAACAGGAAGATGGAGGAGCTGGGAAGAAAAGGCACCGATCTTCAGCGTTATAAAGGTCTCGGCGAAATGAGCAGCGAACAGCTCTGGACGACTACTATGAATCCCGAAACGAGAATTATGAAGGTCGTGACTATGGCGGACGCAATCGCGGCGGACGATATCTTCAGCGTGCTTATGGGCGAGAAACCCGAACTCAGAAGAGAATTCATAGTTGAGAATTCCCGGCTCGTCGAAGAGCTTGATATTTAACCGAGGTGAAAGATGAAGAAGAATAAAGATATATCGGGAGTGGAGTACGTCAAAGCCCTCGAAACGACCAACGTCGTACCCGTCAATCTCGAAGAGGAAATGAAACGCTCGTTTATCGCGTACGCTATGGCGGTAAACGTTTCGAGAGCCATTCCCGACGTCAGGGACGGTCTTAAACCCGTCCACAGAAGAATACTCTACGCTATGGGCGAACTCAATATGTTCTACGACAAGCCCACGAGAAAGTGCGCGCGTATCGTAGGCGACGTCCTCGGTAAATATCACCCGCACGGCGACAGCGCGGTTTACGAGGCTCTCGTAAGACTTGCGCAGGACTTTTCCATAAGATGTCCGCTCGTGGACGGTCAGGGAAATTTCGGAAGCGTGGACGGGGATCCGCCGGCGGCTCAGCGTTACACCGAGGCAAGACTCAGCAAAATCGCGGGGGAAATGCTCAGGGATATAGATAAGGAAACCGTGGACTTCTATCCCAACTTCGACGACACGCTTATGCAGCCCGTGGTCCTTCCCGCAAGATTTCCCAATCTCCTCGTGAACGGCGCGGACGGAATAGCCGTGGGTATGGCGACGAATATCCCCCCCCATAACCTCGGCGAGGTCATAAACGGCGTCATCGCGCAGATGAAAAATCCCGATATCACGATAGACGAGCTTATGGATTATATACCCGCTCCGGATTTCCCGACGGGCGGACTCATTATGGGCAGAAACGCCATAAGAAAGGCTTATAAGACGGGCAAGGGAACCATTATCGTAAGAGCGAGAACCGAAATAGAGGAATATACCTCGCACGGACAGCAGAAAAGCCGCATAGTCGTCTACGAGCTTCCCTATCAGGTCAACAAGGCTAAGCTCATCGAAAACATCGCCGACCTCGTAAAGGATAAAAGACTCGAGGGAATCAGCGATATTACCGAAGAAAGCGACAGAAACGGAATGCGTATAGTCATCGAGGTCAAAAAGGACTTCAACGCGCAGGTCGTCCTCAATAACCTCTTCAAGCATACGCAGATGCAGGTCTCGGACGGACTTATTATGCTCGCGCTCGACAAGGGACAGCCAAAGCTCCTCAATCTCAAGGAAATCATAGGCTGCTATATAGAGCATCAGAGAGAGGTTATCGTCAGAAGGACGAAATTCGACCTCAGAAAAGCCGAGGAAAGAAGCCATATCCTCGAAGGTCTCATTATCGCGCAGGACAATATAGACCGAGTCGTGGAAATCATTCGCTCGAGCAGGGACAGCGCGGAAGCCGCGGAAAGGCTTACGGCGGAATTCTCCCTCTCGGACAGGCAGACCAAAGCCATTCTCGAAATGCAGCTTCAGAGGCTCACGCATCTTCAGGCGGATAACCTCAGGAACGAGTACGAAAAACTCCGCGAGACCATTATCGACCTCAGGGATATTCTCGACAAGCCCGAAAGAGTGGATTCGATAATCGAAACCGAGCTTACCGAATGCAGGGATAAATACGATTCGCCGAGAAGAACCGAAATCGCGACCGATTACGAGGAGATGGAGGTCGGGGATTTCATCGAAAAAGAGGACGTGGTCATTTCGATGACTCACGACGGCTACATAAAGCGTATTTCGCTCTCCGAATATAAGGTTCAGGACAGAGGCGGAGTCGGAGTTACCGCGCACAAGACCAAGGACGAGGACTTCATAGAAAAGATGTTCGTTTCTTCGACGCACGACAGCCTCCTCTTCTTCAGCAACCGCGGAAAGGTCTACAGCATAAAGGCTTACGAGATTCCCGAAACGCTCAAGGCAGCCCGCGGAAGAGCCATAATCAACCTCATTCAGGTGGAAACGGGCGAGAAAATCACCGCCGTTATACCGATGAAAGAGAAATGCGAAGGCTTTATGTTTATGGCGACGGCTCACGGAGTCGTAAAGAAAACCGAAATGGCGGAATTCGCTTCGATAAGAAAGAGCGGAAAAATCGCCGTCAGACTCGACGAGGGCGACGAACTCGTAGCGGTGGATTTCACCGAGGGCGACGAGGATATCATAATCGCGAGCAATTCCGGAAAGTGTATAAGATTCAGCGAAAGGGACGTTTCCGATATGGGAAGAAACAGCCGCGGAGTCAGAAGTATGAAGCTCGACGAGGACGATTATATCGTGGATATGGCGGTGCTTAAAGAGGGTTGCGAAATTCTTACCGTTACCGAAAACGGCTTCGGAAAACGCAGCGAACTCGACGCTTACCGCAGACAGACGAGAGCCGGAAAGGGCGTCAAGGCAGGCGAATTCACCGAGGAAACGGGAAATCTCGTCGGACTTAAACTCGTTTCGCCCGACGACGATATAGTCGTTATCGCGGACAACGGAGTCGCCATAAGAATGAGAGCGTCGGGTATAAGCAAATTCGGAAGAGCCACAAAGGGCGTCAGAATTATGAGGCTCAAGGGCGACGCGAAAATCGTCAGCGTAACCAAATGCGTTTCGTCCGAGAACGACAAGGCAATTATGAATACCGAGGAAAAGCATTACGACAACCCGCCTTTACCCGAGGAGGACGCTGCCGAAAACGCCGAAGAACAGGAATTCGTAGACAGAGAATTGTAATTATCAAAGCAAGAATCTGTCGGAGTCGTAATTTACAAACAGCATAATAAGGGAGCTTTTCGGCTCCCTTTTAGAAAGGAGGATCAGCCGATGTACAAAATTCTGAAGATAAGGAGGCTTTCGCCCGACGTCAACGAATACGTCGTCGAAGCTCCTTTGGTTGCGAAACGGGCAAAACCCGGACAGTTCGTTATCCTTATGACCGACGAACGGGGAGAGAGAGTTCCCTTCACGATAGCCGATTCCGACCCCGAAAAAGGCTCGGTTACCGTCATCGTACAGACGGTCGGCGCAACGACTTATAAGTTGTCGCAGAAGAAGGAGGGAGAGAGCCTTTTCGCCTTCGCGGGACCGCTCGGAAAACCCACGGACCTCGACGGAGAGGACAAAATCCTTCTCGTAGGCGGAGGAATAGGCGCGGCAGTGATTTATCCGCAAGCCAAGCACAGAGCCAAAATCGGAAAAAAAGCCGACGTTATTCTCGGCGCGAGAACCGAGGAATTGCTTTTGTACAGAGAGGAATTCGGGAAGGTCGCGGATAAATTCGTCGTTATGACCGACGACGGAAGCGCGGGCGGAAAAGGCTTCGTTACCGACGCGGAAAGAGAAATGCTCGGGAAGGAGAATTACGACGCGGTTTTCGCGGTAGGTCCGCTCCCGATGATGAGGGCGGTCTGTAAAGTCGCGGAGGAATTCGGAGTCAGAACCGTGATTTCGATGAACTCGATTATGGTGGACGGAACGGGAATGTGCGGCTGCTGCAGACTGAAGGTGGACGGAAAAACGCTTTACGCCTGCGTGGACGGACCGGAATTCGACGGAAGCAAGGTGGATTTCGACGAAGCCATAAAAAGAAGCAGAACCTATCACGAATGCGAGAAAGAATGCTACCTGAGAGCGAAGGAGGAGAAATGAGCGACAGACAGATTCCTTTTACGAGAGAACCTTCGGAGAGAATCCGCGATTTCAGCGAGGTCAATCTCGGCTTCGATAAGGAAAAAGCCCTGACCGAAGCAAAAAGATGCCTGCAATGCGCAAATCCGCGCTGCCGCGAAGGCTGTCCGGTAAGAGTCAATATCCCCGAATTCATAAAAAAACTCGCCGAAAACGACGCGAACGGGGCAAAAAGCGTTATTTACGAGGACAATATCCTCCCGAGAGTCTGCGGAAGAGTATGTCCGCAGGAAAGACAGTGCGAGAGCAGATGCGTCCTCGGATTAAAAGGAAAACCCGTGGCTATCGGTCAGCTCGAACGCTACGCCGGTGAAAACGGAAGCTGCGACATCGGACGGACGGAGGAATTCCGCGGAAAGAAAGTCGCCGTCGCAGGCTCGGGACCGGCTTCGCTGACCTGCGCGTTTTTCCTCGCGAAAAAGGGCGTGGAGGTTACGGTTTTCGAGGCGTTTCACGTCGCGGGAGGAGTTCTGGTTTACGGAATACCCGAATTCAGACTCCCCAAAGCCGTCGTCGCGGACGAAATAAACGCTCTCAGGCACTTCGGAGTGAAATTCGAGACCAACTGCGTAATCGGAAAAACCGTAACCGTAGAGGAGCTGAGGAGAGATTTCGACGCGGTATTTATCGGTACGGGCGCGGGACTTCCTATGTTTATGAATATCCCCGGCGAAGAGCTTTCGGGAGTGTATTCGGCAAACGAGTACCTCACGAGAATCAACCTTATGAAGGCTTACCGAGAGGGCTACGACACGCCTGCGCCGAAGGGCGGAAAGATCGTCGTCGTAGGAGCAGGAAACGTCGCTATGGACGCGGCGAGAACAGCCCGTCGTATGGGAGCCGAAGTCGACCTCGTTTATCGCAGAGGAAGAGAGGAAATGCCCGCAAGAGCCGAGGAAATCGAACACGCAGAGGAGGAGGGCGTTAATTTCAGGCTGCTATGCAATCCCGTGGAGTTTCTCGGAAAGGACAGAGTTACGGGCGCGAAATGTATAAAAATGCAGCTCGGCGAACCCGATTCCTCCGGAAGAAGACGCCCGGAAGAAATCCCCGGGAGCGAATTCGTTATAGATTGCGACGCAGTAATCGTGGCTTTGGGAACGATTCCCAACCCGATGATAAGGGACACGGAGCCGAAACTCGGCGTCGGCAGGAAGGGAACGATCGAGGCAGACGAACGCGGAAGAACTTCGATTAAAGGAGTTTATGCGGGCGGGGACGCGGTTACGGGAGCGGCTACGGTCATTCTCGCTATGGGCGCGGGCAAAACCGCCGCCGAGACTATCCTCGAGGACTTCGGAAAGAACGAAAATTCCGCGGAATAATAAAAGAAACGACTTCCGAAAAGGAAGGCAGAAATTACTATTCGTTATAGGGCGCGTCTTCGGGCGCGTCTTTTTTTATTGGCTTGAGAAAACCGATTTTACGGGCTTGAGAAAACCGAAGAATCGGAGGGGAAAAGCCTTTTTTACTCATTAAGAGGAGCTTCGACGGTTTCTCTTTTTTTTCGCGCGGGCGGAGGACGTATAATCGGGACAAAGCTTTCGGAGGTATCGTTTATGGCTTTGACTTACTTCTTCATCGTTTTCTTCGGAATCGCTGCGGTCGCGGCTTTCGCGGAGCTTATACGGACGCTTTCGGCGGCGGTCAGAGAGCGGAGAGAAATCAAAAAATCCCTGCGGCTCAGGAGATGTTTTTATCGCCACGACGACCGCAGGAAAGGCTGATTTACCGAGCGGCAAAGACTTTCCGATTCTCGGCAAACGATTTCCAAATGATTTCCTGAATTCTGCGCAAGCGGATAAGCCCGAGGGCGTAAACTCCGCGAGCGCGGTCGGAACGCGGGAATAAGAAAAAGGCTGCCCGAAAGCAGCCTTTATTTTCGTTTAATTCGGGATAAAGCCCGTAAGTCGAGTTTAAGTCGGACAAGCCGAACTTGACGAACGTCAAGCCGAGTCAAACCGAGTTTAACGCAGGCAAGTCGGAATTCACGACCGCAGAGCCGAGGTTATCGCGCGCGATTTCAGCGTTTCTTGTTGCGCTTGACGATTACGACCACTACGTAAACGACAGCCGCAATCATAAGAAGCGAAGCCGCGGAAAGCACTATCGTCAGCCAGTTGACCTGATAGTTGCCCTTGGTTTCTTTGTTTCCGTCCGTGTCGGAGGGCGGATTCTCTCTCGTGTCGCCCTGCTCGTTGACGAAGTCGAAGCCGACTACGTTGGAGAATCTGGATTTAAGCTCGATCTTTTCGACGAGTTTTCCGTCAACCTTCTGTTTTCTGTCGTAGGAATCGAATACCTGAATCTCGTCTTCGCTTTCCGCGCTGAGAGCCTTGAATTCGTCCTCGGTCATCTTCACGTAATCAGCCATATCGAATACCACCGCGCCCGTAGCTCTGTCAGCGTCGTCGGTAGAGCCTCTCTTTCCGTTATAGAGGTGAAGGTAAACCGTCTTTGCCTGAGAACCGGTAGCTACGTAGAAGTTGAACTGAACGAAGCCGTTCGCGAGTTCGATCTTATCGGAGGAGTAGCTCGAAAGCTCGGACGCGCTTATGCCCGCGTAGCTCATTTCCGCTTCAACGTCGCCGGTAAGATAAACGTAAGCCTTTCCGCCGAGTTCCTTCGCGGTAACGCTGATTCTGTAGTAGCCGTTGGCTTCGAGAGTAATCTTGGAGCTTGAGATACCGAAGGAGGCAAGCGAATTGTTGTTGATGTAGAGCTGAGAAATAATGCCCGCATTATTGAAGGCGAAGTCGCCCGCAGTAACCGCAACGGGAAGATTTTCGTTCCGGCTGTCGTCGTTGACTACGATACCGTAGGTAATCTGACCTACGCCGTAGCTCGTAACCGCGCTCCAGTCGGAAACCGCGTAGGGATATACGCTTCCGGGGACGTTGGTCGCGAAGCTGTCGAAGGAGCCGTTGGTAAGAGTCGAGGAGCCCTGAGGCGTGAAGGACGAGGACGAAAGGTCTACTTTCTTGGACTGAGAGCCGGAAGAAGCTCCGGAATAGTCGCTCATCGTGATTTCTTCGACGCTGATTTCGGTAACGTAGAGGGTACCGGTCACGGCTTCGTCGATGCTTTCGGGGTTAATCATATTGCCCAGCCACATTTCGAGCTGAAGAGTGAAGTCCCTGACGTTGGAGGGCTTGATATAGAAAGAGTATCTTACCCAGCCGTTGAAGGAATCGTCCGCAGCGTCCGCCTGAGCGCGAACCTTGGAGAAATACGTGGTATAGGTGTTGTCGTTTTTGTTTTCGACGTCGTAGAGATAGATATTGGCTCCCTTATCGACGCGGATATCCTTGGTCCTTACGTAGAAGGAAATGCGGTAGTGAGTACCGTTGGAGGGATGGTTGACCGTAACGGGATTGATGAGAGAACCGCCTACGGATTTGCTGCTGCCGTCGTTGACGAGCTTATAGATTTCGTCGTCGTCCGAGAAGGGATAGAGGTCGATATCGTTTTCCTGCATAAACTGAGCGACGGAAATCGATTCGAAACCTTCGACGTTCATTTCGGCTTTATTCTCGATATTGTCCGATTCGCTGTAGAAGGAAGCGGTTTTGATAAAGTCGGTTTCATTATTCACATAGGACTTGTATTCGCCCTTGGAAGTGGAGGAAAGGACGACATCGTCGATGAAAACGGTACCCGTGGCGTTGTCGTAGCCTTCGGTATTGTTTTCGCCGAGACCTACTTCAACCCAGAGCGACTGAGCCTTGGAAGCCTGTCCTTCGATATAGAACGTATATTTCTGCCATTCGCCGTTAGTGTTGATCGCGGAAACGGAGATGGGGAAATCGCTGCTCTGGGAGGAGGAGGATTTAATGCGGAGATAAACTTCGCTTGCCGTTTCGTGAACGCCTACGGTCTTTATCCAGACGGTAATCTTACTGTAGGAGTTGGAGGAAACGGAGAAGCTCGTGTTGTTCTTTATGTTTGCGTAGGAAGCCGCTCTGTTATGAATCATATAGACAGATTTGGTATCCTTGTCGTCGTTCTTTTCCTTTTCGGAGGCTTCGGGCGTACCGGGATTGGATACGGCGACGCCGAGCGCGCCGAGCTGCTTCGAAACTTCGAGCCATTCTGCTTCGTCGGTGGGAACGATGCCCGCGACCGTTACCGAGTTGTTCCTGCGGGAGAGAGCCCACGCCTGCGCGGCGTAAGGAACGCCCGTCTTGTTGGCGTCGAGAACGAAATCGAAACCGCCGTTCTTGATGGTAGCGGAACTTGTGTCGGGACTCGTCGTAGTGTTGGTGACTTCCGACAATTCGGGTTCTTTGTAATTAACGTAGACCAGTGTGCCGGCGATGACCGCTGCCGCAACGATGAATACGATTACGGTGAGGAGTATCTTCTTTCCGAACATCGGGTCTTTTGTCTGGGCAGCCGCAGCGGCTGCGCTGGTTTTCTTGTTTTTACTCATCTTAACCACCTGTAATAGAATGATGTGTTTGCGCGGAAAAAACCGCGCGCTTCGTAAAGGAAACGAGCGGCTCAGAAGAGCCTGAGCCGTTTCCGTATAAACTTACTTATCTATTTTATAACATAATCCGTAAAAAATCAAATAATTTTAGCTATTTTCTTCGCCGAATTTGCAATAAAAACCGTCCGTCTGCTTAAACTAAACGGGAAAAGAGGCGTAATCCGCAGAGAAAAGGCTTTTTATAAGCCTAAAAAACCAAGGACGGATATTTTTTCTCTTTTACTTTATCGGACTAAATCGGAGGCTCTTATGTCGGACGGATTCAGAAAAACGGCCCTTATAATTATGGGACTCGCCGCGGGACTTATAAACGGATTTCTCGGAGGAGGCGGGGGAGTCGTATGTGTGGCGGCTCTTTTGTGGCTCCTTAAGCTCAAACCCAAGGAGGCTCACGCGACCGCGCTTTTCGTGATTCTTCCGATAACCGCGCTCTCCGCGCTCGTTTATATTATCGGAGGGAAAACCGACCTTGACCTCACTATTCTCGCGTCGCTCGGAGTTACGGCGGGAGGAATCGTCGGAGCAAAACTCCTCGGGAAACTGAAAACGCCGACGGTAGAGCTGATTTTCGCGGGGATACTCGTTTTCGCGGGGATAAGTATGCTCTGAGCCGATTAAAAGGAGATTGTATGTAAACCGATAAAGCGGAGATTTGTGCGAGCGAGGATTATACGAGTGATTATATGAGCAGATATATAAACCGCGCATATAGACCGCGCATATATAAATAAGGATTACGGTTACGAAGGATTATATCAAAATAAAGGGTTATATTAAGGATTATATTAAGGATTATATCGAAGAGGTGAAAAAATGAACGGATTTCTCGTGGCGGTTTTCGGATTTCTGTCGGGAATAGCCGGCGGAATGGGTATGGGCGGAGGCACTTTTCTTATTCCGCTGCTTTTAAGACTCGGAATCCCGCAGCACGCGGCTCAGGCCGCCAATCTCATAAGCTTCCTGCCGATGTGCGCGGCGTCCCTCGTCATTCACGCAAAAAACGGACTTCTGAAAACCTCCGGAACGGGCTGGACGGTGCTTTTCGCGCTTATCGGTTCGGCAATCGGAGCGGTTTTCGCTCAAAGCACTCCGCCGTCGGCTCTCAGGAAGTGTTTCGGCGTACTTCTCGTTCTGTTCGGGATATATCAGCTCGTCCTCGCCTTGCGCGCTGGGAAAAAGAAACCTTTCGGCTCGGTAAAAGAGGAATAGCTCCGAAAAGGAAACAAGCCTCGGATTACATCGGGGAGGAAGGAAAGGAAACAAGCTTTGAATTCGTCGGGAAAAGAGAAGCTTTGGAATTGCTTCGGAAAAGGAAAGAGAAATAGCTTCGGAATCGCAGCCGGAAGAGAAAGGGGAAATTACGGAAGGATAAGGGAATATGGATATTTATAAAAAACTCGGAATAATATTCGCAGTCGCTCTCGCGTTTCTTATATTCGCGGGATTTTACGACAGCTCTCCGCTGACCGAAAAGGTCATAGTTTTAAGCGTAGGAATAGACCTCCCCGAATCGGGAGAGGGCTTCGACGTGTCTTACGAGGTCGCGCAGGCTTCGATGAAGGCTCAGGGAGATTCGGCGGGCGGAAGCGACGGCGGAAACGTAATAAAAGGAAGCGGCCCCACGCTTTCCACCGCCCTTCAGGACGCAAGCGAAAAGGCGGGGAAACTCGTTTCTCTCGGGCAGAGCAGCGTTATCGTAATAGGGGAGGACTATTGCAGAAAGGCAAACGTCGCGCAGGTACTTTCTTACTTCTCGCTCTCGGACGCTTTCAGGGACGGGACGAGCGTAATCGCCTGCCGCGGAAAAGCCGCCGACCTTCTCAGCGTCAAGCTCCCTCTCGGAGGATACGTCGGACTGGTTCTCGAAAACACCGTTCAGCACGACGGGAAAAAGCTCGGGATTCCTTACGTGAACGTAGTGGATTTCACGAAAATGCAGCTTTCCGAAAAACAGAGCAGCTATCTTCCGCTCGCGGAATTCGTTCGGGAGCCGCAGTCGGCTTCAGGTCAGCCGCAGACCAACGGAAAACCCGTCGGCCGTTTCGAGATAAGAAAGACTATGCTTTTCGGGGGAGGGAGGTTTCTTTTCGAGGCGGATAAGGAATTCACCGAAAATCTCGTTTTTATGACGGAAAGCGAGAGCTTCAGGACCTACGTCATAAACGATCCGCTCTCGAATCCCGCCTTCACCAAAAAAGCCGCCGTCGGTATAACCGAGAAAAAGCTCTCCTTCGGCTGCCGCACGGAGAATGACAGAGCGGTTCTCGAGGTTTCTGTAAGACTCAAGGTCAAAAGGCTCAGGACGGATACCGACGGGAACGTTTCCTTCTTTACTGCAAAATCCTACGGGGAAATCTCGCAGCTCAACAAGATAGAGGTTCAGAACAAAGTCAAAGCCGACGTCGAAGGATTTTACGCGCTCCTCAGGAAATACGACTGCGACGCGACGGGCCTGTGGCAGACGTTTTACAAGAAGCTCGGCTCGGAATGGACGGAATTCACGGCGACGAGAAGCGACTGGCTCGAAAAAATGAAAACGGAGGTCTACGTGGACGTGTCCAACTGACGGACAGTCCGACCGAGGATTTCCGAGAGAAAAAGAGGAGCATCGGTCTGAGTCGGAATATCGGGCTGCTGAATATCGGACGGCGGAGGATTTTCGGGAGAAAACGAGGGTTTTCGGCGTTATGAGGAAGGGAAATACCGGCAGGTTATTGATTTATGAAAAAAAATATGCTATAATCAGGACGGAAGACGAAAAGCTTCCGTCTTTATTATCGTAAGCAAACGGCTGCCGACGGCTTTCCGCCGAATCCCAACGGCACCGTAAGAGAGAAGAATTATGTATAACTTCAGAAAAGGATACTATTCGGACGTAAGAATCGAGAACCGTTTCGATACGACCCTTGCCTTTCAGGACAAGAAAGTCCGGCAGGTTCTCGAGAGAACGGAAAAAAGAGCGTTCATAAGAGTTTATAACGGAAAGATGTGGTATTACTCGTCCGTTACGGATATCGACCATATCCAGAAGGAGCTGGACGCGCTCTACGACCTCGCCGAACCCGCTCCGGATATCGACGAAAATCCCGTAGTCAGAAAATTCGAGGTCAATAAAGCCGACGTCAGAAAATTCAACGGCGAAAACAGCGTAAGGAACGTTTCCGTCGAAGAAAAGAGAGCGTTTACGGAACGTTATCTCGATGTGGCGGCGGAAGGAAAATACACCGTTATGAGCAACGTTATGTATATGGACAAGAACTACGACTTCTGTTTCTGTTCCTCCAAGGGAGCGGAACTCCGCCACGATTTTCAGGTAGCCGGAATCGTCGTTCTTATGCAGCTCGCCGACGGCGACAGAAGAGAGTCGGCGTATATGGTTTCCTCCGCGTCGGATTTCGCGGGGATCAAGGACCCCGCGGAGAAAATCAGAAAGGAATACGCGGAGTCGGAGAACTTCCTCCTCAACAGCGTTCCCTGCGAAAAGGGAGATTTCCCCGTCATTCTCTCGCCGAAGGTTGCGGGAGTTTTCGCGCACGAGAGCTTCGGACACAAGAGCGAAGCGGACTTTATGGTGGGCGACGAAACGATGAAGAAGGAATGGACCATCGGAAAACAGATCGCTTCGCCCATACTTTCGATAGTGGATTCGGGGCTCGAGGAAGGCTCGGGCTACGTTCCCTTCGACGACGACGGAACAGCCGCGAAAAAGACCTACCTCATCGAAAAGGGCGTTCTCAAGGGACGTCTGCATTCGGCGGTAACGGCGGACATTCTCGGCGAGGAACTTACCGGTAACTCGAGGGCTTTGGACTGCACCTTCGAACCCATCGTAAGAATGACCACGACCTATATAGAAGGAGGCGACAGCACCTTCGAGGAACTCGTGAGCAAGGTCAAATTCGGATACTTCATCAAGGATTACAAGCACGGCTCGGGTATGAGTACGTTTACTATCGCGCCCAACAAGGCTTACGAAATCAAGGACGGTAAAATCACCCGCCCCGTAAGAATCTCGGTCATCTCCGGAAACGTCTTCGAAACCCTCGGACTCATCGACGGACTCAGCAAAAATACCGAAATCGAAATCGACGTTACCGGCGGCTGCGGCAAGATGGAGCAGAGCCCGCTTCCCGTAGGACTCGGAGGACCGTACGTTTCCGTTTCCAGAATGAGCGTAAAGTAGGAGGTCAGAACAATGAAAGAGAAAATCAGGAGAAGCACCGAAAGCATTACCGTAGGAATTATGGGCGGAAAGGTCAGCTCTTACAGAAAGAAACAGGAGGAGACCACGACGGTCAGAGTCTATAAGGACGGATACATAGGCGTCGCGGGAGCAATCGGAGAATGCGACGAAAAGGAACTCGAAAATAAAGCCGCGAAAATGCTCGACAACAGGATTGTCTACCCGTGCGTTGCGGGCGAAAAGCTCGTAAGAAGCGAATCCGGTCCCGTGCTTAACGTAAGTGACGCGGACATAATCAGACTCACCGAAAAGCTTCTTTCCCGTCTCGAAAAGGAAACGCCGAACTTTATTTACAGCCAGAGCGTGAAGATTTACAGGCTTTCGACCGCTTACGAAAACGACGACTGTACGAAGCTCTCCCACCGCGGAGCCTTTATCGTAGTCGGACTCGTCATCAAGGACAAGGGCAGCGCGAACGTCTTCGACGCAAGCTATTTCGTGAGCCTTACCGATTACGACGAGGATAAGGTCGTCGCGGACATAAAGAATCTTTACGAAGCGTATTACAGGGAAGCCGAAATCCAAGAGGGCGAGTATGTCGTGGCTATGAATCCGGGGGAGCTTATCGGCGGATTCGTTTACCAAAACTTCGAGGGCGAAAAGTACGCAAAGGGCGCGTCGCTGCTTTCCGGGAAACTCGGAGAAAAGCTTTTCGGCGAAAAAGTAACGATGTATTCCGATTACGCGAAGAATCCCGAATCGGAGCCGTTCTTCGATGCGGAAGGCACGGTTATCCCGGGCGACAGGTTCTACTATATAAAGGACGGCATATTCTGCGGAGTAGCCGCAAGCAAGAGAGTTTCCGCACTTTATGACCTTCCTCTTTCGGGAAGCGGAGCTTCGGGTTACGATACCGTACCTTCCTGCTCGATGAGAGGCTCTCTCATCGTCGCAAAGGACGGAAGAACCTTCGACGAAATCGCGGGCGGTCGTCCCGTTATCATTCCGTGTATGGCTTCGGGCGGAGATTTCACGCCCACGGGCGACTTCTCCACTCCCGTGCAGATGGCTCTTCTCTATAAGGACGGAAAACTCGTCGGAAGAATCAGGGGCGATTTCAGCATCTCGGCAAACTTCTTCGATATGCTCGGAAAAGACTTCGAGGGAAGCGCCGTCAACGTTATGACCAAAGCCAGGGACGAGGACGCGATTCTCGTCAGAATGACGGTCAGGAAATAAAAGAGCTTTCGCCGCCGTGCGTAATAGCGAAAACAGACGGGCGGAATTCTTTTAAAAGATACGAAATCGGGGCGGTTGACGTTGACAACCGCCCCTTTTTTTGTTAAAATGTAAAATGTAATAGTAGCGCGCGTAAATAAACCGTAATACGGAGTATAATAAAACGAGGCTGCCGTTATCAAGGAGGAATGAATTTTGATCAGGTTCGAGGACGTTAAAAACAGTCCGGAAATCAATAGTTTTATAAAGGCGGGCAACGAAGTTCTCGGCGAACTCGGATATACCGAGCACGGCTTCGGACACGCTATGAAATGCGCTACTCTCGCGGGAAGCATAGTGGAGGAATTCGGCGGCTCGGAAAGAGAAGCCGAGCTTGCGAGAATAGCGGGTTATATGCACGATATAGGGAACATGGTCAACAGATACGACCACGCTCAGACGGGAGCGATTCTCGCCATAGATATTTTAAGAAGAATGGGTATGGCTTCCGAAGAATACGCCCGTATCGCCGCAGCCATAGGCAATCACGACGAAGGCACGGGCAAGGTCGTCAGCAATATCTCGGCGGCTCTTATTCTCGCCGATAAGGCGGACGTCCACAGAGCGCGCGTCAGAAGCCTTTTCATCAACGACGATATTCACGACAGAGTCAATTACGCGGTTACCGAGAGCGGACTTTACGTCGAAAACAAGAAGATAGTGCTCAAGCTCACCATAGACACGGAGATATGCTCGGTCATAGAGTATTTCAAGATATTCCTTAACCGTATGTATATGTGTCAGTCGGCGGCTCATTATCTCGGAACGCAGTTTTCGCTCTGCATAAACAATACGGTTCTGATGTAGGATTATTCCGCTTTGCCGAGGGCGGAAGGAATTCTTCCCGAGGACGGGCGGTTTTATATAGATATTCTCAG
The DNA here is from genome assembly GCA_900544545.1 of uncultured Eubacteriales bacterium. Taxonomy (GTDB): domain Bacteria; phylum Bacillota; class Clostridia; order Christensenellales; family CAG-314; genus UMGS692. The sequence goes on from UQVY01000003.1 coordinate 55,353, forward strand.
GACGGGAATCGTCCGCTTACACGGGGAGAAAGTGAAGTAATATGGATCTCGTATCAAACATAGTTTTCCTGTTCGCAGGCGTGGGCATCTTTATGCTCGCGATACATATGACCAGCGAAAGTATGGAAAAAATCGCCAGCGACAAGCTCAGGAAGCTTCTCGACAAGCTTTCGGGAAACAAGCTTTCGGGCGTGGGCATAGGCGCGGGAGTCACCGCGATTATTCAGAGCTCGTCGGCGACTACGGTTATGGTCGTGGGTATGGTAAACGCGGGCATAATGACGCTGACTCAGGCGACGAATATCATTATGGGCGCGAACATCGGTACGACCGTCACCGGTCTTATAGCCGCTCTTCCGACGCTCTCGGCAGGCTCGGATTTTCCGTCGCCCACGGATCTGCTGATGCTTTTAAGCTTCATCGGCGTGATTATGAATATGGTCGGAAGAAACGACCGCATAAAGACCTGGGGAAACTTCCTCGCCGGATTCGGAGCGGTTTTCGTCGGACTTAAATGTATGTCGATGTCGATGGAATTTATGGCCGAGCTTCCGGAATTCAAAAACGCGCTCATAGCCGTTACCAATCCCTTCCTTCTTCTTATGATAGGAGCGGTGTTTACGGGTATAATCCAGAGTTCCGCCGCGGTTGCGGGTATCCTCATAACTATGGCGAGCAACGGACTCATTATCGGCGGGGGCGGAAACGCGATGCTTTACGTCGTACTCGGAACCAACATCGGAACGTGCGTCACCGCGGTCATCGCGAGTATCGGCGGAGCGACCAACGGTAAGAGAGCCTCTCTTATCCACCTGATGTTCAATATCCTCGGCTCGGTATTCTTCTTCATAGTTATGGTGCTGTGGACGGACTTCTACGACGGATTCCTCTGCAGAATCCTCGGCGGAAACCACGGACTCGCAATTGCGGTGTTCCACGTCGTGTTCAACCTTATTTCCACGCTGATTTTGCTCCCGTTTTCCAAGGTTCTCGTCAAAATCGCGGAAAAGCTCGTCAGGTCCAGACCCGAAAAAGCCAAGTATAAACTCGCTTTCATCGAGGACAGAATCCTTAAAACTCCTTCCATAGCCATAGACCAGCTTCTCAAGGAAACCAAAAGGCTCGCGGAGCTTTCGAGAAGAATCCTCAGAACGAGCGTGGAAGCCTTCCTCGACGCGGATGCGTCCAAGGACGGCAGCGTCAGGGAAGCTATGGAGGAAATAAGCTTCATCGTCGGAGAAATCAATAAATTCCTCGTCAAGGTCAACGCCGTGGACCTTTCGGCAAGAGATAAACTCGCGGCGTCCAATCTCCATCACGTTATAAGCGACTTCGAAAGAATAGCCGACCTCGCGACGAATATTATGAGATATACCGTCAACGCGAGGGACAGGAATCTTTGCTTCTCGGAGGCGATTCAGAGCGAAGTCAGGGGAATGTATCAGGATATAGACGATATGTTCGAACTCGTAATCGGAGATATTGCGAGAAGATCGTCCGAGAACAGAGCCTCCATCTACGAAATAGAGGACGAGGTAGACTCTTACAGGACGAACAACCTCGAAAACCATATAGAAAGAATGAACCGCGGAGAATGTAATCCCGACAGCGGCGGAATCTATATGAATACGATAAACAACCTCGAAAGAGCAGCCGACCACCTCGTGTTTATCGCGGAAAGAGACCTTTAAGCAAAAACAGCCAAGCCTTTGCGGAATAAAGCCGCAAGGGCGTTTGCGGTTAAGCGGGAGGATAGATTTCCGCACCGTGAAATACGGGCGGAACCGAAAATTGCATACGCGCCGTCGCAGGGAGCGGCGGCTTTTATTCGATACGGAGAGAAAACGCTATGAAATCCACGAAAAAAACGGACGAAGGACAAATCGGATTCGATATAAACGCGGCCGAAACCGAAAAGCCCGCGAAACGCGGCCGTAAAACCGCCGCAGAAAAGCCCGCGGAAAAGACGGGAACGGATTACGACGTTTCGGCGATAAAGGTCCTCGAGGGACTGGAAGCCGTAAGAGTGCGTCCGGGTATGTATATAGGAAATACCGACAAGACGGGGCTTCACCATATCTTATGGGAGATTATAGACAACTCCGTGGACGAAGCGGCGAACGGATTCGGCGATCTTATAGAAGTTACGATTCACGCGGACGGAAGCGCGACCGTTTCGGACAGAGGAAGGGGAATTCCCGTCGATATTTCCGCGCAGTATAAGGTTTCGGGCGTGGAACTGGTGTTTACCAGGCTTCACGCGGGCGGAAAGTTCGAGAATAAGGTTTACGGCACGACGGGCGGACTTCACGGAGTGGGCGCGAGCGTTACCAACGCGCTCAGCAAGTGGCTTACGGCGGAGATATACAAGGACGGAAAGAAGTATACCTTCAGATTCCGCACGGTAAGGCGGAGAGGAAAGCTTCTTGCGGGAGAGCCCGACGGAGAACCGACGGTCGAAACGGTAAAGGGAGAAAGGACGGGTACTACGGTTACGTTTATGCCCGACGCGGAGGTCTTCGGAGATGCGGAATTCGACGCGGACACCGTCGAAGAAAGGCTCAGAGAGCTTTCTTTCCTCAATAAGGGAGTCAGGTTCGTTTATACCGACGAAAGAATCGGACGGAAGGACGAATTCCTCTCGAAAAAAGGTCTTCCCGACTTCCTCAACTTCCTCACGGGCGACGAAACCCTTCTGCGCTCGCCGGTATTCATAAGCGGACGGTCGGGCGACGGGAATAAGTTATGGGCGGAGGTGGCTTTCGATTTCGCCAACACCTTCGGCGACAGGATAGTTTCCTACGTCAACAATATCCCGACGATAAACGGAGGTTCGCACGAAACGGGCTTCAAGTCGGGACTGACCAAGGTCCTCAACGACTTCGCGAGGGCGAATAAGCTCGTAAAGGAAAAGGACGATACTCCGCAGGGCGACGATTACAGAGAGGGAATGACCGCCGTCGTTTCCATAAAGCTCGAGGAGGTTCAGTTCGAGGGACAGACCAAAGGAAAACTCGGAAACGCCGAAGTCAAGAGTATGATGGAGGGCGTGGTAGTTTCGGCTCTCGGAGATTATCTTCAGACGAAGGAAGGCAAAAAGAACGGCGAGATCATCGTAAAAAGAGCGCTCGAAGCGCAGAAGCTCAGAGTTAAGATAAGCAAGGAAAAAGAGCTTGCCAAGCTCAACAACACCCTCGACGGACAACTCAATCTCGTCGGAAAGCTCAGCGGTTGCACCGGAAGGGACGTTTCGGTAAACGAACTCTATATAGTCGAGGGAGATTCCGCGGGAGGAAGCGCGAAACAAGCCAGGGACAGAAGATTTCAGGCGATTCTTCCGCTCAAGGGAAAACCCCTCAATACCGAGAAAAGACAGCTCAATTCCATTCTCGACAACGACGAGATGAGGAGTATTATTTCGGCGATAGGAACCAATCTCGGGAATAAATTCGATATCAGGAAGCTCAAGTACGACAAGATAGTCATTTTAAGCGACGCGGATCAGGACGGAGCGCACATAAGAGCGATTTTACTGGCGTTTTTCCTTAGGTATATGAGAGAGCTTATCGAGGAGGGACATATTTACATAGGAATGCCGCCGCTTTACAGGGTTTACAAGAAGGATTTCACGGCTTATTGCTACGACGACGCCGAGCTTAAAGAGGTTATGGAAAAGTCGGGAAAGAACGCTTCTCTTCAGCGTTACAAAGGTCTCGGCGAAATGAATCCCGAACAGCTCTGGGAAACCACGCTCAATCCTAAATCGAGGTCGCTTATGAGAGTTACGATGGAGGATGCGGCGGCTGCCGACAGAATAACGGACATTCTTATGGGCAACAATTCCAAGGTCAGACAGGCTTATATAATGGAACACGCCGACTTCAACAAGGGCGGCGACGAAACCGTCGACAAGTATCTCGGTTAGCGGGATTTCGCGGCGCAGGAGGAAGAAATGGGAAGGACGAAAATCGCGGAAAAGACCGCCGTTCGCAGCGGAACGAATCTTATATTCAAGGACATAGAGAAGGTAATGCACGATTCGATGCTGCCTTACGCCGAGCACGTTATTATGGAGCGCGCTCTGCCGAGAGTCGAGGACGGACTCAAACCGGTTCAGAGAAGGATTCTCTATACTATGCACGAACTCGGAGTTACTCCCGACAAGCCTACGCTCAAAAGCGCGAGAATCGTCGGCGACTGTATGGGTAAGTATCATCCGCACGGCGACAGCTCCATTTATCAGGCGCTCGTCAGAATGGCTCAGGATTTCAACCTCTGTATGCCCCTCGTGGACGGTCAGGGCAACTTCGGAAGCAACGACGGCGACGGCGCGGCTGCTATGCGTTATACCGAAGCAAGGCTTTCTCCCCTCGCTACGGAGCTTCTTGCGGATATAGACGAAGGTACGGTTTCCTGGAGCCGCAACTACGACGACAGCCGTAAAGAGCCGGATATGCTCCCGGGAAGATTCCCAAATCTCCTCGTAAACGGCGCGAACGGAATCGCGGTAGGGCTTTCCACGAATATTCCGCCGCATAATTTCGCCGAAGTCATAGACGCCTGCGCGGCTTACATAGACGACGGGGACATAACCTCGGACGGACTTCTCAGATACGTGAAAGGTCCGGATTTTCCGACGGGCGGATACGTCATAGCTCCGAATCTCAGGGAGATCTACGAAACCGGAAACGGAAAACTCGTTCTTCGCGGAAAGCTCTCGGTCGAAACCGATTCTTCGGACAGAAAACTTCTCGTGGTTACGGAACTGCCCTATCAGGTCGTTCGCTCGCAATGGCTCGCGGAGGTCGCTAAACTCAAAGAGAGCAATAATATTCAGGAAATAGTCGATATAGTAGACGAATCGGACAAGGACGGAGTAAGAGCGGTCATAAAGCTCAGAAAGGACGCCGACGAAAAAGCAATTGCGGAGCTTCTTTATAAAAAGACCTCGCTCGAAGTCGCCTGCGCGGTCAATATGGTGGCTATCGCCGGAAACAAGCCCGTTCTGCTTTCCCTGAGGGACGCCGTCGCGTATTACGTGGAATATCAGAGAAAGGTAGTTACGGGAAGGACGGAATTCCGCCTCGGAAACGCCCGCGACAGAGAACATATAGTCAACGGACTGGTTATAGCGGTCGGAAATATCGACGAAGTTATAGACATAATAAAGAAAGCCGAAAATACTCCCGCCGCAAAACGGAAGCTTATCGAAAGATTCTCTCTTTCGGATATTCAGGCGCAGGCTATACTCGACCTCAGACTTTCGAGAATAACCAAGCTCGAAACGAGCAGGCTTCTCGACGAACTGAAAGAACTGAGAGAGCTTATAGAATCGCTCTCGGGAATTCTGGGCGACGGACGAAAACTCGACGAGGTTATAAAGAGCGAGCTTGCGGCAATAAAAAAGAAATACCGAGTCCCGAGAAGAAGCACGGTCGTTTCCTCTCCCGACGAATGTAAAATCCTCACCGAAGCAGATATAGTCATAGAGGACTTTTCGGTTACGGTTTCGGAGGACGGAAGAATAAAGAAAGTCCTTTCTTCCCGCGCGGGCGAATCGGGAAAAACCCTTTCCGTCGCGTCGGTCAAAGCGAAAACTCTCGATACGCTTCTCGGATTTACCGACGAAGGAAACTGCTTCAGGCTCCCGCTCTCGGAAATCCCCCTTTCGAAACAATCCTCCAAAGGCTCGGATATAAGGGATTACGTGAAATCTATGGGCGACGGCGAAAAAGTCGTTTCGCTCTTCTCCTACAAGGATATACCCGAAACCACGCTCGTATGGGCGACCGCGGACGGAAATCTCAAACGCACCGAATTCAGGGAATGCGTTTCCGGAAAGTCGGAGTTCTTCCCCGTTATAAATCTTCGCGGCGAGGATAAGGTCGTTTCGGTTTCCGCGGCGAACGACGGAGGACTTATGATGATAAGTCGCCTCGGAATGGGACTCAACGTTATGATTTCCGCCATTCCCGTTCAGGGCAGAGTTTCTTCGGGCGTACAGGGAATGACTCTCGAGGAAGGGGATTCGGTCGTTTCGGCGGAGGCGGTCAGCGACGAGGGAGAAATCGTCCTTATGACCGACAAGGGCAGCGTAAAGAGAGTGTTCGTATTCGACTTCGAGCCTTCCGCCCGCAGAAGAAAGGGAGTCAAGGCTATCGAATTCGGAATAAACGGCTCGGAACTGGTTTTCGCGTCCTACGTAAGAGAGCCTTACGACATTCTCGTGAAAACCGACGCGGGCGAATATATCCTCAATACCGAGAATATATCCATAGAAACGCGACAGCATAAAGGCAAGGTCGTCAATAAGGGCAAGGTTCTCGCGGCGGGCAGAATCTGACGACGAACGGACGCGGACAACGGAGGACCGATATGACTTTTACTCAGACCGTAAAGGCGGAAATACTCAGAGGAATCGGAAAACCCGAGCCTTGTTGCAGAAAAGCTTATCTTTCGTCGCTTATCCGCTCGGCAGGCACGATAGGCTTCGGCGCGTCGGGATTTTCGCTTACCTTTTACAGCAAGAACGAAAAACTCGTCGGTTTTATCGAAAAACTTATAACCGAAGATTATCCGGAATGCGGCTATGCGGTCACGTCTGACGCGAAAACCAAGGTTTTCGGAACGGAAGTCCGCGACTCCGCGAGAATGCTCAGGGAATGCGGGATTATTTCGGCGGGAAAGTCCCTCGAACTCGTGGACGGAATAAGCGACCTTTTCACGGACAGGGAGTGCTGCGCGAAAAGCTATCTCACGGGGCTGTTTCTCGGCTGCGGAACGGTAAAGATCCCCATAGCCTCCGACCTCACCGAGGACGTCAAGGGAGGCTATCACCTCGAACTCGCTCTTTTCAACTTCGATACGGCTCTCGATACGGTCCATCTTTTTTCGGAATTCGGATTCGACGCCGGTCTCGGATACAGAAAAGAGAAACAGCTCGTCTACTTCAAAGACGGAGAAACCATAAGCGATCTTCTCGCGTTTTTCGGAGCGGGCGGAGGAGTTATGACCATTCAGAATTCCATCGCGGCGAGAAGTATCCGGGCGGACGCGAACCGCGCGGGCAACTGTATTTCGGCAAACATAGACAAAGCCGTGGCAGCCGCGCAGAATCAGCTTCGGGCGATAGAATACATAGAAAAGACCGACGGTCTCGACTCGCTTTCTCCGCAGATGAAGGAAACGGCGATTTTAAGGAAGGCTTATCCGGAGGCTACGCTCGAGGAGCTTACGGAAAAACATAACGGCGTCAGCAAAAGCGGCGTCAATCACAGACTCAGGGGGATAGTCAGAATTGCTCGGGAAAGAGAAGAACGCTGATTTGACTAAAGAGGCTCTCGGGAACCGCATTATGATCGTGGGCTGCGGAGGAGCCGGGAAAAGCACCTTCGCCGCGAAGCTCGGAGAACTCACGGGACTGCCCGTCTATCATCTGGACAGGTATTTCTGGCGGGACTGGCAGGAAACGCCCGAAAAGGAATGGACGGATAAGGTTACGGAGCTTGCGTCGGAGGACAGATGGATTATCGACGGGAACTATTCCGCGACTATGGAAATAAGACTTGAACGCGCGGATACGCTTATATGGCTGGATTACGGGACCTTGACCTGTCTTTCGGGCGTATTGAAAAGAGTTTTCCGAAACAAAGGCAAGGTTCGTCCCGATATGGGCGAAGGCTGCTACGAGAAATTCGACTGGAGTTTCATAAAATGGGTGCTGACCTTCAGAGGCAAACCTCGGAAAAGAATCGAAAGCCTTATAAACAAGCACTCGGAAAGAGTCAGAATCATAACTTTCAAAAACAGGAAAGCCGCCGGCGACTTTTTTGCGAATGTTTTTCGGACCCCGTGAATATACGATTCGCGGGGCTTGTTTTTATGCAGAAAAATGTGGATAAGTGGATAACTTTTGTGGATAACCTGTTGATAAAACCCGAAATTACGGTGGAAAACCTGTGGACAAGTGCGAAAACGAGGCGATTTTAAAGCAAAATCACACGATTGCGCCTTTATACATATTTATAAACGGCAAAAAGCTAAAGAGCGCCGAGAGGTTTTTCGTTTAGGGGAATCCGGCCTCCGCGGCGAGTCGAAGCCTCGGACTTGCGGGCGGAAAAAAAGCGGAGAAGCTTCCGCGAACCTCGATTATTAAAGTAACAAACTACTTTTCTGCCCGATTAACGCATAATCCGCGCTTTAATCGGTGATAAGCCTAAAAATAAGCAACTGCATATCGGATTTTCTTTTTGTTTCTTCCCGTGAAACGGTCGGACTTCGGGAATTTGATTTTAAATAAAAATACATAAAATGAATAAAAATTCCAAATAAAAAACGTCCGGAGGTTCGGGAAGCCGATTTTTTCGGAAAAAGGGGCATAGGCTCGGAGAAAATTTGAAAAACGGCTTATTTAAAACGTTTTTTTCGGAAACGCCTGTCCCGAAACCGTAAAGAATATAAAAAATCCCTTCGTCCGCAATAATCGGGCGCAAAAGCGACTCTCCAATAGATATCCAAAAAAGAAGGGAAAATTCGGATTTTCGCTGAAAAATATTCGGATAATATGGAGTTTTTCCGAAAAAATAAAGATATCCGAGTTAACGCAAGGTTTACTGAGGGTTAATTCTGCGTTCAAAAAAAAGACGAAAGAAAAAGTAATATTTTCTTGACATATGGGCTGAAGTATGCTAAAATGATAAAAAACCAAAAAGGAGATGCCCCGTCCGAGGGCGCCGGAGTACGGTTTTTTCGCGGCGGAGAGGCTTTTTTTAAGCCTGAGCGAGTCCGCGGAGTATGATTTGCGAAATCCGTTGATAACTGTCTAAAGCAATATAGCGATGACGGAATCGACGGCGGTTCCCTATAAGGATATTAGGAGAGTACGCTCTTCAATATTATAAAAATTATGGCTACAAGCCAAAAACAGGAGGAACTCTTATGCAGAAAAACACATTAAAGCTCGTGTTGTTACTCGTGCTTTGCCTTGCGTTGGTTTTCGTGTTGGCAGGATGTCCGAACACTCCCGATCCCGGTCCGACACCCCCCGGTCCCGGTCCTGGTCCCGATCCCGGTCCCGGTCCCGACCCGCAGCCGCCGACGGATAAGTCTTATACTTACACCGACAGCGTATCGACGATGGCTTCCAACTGGAACAACCACATTTACGAGTCCAACGATGACAGCTATCCTATCAGCTTTATCTCCACCGGTTTCTATGACGTAGTTTTCGCTGACGATACTTACACCAGTTACGAAATAGTTCCCGCTATGGCTGCTTCTTATCCCGTTGACGTTACCAGCGAGTACGTCGGCGAAAAGTGGGGCATCACCGAGAACGATCAGTATCGTGCCTGGAAGATCGAGCTTAATCCCAACGCTTGCTGGGAAAACGGCGTAAAGATCGACGCTGAAACCTATCTCTATTCCATCAAGGCTCTCTTCGATCCTCAGAGAATCAACTACAGAGCCGCTGACTGGATGGGCGATACTTCCGACTTCTCCATTAAGGGCGGTTACGAATACTTCTGGTCGGACAGAACCGAACAGCAGTGCGTCTATTACGCTGAAAACAAGAAGGAAATGACTCCCGAAAACACCGATATGTACCTTGACGTTGCTTATGCCGGATTCTTCCTCGGTGACAGCATGAAGAACTTCTATGAAGGCGGATACGCTGACTACTTCACCATTACTTATAACGGTGAAACCTATGACTTCTACGCTAAATACGCAGAACAGGGCGAAGTTAAGGTTACCGAAGAAATCATCGGCGAGCTCCTTGCTCTTTCCCAGAACTTCGGCGACAGCAGCGAAATTGCTTGGCAGGAATGGGTTTATTGGTATTACGCTCACCCGCACGCTACCTTCGAGGACGTAGGCGTTATCAAGAACGGCGATTATTCCATCACCTTCATTCTTTCCAAGTCCCTCGGCGGTAAGACCGGCGACACTTACGCGGAATGCGAAGACGCTTTCTATCTTCTTTATAACCTTTCCGGTAACTTCCTTGTTTACCCCGAATATTACGAGAAATACGGTAAGTTCGAAGGCGACAACAAGGTTTACTCCAGCACCTATAACACCAGTGTTGAAACCACTATGTCTTACGGTCCTTATAAGCTCACAAAGTACACCAGAGACGCTTATATGGAATACGAAAGAAACGATAAGTGGTACGGTTACAGCGTAGACGCCTACAAGGGTATGTACCAGACCTCCAAGATCACCACCAGAGTCGTTAAAGAATCCGAAACCGCAAAGCTTATGTTCCTCAAGGGACAGCTTATGGCTTACGGTCTCCAGACAGACGACTTCGACGAGTACAGATACTCCAGATACGCTTACTTCACTCCTTCGGATTCTATCTTCTTCATGGTTCTTTCCGGACACAAGGATATCCTTAAGAGAGAAGACGACACCACCAATAAGTCCATGATCCTCAACACCAACTTCAGGAAGGGTATGGCTCTTATCTACGATAAGGATCAGTTCTGCGCTGCTACCAACCCCGCACAGACCGCTGCTTTCGGTATCTTCGGCAACACCTACGTTGTAGATCCTGCAACCGGTGAAACCTACAGATCCACCGACGCCGCTAAGAAGGTTCTTTGCGAATACTACGGCGTTAAGTACGGCGAAGGCGAGCTTTACGAAACCCTTGACGAAGCAGTTGCTTCCATCACCGGTTACGACGCAAAACTTGCTAAAGAATATCTCCTTAAAGCATACGAAGAAGAAGTTGCTGCCGGCAACCTCAAGGAAGGTCAGACCATCGTTATCGATTACTCCGCATCTACCGTATCCGCAAGAATGCAGATGATCGTTAACTACATGACCGAAAAGGTTGACGAAGTAGTTAAGGGCACCGCTCTCGAAGGCAGAATCAAGTTCACGATTTCTTCGGCAGTCGGCGGACAGTGGTCCACCTACATCAAGAACGGTACCAGAGACGTTTGCCTCTGCGGTTGGACCGGAGCGAGAATGAATCCGTTCGGACTCGTTGACCTTTACGTTAACCCCAACAGAGCTTACGACGCAGCTTGGTATGACGGATCTCAGCAGTCTCTTACCATCGACCTCAGCGATTACGAAGACGGTAAGTACGGCGAAATCACCCTTACCCTTAAACAGTGGTCCGACGCTCTTCAGGGCGGCAACGTTAAGGATAAAGAAGGTAACACCTACAACTTCGGCGCAAACAGGGCTGAAAAGGATACCCGTGTTTACATTCTTTCCAGATGCGAACTCGCTATCCTCGGAACCGGTTCTTACATCCCGATGATGCAGGACGCAAGCCTTGCTCTTCGTTCCGCAAAGGCTCACTTCATCACCGATACTTATAATCCGATGCTCGGTTACGGCGGAATCGCTTACCTTGTATACGATTATGACGACGCAGCATGGGATGAATTCGTTAAAGCTAACAACAGCGACCTTAAGGACGTTTATAAGGCAGCTTAACGACTGAATAAGTCCGATTGTTTAAGTTTTATACTTAAATAAATTACCCGGAGATTCCGATTCGGTTCGGGATCTCCGGAAATTTTACTTGAATTGGCTGCGTAGTTCAGTCAACCCGGAGAAACTATGAAATACTTTTTAAAACGATTGGCATTGATGGTATTCGTTACGGCGGTTATCTTCCTGATCTGCTTCGTGCTGATCAGAGCGTTACCGCTCAGACCGATATCCGAATCGGCTACGCCTGAACAGAAGACGCTTATCATTCTTAACAGGCAGAGAATGGGCTGGACCGACGAAAAAGGTAATAAGTTGCCCATTTTTCAGCAGCTCGGACCGTATCTCAAACAAATATTTACCGAATGGAGATGGGGTGAGAGCGAAGTTTCATACAAAGGTTACGACGCAACGGAAGTCGTAGGCGAAAAGCTTCCGAACACGATGTACGTCAATCTTCTTTCGATTATACTCAGTATTCCTATCGGTATACTGTTAGGTATATATGCGGCACTTAAAAAGAACACGTGGATCGACCACCTTATCAGCACGGGCGTAATGATCTTCATATCGGTTCCGAGTTTCGTATACGCGTTCCTTGTGCAGAATCTTTTCTGTTATCAGTGGAAGATATTCGAGAGTCCGCTGATGGATCTGAGCGTTCCGCTTCTTTCCTGGAAGTGCTTCGTTTCGGTAATAATGCCGATAATCGCGTTGTCTTTCGGAACGGTAGCGGGCTTCACGCGAGTCACGAGAGCGGAGCTTACGGAGGTTCTGACGAGCGACTTTATGCTTCTTGCGAGAACCAAAGGACTTACCAAAGCGCAGGCGGTTATGAGACACGGTATGAGAAACTGTATGATCATAATTCTTCCCGCTATTTTCGGTCAGTTCATCGGAATAATGGGCGGCTCGATGATTATTGAGAATATTTTCTCGATTCCCGGCGTCGGCGGACTTTACCTCAACTCGATTCAGAACACGGACTACAACTACTTTATGTACATTTCGATGTTCTACACCGTTATCGGTCTGTTATCGGGTATAGTCGTCGATATAAGCTACGGATTCATTGATCCTAGAGTAAGGATGGGTTCAAGAAAATGAGAAAGACTAATATTGACATTAATAATATACCGGCGGAGAAGTTTGCTTTCGCGACCGAAGGCGTTTCTTTGCACGATACGAAGCTTAAAACCAAGCCGCGCAGCTATATGAAAGACGCGTGGACGAGATTTAAGAAGAATAAATCGTCCGTTGCGGCTGCGATCATTATCGGATTCCTTATTCTGTATTCGATAATCGTCCCCGTCGTATCGCCCTATTCTCTCGCGGATACCGACCTTTACTACAAGAACCTTCCCGCTTACACGGTAGGCAGCGAATGGCTCGCGGACGGAGCTAAGGTCGAAACCGTCAACGAACAGAGATACTTCACCTACAAGTTGTGGGAAAAAGAAACCGGCGACACCATCATCAACAAAGTTCTGGATATTTACGATACCACCAATCAGGACGGCAACACCGAAACGATGTACAAAATCAGACTCAATCAGTACACCAAAATCGGTATTTATACTTGGTCGTTCTCGGTTGACGATTTCATAAAGATGCAGAAATGGCAGGATGAAACGGGTATTCAGCTGATTTATCCCATGACGAATACCGATACCGCAACCCTCGGTTTCGATATCACGAAGGAAACCGTCGCGACTTTCGCCCCCAACTACTACTATAAGATAAACAAGACCGGCTTCGCTCTCGACGCGGACGGAAATATCATCAAGCCCGAAATCGACAAGGAAGGCAACGTTCTTAATTACGACGCGATTCAGACCATTTACAGACCGTATTCGGCGAGAAGAGTCATGAACATCAAGACTACCGTTACCGAAGTGGACGAAAACGGCAATACCGTCGAGAAAGAAGTACAAAAGAGCGTTTATCAGGGCGATCTTTATCAGAGTAAATTCGGAAGGAACGAAGACGGAACCTACGACTACGAATATTACAGAACGACCGGTTCGGCTACCAACCCCAAGGACGGTACTCCGGAAATGGTCGCCTGCAGAATCAAATATTCCGCGTACTTCCAGTACACCAAGGGCTATACGCCTTACTTCCTTTTCGGTACCGAAATCAACGGCCGCGATATTTTCACGAGTATCGCAATCGGCGCGCGTTTCTCGCTTCTTCTTGCGGTATGCGTATCCTTCATTAACTTCGTAATCGGTATGATTTACGGTTCGATCGAAGGTTATTACGGCGGCGCCGTCGACCTTACCCTCGAAAGAATTTCGGATATTCTCTCGGGCGTACCTTTCACGGTCGTCGTTTCGCTGCTGACTTTCTATGCGGCAAGTCCGGAGATTCCCTGGAATCCGGCGCCTATCGTAATGCTTGTCATCGCGTTCATAGCGACGGGCTGGATAGGAACGGCTTCGCTCGTCAGAAAACAGTTCTACAGATTCAAAGGACAGGAGTACGTAACCGTTGCGAAATCGCTGGGCGCGAAGGACACGAGAATTATGTTCAAGCATATTCTTCCCAACTCCCTCGGCACCATCGTTACGTCCACCGCTCTTATGATTCCGGGCGTCATTTCTTCGGAAACGATGCTTACCTACCTCAACATTATCAACCTTAACAGCAATACGGTCACTACGGTCGGTATTATGCTCAGTGAGGCGAACTCGACCTTCAGCAGCGCGCCGCACGCAATGATAATTCCTTCGCTGTATCTTGCGCTGATGCTCATTTCGTTCAACCTCTTCGGTAACGGTCTGAGAGATGCGTTCAACCCGTCACTCAGAGGCTCGGAGGATTAAAAAATGAAAAAACTTGAAGTTAACAATCTTAAAATATCCTTCAGAACCGGTAACGGAAAGGTTCAGGCAGTAAGAGACATCAGTTTCGACCTCGAAGAAGGCGAAACCCTCTGCATAGTAGGCGAGTCCGGCTCGGGTAAATCCGTTTCGGTCAGAGCAATTCTCGGAATTCTCGCTAACAACGCGATCGTCGAAGGCGGCGAGATATTCTACGACGGTAAAGACCTTCTTAAAATCGACGAGGAAGACTTCCACAAGATCAGAGGCGACAAAATCGCGATGATTTTCCAGGATCCTCTTTCCTCCCTCAACCCCGTCGTTCGTATCGGTAAACAGCTTACCGAAGCGATGATTCTTAAAAACAAGGTCAACAGAAAGAACTGCAGACACGATTTCAACAGCAAGATCAACGCTCTTCTTCACTGCACGAACCAGAGCGACGCTTATCGCGGAAACAGTCAGAAAGCCGAGTACAACAAGAAACTCGTAGAAAAGTTCAAGAAGTTCGAAGTCGCTCACGCAAAGATGGAGAGCGAGTACAACGTTGCTCTCGACTCCGCGCGCGAAGCTTACGAAAACATCAAGGACCTTCTCATAAGTATCCCCAAAAAGGCGATCGATAAAAAGGAAGTTGCCAGACAGCTCGTTTATATAATGAGGTTCATAAGGCATTCCGAAAACGAGTTCGTCGTCAAGGATATGAAGAGGCTCAACGAGCTTTGCGACGAAATCAAGTCTAAGAAGGGCGAGCAGAATACGGACGTGCTTATCGAGCCTCTTACTCAGATAAGCGAAATTCTGAAGGCTGCCGTCGACGCGACGAGACCGGACTTCTTCGCTCTCGGTTATTACGTAACCTTCGAATCGGAGGGCGCGATTCCCGCATACAAGACGGTCGAGGAGCTTAACAACATCACGACTCAGGCGCTCAGCCAGAAATTCCTTCAGGAATTCGTTTCCGTTTTCCAGAACGGTATCGGCTATTCCTTCAAAAACTCCATCGAAACGAAGAAAGTCGTGCTTCAGAAGCTCGGTCCTCTTCAGGAGAAATTCGTCGCCGCTTCCACTAAGGGCGAAAAGAAAAAGATCGCCGCGGAAATGATCAGGGAAGTCGAATCTTCCATCGACAGGCTCGAAATCGAAAAGGACAGCCGTACCTATACCTTCAGAACGAGTATTCTTTCGGCTATCGACAGGTATTACTTCTCCATCAAGAAGAATGTCAAGGAGCAGAAGAGATACGAACGTCAGTCCGCAAGACGCGACCGTCTTACCGCAAAGGGCAGGACTCTCGACTGGGTTGTGGTCGATCCCGATATCGCCGACCTCGACGAGCTTATGGAGAATATGAACCGCGTCGTCGAGCAGATCAAGGAGCATCTCGCTACTCAGATCGAACACGCGTCCGAGATTAATTCGACCGAGAAGATGATTACTCTTATCGACTTCCTCAAGGACAAATGCTCGGGTATGGTTTACAGAGTGTCCAAGATTGCCGCTAAGAACAAGGCTATCAAGCTTATGGAAGAGGTCGGTATTCCCAATCCGAGGAAGCGTTACAGACAGTATCCGTTCGAATTCTCCGGCGGTATGAGACAGAGAATAGTCATAGCTATCGCTCTTTCCGCAAATCCCGACATTCTTATCTGCGACGAACCTACGACGGCTCTCGACGTTACGATTCAGTCCCAGATTCTCGAACTCATCAACAAACTTAAAGTCGAACGTAACCTTTCTATCATATTCATAACGCACGACCTCGGCGTCGTCGCGAATATGGCTGACCGTATAGCCGTTATGTACGCGGGTAAAATCGTCGAAACGGGAACGTCCGAGGACGTTTTCTACGATCCGAGACACCCCTACACGTGGGCTTTGCTTTCGTCGATGCCCGACCTCGATACGGACGAGAAACTGGAATCCATTCCGGGTACGCCTCCGAATATGATTTATCCGCCCAAGGGCGACGCTTTTGCAGAAAGAAACAGGTACGCGCTGAAGATCGATTTCGAGGAACAGCCGCCTATGTTCAAGATAAGCGATACGCATTACGCCGCAACGTGGCTTCTTCACCCCAACGCGCCCAAGATCGATCCGCCTAAGATAGTTACGGAGAGAATTGCCCGTTCGAAACAAAAAGAAGGAGAAAAGGCTAATGGATAACAATAATAGAGAGGTTTTGCTTAAAGTCGAACATCTTGCGCAGTATTTCAAAAGCGGTCCCAGTTTCGAAACCAAGGCAGTAGACGACGTTAGCTTCGAGATTTATAAAGGCGAAGTTTTCGGTCTCGTAGGCGAATCCGGATGCGGAAAAACCACCACCGGACGAACCATAATGAAGCTTTACGACGCAACCAAGGGTAACGTCTATTTCAAGGGCGAAAGAATAGTCGCAGGACTGAGGAATTACAAGGAAAACATAGACGCGGCGAAAATCGACCTTGCAAAGTTCATTACCGAGCATAAGGACGACACGGCTGCGATTTCCGCGGAAACCGAAAGAGTCAATGCCTATATCGCCGAGCAGAAAAAGGAAATGGAGCTTGCAAAGCACGACCATAAGTACTGCGACAAAGACCATTCCCGTAGGCTCGTGGCGGCTCTCGAAAAAGAAAAGGAAGAGAAGCTCGCCGAGGCTGCGAAGGGCGGCTATACCGCTAAACTTATGAGGGATCTCGAAGCCGCTCATAAGGAAAAACTCGAAAAGGAAAACAGAAGATACGAGTCGGAAATGGCTTCCGTCAATCCGAATAAAGCTGCTACGAGCCTCGTCGAAGAGCTTAAAGCGAAACACGAGGAAATCGTTCGCGTAGAAGAGCTGCATTTCAAAAAGAAAGCGGAAGAAATCAAGAACAACGATCCGAGCGTCCTCATTACGAAGGATTACGCGGACAAGATTCGTGTCGCTAAAAGAGAAAGACTCATCAACGAGATTCAGATGATCTTCCAGGATCCTATCGCTTCGCTCGACCCCCGTATGACCGTCCGCGACATCATCGCCGAAGGACTCATCATCAAAGGAATCAAGGATAAGAAGTATATCGACGAGCAGGTCTACGAATATCTCGAAAAGGTCGGTCTCGTTCGCGAACACGCGGGACGTTATCCGCACGAATTCTCCGGCGGTCAGCGTCAGAGAATCGGTATCGCGAGAGCTATGATTATGCGTCCCGAACTTATCATTGCGGACGAACCCATAAGCGCGCTCGATGTTTCCATTCAGGCTCAGGTCATCAACCTTCTTAACGACCTCAGAGAAGAACTCGGTCTTACCATTCTTTTCATAGCTCACGACCTTTCGGTAGTCAAGTATTTCTCCGACAGAATCGGCGTTATGTACTACGGAAATATGGTTGAAATGGCGGATTCCGAAGAGCTTTTCGCTCACCCGATGCACCCGTACACGAAGTCGCTGCTTTCGGCGATTCCGCTTCCCGATCCCAACTACGAACGCAGAAGAGTCAGAGTTCCTTATAACGCCGTTCAGGCTCACGATTACAGATTCGATAAACCCTCCTTCAAAGAAATCGCTCCCGGCCATTGGGTTAAAGCCAACGACGCGGAATTCGAGAAGATGAAGAAGGAGTACGTCGAACAGAGCAAGAAATGAGTACGCGGGACAAAGTCAGGAACTACCTGACGGTTTCCGGAATTGCGATTTTGTTCGTCGTCGTCGTGCTTTTCCTGAAGGAATCATTTTCCGCGGGACAGCCCGAACGGCTTGTGCGCGACCTTTGCGACGCATTCTTCATTTCCGCCGTGTTCATTGCCGGAGTAGGCGGGCTTTTTTGGGCGGCGAGCTTCGGAACGTTCGATATTTTCGGTTACAGCATAGGTCTTACCTTCGACGCGGCGTTTTCCTTCAAGAAGAATTGGAAGAAGAAGGAAGATTTCTACGAATACAAGGTTCGCAAAGGCGCAAAAAGAGCAGAGTACAGACATTTGCTAATCATCGGCGGAGTAATGTTAGTGATCGCGATGTACGCTTTGTTAATGTACAGCCTGATGTTTTAAAAGTATTTCGGATACGTCGCCCTCGTCGGCGGCGTATCTTTCGCCCGTTTTATCGAACATATATTCAATTTAAATTTCACCTGAAAATCCGGATTTTTCGGGATTTTCGGAAGGCTTTTCGGGATTATCCGCGGAGGGCGTTAAAATTGAACGTCCGAGTGAATCATTTAGCTATATCGGCATAATCACGAAGTCGGAAAGGACGCGGGGCGAAAATCCGCGCAAAAAATCCGAGCGGAAACGACGAATCGGGCGGGAAAATTCTTCAAAATTGCGCAAAAATCGACTTGCAACAGGGACGGAGTTTGTTGCAAAGGAGGCTTTTCGCGGGAATTTTGCGGAAAAACGTCCGAAAAAGTCCCGCTTACGATGAATTTCAGGGCGAAAAAGCCCGAAGAGCAGGGATTATCCGCGCGAAGAAGCGAATTCCGCCGAAAAACTCTTCCGAACGCCAAATCGAGGCTAAACTACAAGATATTCAAAATTACTACTAAATTTTAAACGAATATAAAAAATGCTGAATATTTTGCCGAAAAATCGCCGAAATCGCCAATATCGTTATAAATATATCGATAAAACCGTATCTTTGCAACGGTGACGGTCGATTTAACAACGCTTTATCTGAGGAAAAATTTTTGCAAAAAAACCTCAAATTGTTTGAAAATCCGACAGTTTTGATTTGACAACGAAACGATGTTATGTTAAAATCAATCGATGAAAAAGCAAGAGATACGAAGGGGCGCACTGATGCTTGCGCCGATGGCGGGGTACACCGACGTCGGATTCAGGGCTTTGTGCGCGAAATACGGCGCGGATATCACCGTAACCGAAATGGTTTCGTCCAAGGCTCTGGTTTACGAAAATCGCGTGACGCTCGACCTGCTCAGGACCTCCGATTCCGAGGCGTTCAGGTGCGTTCAGCTTTTCGGCCACGAGCCGGAGGTTATGCGCGCGGCGGCGGAAAAGGCCGAAATCGGGAAATTCGACGCGATCGACGTAAATATGGGCTGCCCGATGCCCAAGATTTTCGGTAACGGCGACGGCTGTGCGCTTATGGAGAACCCTTCTCTTGCCGCGAAGATCGTACGGGCGGTTAGGGACGCCTCCCGAAAGCCGGTTACGGTAAAGTTCAGGCTCGGAATCGACGCGGCTTCGATCAACGCGGTTGATTTCGCGAAGGTTTGCGCCGACGCCGGAGCGGACGCGCTGACGGTACACGGAAGGACGCGCGAGCAGTATTATTCGGGCGAAGCCGACAGGAATGAAATCGAAAAGGTCTGCCGTGCGGTAAAGATTCCGGTTTTCGGCAACGGCGACGTCAGGACGAAATCGGACGTCGAGGATTATCTCGGAAGGGGCTGTTTCGGAGTAGCCGTAGGCAGAGCCGCTCAGGGAAGGCCGTGGATTTTCGCCGAGCTTAAAGGAGAGAATCCGAAGGTCGATCTTTACGGGGACATTCTTTTTCATATCGAAACGATGGGATACCTTCCCGAACGCGTGGTCGTCTGCGAGATGAAGAAGCATATTGCGGCTTATCTCAAGGGGATAAGAGGTTACAGGCAGGTCGTCGCGAAGGTCTGTACGACAAAGAGCCTTGCGGAAATGAAAAGTATAGCGGAAGAGTTTTTGCGTGACGGGGAATAGCTTCGGTCGGGCTTGCCGAAACTAAATCCGAGGATTAAGGATTGATTATGAAAGGGAAACTTGACGGCGTAAAGCTTTTTTTACTGGATATGGACGGGACGGTCTATCTCGGAGGGAAACTTCTTCCGGGTGCGGCCGAAACTCTTGCGGCGATAAGGGAAAGCGGAAGAAAGCTCTGTTTTCTCA
Organism: uncultured Eubacteriales bacterium; assembly: GCA_900544545.1. Taxonomy (GTDB): domain Bacteria; phylum Bacillota; class Clostridia; order Christensenellales; family CAG-314; genus UMGS692. Next base: position 75,482 of record UQVY01000003.1, read on the forward strand.
CCAATAACAGCAGTAAAAGCCGCGAGGACTATCTCGGGAAGCTTGCATCGATGGGGATTCCGGCGGGAAGGGACGAGATTTTCTCCTCGTCCGACGCGACCGTAAGTTACCTGAAGAAGAATTTCGGCGGAAAGTCGGTTTATCTTCTCGGAACGGAGAGCCTGCGGAAGGAATTTTCCGATTCGGGGATAACGCTTGCCGACGAAGCGGATATAGTCGTCGTCGGATACGACACCGAGCTGACCTATAAAAAGCTCGTCGGAGCCACGAATCTGCTTAACGAAGGAGCTTTCTATATCTGTACGCACGCCGACGCGAATTGTCCCGCCGAGCCGCATTACGTGCCGGACGTCGGAAGTTTTATCGAAATGATAGCGAGGAGTACGGGGCGTCGTCCCGACGTAATCTGCGGGAAGCCCTTTAAGCCTATGTGCGACGCGGTTACGGAGAGGTTCGGACTTTCTCCCGACGAGATAGCTATGGTGGGCGACAGGCTTTCCACGGATATAGCCTTCGGGAACGCCGGCGGCTTCGTATCGGTTCTGGTTTTCAGCGGAGAAACCACTTCCGAGGCTTACGAAAAGTCCGATATCCGCGCGGACGTTTGTATGGAGGGGATATACGGTCTTCTCGATTACGTCCGGAAATAACGAGTTTAAAATACCGACTGTCGGGCAGACGGTCGGATAAAGGAGATAGAAAATGAAATTTGAAGATCTTTACATCGGTCAGAAGGCGTCTTTGCAGAAGACTTTTACCGACGCTGACGTAAAACTGTTTGCCGGTATCAGCACCGACGTCAACCCGCTGCACATCAGCGACGAATTCGCGAAGAATTCTATTTTCGGAAAGAGAGTAGTTCACGGAATGCTTTCCGCGAGCCTGATTTCCGCCGTTCTTGCAAACGTGCTTCCCGGACCGGGAACGATTTATCTCGGACAGGAGCTTAAGTTCACGGCTCCCGTTTATCTGGGTGACGACGTAAAGGCCGAACTTACGGTTATCGAGATCAGAGAAGACAAGCATATCGTAAAGCTTCAGAGCAACTGCTACAATCAGGACGGCAAGATGGTAATAGAGGGTGTTTCCACCGTTAAATTCAACGGCTGATTACCTCGGGAGTAAGGAAAAGGTATGGAAAAAAGCTATAAATACGAATTGTTTACCAAAATGATAAGGGATTTCACCGAAAACGAAATCAAACCCAACGCCGCGGAAGTGGACGAAACCGAGCATTTCCCTTACGATAACGTAAAGAAGATGGCTGAGGCTGGGCTTTTCGGAATAATCATTCCCAAGGAATACGGCGGATTCGGCGGCGACTACAAGATGTACATTCAGGCTGTCGAAGAACTCAGTAAAGCCTGCGCTACGACGGGCGTTATCCTTTCCGCGCATACGAGTCTTTGCTGCGCGCCGATAATCGAATACGGCACGGAAGAGCAGAAGAAGAAATATCTTCCGAAGCTTGCGAGCGGAGAATGGCTGGGCGCGTTCGGTCTTACCGAACCCAACGCCGGTACCGACGCGAACAACCAGACGACTACGGCTACTCTTACGGAGAGCGGAGACGGTTATATCCTCAACGGAAGCAAGATATTCATCACGAACGCGGGCGTTGCGGATCTTTATATGGTTATCGCCGTTACGGGCAGGAATCCCAAGGGCGTCGAATGCGCGGCGTTTCTCGTAGAGAAGAGCTTCCCGGGATTCTCCTTCGGAAAGAAAGAGAAGAAGATGGGTATAAGAGGCTCCTCCACGTGCGAACTTATCTTCGAAGACTGTTTCGTCCCCAAGGAGAACGTTCTCGGTAAGGTCGGCGAAGGCGTCAAGCTTGCGCTCAAGACTCTCGACGGCGGAAGAATCGGTATTTCCGCGCAGGCTCTCGGAATCGCGGAGGGCGCGCTTACCGAAACCATCAATTACACCAGAGAAAGAAAGCAGTTCGGCAAACCCATTTCGGCTTTCCAGAATACTCAGTTCAGAATTGCGGATCTCGCGACAAAGATCGAAGCCGCAAGAGGACTCGTCGATCAGGCTGTCATAGCCAAGCAGAACAAAGCCAAGGACGTTTCGGTAAAGGCTGCTATGGCTAAGCTTTTCGCGGCTGAAACGGCGATGGAGGTTACTACCGTTGCGGTACAGCTTCACGGCGGTTACGGTTATACGAGAGAATATCCCGTTGAAAGAATGATGCGCGACGCGAAGATCACCGAGATCTACGAAGGAACGAGCGAAGTCCAGAGAATGGTTATCTCGGGCGCGCTTTTGAGGAAATAAACGGGGGAGGCACTTTATGAATATAGTCGTTTGTATGAAACAGGTTCCGAACACCACGGAAATTAAAATAGATCCCGTCACCAACACTCTCAAGAGGGACGGCGTCGAGAGCATAATAAATCCCGACGACAGAACGGCGCTCGAAGCCGCTCTCGTTATGAAGGATAATTACGGCGCGAAGGTAAGCGTCGTATGTATGGGACCGCAGCAGGCGGAGATAGCTCTTCGCGAAGCGCTTGCTATGGGTGCGGACGAAGCTTATCTCGTAACGGACAGAGCTTTTGCGGGAAGCGATACGATAGCTACGAGCTGCATCATAGCTCAGGCGATAGGTTATATCGGATACGACGTGATATTCGCGGGAAGACAGGCAATCGACGGCGATACCGCACAGGTCGGTCCTCAGATAGCGGAGCATCTTCATCTTCCGCAGGTAACCTACGTTTCCGATCTCGAATACGTGAGAGAAGAAAACGCTTTCATAGCGACGAGGCGTTTCGAAGACAGATATCAGAAGCTTAAAGTAAAAGGCAAGGCTCTCTTTACGGTTCTTTCCACTATGGCTAAGCCGAGATATATGTCGGTTGCGGGAATAATCGATCAGGACGAAAAAGAGATTCACGTTCTTACTTTCGAAGATCTCAAGCCCGAGAAATCGAGAATAGGTCTCGAAGGTTCTCCCACAAAGGTAAAGGCAACCTTCAACAAGCAGTACGACAGCAAGAGAAACGTACTCGAAATGACTCCCGATCAGGCTGCCGTTGCAGTTGCGGACATTCTTGCCGAAAAGCATATTATATAGCAGGGGAGGACGGTTGTTTTATGAGTAAAGGAATATATGTATATTGCGAACAGAGAGACGGCGAGATCAAGAACGTTTCTTACGAGCTTTTGGGAGCGGCAAACGCCCTTAAAGCCTCCAACGGACAGGAAATCACGGCTATTCTCTGCGGATACGGAATCAGGGACAAGGCTCAGAGCCTTATCGAATACGGCGCGGACAGAGTTATTGTAGCGGACTACGAATGTCTCGCGCATTATATAACCGAGCCTTACGCGCAGGTAGTAGCTTATGTAATCAAGGAATACGATCCCAACATTCTGCTTTATCCCGCTACGAGCATCGGAAGGGATCTTGCTCCGAGAATTTCGGCGAGAGTCAACACCGGTCTTACCGCGGACTGCACCAAGCTCGAATCGGACGAAGAAGGCAATCTCTTTATGACTCGTCCGGCGTTCGGCGGAAACCTTTTCGCGACCATTATCTGTCCGGACCATCGTCCGCAGATGTCCACGGTACGTCCCGGCGTTATGCAGAAGCTTACGCCCGATGCGGGAAGAAAGGGTGAGATAATCTCCGTCGACGTCCCCTTCGACACGGGACTTTTCTCGGTCGAGCTTCTCGAAGAGGTCAGGGACGTAGTCGAAAACGACAATATCGAGGACGCGAAGGTACTCGTTTCGGTCGGCAGAGGAATGAAGAAGTACAAGGACCTCGCAGCCGAACTTGCCGCACTTCTCAAAGGCACGGTTTCCTGCAGCAGAGCGGTCGTGGACGAAGGAATTCTTCCGCAGAGCAAGCAGGTAGGTCAGACGGGTAAGACCGTAAGGCCGGAGCTTTATATGGCTTTGGGAATAAGCGGAGCCGTCCAGCACCTTGCGGGTATGGAAAACAGCGATTACGTGGTAGCCGTCAACAAAGACAAGGGCGCGAACATTATGAGCGTTGCCCAGACGGGCGTGTGCTGCGACGCGAAGGCTTTCTGCGAATCTCTCATCAAAGAGATAAAGGCGAGAAAAGCTCAATAATCACGCAGACTTACGGCTTTACGCCGATTACCGGAGAGACGGGCATCGTTTCTCCGGTTTTTTTGAACGAGTCTTCGGGAGCGTATACGGGGCGGGTTTTTTCGTTCGTTTGAATAACTTAACGCGTTAAAAGATTACTCTCGGAGATAATGCCGGTTTTTGCTTGCAAAAAGAGCAGAAATATGTTACCATTGATCCGATTTTCGATTTTTTGGAGGAATCAGAATGAATAAAACGGAATTGCTTCGGAGCAGGCTGAAGCAGCATTCGTCAAACACCGCCGACGCGGCTGCTTTCATAGCGTCGCTGGTGGATGAAAAGAGTTTCGTCGAGATTAACGACTGTCTGACGCTTTCCGAAGCGTGCGACGAAAAGACCGACGCTCTTCTTACGGGATACGCGTCGATAGGAGGAAGGGCGGTTGCTCTTGCGGTGCAGAATTCGTCGGTCAATTACGGAGGAATGACCAAGGTCGCCGCCGATAAGCTTTGTAAAATAATGGAGAGCGCGGCAAGCAGAGAGGTGCCTTTTATACTTGCGGCGGATTCTTTCGGAGCGGACGTTTCCGAAGGCGCTCTCGTTCTGAAGAACTTCGCGCGGATACTGAGATGCGCGGAAGAAATGAAAAAGGAAGTTCCCTTTATAGTTATAGCGAGAGGAAACTGCGTGGGAAACGCCGCTCTTCTGGAAGCTATGGCTCATATATCGATAGCCGTTTCGGGCTGCGTTATTTCGCTTAATTCTCCCTCGGTCGTGCTTGCGACGGAAGGAAAATCTCTCGACGCGGAGAAGGATTTCGGGGCGAGGGCTTCGGTTTCGGGCGGAAGAGCGACGCTTTACGCGGAAAAGGAAACCGTAGGCGAGGTTCTCGCGAAGATTCTTTCCTTCGTACCCGAGTGTTTCTGCACGGGAACCGCGGACGAAGATACGGGCGACGTCGCCTTTTATAACAGGAAGGCTCGGGGAATAGGCGAAAAACGCGGAAAGGAGCTTATCCTTGAGCTTTGCGACGAAGGTTCTTTCGTCGAGCTTCACGAAGGTTTCGCTCCGCATATCGTTACGGGTTTCGCGAGAGTTCTGGGAATCCCCGTGGCCTTCGCTTCGGGCGACGGTTCGGCGGTCTGTCCTCTCTGCGTAAACAAAGTAAGGCGTCTCGTTTCGCTTGCTTCGACCTTCGGAATGCCCTTCGTCAATCTCGTTGACTGCGAAGGAGTTATGATTTCGGGCGAGATAGAAAGGTCTGCTATGGGCAGAGAGCTTGCCGGTCTTCAGAGCGATCTTGCGGGAACGTATTCCGGAAAGATGGCGATAATCACGGGCAAGGCAATAGGAACGGGATATACGGCAATGGCTTCGGCTTACGCCTACGACAGCGTTATGGCGTGGAACGATGCGCAGATTTCGCCTCTTACGGCAAATGCGGGCGGAATCGTTATGTACAGCGACAGGATAAAGAGCAAGGACGTTCTCAAGTCCCGCGAAGAAGCCGCAAAGCTTTACGCCGAGGTTGACGGAGACGCTCTGACCGCGGCTGCCTGCGGACTTGCGGAAAAGATATTCGCTCCGGAGGACACGAGGAGATATCTGCTTTCGCGTCTGCAGATAGTGAGGAAATAAGGAGATACGGAAATGCTTGGAATGCTTTTGGAGTTTTCCGTAATGGATCTGGTTTATTCCGTTTTGGGTATAGCGATAGTATTCGCGGTGCTTGCGATACTTATAGGTTATCTTGCGGTTCAGAGGAAGGTTCTGGGCTGTTTCGACAGGAAGAAGAAGCCCGAATCCGCGCCCGAGATTACGGAGGAGGCTCTTCCCGCGATAGAAGAAGGAATAAGCGAAGAGGAAATAGCCGCGATTTCTGCGGCGCTTGCGGCGTACTACGACGGCTGCGAAGACGAAAACACCGATTTCGTAGTAAGAAGGATAAGGAAGATTTAGTTCGGAGGAAATAAAAATGCGTAAATTCAGAATCAACGTCAACGGTAATTCTTATGAAGTGGAAGTCGAAGAGATAGGAAACGAAAGTCAGAACGCGGTTTCCGTTCCCGCAGCGGCTCCCGTACCCGCGGCTGCTCCCAAAGCTGCTCCCAAGGCGGCGGTTCCCGCAGGAAAAGGAACGAAGATGGTTTCTCCTCTTCCCGGGGCCGTACTTAAATTCGTCGTTCCGAACGGAACGCGCGTCAAGACGAACGACGTCGTTCTTATTATCGAAGCAATGAAAATGGAAAACGAGATCCGCGCTACGGCGGACGGAGTAATCACTTTTGCCGTAAATACCGGCGCGACGGTACAGAGCGGGGACGTATTGGCTTATATTGCCTGATTTCGGAGGGAACGATGAACTTTCTCTATCTTGAAGGGTCGGGCATAATCGATTCTCTCGTAAAGTTCTGGCAGGCTTCGGGTTTTGCCAACGGAGACTGGATGAATTACGTGATGATCGCCGTTGCCTGCGTGTTGCTTTATCTTGCCATAGGCAAGGGTTGCGAACCCATGCTGCTTTTACCCATAGCGTTCGGAATGCTTCTCGTCAATCTTCCCTTAGGTCACGAGCTGCTTTTCGCCGAGCCCAAGGACGGAAACGCGGGCGGTTTGCTTTGGTATTTCTATCGCGGAGTGGAATGGGTAATCTTCCCGCCGATCATTTTCCTCGGAATAGGCGTTATGACCGATTTCGGACCGCTTATCGCCCGTCCGTCGAGTCTGCTTCTCGGGGCTGCGGCTCAGCTCGGTATTTTCATTACGTTTATGGGTGCGAAGGCTCTCGGATTCACGAATCAGGAAGCCGCTTCGATAGGAATTATCGGCGGTGCGGACGGACCTACGGCTATTTATCTTACGTCCAAGCTTGCTCCGGATCTTCTTCCGGCGATAGCCATAGCGGCGTACTCTTATATGGCTCTCATACCTATTATCCAGCCGCCCATTATGAAGCTTATAGTTCCGAAGAAGGAGCGGCTCATAAGAATGGAGCAGAAGCGCGTGGTTTCCAAAAAGGAAAAGATTATTTTCCCGATAGCCGTAACCATAGTATGCGGATTGTTCCTTCCGGATGCGTTGCCGCTTCTCGGAATGCTTATGCTCGGAAATCTTATGCGTGAGAGCGGCGTAGTCGACAGACTTGCCAAGACTGCCGAAAACGGTCTTATGAACGTAATAACTATACTTCTCGGTCTGTCCGTAGGTTGTAAGGCTTACGGTCCCACCTTCCTTGCATGGAGCACGCTCAAGATAGTCCTTCTCGGACTCGTCGCGTTCAGTTTCGCGACGGTGGGCGGACTTCTTATCGGAAGGCTTATGTGCAAGATCACGAAGGGACAGATCAATCCGCTTATCGGCTCGGCAGGAGTTTCCGCCGTACCTATGGCGGCGAGAGTTTCCAATAAAGTGGGTCAGGAATACGATCCGCAGAACTATTTGCTTATGCACGCAATGGGCCCCAACGTCGCGGGAGTTATCGGTTCCGCGGTAGCTGCGGGATTCCTGCTTGCACTGTTCGGTTAGGAGGATAATTTATGGTAAAGATTACCGATACGATACTCAGGGACGCTCATCAGTCGCAGGCAGCCACGAGAATGCGTCTGGACGAAATGCTTCCCGTTGCGGATAAACTCGATAAAGCAGGCTATTACTCGCTCGAAGTATGGGGCGGAGCGACCTTCGATTCCTGCCTTCGTTTCCTTAACGAAGATCCGTGGGAAAGGCTCCGCGCTTTGAGGAAGGCTATGCCCGATACAAAGCTTCAGATGCTTCTGCGCGGTCAGAACATTCTGGGCTACAGGAACTACGCGGACGACGTGGTGGAAAAATTCGTAGAGCTTTCGTTCAAGAACGGAATCGATATAATCAGGGTTTTCGACGCGCTCAACGACCTCAGGAATTTAAAGACGGCCGTTGCCGCCTGCAAGAAATACGGAAAGATGTATCATAAGGACACTCCCTGCGAAACGGCTATCTGCTATACGACCAGCGAGTATCATACGAGAGAGTATTTCGTGAAGCTTGCCAAGGAGATGGAAAAAATGGGCGCGGATATAATCTGCGTCAAGGATATGGCGGGGCTTCTGCTTCCCTACGAGGCTTACGAGCTTATAAAGGAGCTTAAAAAAGCCGTCAAGGTTCCTATTCATCTTCATACTCACAATACCGCGGGTACGGGCGATATGGTCAATCTCAAAGCCGTCGAAGCGGGCGTGGATATCGTGGATACGGCTCTTTCCGCTCTCGGAAACGGAACGAGCCAGCCGGCCACCGAACCCTTCGTCGCCTCTCTGAAAGGAACGAAGTACGATACCGGTCTCGACCTCGGGCTTCTCAGCGAAATCAACGAGCATTTCAAGAAGGTCGCGAAAAGGCTTACCGCGGACGGATTCCGTTCTCCCGAAATCCTTTCGGTGGACGTCCGCGCGCTTATCTATCAGGTTCCCGGCGGAATGATGAGCAACCTTCTCAGCCAGCTCAAACAGCAAGGCAAGGCGGAACTTTTCGGCGACGTGCTTGCCGAGGTTCCCAACGTAAGAAAGGACGTAGGTTTCCCGCCGCTCGTTACTCCCTCCAGCCAGATAGTGGGAACTCAGGCGGTTATGAACGTACTTTCGGGCGAGAGATATAAGGTCTGCACGAAGGAATTCAAAGGACTTCTTCACGGCGACTACGGAAAGCTCCCCTGCGAACCCGATCCCGCTCTCGTAAAGAAGATTCTCGGTTCCTCCGAAAGGATAAATTACCGTCCCGCGGACGACCTTAAACCCGAGCTTGACAAGCTCCGCGAGGAAATGAAAGAGTATTACGAACAGGAGGAGGACGTACTTAGCTACGCGCTCTTCCCGCAGGTCGCGCTGAACTTCTTCAAGTACAGACAGATGCAGAAATACGGCGCGGACGTAAGCAAAACCGATAACGGCGGCAAAGTCGTTCCCGTGTAATAAAAACCGGACGCAATAAAGGGCGGTACCTCTGTATCGTCCTTTTTTTGTATTATTCGTGAAAGCCTTTCGGGAATTCGGGTAAAAAACGATTGCCAAAAGTCTTTGCCGTGTGGTAAAATATACGCGTACTTTATTTCGGATTGCGTAAGCCGTTTTGCTGCGGAATAGCGGCTGCGGCGCGGAGAAAAAATGAAAATACTCATAACCAACGACGACGGAATCCATTCCGTCGGGATAAGAATGCTTGCGGACGCGCTTAAGGAGCAGGGGCACGAAGTTTCGGTATTCGCGCCGGCTTCGCAGAAATCCGCGTGCAGCCAGTCTCTTTCGGTGCATTCGGATTTCACCGTAAAAGAGCTTGAATGGGAAGGAATGAACAGAGTCGTAGCCGTGGACGGAACTCCGTCGGACTGCGTTAAATTCGCGCTGAAGTACGTCGGAATCAAGCCCGACCTCGTGGTTTCGGGGCCTAACGAAGGCTCCAATCTCGGGACGGACGTTATGTATTCGGGTACGGTCGCGGGAGCAATGGAGGGCGTTATCTGCGGATACAAAGCCATAGCGATTTCTCAGTGCGGGAAAAGCCATATAAGTCCCGAAAGGCTCATAAGATTTTTCATAAACAATTTCGATACGCTTCTGCGGTTTGAAAAGCAGGGAAGTATGCTCAACGTGAATTTTCCCGATACGGAGGAGGTTCTCGGCGTGAAGATAGCGAAAACGGGAATAATCTCTTACAGGGATTATTACGAAGTCAGGGAAACGGACGGAGTCAGGAGCTACCGTCTTAAAGGCAGTCCCGTGCTTAAAGAAGAAGACGACGAGGACTGCGACGTCAAATTTGCGCAGAGAGGCTATATTACCGTTTCGCCGATAAAGATGGACAGGACGGATTACGACGAGCTTGAAAGGATGACGGGCGCGGAGAGGCTTTTCGGGACGGAGGATTTATGACGGTCGCCGTTATAGGCGGAGGTCCGGCGGGAATGTCGGCTGCGATTTCGGCAGCGGAGGCGGGCGCGGAGGTCGTTCTTTTCGAGAAGAACGAAAAGCTCGGGAAGAAGCTGTACATCACGGGTAAGGGCCGCTGCAACGTTACCAATTCCGCCGAGGGCGAAGAATTCCTCTCGAAGGTCAACACCAATCCGAAATTCCTCTACGCCGCTCTGAGCGGATTTTCGTCTTCGGATACGGTCGGGCTTATGGAAAGCTCGGGCGTCAGACTCAGACTCGAAAGGGGCGGGAGATATTTCCCCGTTTCGGATAAAGCCAGCGACGTTACCAAGGCTCTTGCGAATAATATGAACAAAGCGGGCGTGAAGGTTCTGCTTTCGAGCGAGATTTCCGCCGTAAATATCTGCGGAGGAAGGGTGGTTTCGGTGGTTTCGGACGGGAAGGTCTATCCCGTGGGCGCGCTTGTGGTCGCGACGGGCGGGGTCAGTTATCCGACTACGGGCAGTACGGGGAGCGGAGCCGCTTTTGCGAAAAGAGCGGGGCTTTCGGTCGTTCCGTTCAAGCCTTCGCTCTGCGGAATGATAACCGAGAAGGTCTTTCCGCTTATGGGACTTACGCTGAAGAACGTAAACGTAACGCTCTTCTCGGGCGGGAAGGAAAAGGCATCGGAATTCGGCGAGCTTCTCTTCACTCATACGGGAGTTTCCGGTCCGACGATTCTTTCGCTGTCCTCGGTCGCCTGTAAAACCGCCGCCGCGAGGAGTAAGAAGCAGTCCGAAAAGTCCGTAGGAGAGAAAGCCTCCACGACTGCGGAGGGAGAGATAAGTTTCGGGGCGGAGGATATCGGCGAAGGGATTTTCCCGCTCGAAAACTGCCGTATAAGCGTGGATTTAAAGCCCGCGCTTTCCGCGGAGGAGCTTGACGCGAGGATTCTGAGGGACTTTTCGCAGCAAAAGAACAAGATTCTCAGGAACGCGCTTTCGGGGCTTCTTCCGTCGGCAATGGTTCCGGTTATAATCGAATACGCGGGGCTCGATTCCGAAGTCGAAGTCAATTCCGTAACGCGCGTGGAAAGAGCGAAGCTCGTCCGCGCTCTGAAGGATTTCGGAATGAGCGTCAAGGGTTTGGAGCCGATAGAAAGCGCGATAGTTTCCTCGGGCGGGGTGTCCGTCGGGGAGATAAACGCTTCGACTATGGCTGCGAAGAAGATTCCGAATCTCTTTTTCGCGGGAGAAACGATTGACGTGGACGCTATGACGGGCGGCTTCAATATTCAGATAGCTCTTTCCACGGGAAGGCTTGCGGGGAAGAGCGCGGCTAAGCTCGTTGGAAAGGAGGACGGAGATTCCGAATGAAGACCGTAAGAGGCGCGATAACCGCCGAGAACACCGAAAAAGACATTGCCGAAAAGACTCGGACGCTTCTGACCGAGATAATGAAAAGGAATTCGCTTTCGGTAAGCGACGCGGAAGCGATTATTTTCTCGACGACCGCTGATCTTACCGCGTCCTACCCCGCGAAAGCCGCAAGACTTGCGGGATTTTCGGGTACGTCGCTTTTTTCGGTACTGGAGCCTCCGATAGAGGGTTCTCTTCCGAAGTGCATAAGGGTTCTCGTTTTTCTGAAGGAAGGCAAAGACGCGCCGAAATCCGTATATCTCGGCGAAGCGAGGATATTAAGACCTGATCTGGAGGCTTTTATGATAAACATAGCGATCGACGGACCGTCGGGTGCGGGGAAAAGCACCGTTGCGAGGATTCTTGCGGAAAAGCTCGGGATAAGATATCTCGATACGGGCGCGATGTACCGTGCGGTAGCCCTTTATATGCTGAATAAGGGAATAGACTGCTCGGACGCGGAATCCGTGAAGAAGATTCTTGCGGGCGCGGAGGTTTCCGTGCGGACGGCTGGCGGAGAGCAGCGGGTTTTCCTTAACGGAGAGGACGTTTCGGAAGAAATACGGAAACACGTCGTTTCCAAAGCCGCGAGCGACGTATCGGCTGTTCCGGAGGTAAGGCTCGCGATGGTCGGGCTTCAGAGGAAAGCCGCGTCCGAAGGGGATTGCGTGCTTGACGGACGGGACATAGGAACCTTCGTGCTTCCCGACGCCGCGATAAAGATTTTTCTGACCGCCGAGGCAGAAGAAAGAGCGAGGAGAAGGCATCTCGAGCTTAAAGACAAGGGACAGGAAATGCCCTACGAGGTCGTTCTCGAGGACATACGGACGAGGGACAAAAACGACTCGTCGAGGGCTTTCGCTCCGCTTAAACGCGCCGAGGACGCGATTCTTCTGGATACTACGGATATGACTGCGGAGGAAGCCGCGGAATTTATCGCTAAGGAATACTATCGTTTGAAGCGGGCTTGACGGATATGGGATGGTTGCAGAGAAGAAAGGAGAAGAAAAAGAAGGCTCCGGATTATAAGTTCTTTTACTGGTTCGCGAAGGGCGTGCTCTGGCTTCCGTTGCGGCTTTTTTTCCGTACGAAGGTCTACGGCTGCCGGAAAATAGGCAAGCGCAAGGTCATCGTCGTTATGAACCACAAGTCCGCGATGGATCCGCTGCTTATGTCGCATTTCATCAGTCCGTCGATGAGTTTTATAGCCAAGGAGGATCTTGCGAAGAACAAATTCGTTGAGCTTGTCCTTCGTCATCTTAACGTTATTTTCGTGCGGAGAGGCGAAGCCGATATGGGCGCGCTCGATCAGTCCTTCGACGTTCTCGAGAGCGGGAGGCCGCTCGCGCTTTTTCCCGAAGGCACGAGAAACAGGCAGAACGACGGTACGGTCAGACGCTTCAAGACCGGGACGGCGTTTTTCGCTCTGGGAGCGCACGCTCCGATAATTCCCGTGGCCGTGGAGAAGTGCGCAAAAGCTGGCGTCAAGAACAGAATGATAATCGGTCCCGAATTCGATCTTTCGGAGTTTTACGACGACGAAAAGCAGCCGTCGAGGGACGCTCTTAAAAAGGCGACCGAGAAGATATACAGGCGGGTTACCGAGCTTAACGATATCTTTGCCGAATGCAAGGACGACGCGAGCGTGAAGAAGGCTCTTTCCGAGCTTGAAAAGAACCGTCCGGAAAGAGAAAGACGCCTCGACGAACTCAGGGAAAAGCAGACTCTCGAGGTTCTCGAAGCGGCTATGAGGGAACTCGGCGAAAAGAAGGATTAAGCGAAAAAAGGTAAAAGCGAAGGGCGGATTAAGCGTATGAAGGTCTATACTTACAGAAATAACGGTTTCTGCAACGGCGTTACGAGAGCCGTGGAGACCGCTCTCAATACCGAAGGCGACCGCATTTTTACCTACGGGCAGATCGTCCATAACAAGCACGTCGTCCGTATGCTCGAAGAAAAGGGCGTGGGCTGCGTAAACGACCTTTCCTCTCTCCGCGAAGGAGACACTCTCATAATCCGCGCTCACGGCGCGCCCGAACGGATTTTTGCCGAATGCAGGGAAAGAGGGATAAAGGTCGTCGATGCGACGTGCAGATACGTCCGTGCGATTCAGGAAAAGGCAGTGGATTATTACAGGCGCGGATATAAGATAGTCATCGTCGGGGACAAAAATCATCCGGAAGTCGTCGGAATCAACGGTTGGATAAACGACGACGGATTATTAACCGACGGTGAAAGTTATGTGAAGGTTGAGAGTGAAAAAGCGTTGATTTTATTTCAAACGACCTTTATGGAGTCAAAAATCCAAAAAAGTTTGAAAAATATTGATACTAATAGCGTGAAATCGCTTGAGATTTTTAATTCAATTTGCTATACTACCAAAGATAGGCAAAGTTTTATCGATTTCGCAGTGCGCGTCAGCGATTGCGTCGTAGTCGTAGGCGACAGAGGGAGTTCCAATACCGGGAAGCTTTTGGAACTTGCAAGGAGCCGAGGCAAGGACGCGCTGCTTATAGAGGATCCTGACGAGATGGATACGGGTTTGCTTGTCGGCTATGAAAATATCAGTATAATTGCAGGTGCCTCAACTCCAAAAGAGTTAGGCGAGGAGGTTTTGTCTAAGATGTTCGTAAACGCAAAAGACGATGTGAATGAAGTTGTCGTTGACAACGAGGTAATGGATGCTGTTGAGAATAATGCAGCGGAGCAAACAAACGAAGGTAACGAGTTTACTCAGGCGGTCGAAAAGATTCCCACCAAGTATAAGCCTTTAAGGGCAGGTCAGAGAATCAAATGCACTGTTTCTCATATCGCCGAAGACGGCGTAAGCGTATCCTTCGGATCCAAGCGCGACGGTTTTATTCCCAACGACGAGATCGCTTCGGAAGGCGATATCGAAGAAATCAAGAAAGGAATGCAGATAGGCGATAGTCTCGAGGTCGTTGTTTTGTCTACGGATAAGAACGTCATTCTGTCTAAAAAACAGGTAGACGAAATCAATAAGTATGACGCCATGATCGACGCCATCGAAGGCGGGGCGGAATTTTCCGCGACCGTCAACAAAGTCGTCAAGGGCGGTTTGCTTTCCAAGATCGGCAGCTACATAGTATTCATTCCCGCTTCCCACATCAGAAACGGCTACGTCAAGAATCTCGACGCTTATAACGGAAAGACGCTTCGTCTGACTGCTCTTACCGTAGATAAGTCCAAGAAGAAGATAGTAGCGAGCCAGAAGGATATCCTTATCCGCGAGAAGCAGGAAAAGGAAGACAATTTCTGGAACAATATCGAAGTAGGCGAGATCGTCGAAGGAAAGGTTATGCGCTTTGCGTCCTTCGGCGCGTTCGTTAACGTAAGAGGCTTTGACTGTCTTGCGCACCTTTCCGACCTTTCGTGGAACAACATAAAAGAGCCTGGCGAAGTTCTCGAGATCGGTAAGACCTACGAATTCGTGGTTCTGAAGCTCGACAGAGCGGCCAACAGAGTATCCGTCGGATATAAGCAGCTTCAGCCTCATCCGTGGCAGGTAGCCGCAGAGAAATTCGCTGTCGGTACCGTTCATCAGGGTAAGGTTGCGAGACTCGTTCCTTACGGAGCTTTCATCGAACTCGACAAGGGTATCGACGGTCTTCTTCATATCAGCAACGTATCGTGGGATTGGATTTCCGATATATCTCAGGTTCTTAAAGTCGGCGACGTCATCGACGTACAGGTTATGGATTTCGACGGAGAGAACAAGCGTATCACGCTCTCGAGAAAGGCTACGATCGAACAGCCCACAATTGCGGTTGAAGAAGTGCGCAAATAATATTTTTAAGGAAAACTGCCCGACGCAAAAAAGCGTCGGGTTTTTTTATGTCTTTGCATAACCTCGGTGGACGGTAAGTATAATGTATAAGCAAATCTATCGAGGTGCAGATATGGAAAAGACGATAAAAAGCAGCTACCGCGGAAGAATGAAAGAGCGCGAGTTCACGGTCAACGCGAGGATTCTTGCCCGACGGGACGATCTTGCGGAGGTGCTTGCCTCTTCTGCGGACGTAACCGAAACGCGCGTGCGCAGAGAGGGCGGAGAAATGACTCTTTCGGGCAGAATAAACGTAAGGGTGCTTTGTATAGACGAAGAAAGGAAGCCCGTCGCGCTCAACTACAACGTAGATTACGACGAAAGTTTCGAAGCCGATGAAATCGGAGAGGACGCGCGAGTAGCCGCTACCGTGAGCGTAGAGGAAATGACCGTACGGATTCTCGGCGGAAGGGAGGCGGAAATAACTCTTCGCTGCAAGGCTCGGGGCGAGGTCTGCCGCGATTACGAAACGACTGCGGAGGAAATGCCCGAAGGCGTGATTACCAAGACCGAGAGCGTGAGCGTCGGACGGATTTCCGCTCGGAGCGAGAACCGCTTTACGGTTACCCACGAAACTCCTCTTCCTGCGGGAGAAACTCTGCTTCAGACCGACGCCGGCGCGATAATAACGGGAGCCTCTGTAAGCGACGAAGTTCTGACTCTTTCGGGGAAGGTGTTTTTCCGTCCGGTTTATATGACCGAAGAGGGCTTGCCGCGCGCGACTCTCACGGCTGTTCCCTTTACGGAGGAGATTGAAGCCAAGGGATTCTCGGGCGGAACACCTCTTGCCGAGGTAAAGGTAACCGACCTCCGCGTCAGGATAACCGAGGAGGAAGGCGCGTCTTTTCTGAACGCCGAATTCACTCTGAGCGCGACGGCGACCGATTTTGTCCTGCAATCCGAAGAATGCGTAAAAGACTGTTACAGCACGGATTACGAGCTTATAAAAACCGAAGCCGAGATTATCGGCGCGGTTTACAAGGGAATGACTTTAGCCGAGGTCGGTTTCGGCGGAAACGTTCCCTGCGACGAGCCTGCGGCGAGAGTATTGGGGCTTTTCGACACGGGAGCCTCGGGAATAACCGCGGAGGCGGGCGAGGGTACGGTTCAGCTCTCGGGAATGGTTACGGGAAGCTTCGTTTATCTCGACGCGGACGATAAGATTCGTTCGCAGACCTTTGCTTTGCCCTTTGCCGCGCTGGTAAGCGTCCCCGAATGCACGGAAAGGTCCGAAGTGACCGCCGACGCTCTCGTAACCGACGCCGCCGTCAGGAGAAACGGCTCGGGAGCCGACGTCGCGGGTACGATAACGGTAACGCTCAACGCAGTGAGCAACGAAAAGCGCCGCATAATCGGAAGCGTGCTTCTCGGCGAGAAGAAAGAGCCGTCGGGTGCGGCGATAGAAGCCGTGATAGCCGAAGCGGGCGAAGACGCGTGGTCTGTGGGGAAGGCTCTGAATATGCGTCCCGAGGAGGTCCTCGAACTCAATCCCCGACTTTCCGAGCCTCTTTCCGAGCCGACGAGAATCGTAGTCTACCACAAGCTCTGATTCGGCTTATTAGTCGTAATTTTCGACCGATTTACGATGATTTCCGATTCGGCTTATAATAATCTCCGACTCCGTTTATCCGTTATAAGCTCTGAATTCCGCGGGTTTTTCCGAGCGGCGACTACGGGGTTTTCTCTGCGGAGGAGTCTTTTCTGCGGACTTTTTCCGAAGCGATTTATCTTTCCGGACGCGCGGCGGTGTCGAAATGCGGACAGATTTCGGCGTAGTCGCAGAATTCGCAGGCGTTTTCGACGGGCGAGGGTGCCGAATGTCCCTTATAGCAGGCTTTGACGGCGTTTTCGTACATTTTTAGGGTATATTCCTCGAACTTTTTAAGCGTATCCTCCGAAACGACGGCGGCTTTCCTTTTGAGCTGACCGTCGTTTTTCTTTTCTATGCCGAGTTTAAGGCTTTTACCCTTGACTCGGAGGTCGTTGTCGATGGCTTCGGCGGTTTCCGCGTCGTCGACGGTGAGTCCCGACCAGCAGAAGGATTTGTCCTCCTCGCTGCGGTACTTGTCGTTGAGCTTCATATAATACAGCCCGGCGACCTCGAATTGCTCCGAGAGTGCGGTAATATAGGTCGTGAGCTGAAGTTTCGTTCCCATAAAGAGGGCCTTGTCGCTGAAATCCGCGCTTCCCGTCTTATAATCGACGACCACGGCTTTGTTCCCGAAGACGTCCGTTCTGTCGATGATACCGGTGATTCGGGTTTTTCCGTATTCGGTTCCGACGAGGACGTTCCCGAATCGTCTTTCGAGGTATGCGGGTTTGAAGTCCGAACGTTCTGTCTGTTCGATAGCTGCTCTGAGGGCTGCCGAGCATTCGGCTTTTAGTCTGCGGAGGAGGGAAGCATTTTTCTCTTTTGCGAGGAAGGAGCGTATATAATCGTCCGATTCCACGGCTCGGTCGAAGATGATTTCGCTTCTTCGGGCGGTCTGTTCGGGCGTTTCGGAGAAGTCGGGGTTCCTGACGAATGGTAAAAGTCCCTTTTCGAGGACCTCGTGGACGAGCGTTCCGATAAGGGCCGCCGAAGGGTCCTCGTCCTTCTGCCGCGGTTTAAGACCGACCTCGTAGCGAAGGAAGTGTTTCAGCGGACAGGAGTAATAGCTTTCGACGCGGCTCGCACTCATTTCGGAGAGCTTGTCCGTCGTCGGTTCGGGGAGGTCCGCGTAATCGGGCGGCGGCGGCGTAAGAAGCTCTTCCGCGGGCGGTTTCCCCGTGAGGTAATAAAGCGGCGAGGCGTCTTTTACGGGGAGGTCGTAGGACATAGAGTCGGAGAGGATTTCGAGGAGGGTGTTTTTTGCCGACGCGAGGTTCATATAGCGTTCGGGTTTGCGGTAGAACCTTGTATATACCGGCGCGGGATAGCCGTTTTCTCCTACGAAGATTCTGACGAGGCTTTTCACGCATACCGACGGAGAGAGGATTTTGCCGCCGATTGGCGAAAGGGAAGCGTAGCTTATGCGGAGCGTCCGGTATTTTTCGAGGAAGAGCTGATATATATCGAAGCGTTCGCGCTGATTGAGGGTTCTGACCGACGGACGGATATCCGCGCCTGCGCGGGCGAGAATTTCGAGGTTTTCGTCCGAAAGCAGTCCCGAGTCGCTTTTTATTATGGGGAAAACCTCGTCGTTCGCTCCGAGAACGGCTACGTGCCCGTAATTATGTCTTCTTGCCTTGGCCATTTCTATGAATTCCACGGTATTTCGGGTTATGGGGAGAACGGAGAGGTCCGCGGCTTCCATTCCCTTCGACAGGATTTCCGAAAAGATTTTAAGTCCGACTTCGGTTTCTCCGAGGAACTCTTCTATCGAATCCAGAATTTCCGTAAGTTTTTCGACGGCTCTTTCCGTGCGGTAATAATACGGTAAGAAGTCGTTTTCCTTAAGCGTCCGCGAGAGTATTCCGGTGCGTTCTTCGGCGTTGCAAAGGGAAACGAGCCTTCTTGCGGCTTGCGTATAAAGAGAGGCTGCCGCGGTTTTGGGGAGGGGTTCACCCGCGAGGCGAAGGAACTCTTTTCTTATGCGTTCGGCCCGGACGTAATTCTCCGAATCCTTCTCGTAAGCGAAGGGTTTTTCGGTTATGCGGCAGTTATATTTCTCGACGTAATTCCTGAACGCGCAAAGGTCGTCGTAGTCCGCCGCGAAGTAGAAGTTTTCGGCGAAGGACGCGATTCTGTCGACGGAGGGAGTGTCCTCCGAAAGGCGGAAAAACGACGTAACGAACTGACCGAGGGGCGTTGCGAGAAGGGAGGATTTTCTTTCGAGGAAGTAGGGTATCCCGTAGGAAGGGAAAACCGCGTCTATCGAAGCAGAGTATCGTTTCGCGTCGCTTAAAATCACCGTAAAGTCCCCGAATTTCGCGCCTTTCGCGACCATATCCGATATGTATCTCGCGAGTCCTCTTACCTCGTCCGAGGGCGACGAGCCGTTATAAAGGAAGAATTTCTTCGGGAGTTTCCGCGGCTTTTCGGGAACGAGCGCGCTCATAAGGTATTTTTGAAGATAAGCCGTGTCCTCGTCGGTAACGTTTCCGATTTCTATATCGAAGTTTTCGGGCTTGAGTTTGTTTTTGTCTATGAGTTTTGCGGCGATGCTTCTGACCGACGAAAAGACCTCGTTGAGGTACAGGCTGCAATGCGAGCTTTCGTCCGAGAATGTCGAGGAAACGGTTACGGATTTTGAAAAGAGGACGAGCTTTTCGACGATTTCCGTTTCCTGCGCGGAGAAGTTATCGAAGTCCTTGAAATAGAAATGAGCGTTCGCGACCGTATCCGAATAAGGTATAGCCGCAGAGAGCGAAGAGAGCTTGTCCGAGCTGTCCGAATAGCCCTTTCCGAGATAATCGAGATAGAGCTTATAGACCGTGCGTATATCGGCGATTTTTCCGCGCAGGCGTTCGGGGAGCTTTTCGGGGATAATGTTTTCGGGCTTTACGAGGGAATAACGGAGCTGATTTATGACGTCGCGTAGAGAGCGCACGAGGCCGTAGGTTATTCCGCCTCCGGTGAGGGTAGGGATATCCTTTCTGTTTTCGGTTATAAGTCGCGTGAGGATAAGTACGCAGTTCTCGCCGCCGACGTAAGCCGAGAGGGGAACGATTCTCGACGCGAACCTTCTGAAAGTCGTAACCTGTACGTTGAGGCAGGTTCCCAGAGCTTTAAGGAGTTCCTCTTCGGCTGTGAGAGTATACCTGTCGGGGACTACGAGCATACGGATTTCGCTCAGGTCGGATTTATCGGCGGCTTTGATTTTCGAAATAAGAGCGTCGTTTGCTCCGTCGAACGTCGGGTGCGCAATAAGAGTAAGCTTCATATCGACCTCCGTTTTCATTATACCACCTTTTCTCTTTTTAATCAAGCCGCCCGCGCCCGTAAAAAGTCCGTTCTCTCCGACCTCCGATTGCGGGAAAGTCCTCCGGTTCGATAAATCCGCTTTTAATTCCGCAACAGTCCCATTTCCGCGCAGTTTTTCCGAAGTAGTCCCCTTTCTGCGCAGTTTTTCCGAAAGAGCCGATTCCGACGTTCCTTTTTCGTGTTCAGGACAGTCTGTTTTCGATATAGTCGAGCATAACGGAGTCGTGCGGAACCGCGGATGCGATGTTTCTTTTGATTTCGTTGCGGCTGAGGAAGACTTTTTCGGTTTGATTTTTGAGGGAAAGCGGAGTAAGGTCCCGTTCGAAGAGGATTTTCGCGCAGCCCTTTTTCTCGTAGGAGAGGGCGTTTTTGACCTGTTCTCCGCGGCTTCCCGATTCGAGCGGAATGAGCAGCGAAGGTATTCCGTTTGCCATAAGCTCGGAAAGAGTGTTGCTTCCGGCTCTCGAAACCGCGACGTCCGCGCAGGCGTAATAATCTCCTATGCGGTCGGCGAATTCCGTCTGAAACAATCCTTCTCCCTTCCCTGCGACGGCTTTGTTTTTCCCCGTGAGAGCAATGACGTTGAAGTTTTCGGTAAGATATCCGAGCGAACCCGAAAGAGCCTCGTTGATTTTTTCCGAGCCGGACGAGCCGCCGAGAACGAGAAGTACTGGCTTTTTTTTCGCGAAATTACATTTCCCGAGGACCTCCGACGCGTTCCCGAAGACCTCCCGTCTGAGCGGAGGCGCGCAGAGGACGCCTTTTTTACCGGCTTTTTCGGCTGCATAAGGAAAGACCGCGAACATCTTTTCCACGAATGGTAGGCTGAGCCTGTTGGCGAGTCCGAGGGAATAATCGCTCTCGTGCGCCACGCAGGGAATTTTGAGTCCGTGCGCCGCGATTACCACGGGAAGTCCGCCGTATCCTCCCTTGGAAACCACGAGGTCGGGCTTATAGAGCGAAAGAACGGCTCTGCAGCTTCCGACCGCGCGTCTGAAATTCACGGGCAGCTTAAAAAGCTCCGCCGAGATTTTCCGTCGGAATTTGACTCCGGCGAATTCCGAATAAGCCAGACCTTTTCCGATAAACGGGCGGAGAATGCGTCTTTCGAGGCCGCCGACGCCGAGGTAATAGAGGGAATATCTCCCGATAAGTCTTTGAATGAGAGCGACGTTGGGCGTAACGTGTCCCGCCGTACCTCCGCCGCAAAACAGTATTTTTTTCATAGATTTTCCTCGTTTTTGCAATAAATTGACGTTTTTTTGCAATAATCCGACATTCTTTTTGTAACAATCGGACGTTCTCTTTGTAACAATTTGACATTTTTTTGCAACAATCCGACATTCTTTTTTTCAATAATCCGACATTCTTCTTTATTATTATACGCAACGGCTTCCTAAAAAACCGTCCTTACGGGCGATAATCCGAAGATTTACGGGTAAATTATAGAGGCTTAATGAGGAAGAAAAATAAAGGTTTTATAAGTAAAAGCGGAAAAAACGGTGAAAACGCTTGATAAAATTCCGTAAATATGTAAAATATCAGGTGTAAGTTATTTTTTTGTGTGAGGTCTTTATCCTATGGACATAAAATCTTCCTCGAATCTCGTGCGGCTGCTTCTGAGCATAGCCGATAAAAAGAGCGCGACCAATACGGTCATAGAAACTCCCCCGCAGAAGGTTCTGCTCACGCCCGAAAGGAAAGCCGACGGCGAAACCGATCTTCCCGTAACTCTTCCCGAGGCGGTCGGAGTGAATTCGGGGAGGATAAAGGCTTATTTCGACGCTCTGACGAAGGACGGGACGGTTTTTCCGCACAGCGTTCTTATAGCCAAAGGCGGTTTCGAGATAGGG
The DNA here is from genome assembly GCA_900544545.1 of uncultured Eubacteriales bacterium. GTDB lineage: Bacteria > Bacillota > Clostridia > Christensenellales > CAG-314 > UMGS692. The sequence continues at coordinate 97,456 of UQVY01000003.1, forward strand.
AGGAAGGAATGGGGACCTTATTCGGCTTCGAGGTGGCATATAAGCTATTCTATGGCAAAGACCATCGTCGGAATAGCCGTGGGTTTTCTTCTTCGCGAGGAAAGAATAACGCTCGATACGCGCGTTTTCAAAATATTCGAAAAGAAGCTTCCGCTCACCGTGAATTTCAAGATGTACGCGCTTACCGTCAGGAATCTTCTGACTATGCAGTCGGGAGTCAACTTCAACGAAGCCGGTTCGGTCAGCAGCAGCAACTGGATTTCCTCGTTCCTGTCCTCGCAGATATCCTTCGAGCCGGGGAAGGGCTTCAATTACAACAGTATGAATACCTATATGCTCTCTGCGATAGTCCGCGAGGTTACGGGCGAAGGACTCGTGGAATACCTTACTCCGCGGCTATTCGATCCACTCGGAATAAAGCGTATTTTCTGGGAAAAGAGTCCCGACGGCGTGGAAAAGGGCGGCTGGGGATTGTTTATTCTGCCCAAGGATATGCTTAAACTGGGTGTGCTTTTCGCGCAGAGAGGAATGTGGGGAGGGGAGCGTATAGTTCTTCCCGAATGGATCGACGAAATGAGCGCGAAGCAGGCTGAGGTTCCGGAAAACGTTTCGAGGTACGACTACGGCTATCAGATGTGGCATTCGGACGAGCCGGAGCAGTGTGTTTTCAACGGGCTTTTCGGTCAGAACATCAATATTTTTAAAAAAAGCGGAATAGTCGTCGCAAGCACCGCGGGAAACTGCGATATGTTCCACACCAACAACTTCTTCCGTATAACCGAGGAATTCTGGGGCTACTCGGAAAAGCTCTGCGACGAGGAGCAGAAGCTTCCCGACGGACTTCAGGTCTACGACCGAACCGAGAGGTTTTATACGGGCAAGCCCTTTGACGGAGAAGGTTATCCCGAAAAACTGAACGCCTTCGTCGGCGCGGTATATACGGTCCGCTCGCGGAAAGCCAAAAACACGGGCGTTCTTCCATTGTTTATGCAGATGACTCAGAACAACTACACTTCAGGCGTCGAAAAAATCGGTTTTGCGGTAAAGGACGGGATTTTCACGGTCGATTTCACCGAAGGCGAAGAGAAATTCGGGATTCCGGTGTGTTTCGGAAGGAATAAGGACTCGGTTTTCAGGTTCGGCGGCGAGATTTATTCGATAGCGACCGAAGGAGTTCTGACCGAGAACGAAGACGGCGTGCCCTGCTTGAAAATCCGCATAAGCTTCACGGAAACGGCATCCGTGCGGTATATCAAGTTCTTTTTCTACGAGCGCGAGATACGGACGTACTGGAACGAAACTCCGGGCGCGCTTTTCCTCGACAAGGGGCTTGTGAGCGTGCTTGCGGGCTTCCGAAAGAACAAGCTTTTCGGCGGGGTCGCGGGGAAGGTGGACGTCGAGTATTTTTCCGAGCAGTTCCGCAAGCTTTTCGAGTCGGAGGCGGACGGCGTGATGGAAAACGGCGGCGAGCCGCGGCGTTTTGCCGGCTCCAGTCGCGAAGAGCTGTACAATCAGGACGCCTTTCCCGAGCTTCTGAACGGCGATTAAGGCATAGTGAAAGTAAGGTGAAAACGGAGTAATTCCGGAGTCCGTTTCGGGATATTCAAGTGATAACGAAGTTAAACCGCGGCTCAGGCTCAGCAAATAAAAATAAATCAAAGCTTATAAACGTATGTTATTTATAAGCTTTATTCATATTTATTTAACGATAAGTTCATCGAAAAATCAAAATTTTTAGTCGATTTTCGTTGTTTTTTTGCGTATTTTTTGTGTGCAATTCCGACTCTTGTGTTGAATTCAGGGTGATATCAGTCTTTTAACGGTGAGAAGAAAGCTATCGATTTGTGTTTCGGTGGTGTCTATCCCGGGTGAAACGCGGACTGCTCCGGAGAGTGAAGTTCCGAGTCTTTCGTGCATAAGGGGCGCGCAGTGAAGACCTCCGCGGACGACGAAGCCGTGGTCGTAAAGGCTTTGCGCGAAGACCGCGGAGTCGAAATCGGCGTCTGTCGTAACGAAGGTGACTATTGCGCCGGGGTTATCGCAGCTGAGGATTTTCACCTTCGGATAAAGGTCATAAAGCCCGTTATAGAGGCGTTTTCCGATATAATCGAGATTTCCTCGGATCTCCTCTTCGTACTTTTCGAGCCAATCGAGAGCGGCGAGGGCGGCGTTTATTGCGGGGAGGTTGTGCGTGCCTGCCTCGTAGCGTTCCGGCGGGAAGTCCGGCATATCTTTATCCGCGGAAAGCGTCCCCGTCCCCCCGTAAACGAGCGGCTCCATCTCTATCCCCTCCCTCACAATCATCGCCCCGATACCGGAAAGGGCGTGGAGGGACTTATGGAAGGGGAAGGCGGCAATGTCGATATTGGAGAGGTCAACGTTCATTATTCCGACGGACTGCGCGCAATCGACAATCGAATAAATTCCGCGGCTCCTCAAAAGTTTTGTGATAGCCGCTATGTCGTCGATTCCGCCGGTTACGTTGCTCATATGCGAAATTACCACTATTTTTACGTCGGGCGTCAGGTACGGCGCAAGCGTTTCCGGAGTTACCCGTCCGAACTCGTCGGTAGGCACTACGCCGTAGGAAAAACCGTTGCCTGCGGCTTCGTAAGGCGGCTTCGGGGCGGCGTTGTTTCCTGTTTTTTGGTTTGAAGTTCTGGCTGTCGAACGGGCGGTCGGAGTTACCCGTCCGAACTCGTCGGTCGGCACTACGCCGTAGGAAAAACCGTTGTCTGCGGCTTCGTAAGGCGGCTTCGGGGCGGCGTTGTTTCCTGTTTTTTTGTTCGAAGTTTTTGTTGCCGAACGGGCGGTCGGAGTTATGCGTCCGAATTCGTCGGCGGCGTTGATTGCGCAGGGGAAACGCCTTTTCGCGAGGGCGTAGACGGGGCGAAGGACGGCGTTGTGCGCGGCTTGCGTCACGAGAATCCGGCAGGGAGGCAGGCGGGCGGCAAGTCCGAGTATCGCCTGATTCAGAGCGAAGGTGCAGCCCGGGGTCAGTACTACGAAATGATCGCGGGCGTTCGTGAGCTTCAGAAGCTTTTCGCGAAGAGCGGAGAGTTTTTCGGCGGTGGCGTCGAATCCCGCGGAACGACCGACGGACAGAGCGGAAATCGTCGCGGCTTTTATTACTTCGGGAGGCTTGAAGAGAGTGGTCGCGGCGTTATTCAGGTATATCATAACTATTTTAAGCTCCTTTTTCATAGAATAAATCGGACGGAGAATTCGTTTTTTCGGTCGAGGACAGCCAGACGAATATCCGTATATAATTATTTTATGCGAAAAAAACGCAAAAAGGAATTGCGTGAGGAGGAGAATATGCGGACGGAATACGCGGCGGCGGCTTTCAGATCGCCGGACGAGGCTATGAGAGCATTGAATATTTTGAGGGAAAACCGAATCCGGGCGGAGCTTATAAATACTCCGTCGGCAGCGAGAGTGGGCTGCGGGATTTCGGTGAGAGTGGAGATGAACGAGGCGGAGAGAATGTTCGGGTTGGTTTCGGGAATGGGGACGTTTGCGGGGGTTTTTCGGGTTTATAACGTGAAAGGGAAGCCGGTCGTGGTGAGTTTCGGGAAGTGAAAGATTGTTGGGTTTTGCGGAATTACAGGAGGGTTTCGGGAATTTCGGGAGAAAGAGTTTTCGGGAGCGGAAGAATGTCGGATTTTTGAAAGAAAATGAAACCAATTGGCGGGAGTTTTCGGAAGGGAAGGGTTGTCGGAGGTTTCGAAAACGGAAGATTGTTGGATTTTTGGGAGAAATTCGGGAGAAAAGAGATAGGATTATCTGAGATTCGGGGAGAATATGAGAGCCGATTCGGGAGGAAAGGGGCGAAAAGCACTTGCAATCTTATTTGCCGCGTAAAAAATAGCGCAAGATAATTGTATTTTTTCGCTTGCGGTGGTATAATTACAAACGAGAAAAAACGCGGCGGAAAACTCCGTCGCACGGAGAAAATAACAAATGTACGACGTAATCGTTGCAGGCGGCGGCGTTATCGGGACTTCGGTCCTCGCGGCGTTGTCGCATATTAAAATAAAAACCCTTCTCCTCGAAAAGGAAGAGGACGTTTCCTGCGGCTGCTCCAAAGCAAACAGCGGAATCGTTCACGCGGGGTACGACGCAGAGGAGGGAACACTCAAAGCCCGCTTCAACGTCAGAGGCGCGGAAATGTATCCCGAACTTTGCCGGAAATTTCACGTCCCTTATAAGAATACCGGCTCGCTCGTGCTTGCGCCGAAGGACAGAATAAACGAACTCGAAAAACTCTATGAGAGAGGAATAAAAAACGGAGTATCGGGACTCGAAATCGTAGAGGGAGAAAGCCTTAAAAAGCTCGAACCGAATATCGCGGAGGGGATCGAATTCGGACTCTACGCGCCGACGGCGGGAATAGTTTCGCCCTACGGATTCACCATCGCGCAGGCGCAGCACGCAATAATCAACGGGGCTGAGATTCTGACAGAAAAGGAAATCGTTTCCGTTTCCGAAACCGAGGAAGGATTTTCCGTGGGAACGGCGGACGGCTCGGAATATAAATGCAGAGTGTTTATAAACTGCGCGGGATACGGCTCGAAGGAGATTTCGGATATGCTCGGAGAGGAGCTTCCGCCAGTTTCTTACAAGAGAGGGGATTATATCATTCTCGACAGGACAGAGCACGATAAGTTCAGGCATACCTGCTTCCCGCTCCCCGACGAAAACGGAAAGGGAATACTCGTTTCTCCAACGGCGGACGGAAACGTTATTCTCGGTCCGACGGGATTTTCCGTGGACAGCGGCACCGATACCGCGGTCGCGGAGGACGGCCTCGCGCTCATCAGAAGCTCCGTTCCGAAAATGATGAGGAACGTCGATTTCCGCAAGGGCATAAGAGTCTTCGCGGGGGTGAGATGCAGCAGCGGAAGGGATTTCGTCATAGGAAACGGAAAGAATCCCGATTATATCTACCTTCAGGGAATATGCTCGCCCGGACTTACGGCGGCACCCGCCATCGCGGAATACGTCGCGGAAGAGCTGCTCGGAAAGACTTCGCTCAAAGCCGAGAAAAAGGACGAGAGAGAGATTAAGTACCTCCCCGCAAGACCGATTACGAGAGATCTTTCCGTAGCGGAATGGCAGGAGCTTGCGCGGAAGAATCCCGAATACGCGGTCATAGTCTGCAGATGCGAAAGAATAACCGAAGGGGAGATCCTCGACGTTCTGAGAGAACCTCTTCCCCCGAAATCGGCGGACGCCCTCAAAAGAAGAGTGCGGACGAGTATGGGAAGATGTCAGGGAGGATTCTGTACGCCGAGAGTCATGGAAATATTGGCGGACTTTTACGGACTGCCGCCCGAGAGCGTTACCAAATGCGGCAAGGGAAGCGAAATAGTGACCGCCGACGTTATAGAGGATTGAACGGAGAGAACGGACGGTCGGAACGGAGAGTTGAAAAAAGCTCGGAACGGAGAGAGCGGAAGAAGATTCCCCTCCGAGAAAATCGAAACCGACGGACGGGAAAATCGCCGAGGGAAGAGAAATCGTAACTGCGGAGGGGAAGCTCGTTGGTGGAGCGGAATCGTAACCGAGGACGGAAAGCTCGCCGAGGGAAGCGAAATCGTCGGAGCATAGAGATTCACGAGGAAAGAAAACCGAGAAGGGTTACCGAAAATAAGGAGAAAAACAATGAAGGAATACGACGTTGCCGTGATAGGAGGCGGTCCGGCGGGAATGGCGGCGGCTGCCGAAGCCGCGAAAAACGGAGCCGAAACGCTCGTCATAGAAAGGGACGGCAGACAGGGCGGAATCCTCAATCAGTGCATTCACAACGGATTCGGACTGCATTTGTTCGGAGAGGAGCTTACCGGTCCCGAATTCGCGCAGAGATTCATCGACGAGGTCGCCGCGAGCGGAGCGAAGGTTATGACGGGAGCCTTCGTCGTCGAAATAAGAGAGGACAAAACTCTCGTTACCGTAAGTCCTTCGGGCGGCGTTGAGGAAATAAAGGCGAAAGCCGTGGTTCTCGCTATGGGCGCGAGAGAAAGATCCGCGGGAGCCATTGGACTCACCGGAAGCAGACCGGACGGAATCTGGACGGCGGGACTGGCGCAAAGACTTTGCAACGTCGAAGGAATGCTCGTCGGAAAGAAGATAGTCATTCTCGGAAGCGGGGACATCGGACTTATTATGGCGAGAAGAATGACCTGCGAGGGCGCGGAGGTCAGAATGGTCTGCGAGATTATGCCTTACTCGGGCGGACTCAGGAGAAATATCGTTCAGTGCCTCGACGACTTCGGAATTCCGCTGCTGCTTTCGACGACCGTTACGAGAGTAGTGGGCAAAAAGAGAGTGGAGGGAGTTTATATCGCCGACATAAAGGACGGTAAACCTCTGCCCGAGACCGAAAGATTCGTGGAATGCGACACCTTGCTCCTTTCGGTGGGACTTATACCCGAGACCGACCTTCTTTCGGGCAGCGGAATCGAAACCGACCGCGCGACCGGAAGCTTTGTCGTCAACGAATTCAGGGAAACCTCCCTCCCCGGGATTTTCGCCTGCGGAAACGTCCTCCATATCCACGACCTCGTGGACAACGTTGCGGACGAAGGATTCCGGGCGGGCAGAAGCGCGGCGGATTACGCTCTGCGCGGAAGAGAATCCGAGCCGAGAAATATACCCGTCAAGGCAGGAAAAGGAATAAAATACGTCCTTCCGCAGAGAATAGACGGTGAAAAGGGAAAGGCTACGATTTACTTCAGGACGGATAACGTTTACGCGCGTCCGACGATCACGGTGAGATGCGGAGAAAAGGTCGTTGCCGCGCAGAAAAAAGCGGTCACCGCTCCGGGAGAAATGCAGAGCGTTGCCGTGGACACGGCGAAAATCGACGGAGAGGTCGTGGTCGAAATTACGGCCGGAGAAAAGCGTTAATCGACGGATTCCAGTTCCTGAAAAACACCGAAAGGTCGGAAGAACCGAGGGAGAAAAGCGTTGATCGACGGGTTCCAGTTCTTAAAAAACGTCGGGAAGGTCGAAATTACGGCGGAAGAAAAGAGTCGGACAAAGGGAGAAAAATGGAGAAACAAATGATTTGTATATGCTGTCCTATGGGCTGCGGACTGACGGTAAGGGCGGAGCTTAAACCGGACGCAGCAGAGGGAAGCAGAAATATCGAGGATTACGAAGTCACCGTCACGGGAAACACTTGCAGGAGAGGAGAATTCTACGGAAAACACGAACTTATCGTGCCCGAAAGAACGGTTACGGGACTTATGGAGAACGACAGGGGCGAAATCGTCCCCGTCAAAACCGAAAAACCCGTCCCGAAAGAGATGATTTTCGACGTGCTGGCGGAATTCAAAAGACGCAGAATCGTCGGAAAGGCGCGTATAGGAACCAAAGCCATCGAAAACGTCTGCGGAACGGGCGTGAACGTCGTCGTTACCAAAAACACGGACTGAAAGACGACTTTAATTCAAGAATGAACGAAAACCTCAGAGGAAACCGAATAAATATCCGTCCCGCCGCTTTATTTGCGGCGGCGGTCGTCTGCGGGACTTTATCGGCCTTTTCGGTATTCGTCCGCGAGATGGTTTTCGTCCCCTTAATCGTTGCCGCGGCTTTCGCCTCGGCTCTTTTTTTGTTCCGAAAAAGAAAAATGCGGAAGGCTTTCCTTCTATCGGCAATCGCGGCGGGGCTTTGTTTACTCGGATTTCTCGCTTTTTACGCAGAATATAAGACCTATTACGCCGAGGAGCCGAGTTTTACCGAAGCGACGGTCGTCCTTACCGCAAAGGGAAACGCAAGGTTCTCTTCGGGCTACGCGAGCGGAAGCTTTTACGGGGAGATAATCGAAAACGGAGAGAGAAAACCCCTCCCGAAAAACGTCAAAGCGGAGTTTTTCGTCGGAGAGGAGGAGGACTTATCGGAGGGAAGTTTTTTCGTCCTCAGAGGGACGCTCTATTCGATTTCGCCCTATTACGACGGGAGAACGGACGCTTCGCTTATATCGGAGGGAGTGGGCTTCGGATTCAGAGTGAAAGAGGTCGTTTCGGTCGGGAAAAACCTTCCGGATTTTGCGGGAAGATTCAGGAATTACGTCCGCGAAACCCTCGGGGAAAACGCTTCGCCTCGGAGCGCGGGAGTCATAAGAGCGATGATTCTCGGCGAAAAAGAGGGACTTTCCTCCGAAAGAAGGAACGATTACCGCGTAACCGGACTCGCGCATCTCTTTTCGGTCAGCGGACTTCACGTGGGATTCCTTGCGGTTATATGCGACTTCGTAGGAAGAAGGATTTTCCGCAGAAAAAGAATCGTCGGGAAAATCGTCGGGATTATTATACTCTGGGCGTACGTCGGGATATGCGGATTCCCTTCCTCGGCGGTAAGGGCTGCCGTTATGGCGACGACGGTCATTATTCTCCGTCCCAAAAGAAGGGCAGACGCGGTTTCTTCGCTCTGCACGGCGGCTGCCGTTCTCTTTCTTATAAGCCCTTCGTCGCTCTTTTCGGGAGGCTGTCTTATGAGCTTCTCGGCGGTTTCGGGAATAATCTCGTTCTCGTCGCTCTTTTCGGAGCTTTTCAGGAAAAAAGTCGGAAATAAACGCCTGAAAAGAGTTCTTACGGCTTTTTGCGTATCGCTCGGAGCAAGCGTCGGAACCTTTCCGTTCGTCTGGAGCTACTACGGGGAAATCTCGCTACTTTCGCTCCCCGTGAATATGCTCGCGGTCGCGGCTATGACGGCGGTATTCGTGCTTTCGGCGGTGTTTCTGATTCCGCCTTTTACAAAGCTTCTCGCCCTTCCTTCGGCACTCGCGGCTGCGGTGGATTCGGCGGTTTCGGCGGCTGCCGAGTCGGGAGCAGTGAGTTTACCCGCGCTTTCGACGGATATTGCGGTTTTTATAGGATTTGCGGCGATTCTTACGCTTGTCGGAGGGAAAATAAGACTTTCACGCAAAATAAAAGCCGCGGCTTTGTCGCTCTGCGCGGCGACGGTCGTGATTTCGTCCTTCCTGTTCCCCGCAATCCCGAACGAAACGGCGTTTTTCCGCAGAAGAGGAGTTTCCTTTATGACGGGCAGGGGCGGAGAGGTCTTCGTTTTTTCGGACATCAAGAGCGAGTACGACGTTTATACGCTCGAAAACGCACTCAAACGGGCGCGGAACGGGAAAATACATATCCTCGTCGATTCGTTTCCGCTTTCGGTTTCGGAGGAGGGACTCAGAAAACTCAGGGAAAGACTGCCGACGGCGGATTTCGTTTCGGGCGATAAAAGAGAAACCGACGGCAGACTGCTATGCGAGAGGGCGGGATTTTCCGTGGCAGAGGAATATTCGGGAGAGGGAGTTTTCGTTGCGGCGACGGAGATAAACGGGAGAAAATGCTTCCTTATCCAAACGGAGGGCAGGAGATTTGTCTTTATAAGGGACGCGAAAAATACGGATTTTTCGGAACCGGACGGGAATTTCGGAAGGATAGATTTTGTTTACGCGAAAAGAATATCCGGGGAGAACGCGGACTTCGGGGGAGTGGTATTCACAGATTCGACCGTGAGAAGGGGAAATTGTTTTTCGTCCGCATTCGATATTGACTTTACTTTTTATCCGTCGCGTGGTATAATCAAAGGACGGAAAGGTTTCGTTTATCCGTAGAGAAAGGGAAGGGATTCGTTTCTTCGGAAAGGAAAGGATTCTTTATCGGAGAACGGAAAGGACTTGTTTTTCGGTAACGGACTGGAAGGGTTCGTTCGGAAGGGATTCGTTTTCCGTAAGGCGGTGCGTATGCGGTTCATTCAGCTCGGTCAGGCTCTCGAAAAGGGCGTAGGAAAGATTTACCTCGTCGAAGGCGAGGACGGTTTTCTGCGCGGCCGCACGGTCGAGAAAATTACCGAAAAAATCGGACTCGCTTATCCCGAACTCAACTCCGTCGTTATCCCCGCGGAAGAAAACTGGGAGACGATATTCGCCGCCTGCGCGGTTATGCCCTTTATGAGCGGGAAAAGGCTCGTAAGGGTTTACGACAAGCCCGTCAATTCCGACGCAGCCAAGGCTCTTAACGACTTCGTTCCGAAAAGCGGAGAGAATTACTGCCTCGTCGTCGTGAATTCCGCGAAAACGCAGGTCCGTTCGCTTTCGGAAGATATCGTCAGAGTGGACTGCGACAGGCTCGACGCCGAAAACGTCGCGAAATGGATAGACGTAGACGCAAGAAGAAACGGCCTTAAAATTTCGGCGAAAAACGCCCTCACAGTCGCGGAAAGATGCGGCTGCGATATGTCCGCGGTCAGAAACGAAATGAATAAGCTCGTCAATTACTCGACGGGAGAAATCACCGCGGAGGATATCTCGGAATGCGTTACCGCAGAGCCGGAATATTCGGTCTTTAAACTCACCGACGCAATCTCGCGGAAAGATACCGGAGAAGCACTTACGCTCCTTTCAAAACTCGTCAAGGCTCCCGAGGATTATACGGCGACGGTCGCGCTTGTATACGGGAACTTCCGGAGAATGTTCTACGCGAAAAATTCCGCGACTACGGACGAGGAAACCGCAGCGGCTCTTTCGGTGAAACCGGCAGCAGTCCGCATCGCAAAGGAAAAAGCAGCCGACTTCGGAGCAAAAAAGCTTATGAAAGCTATGGAGCTGTGCGCGGCGGCGGACGAGGCTATGAAAACTTCGTCGGTCGGAAAGGGAGATATCCTCGAACTGCTCGTTCTGCAGTTGTGTAATCTCTGAAAAAAACCAAAAAAGGAGGCTCGAATGACTAATATGCAGGAAAAGCTGAAAAGCAACTACAACCTCGCAAAATGGCTGTGCTTTCTGGTCTATATAGTGACCTTCGTGTATTCCGAATGGATACGGGAAGGCTCGATCATCAGAATGATAAATACGGTTTATCCCACGATCAGACCGTTCTGGCTGTGGAACGGACTCTTATGCACGGTCACGGGAGTCGTTTCTCTCGTCGTACTTTATTTCGTCGTGAGAATCTTCAAGTACGCGGGGAAGTTCTATCTCCTCCCCACCTCCGAAACCTTCCTCCTGACAGTCATTGCCTTTACCTTCGCGCACTTCATCGCAGGCTCGCTGAGGCTCACCTATTACATAACGCCCGTGATTTATATCTGGGGACACTATCTCTTCGGCCTCATAGCAGGCTTTCCCGCTATGCTCTGGCTGAACTTTCAGCTTAAAAAACGCTACCTTACGCCTCAGTCGGCAAGATACGTCTTCCTCTGGTCGATGCTGACCTTTCTCGTGATAAATATGGCGGTTACGCTTTACGGAGGCTATATCGTATGAAAAAGAAAATAACGGCTCTGATTTTGCTTTGTACGGCTTGCCTCGTTACCTTCGCGGCAGTCGGGTTTTCGGGCGCGTACGCCGAGGAAAACGACGTCGAAGGCGAATCCTTTTCGGACAGATTTATGTATTACCTCAGGGATTTCGTCGGAAAATTCCCCAAACGCGAAGCCTTCAGTACGGAGGAAAACGCGGCGGGAGAATACCTCGCTTCGATTTTCAACGAATTCGGTTACGCGGCGTCGCTGACGGCGGTGAAAAACGCAGGAGAATATTACGATCCGGATTACGCGGAAGGAGGAGAGTCCTTTAACGTCGTCGCCAGGAAACCAGGCTCGGAAAGAGATAAAACCGTTATTCTCGGCGCGCATTACGATTCCTCGCCGAACGGAAACGGAGCCTTCGACAACGGCTCGGGAGTGGCTATACTTCTTACGGTCGCGGAGGCCCTTATGAAAAAGGAGCTTCCTTTCGATACGGAATTCGTGGCTTTCGGCGCGGAGGAGCCGGGACTTATAGGCTCGCAGGCGTACGCGGATTCCATTACTTCGCCCGAAAACGTGCTTATCTATATAAATTTCGACGTGTGCGTCGGAGGAGATAAGCTTTTCGTTTACTGCGAGGACGTTTATACCCCGCAGCTCGGATTCTTCGCAGAGGTTATAAAAGAGTGCGGAGCCGAAATCGAGCCGAGAACGGATATGAAACCGATTTTCGTCCCCGCGTCCATAAATCCCTATTATTCGCACGTCGGAATGAGAAGCGATAACCGCTCCTTCAACAGCAGAGGAATACCTACCGCGAACTTCTTCTCCGGAAGCCTCGACAACGACTTCGGAGTGTATACCGAAAATCCAGACGGAAGCGGAGTTATGCACACGAAAAGCGATACTCTCTCGTATTTTACCAATAATGAAAATAAAGTCAGGATTCAGGCGGAATTTCTGGTAAAAACAGTCGTCAGAAGCTTGACAAAAAACGATTTTAAGTATAAAATGACCAATGCAACGGTCGTGAGCGGCAGCCTTACTTCGTATCGTTATCCTCTCATCGCGTTTGCGGTTCTGAATCTTCTGGCTATCGTCGCGGTTATCCTTATCAACGGGAAAAACAAGCGCGACGCGGCTTTCGGGGACGGAGCAGCCAAGGAGAAAAAAGAGATCTTCTCTCATCCCGAAGCCGACGACGTTTTCGAGTTTCGGAAGTAACTACTGGGTGTAGCGCAGTTTGGTAGCGCGCCAGAATGGGGTTCTGGAGGTCGCAAGTTCAATTCTTGTCACCCAGACCAGATTTTGACACTGAGGTGTTAAGTTTTTCATTTTTTGCACGATAGTTTTCTTTGCGCGCAGCGGAGCAAGACTATCGTGTTCCTTTTTTTGCGGAGATTTCTTTGGCTTTCGGCGGAATTTGTCGGGCGGAAACGGTCATTTTATCCGCAGAGTTTTAATTTTTCGTGAATATTAAGTGAATTCGGAGAGGTTTTTCGCTTTTTGATTTTTTCGTTACGAATTCTTCACAATTCGGGGACGGCGAGGTCTTTTTTTGAACAAACAGGGCAAAAGTGTCTAAATAATCAAAAAAATCGGCGTTTTTGTTAACCTACGGCTTTCGTTCGGTTGACTTTAAGGCGAAAAAGCAATATAATTTCCGACAGATATAAACGATATAGAACAAAACGTGTCTTATTGAAGGTGATGAAATGATTGAAAAGAAAAAAATTGTGACGAAAAGGGCGGCAATCTGCGTTATGCTTATGATTATGGCGGCGTCGGTTTGTCTTTTCGGGGGAGCGGTCGGCGGAGCTTTCGCCGAAAAATCGGAGCTTTCCGCCGAGAAAACCGAGAATTTCGGGATTTTTACGGACTCGGTAGCAATTCCCGAACCCGAGGCTGCAGTGGACGCGGACGCGATTCTTTCGATTCCGCCGCTTCCGGAAAATTCGAGATATAAGAGCAAGCAGCTCGCGCTTTATTCGCTGGACCTTTGCTCCGACCTCTCGAGGGTAAAGACAAAAGAGGCCTTTCGCAAAAAGGGACTGACCGTGCTGGCTCAGGGGAATTACGAGAAGACCGACGACGATCCGTCGCATACCGCCGCTTATACCGTGGGCAGAAGAAGAGTGCTTTACGGAGGGAAGATAAGGACGCTTTACGTCGTTTCGGTAAGACCGACGAACGGCGGAGAATGGTACGCGAATTTCGATTTCGCGCCGTCGCGTTCGGACGATTCGGTTTTCGCGGAGAACTTCCTCTTCGCGGCGGAGGACGTTTTCCTCGGAGCGAGAGAGGTTATAAGCAAGGGCCATAACCTCATAGCCAAGCCGCTCGTTCTCGTTACGGGATACAGCAGAGGAGCAGCCTGCGCGAATATTCTCGGACTGCTTTTCAACGCCGAATACGGAACGGACAACGTTTTCTGCTATACCTTCGCGACGCCCAATACCTTCAGGGGCGAAACGAGTATAGATTGCAGGAACGTATTCAATTACGTCGGAAAAACCGATATGGTTACGAAACTCCCGCTTTCGGAATGGGGATATAAGCGAATAGGCACGGACATTACTCTCAATTCACTCCTCGCAACCGACGAGCTTAAAAGCCTCGAAAACGACACGATAAAGGCCTTCTTCGAATTCTCGCCGAGCGTCGAGAGCTATTACCTCGACAGACATTCCCTGACCGAGAAAGGCTTGTCCGAGGAGGGACTCACCGGATTCGAGCTTATGATTTTCGCGGGGAAGCAGATAAATTCTCTTTTAAACGGAGGAATATTCGGGAAAAGCGAATTCTCGCTCGATTATCTTTCGGGAGAGAGCGACTTTACGCCGCTTATCGAAATCCTCGGAAGATATACCGCGGAGGATAATTCGCTCGCACTCAGCGTGCTTATTCAGCATATGCCGCAGACCTACCGCGCCATGATAAAGCTTATTATCGAGTTATAGGAGAGAAAGAGAATATGGCTTATATAGAATTCAACGACGTATGCAAGATTTATAAAAGCGGCGACAACGAAATCTACGCGCTCGACAGAATGACCTTCTCGGTCGAAAAGGGAGAGCTTTGCGTTATGGTGGGTCCGAGCGGAGCGGGAAAAACCACCCTCCTCAATATCCTCGGCGGAATGGACAGCGCGACCAGCGGAACGGTCAAACTCGACGGAAGAGTCATAAGTTCCTTCGGCGAAAAGGAGCTTACGAATTACAGAAGGACGGACGTAGGATTCGTATTTCAGTTCTATAACCTCGTCCAGAACCTTACGGCAAAGGAAAACGTCGAGCTTGCGGCGGAGATATGCCCGGAAAGCCTCGACGCGACGGAGGTTCTCAAAGCGGTCGGTCTCGAAAACAGAACGGACAACTTCCCCGCGCAGCTTTCGGGCGGAGAGCAGCAGAGAGTTTCCATCGCCCGCGCCCTCGCGAAAAATCCCAAGATAATCCTCTGCGACGAACCTACCGGAGCCTTGGATTACAACACGGGAAAACAGGTCCTCAAACTCCTTCAGGATACCTGCAGAAACACGGGAAAGACGGTCATCATCATTACGCATAACGGCGCGCTCACGCAGATTGCGGACAGAGTTATAAGAGTCAAGAACGGTAAAGCAGTTTCGGTGGAGACCTGCGACTCGCCCGTACCCGTGGAAAACATAGAATGGTGACGGTATGAAAAAGACTTTCAAGCGAAAACGCGCGAGAACGAAGAATATTCTCCGCAATATAAAGGGCAGCCTCAACCGATTCTTTTCAATATTGTTCATAGTCGCGCTCGGAGCGGGATTTATGGCGGGACTTTTCGCGACCTCGCCCGATATGTACGACACCGTAAACGCGTATATGAACGAGTATAAGTATTACGACCTCGACCTCAAATCCACGCTCGGATTCTCCGCCGAGGACGTTGCGGAAATCGCGAAAATCGCCGGCATAGACCAAATGCAGGCGGCAAACGTGGTCGATATGATGCTCGTAACGGAAAACGAGGACAATTATACGGCGAGGATATTCGCGATTCTCGACGAAAACAACGACAGCACGCTCAATAAGTTCGTTCTGAAGGAGGGCAGACTTCCCCAAAACGAGGGAGAATGCGTCGTTCAGTCCATTACGGGCAAGTATCTCGGCGGGAATTTGCAGATAGGGGACGTTCTCACGCCCGCAAACGACGGAGGCACGAATATTTACAGCCTCTTCCGTTCGGCGATGAAAACCGAAAGCCTGACAGTGGTCGGATTCGTGGAAAGTCCGGTTTGCATAAGCGTTACATCCGAGGCGACCATAGTCGGTTCAGGCTCTATCGGGCTGGATATTTACGTCGGAGAGGACTTTTTCGACGCGGGCTACTATACGGACGTTTTTATTACGCTCAAGGGAGCGAGAGAATATAATACCTTTTACGACGAATACGAGAAATTCGTTTCGGATTCGCTCGAACCTTTCGAAAAACTCGAAAAGGAACGCGCTCCTCTCCGCGCGGCGGAAATGAAAAAGGAGATAGATTCGCTTCTTTCGCAGCTCGATTCGCTCATAACCGAATACGAGGATATAGTTTCGACCAAAAAGAAACTCGAGGAGGACGCTCTCAAACGCATAGAAAACAACGAGAAAACTGCCGCTATCGTCGAAAAATCAGACCCCGAACTCGCGGCGGAATTACGGGCGATAAACGAGGAAATCAGAAAATCGCTGGAGAACAGGGACGACGCGGACGAAAAACTCCTCGCGAAACTCAAGGAGCAGAAGGCGGGTTACGACAAGACCGTCGCCGCGCTCTCGGAATGCACCTGGCTCAAGAATATGCGTTCGGATTCGTCGGGATTCTCCTCCTTTCAGAGCAACGTCGGAAAGGTTTCCGCCCTCTCGAAAATCTTCCCCGTGTTTTTCTTCGTGGTGGCTCTTCTCGTTTCGCTGACCACTATGACGAGGCTCGTGGACGAGCATAGAGGACAGATAGGTACGCTCAAGGGACTGGGATTTTCTGCAAGGGAGATCCTCGGGGAATATCTGCTTTACGGATTCCTTGCGTCGGCTCTCGGCTGCGCACTCGGATTTGCCGTAGGATTCGTTCTCTTCCCCAAGGCGATAAGCTCGGCGTACGCGATGATGTTTATAATTCCCGAAACGATCACGCCGCTCCGTCCCGAAATAATGCTCTGGGTCGCGCCCGTAACCGTCGGAAGCATTCTCCTCGCGACTTTATGGGCAGCCTGGACGGAATGCAGAGCCTGCCCCGCGGTACTTATGCAGCCCAAGGCTCCCGCAGCCGGAAAACGCATTCTCCTCGAAAGGATTCCTTTTATATGGAAGAACCTTTCCTTTACCCATAAAGTTACCTGCAGGAACCTTTTCCGCTATAAAAAACGGCTGTTTATGACTATCATAGGCGTAGCGGGCTGCAGCGCGCTCCTCGTAGCCGGATTCGGAATAAGAGATTCGGTCAACGACATCGTGGACAAACAGTTCGGAGAGCTTTATCACTATAATCTCTGCGTCATCGGAAGCAGCTACGACGAAATGCTCGCAGATTCGTCCGTTCGGGCTATTCTCGGAAATACCGAAAAAATAGAGAGCTGGAACGTGTTTTCAGAGACGAAGGGAAAGGTCATCGTCGGGGATAACAGCCTGTCGGTCGGAATAAGCGTCCCGCAGGACCCATCCGTTTTCGGAGAGCTTATCGTCCTCAAAGACAGAAAAACCGGAAAAACGATTGACTTTTCCGAGGACGGAGTTATTCTCACCGAAAAGCTCTGCGAAACCCTCGGAATAAGAGTCGGCGACGAGGTTACGCTCGAATCGGCAGACGGAAAACGAGGTGCGGTCGTCGTTAAGGGAATATGCGAAAATCATATATCTTCCTTCGCTTATATCTCGGAGGCGACCTATAAATCCGCCTTCGGCTCGGATCCCGAATATTCGATGATTTTCTGTCGGGCAAACGAAAAACTCGACGCGGAAAAACTTACGAGCGAACTCATAGCCTGCGGAAGCGTGCTTTACGCGTATTCTTCGGAAACGGTCACTTCGAGCTTCAGCGAATCCATAAAGAGCATAGACGGAGTTGTCGTAGTCCTTATCATTGCGGCGGGACTGCTTTGTATCGTAGTTCTCTATAACCTCACGAACGTCAATATCTGCGAGAGAAGAAAAGAGCTTGCGACTATAAGAGTCCTCGGATTCCACGAAAGAGAGGTCGAGAATTATATTTTCAGGGAAACCAACACGCTGAGCGTCATCGGAACGCTTTTAGGGCTTCTCATAGGCGTGTGGCTGCATTCGTTCATAGTCAGGACGGTCGAGATAGATATGGTTATGTTCGGAAGAAGCATTTACTTCACGAGCTTCCTTTACTCTTTCGGAATATCGATGGTGTTTACCTTCATCGTCAACTGCATTATGCGTCGGCAGATAAAGAAGGTCGATATGGTCGAGGCTATGAAAGCAAACGAGTGATTTAGGCAAAACGGGACGGGAATTCGGGCGGGAAACGACGGGAATAAGGGCGGAAAACGATGAAAATTCGGAACCGTCGGAAAACCGAAAACGCTCGGAAAGTCGGACTTAAAATCGCCCGAAAAGACCGACTGAAAACGACGGAAAAGCGAAAACGAAAAAACAAACGAAAACAAACGGAGAAGGAGAGTAATAAATGAAAACGAATTTTACCGAAAAATATGCGGAGTTTTACGACGACGCAATCAGTTTCTGGGGCGAGGACGCTCAGCTCAGAATGTGCATAGAGGAAATGAGCGAACTCACGAAGGAGCTCTGTAAGTATTTCAGGCTCGCAAACGCACGCGAGAAAACACCCGAACTCGTCGCGCAGCTCGAGGAAAACAGAAAACACGTTATCGAGGAGACCGCCGACGTTTATAATATGATAGATCAGGTCGCGAGAATCTTCGGCGAAAACGAGGTCGAGGAAATGCGCGAAAAGAAAATAAGCCGGACTACGCAAAGACTCGAGGAATACGCCGTAAGATACGGCTTCCGCGAAAAGAAAGACGCGGAAAAACCGATAAAAGAGCAGGAAGGGAATTGTTTCTCGCAAAAAGAAAAAACGAGAAATCAAGACTAACCGAAAATGAGAAATCGCGGAAACTAACAGAAACGAAAAGTCAAAACTAATCGAAACGAGAAATCGTAAAGATTAAACGAAACGAAAAAGCCGCAGGAATCCCGCGGCTTTTTTTATCTTTAAGGAGAAGAAACTTACTCTTCGTCTCTTTTTTCGCTCTGTCTGTGGAATTTACTCTTCGTCGCTTTTTTCGCTCTGTCTGTAAACTCCGATGTCCACTAAATTACGGTATTTTTCGTCAAGATCGAGTCCGTATCCGATGATGAATTCGTTGGGAATCTCGAAACCCAGATAATCGATAGGTATATGAATGCGTCTCCGCGCGGGCTTGGAGAGAAGGGTACAGATCCTTACCGATTCCGCGCCTCTCGTTCTGAGCATTCTCATTATGTAGTCTAGAGATACGCCCGAATCCACGATGTCTTCGACGATGATTATGTTCCTTCCGGCTACCGAAGTGTCGAGATCCTTGAGAAGCCTTACTTCGCCGCTCGTCTTAGTTCTCGCGCCGTAGGAAGAAATCGCCATAAATTCTATGTTTACGTCGATGTCGATGGCTCTTACGAGATCGGCAAAAAACATTACCGCTCCCTTCAGAATGCAGATAAGCAGCGGCGTGGATTTATAACGGTAATCGTCGGAAATCTCTTTGCCCAATTCCGTCACTCTTTTGTCGATCTCTTCCTTGGAAATCAGTATGCGTTCCATATCCTTGTGTGTCTTCATTTGTCAGCCCTCCGTGGTTTAGTGGAAATGTAATAGGTTTTTTCGTCTTTACGAGTTATTCTCAGATCTTCGCTTATTTCCGTACCGCAGACGACCAGCACGGCTTTTTCCGAGCAGATAAGCGGAAGCCCGTTTCTTTTTTCGGCGGGAATCTTCCTTTCGATAAGAAAATCCTTGAGCTTTTTGGTCCTTCCTCCGAATTTGCGGAAAGAATCCCCTTCCTTTCTCGTCCTTATAACGCAATCGGGCGGAAGTTTTTCCGCACTCACCCGAAGAGTCCGGAAACCGCCTTCGGATCCGACGAAGCTTTCTCCGAGAGTCAGGACGTAATCCCCGAAATCCGCGCTCCCGTTTTCGATAAGAAGCGAGATCGGAAGCTCCGAAAGGTCGGATTTATCCTCGGGAACGGACGGACGGACGAAAAGAAAACCGAAACTTACCGAGGCGTAGGCTCCGTTATGGAGAAAAAGCCGCTTTCCGCTCGTGTTCTCCGCAAGAGAACAAATCGCTTCCACGTGCCTCTCCCCGGCGTCGACTATCGAACCGACGAGAGCCAGCATTCTTCGGATAACGCGGACCTTTATCGCAGGATGAAGAGCGTTCAGAGCCTCGGTTTCGGCTTTTACCGCAAGAGCGGGTTTTTCGTCCGAATAGTATTCGTCGGTGAAATCGCCGGAATCGATTCTTTCGCCGAGGGAATCGTCGGAATAGATTCTTTCGCCCGAGTAGCTTGTTTCGTGGGGGACGGTCGGTTTTTCACCCGAAGAAGAGCCGAGAGGAACGAAACCTTCTCCGTAATCGGCAAAAAGAGGAAAACGAGAGGCCTCGCGCTTCAGATAGTCAGAGTCCGCGGAAGTCCTTTGCGCAAGAGCGCAGATCGCGCGGGAGGCTCCTCCGTAGCATTCGTTGAGAATCGGCATTACGTTCAGACGGACGAAATTCCTCTTGTAGCTCGCGTCGAAATTCGTGGCGTCCAGAACGAACTCTATTCCGTTCCTTTCGGCGTAACTCAGAATCTCGGTCTTGGTCAAACCTAAAAGCGGCCGGAAAACTCCCTCCGAAAAGACCTTCATTCCGTTGAGTCCGTCCGTTCCGCAGCCGCGAAGAAGGTGCATAAGCACCGTTTCCGCCTGATCGTCGGCGTGATGAGCAAGACAGATTATCCGTCCGTTCGCGTGCTTCCTTATGGCTTCGCGTCGTAAAATACGCGCGGCGGTTTCTACGCTCAAGCCCTTTACGGCAGCAAAAAACGGAACGTCCACGCTTTCGATTACACAGGAAATACCGTACTTACGGCATATTCTCCGTGTGAATTCCGCGTCGTCCGCTCCTTCTTTGCGGATATTGTGATTGACGGTGACGGCTTCTATGCGGTAACGATTCTCCTTCGCAAGAAGGTCGAGCATTACCATACTGTCCGCGCCGCCGCTCAATGCGAGCAAAAGCTCCGCGCCCTCGGGCAGTTTCGGAATATTCATCCTTTAAGTATAATCAAAATTCCCTTTTTAAGCAACTTTTTTAATACAAAAACCCGAATCCGAGGCAAAATCTCTTGCGCTCGCGGTTATCCGACGAGATAAATCCAAAAAGCGTTCCCGAAAACGTCAAGCCGCAAACATACGGTCAACACAAAAAAGCCCGAAGAGAAAAATCGTTTCCGTATCGGGCGATTATGTGGTATAATCTGAAACGGATTTATTGTCCGTATTTTTATTTTTTTAACGGAGGACATTATGTTCGGAAAAAGAAGCGACGGTCGTATCGTAAAGGTAGACCCCTATTCCAAGCAAACGCCTCACATTATGAGCAAACGATCGGACGCGCTTAATTACGCGAAGATTCAGGTCAGATGCGAACCCATAGACGAGTTCGTAAGACGCCGCAGGGATGAAGAGGGGATTTACTTTACCTATCTCGATATCCTCATCGCCTGTATGGTAAGGCTTATGGTGCTGAGAAAACACCTCAATCGTTTCGTCAACGCGGGAAGAATCTATCAGCGGGACTACATAGACGTAAGTTTCGTGGTCAAAAAGACTCTCCGCGAGGCGGAATCCATAGCTACCGCGGTCAAGATAAGATTCACGGGAGCGGAAACCATTTACGAGGTAAAGAAGAAGGTCGACGAGGTCATCGCCGCGAACAGCGGACTCGAAACCGAAAACAACCTCGACAAAACCGCCGGAGTCATCGCAAAACTCCCCAACTTCGCAATGAGATTCCTCTGGTGGACGCTCAAGAAAATGGATAAGTGGAATATACTTCCCAAATCGCTCATAAAAACGAGCTGCTTCCATACGAGCTGCTTTATAACCAATATGAAATCCATCAAGGGAGATTATATCTATCATCACTGCTACGATTTCGGAACCACGGGAATCTTCTTCGCTATGGGCAAGGAACATATGGAACCCGTCGTCGAAAACGGAGAGGTCGTCCCCGGGAAGGTCCTTACGCTCGGCGTGGTTACCGACGAAAGGTTCTGCGACGGACTGTATTACTCGATAAGCACGAGAGTTCTCAAAAAACTCTTCGCAGACCTCGAAGTTCTTCGTCAGCCCTATCACGACGAAATCACCGACAGACTCGAAAGGGAGCAGAAGGAACTCAAGGAGAAAGAGGAAAGAAAAGCCGCGAAAAAGAAGAAGTAAATCCCCGAATTACCGAAAAAAAGGGAAATTCCTGAACCGGACGGAGAATCCGAGCGGAAAGAAAGTAAAGCACTGATACGCGAAAAGAAAAAGAGCGCGAAGGAGCGGAAAAACGCTTGACCTGTCACGAAAAAAGTGGTAAAATCATTAAGCCGCTTGAGTGGAGCGCTCTTTTTTCGTGCATTTTTACGGAAATACGACAGAACCGATTGCTCGGCTTCGATCCCGCAGGGGTTTTTCAGCGAGTTTCTTTTTAGGAGGGTAATGCATGTACGCAATAGTCAGAACCGGCGGAAAACAGTATAAGGTTTCCGAGGGCGATATCATCAAGGTAGAGCTTCTTAAAGCAGAAAAGGACGAAAAGGTAGAACTCGAAGTCCTTATGGCTGCAGACGGCGAAAAGGTTTTGGTCGGCAGAGACGCGGCGGGCGTTAAGGTTTCCGCTGCCGTAGTCGGCGAAGGCAAGGGCAAGAAGATAAATATCTTCACCTATAAGGCAAAGAAGAACGTTCGTCGCAGAAAAGGTCATCGTCAGCCGTTCACTGCTTTGAAGGTTGAAAAGATCACGTTTTAATTATGACTGAGATAAAGTTGAAAACGCGGGACGGCCATATCGTGGAGGTCGTCATCGAGGGACACGCGGGGACCGCCGTATACGGACACGACCTCGTGTGCGCGGCGATAAGCGCCCTCTCTCAGACCGCGGCTCTGGGGCTCATAAAGGTTGCGAAAATAGACGCCTCCTTTTCGAGAGACGAGCTTAAGGGGTACTTCGGAATAACCCTTCCCGATAAGCTTACGCCCGAGCAAAGACACGACGCGGACGTTATCCTCGAAACGATGATGACGGGCATACGCGATATTCAGAAGGGTTATCCGAAATATATAAAAACGGAGGCAGCGATATGTTTATAAAATTGCAGTTATTCGCTCACAAGAAGGGCGTCGGTTCCTCGAGGAACGGCCGTGACAGCGAATCCAAGCGTCTCGGCGCAAAACGCGCGGACGGACAGTTCGTCACCGCAGGCAATATTCTCGTCCGCCAGAGAGGAACTCATTTCCACCCGGGCAACAACGTCGGAATCGGCAGCGACGACACGCTGTTCGCTTTAATCCCCGGCATCGTCAGATTCGAGCATAAGGGTAAGGATAAAAAGCAGGTCAGCGTTTATCCGCAGTAAAGAATAAAAATTAAGGCGAGCGATCGCCTTATTTTTTTAGCGGCGACGGTCGGAAACGGCGGAATATACCGCAAAGGAAGCAAAAAAAACGCAAATGCGGCGGAAAGAACGCACGGAGTCCGAGAAGCGCGGATTTTGCGGCGACGGAGTTTAAGAGGGAATCGCAACGGTAAGAGAAAAATGAATCGTTTTAAGGTGAGCGCGGCGGATTTCGACGCGAAACAGACGCTCGAATGCGGACAGATTTTCAGATTCGACGAAAAAGAGGACTCCTCTTCGGAGGTCAGAAGCCTCGGCGAGTACGCGCGCGTTTTTCCCGAAAAGAACGGAGAAATCGAGATCGTCTGCACGGACGAGGCGTATTTCAGGAGATTTTTCGATTTCGGAAGAGATTACGGAGAGATAAAGAAAAAGCTCCTTTCGGCAGGCTCGGAGACCTTATCGGCGGCGATGGATTACGGCGGAGGAATAAGAATCCTTGCGCAGGACCTCTACGAAACGACCGTGTCTTTTATTATTTCCGCGAACAACAACATCAAACGGATAAAGCTCATAATCGAAAGGCTATGCGAGGCAGCCGGAGAGAAAAACGAGTTCGGATTTTCCTTCCCGACGAGAGAAAGACTGGCGGACAAAAGCGTTTCCTTTTACGAGAGTACAGGCTGCGGATACAGGTCGGAATATCTCGCGGATACGGTCGGAAAGCTCGACGAGGGATTCCTTTCGGCTCTTTCGGATATGCCGACGGAGGAAGCGAGAAAAACCCTCCTTACCCTCAAGGGAGTAGGACCGAAGGTCGCGGACTGTATTCTTCTCTTCGGAGCGGGGAGAAAGGACGTCTTCCCGACGGACGTATGGATAAAGAGAGTCTATCACTCGGCTTTCGAGGACGGAGCCGCCGATAAGGATATAAGCAGGTCGCTCGTAAGGCGTTTCGGAGAGCTTTCGGGGTACGCGCAGCAGTATCTTTTTTATTATTATCGGGGAAATGGCTTAAAAGATGTAGACAAAACAGCAAAAAAATAGTACAATTAAAGAATACGGCGGTCGCGCCGTAAAACCTAATGATTACGGAGGCCTTTATGAGAAAAATAGCAATGTTCGTCGACGTTGATAACCTCGGACTTTCCGGAAGACAGTTCAAAGAGATATTCGACGACGTCAATTCCGCAGGAAAAATCGTCTACGGTAAAATATACGGAGTTATAGACAGAAAACATAAAGAAATAATCGACCTTATCGTCAACCGCGGTTACGATATGGCTCCGCCGATGAGAGTAAAAAAGCGCGGAAGCAAGGTTTTCGACAACAGAATCCTTATAGACGTTATGGAAACAGTCGTCGCCAACGAGAAAATCGACACTATTGCGGTCGCCTGCGCACCCGCAGACCTCGTTCCGCTCTTCTCAAAACTCAGAGAGTACGGCGTCAGCATTATGTCGCTCGATAACCTCGATAAGGAAAGTTCGTTCTTCGTGGACGACGTTATACTCGGGGAATGCGACGAGGACGATGAGGACGACTCCATAGAAGAGCTTGCGGCGGGATTCGCGGAAAAAACCTCGGGCGCGGATAAACCTTCCGCAACGCAGGAACCGGAAATTTCCGCAGAGGACGAAAATTCCGCGGAAGAAGAAAACGAGGAAGCTCCCGAAGAAGAGGACGCGGACGAGGATTTCGAGGACAACGAAGCATTCCTCGAGAGAGTAAAGAACGTCTTCTCGGGACTCAGCCCCGACGACATCGAAGAGGAAGAGGAATAAAACCCGAACCGAGGAAAACGGAATCCGAATGAAAGGAATAAACCGAGAGGAATACAAACCCGACGGAAAAGACGAAATCCGAACGAGGGAAACCGATTTCTCGTAGAGAAACGAAAGCCGAAGAGGGAAAATCGGCCGAAAAAGACGAAACTATAAGTATTAAATCGGGCGAAGGTCCGTTTTTAATAAAGCGTACTTAATTTACGTGCGGCTGCCGAGCAGCCGACAAAACAGGAGGTATAGCAGGTAAATGGCAAAGGTAATTTTTAATGAAGCGATTTGCAAGGGCTGCGGTCTTTGTGTGGCGGCCTGCCCCAAGAAAATCGTTTTCATCGACAAGACGAAGGTTAACCCCAAGGGATACAATCCCGCAACGGTGACTGATATGAACGAATGTATAGGCTGCGCGTCCTGCGCGACTATGTGTCCGGACAACATAATCACCGTTATGAGATAATCAGGAGGACGAAATGGCTAAGAAGTTAATGAAAGGTAACGAAGCGATTGCGGAAGCGGCAATCCGCGGCGGATGCAGATACTTTTTCGGATACCCCATCACTCCGCAGAACGAAATTCCGGAGTATATGAGCAAGAGGCTCCCCGAAGTAGGCGGAACGTTCATTCAGAGCGAAAGCGAAGTCGCCGCAATCAATATGGTTTACGGCGCGTCCTGCGCGGGAGCAAGAGCTATGACAAGCTCCTCCAGCCCCGGAATCAGCCTTAAACAGGAAGGCATAAGCTATATCGCAACGGGCTCCCTCCCCTGCGTTATCGTAAATATGGTAAGAGGCGGCCCCGGTCTCGGAACGATTCTTCCGGCGCAGGGCGACTATTTCCAGGCGACCAAGGGCGGCGGACACGGCGATTACAAGATGCTCGTTTATACGCCCGCAAGCATTCAGGAAGCCGTTGACCTTATCTACAACGCTTTCGACAAAGCCGATCAGTACAGAGTCATAACCTATATCCTCGGCGACGCTACCATCGGTCAGATGATGGAACCCGTAGAGCTTCCCGAATTCAAGGATCCCGCTACCTTCCCCGCTAAACCGTGGGCTACCACCGGCCATAAAGCCGAAGACCATAAGGTCATCACTACCCTCGAAATGGATCCCAATAAGTTCGAAGGCATTATCGACCATCTCTACGAGGTATACGACGAGCTCAAGGAAAAGGAAGTCAGATACGAAGAGTATATGTGCGACGACGCCGATACCATCGTCTGCGCTTACGGTACTACCTCCAGAATCGCAAAGACGTCGGTCAACAAGCTCAGGGAAATGGGCTATAAGATCGGCTTGTTCCGTCCCATAACCATCTTCCCCTTCCCCGAGAAGCAGATTGCGGCTCTCGCGGAAAGGCCCAACGTCAGGAGATTCCTCGTAGCGGAACTCAGCAAAGGTCAGATGGTCGAGGACGTAAGACTTGCAGTCAACGGCAGAAAGCCCGTTGAATTCTACGGAAGAAACGGCGGTAACGTCATTACCGCGGAAGAACTCGTGGAAGTCGTAAAGAAAGGAGAATAGTGAGATGGAAGAAAAGATCGTTTATCAGAAATCCAAATTGCTTACGGATAAGCCGCTGCACTTCTGCCCGGGCTGCTCCCACGGAATTGCAAACAAGCTCGTCTGCGAAGCTCTCGACGAACTTAATATAAAAAACGAAGACATCATCGGAATCGCGCCCGTAGGATGCGCGGTATATAACTACGATTACTATAATGTAGATACGATAGAAGCGGCTCACGGAAGAGCTCCGGCTATCGCGACCGCAGTCAAGAGAGTACACCCCGATAAAATCGTGTTCTCTTATCAGGGCGATGGCGACCTCGCAAGTATCGGCGCGGCCGAAATCATTCACGCCGCGGCAAGAAGCGAAAACATCACCGTTATCTTCATCAACAACGGTATTTACGGAATGACGGGCGGTCAGATGGCTCCCACGACCCTTCTCGGTCAGAAGTCCACCACCAGCCAGGGCGGCAGAAACGTCGTTCTCAACGGTTATCCCGTAAGAATCGCCGAAATGCTCTCACAGCTCGACGGCGCGACCTATATCGAACGCGTTTCCACGCACGACGCTGCAAACGTAAGAAAGGCAAGAGCGGCTATCAAGAGAGCGTTCGAATGCCAGATAGAAAAGAAGGGCTTCGCGCTTATCGAAGTGCTTGCTGCCTGCCCCACCAACTGGGGAATGCAGCCCGTCAAGGCTATGGAACACATCAGAGACGAAGTTATTCCTTACTATCCTTTGGGCGTATTCTGTGACAGGAGGAATGAAAGATGAGTAAGACATATGAAATGATAGCCGCAGGCTTCGGCGGACAGGGCGTTCTGGCTCTCGGTCAGATTGTCGCTTATTCCGCTATGTATAACGACAAAAACACCACCTGGCTCCCGAGTTACGGTCCCGAAATGAGAGGAGGTACGGCTAACTGTTCGGTAGTCGTTTCCGACGCCCCCGTAGCCAACCCGATGATAACCCACCCCAACGTTCTCGTCGCTATGAACAGGCCCTCCGTGGACAAGTTCATCGACAACGTCGTTCCCGGCGGATACGTATTCATCAACAGCTCTCTTATCGACGTTAAGGTCGAAAGAACCGACCTTCACGTTTATTACGTTCCCACCATCGAACTCGCTACCGAAAACGGAAACCCCAAAGGCTCCAACGTCGTTATGCTCGGCGCGGTCGTAGAGGCTACCGGTATCGTGGACGACGACAAGGCTATCGAAGGCGTGGAGTATTTCTTCTCCAAGAAGCCTCAGCTTATCGAACCCAACAAGAAGATGTTCGCGGTAGGATGCGATTTCATCAGAAACCTCAATAAATAAGAAGCTTCGTTCCCGAAACGAGAAACCTCGGATAAGAAGATTTATTCTCGAAACGAGAAGATTCGAACGGGAAGCTTTATTAGAATAAGTAAATTTCCGCTTTTACGCGGATAGCCCTTACGGGCATAACGAGATCTTCCGAGGAAGCCGGTCACTTCTTCGGAAAGCTCCGTCGTCGCCTGTCCTTCAGTCGGGATAATCCGCGGCGTCGGGGACAAAACAAAAGAATTGCTTGAAGCGCCTCCGAGACGTCGGGGGCGTTTTTTTTATCCGAAAAAGTCCGAAAGGATATTGCTGAAAATCGAAAGGATATTGCTGAAAATCCGAGAGATATTACTAAAAATCGAAAGGACGGGACAAAAAATCGGAAAGACTTGACAAATTTCCGTTTCGGACTATAATTGTCTTTATGAAAAGAATCGCGAAGGATTCGATTGGATTTTAACGCAAGGAGGCTTTAAAAAAATATATGAAAAAATTCAGGGCGGAGTCGCAGAAGCTGCTGGAAATGATGATCGATTCGGTTTATACTCACAGGGAAATCTTTCTCAGAGAGCTTATAAGCAACGCCGCGGACGCAATCGACAAACAGTATTATAAATCGCTTTCGGGCGGAGAATCGGGAATGAACCGCGGAGATTATTCCATAAGAATCACCGCCGACAAGGAAAAAAGAACCCTTACCGTTTCGGATAACGGCTGCGGAATGAACGACTCCGAAATGGAGGAAAACCTCGGTACGATAGCGCACAGCGGCACGGGTATCTTCAGGAGCGAAAACGCCGGAAGCGAAGCCGCGGGCGAAGTTATCGGACAGTTCGGCGTAGGCTTTTATTCGGCGTTTATGGTAGCGAAAAAGGTCGAGGTCATCTCCAGACCTTACGGAAGCGAGAAGGCTTATAAATGGTCGTCCGAGGGCGTTTCGGGCTATACCGTGGAGGAAACCGACAAGGAAAGCAACGGTACGGACGTTATTCTTTACCTCAAGGACAACGAAGAAGAGGAGAATTACGACGAATTCCTCGATACCTACGAGCTTAAAGCGCTCGTCAGGAAGTATTCGGACTATATACGCTATCCGATAATTATGAACGTCGAGATTTTCGAGCCGGACCCCGAGAAGAAGGGCGAGAGCTTCAAAAAGTTCGAGGATCAGACGGTCAACAGTATGGTTCCTCTCTGGAAAAAGAAGAAATCCGAGCTTACCGAAGAGGAGACGGATAACTTTTACAGGGACAAATTCCACGACTACGACAAGCCTCTCCTGACTATCCCCGTGAACGTGGAGGGAGCCGTGTCGTTCAGCGGACTGCTTTTCGTTCCGTCGAGAGCGCCTTACGACTTTTATTCCAAGGAATACGAGAGAGGTCTCGAATTGTACGGAAACGGCGTGCTTATC
The DNA here is from genome assembly GCA_900544545.1 of uncultured Eubacteriales bacterium. Taxonomy (GTDB): domain Bacteria; phylum Bacillota; class Clostridia; order Christensenellales; family CAG-314; genus UMGS692. The sequence goes on from UQVY01000003.1 coordinate 126,364, forward strand.
ACCGAGAAATGCGCGGAGCTTATTCCCGAATACTTCGCCTTCGTCAGGGGCGTGGTGGATTCCTCCGACCTCAGCCTTAACCTTTCGAGAGAAATGCTTCAGCATAACCGCCAGCTCAAAGCCATTGCTTCCGCGGTCGAAAAGAAAATCAGGAACGCGCTCCTCGAGCTTATGAAGGAGGATACCGAGAAATACGAGAAGTTCTTCGGAGTTTTCGGAACGCAGCTCAAATACGGAATCTATACCTCCTTCGGCGCGGATAAGGACAAGATAGAGGACCTTCTTATCTATCGCCTCGCAGACAACGGAGATTATACGAGCCTTGCGGATTACGTCGAAAATATGAAGGACGGTCAAGAGGCCGTTTATTACGCCTGCGGACAGAGCGTGGAGGGAATCAGGGCTATGCCGCAGATGGAATTCATAGCCGAAAAGGGTTACGAGGTTCTGGCTATGACCGAAAACGTGGACGAATTCGTGGTCAAGCTCCTCGATAAGTACAAGGACAAGCCCTTTAAATCGATTTCGGGCGAGTCGGGCGAAGAAAAGAAAGAAGAGCTCAGTAAGATTCAGGAGGACGCGATCGCGTTCGTCGGAAAAACTCTCGGCGATAAGGTAAGCGAGGTCAGAGCGTCCTCACGACTCAAAAATCATCCCGTTTGTTTCGTGGAGGCGGGCGAGCTTTCCATAGAAATGGAGAAGATCCTCAACAGTATGCCCAACGCGCAGACCGTCAACGCCAAAAAAGTCCTCGAAATCAATCTGAATCACCCCGTTTTCGCAAAGATTACAGAACTTTTCGAGAGCGATAAGGAGGCGCTTGAAAAGCTGTCCTTCGTGCTTTACGATCAGGCAAGGCTCATAGCGGGACTCGAACTCGACAATCCCGCGGAATTTTCGCAGAACGTATGCGACCTTATCGCGAAGCGGTAATCTTCGGATAAGACCGAGAAATCCGATTTAAACGAATAAATCAAAACCGGGAAAAGACCGAAACCGAGAGATAAATCGAGGTTTTCGGGAAGGAAAAACGCCGAGGCTTATATAAAAGCGTCGGCGTCGTTTTTTGAGAATCGATGAAAGTTGGTTTTTATTGAAAATGAGTCAGGCGAGCTTATGCAGAAGCTTATCGAGTTCCTGCATAGCCGAAAGGAATTCGGCCTGCTGCTCTTCGGTGAAAATCCTTTCCATCTGCCGCGTAAAATAATCGTTCCTTATGCGGCGGCAATGACGGGCGATGGATATTCCCGAGGGAGTAAGACGAATATAAATCGTGCGTCGGTTAAGCTCGTCGTGACGCCTCGAAACCAAAGACGCGTCTACGAGAGAATCTATGGTCTTGGTGAGATTCTGCGGCGGAAGAGCAAGCATACGGGCAGCCTGCGACATACTCAGCTTCTTTTCCCTCTCGAGAAGGTCGAGAATAAGAATCTGCGTCCAGGTGAAATCGTAAAACTTATTTATCTCCTGAATCGTCGGAGTTATAACGCCCTTCGTGTAATAGCACGACCAGTCGATACCCGTGATATAGGCTTTTTTGATGTTTTCAGCTGTTTTTTCCATAGTCGTTGTTTATATTGTCCGCAAACTCCTTCATATACGAAAGATTGATTTCGAGAAGCCTCGTGAATTCGGCGAAGTCTTCGTCGGTGAACTTCTCGCCGAGATGGTTCCCTAAGGTTTCGTAGGTGTTTTTAAGATAATCGTCGGTAAGAGATCTCCCCTTTTCCGACGCCTGAATGACGAAGATTCTGTTGTCGTCGGGATCGCGGGTACGGTCGACAAGCCCCGATTCGACGAGGCGGTTTACGGGAAAGGTCATTCTCTGGTTAGAGGAGCCGATGTAATTCGCGAGCTGCGACATAGTAAGCTTCTTTTCGCGGAGAAGAAGAATCATTATTATCTCACGAACTCCGTTGAGAGCCGTGAATTCCTCGCACTTGCCGGTCTTGTTGGAAAGAGGAGAAAGAAAAAGGTTGTCTAAGTTAATCGGCATATTATAGAGCCAGTCGATAAGCTCGGTCAACGTATCTTTTTTCATAAAAATCCTCCTGCTTCTAAATTATATCCGTTCGGCGAAGGATTGTCAAGTTATTGGGAGGAGGTTTTGCGCCGTTTCACGTAATCAAAAAACCGAATATAGAGTTTTTTTCCGTTTTTTACAAAGACTTTACGTTTCGGAACGAAGGGATTTTCCGCGAAAAACGCCGAAAGTCGGGCGAAAAAACCGCCGTTGTCGATAAGGTACAGATAAAACGCCGTACAGAATTTACGCGGTGCTTTATGCGGAAATCCGTCCGCCGTACGAGCCGCACGAAAAAAGGACGCACGTCGGGAAACGCGCGTCCTGAGTTCAATCGGACTAAAAACCGAAGGTTTTATTTTCCGAGAAGCTTCTTAAGCTCTTCGAGAGTATCGGCGAAGGATTTAGCGACGATATCGAAAGGCTCGTTGGTCGTAAGGTCGACGCCCGCGACTTTAAGCTCGCTTACGGGGTCCATAGAGCAGCCGAGAGTCAGGAATTTCCTGTAATTCGCAACCGCGGACTTGCCTTCCCTGAGAATCTTTTCCGCAATGCAGACCGCGGAAATTATGCCCGTGGAGTACTTGTAAACGTAGAAGGCTCTGTAGAAATGAGGAACTCTCGCCCATTCGTAAGCGATTTCCTTGTTATGTCTGACAGCCTTGCCGTAATACTTCTTGTTGAGTTTGAGATATTCCTTGCAGAGGTTTTCGTAGGTAAGAGTTTCGCCCTTTTCTTCCATCGAGTGAGAGATATATTCGAATTCGGCGAACATAGCCTGACGATACATCGTGGTTCTCAGCATATCGAGATAGAACGTAAGGAGATACTTTTTGACGTTGACGTCCTCGGTGGTGTTGAGGAGGTATTTGAGAAGAAGGACTTCGTTGCAGGTGGAAGCGACTTCGGCTACGAAAATCTTGTAATCCGCTTTGTCTTCGGGCTGCGTGCCGTTGCTGTAATAGCTGTGCATAGCGTGTCCCATTTCGTGAGCGATGGTGCTGATATCGTTGGTGGTCTGCTGATAGTTCAGAAGAACGAAGGGATGAACGCCCTGCATTCCGATGGAATAAGCTCCGCTGCGTTTTCCGGGGGTTTCGTAAACGTCGATCCAGCGTTCCTTTCTCGCCTGTTCGAGAACCTTGACGTAATCCTTGCCGAGAGGAGCGAGAGCCTTCTTTACAAGGTCGTAAGCGTCGTCGAATTCGAGCTTGATATCCGCATTTTCAATCATCGGAACGTAAAGGTCGTACATATTGAGAGTTTTGAGCCCGAGGACTTCCTTTCTGAGCGCGATATAGTCGTGAAGAGGTTCGAGGTTCTTGTTTATACATCTGATGAGGTTTTCGTAAACCTTCTTGTCTACGTCTTCGTAGAAAAGAGCCGATTCCATCGTGGAGCCGAATTTCCTCGTTCTTGCGCGGGTCCAGTCTACCTTGACCTGAGAAGCGTAAAGCGAGGAAAGGGTGTTGATAACGTCGATATAGCCCTTATAATACTTCTTGAAAGCGTCCGCGCGGACCTTCTGGTCGGGATTATGAAGAAGCTGGGAATACACTCCGTGGGAGAGCGGGACTTTCTTGCCGTCCACGGTAACCTTAGCCCATTTTATGTCGCCGTTGTCGAGTCTGTCGAAAGCGGCTTTGAAGTTTCCGAGAACGGAGGAGAAGGAAGCGATGATCCTTTCTTCTTCCGCGGAAAGAATATGGTCCTTTCCTTTAAGAATCATTTTAAGGGAAACGTCGTAATCGGAGAATCTCGGATCGGCGATCATATCTTCGAGCGTTTCTTTGGAATTGGCGGAGATTTCGGGATCCGCGAAAGAGGTGGCTTCGCCAAGCTTGGCGAACATACTCATTACTCTTCCCCAACGGGTCTGAGCTTCGGTATTCTTGCTGTCTTCGTCCTGACCGAGGAAAGCGTAGAGATAAACCAGACCTATCTTTTTGTTGTGCTTGGTGTTGAAAAGAAGATATTCGAGAATGGTCTCTTTGTTGTTGAGTTTGCCTTTATAGGCAGCGAAAGCGGGAATGAGAGCCTCGATTTCCTTCAGGGCTTTTTCCCAGTCTTCGGGCGTTTTGAAAATAGCGGTTTTATCCCAGGTATATTGAGCGGGGATTTCGGATCTTTTGCTGTAACTCATTAGATGACTTCTGCCTCCTGTGTTATTTACTGAGTCAACGAGATTATAACACAAAAAATAAAGCTTCGCAACTTTTTTTTACCGTCAAAAGCATAAAAATGCCTTTATACGGATTAAAAAACGCGATTTTCGGGCGGGAACGAAAATCCTGCGCGCGGATTCGGGAAGCCAAAGGGGATTTTCGGTTAAGATAGTCCGAAAGGAAGATTGCGCTTTTTACCGTCAGAAGAAAGAGCCTGCGCGTTTCGTACTCACGAGAGGAAGGCTGCGCACGCTCGGACGGAGGCGGACGAGTTTCGCCGTCAGAAGAAAGAGCCGAGGTTTTCGGTTCGTCCGGAGAGGAAGCAAGGAGGTTTTACAGTCGGGAGGGGAAAGCCGACGCTTTTTGCCGCGAAAGTCGCGATAAACGGTAAAAACCGCGTGAATCCGCACTTTTTCGGATTTTCGAGGCAGAGCGCCGCCTTCAAAAAAGCGTATGGATAGACATAAAACGATTGACAAAATCCGCTATCTATACTAAAATTAAAGTATTGTGGGTTATCCTAATAACCCTCCGTGTCAATAATATCGACGGCGGACGGGCTTTTTGCTTTTAAAGCCGTCATATTCGGTGCGAATATATCTGGAGGAAAAAATATGTTTTTCAACGTGATGCTCAGTGCAGGTCAGGTTTCGGTCTGGCTGGCCGTGGTTATCGGTATAGTGGGCATCGGTGTAGGTGTGGGCGTTTTGTATTTCGTGGAGAAATACGTCTTCACGAAAAGAGTCGAGGAAGCTAAAAAACGCGCAGATTCTATTATTGGTGTCGCTGAAGAAGAAGCGAGAAAAAGAAAAAAAGAGAAAATCATCGAAACTAAGGAAGAGGTGGAACAGCTCAAGCTCAACTTCGAGCTGGAGAGTAAGGAAAGGTCGAAGGAGCTTTCCAAAAAGGAGGACCGCCTCGTAGGAAGAGAAGCTACTCTCGATAAGAAAGAGGACGTTCTTACGAGAAAACAGGAGCAACTCGAACAGCAACAGAAAACTCTTCAGAATCAGCAAGCCGAGCTTCAGCGGAAGCAGGCGGAAATGGAGAAATTCAACGAAAAGCTCAATTCCGAGCTTGAAAGAGTTTCGCAGATGACAAAAGAGGAAGCGAAAGCCTCTCTCGTCGAAACGATTGTGTCCGACGCGAGAAAGGAAGCCGCGGTCATCGTCCGCGAAATCGAAAACGAAGCCAAGGAAAACGGCGAGAAACGAGCGAGAGAAATCATCGGCAGCGCGATCCAGAGATGCGCGGCGGATCAGGTTTCCGAAGCGACCATAACGACAATTCCGCTTCCCAACGACGATATGAAGGGAAGACTCATAGGCCGCGAAGGAAGAAATATCAGAGCTATCGAAAACGCCACGGGAGTAGACCTTATCATCGACGATACGCCCGAAGTCGTCATTCTTTCGGGATTCGACCCCGTAAGAAGACAGATCGCGAGAATCACCGTCGAAAGACTTATTACCGACGGAAGAATCCACCCCGCAAGAATCGAAGAGATGGCGGAGAAGGTCAGAAAGGAGATGGACGTTACCATAAAGGAAGCCGGCGAAGCAGCCTCCTTCGATACGGGCGTCTTCGGACTTCATCCCGAAATAATCAAGCTTCTCGGACGGCTTAAATTCAGGACGAGTTACGGACAGAACGTCCTCAATCACTCCCTCGAGGTTTCCTATATAGCCGGAATGATGGCGGCGGAACTCGGAGTGGACGTTATGCTCGCGAAAAGAGCGGGACTTCTCCACGATATAGGCAAAGCCGTGGATCAGGAGGTCGAAGGCACGCACGTTCAGATAGGAGCGGACCTCGCCAAAAAGTACCGCGAAAGCAAAGAGGTCGTCAACGCTATTATGGCGCACCACGGCGACGTCGATCCTATGACGGTGGAAGCCGTTCTCGTTGCGGCGGCGGACGCGGTTTCGGGCGCAAGACCGGGCGCAAGACGCGAGACTATCGAGAATTACGTCAAGCGGCTCGAAAAGCTCGAGGAGATCGCGAGCGACTTCAACGGAGTCCAGAAGGTTTACGCTCTTCAGGCGGGCAGAGAGGTCAGAGTTATCGTAAAGCCCGAGGTAGTAAACGACCCGACTATGGTCCTTCTCGCAAAAGACATCGCCAAGAAGATCGAAAGCGAAATGGAATATCCCGGACAGATAAAGGTCAACGTTATCAGGGAAACGAGAAGCGTCGAATACGCGAAATAAAGCCGGGAAACGAAATATCGGTCGGATATCGCAAATCGCGGAAAAGACCTGTAAAAACGAATATAAAGCCTGCGGAGAGCCAAAAATCCGCGGGCTTTTTTCAAAAAAGAAAAAATCAGGGCGTAAATAAACCTATATACGATTGACAAAAAACGCCGCCGATAGTATAATGAAGCGAGTAGGGGAGTGGCTCAACGGTAGAGTAGCGGTCTCCAAAACCGTAGGTTGCGTGTTCGAATCGCGTCTCCCCTGCCATAGACGCGGATTATCCGAGAGGATAGTCCGTTTTTTTTGCGTTAAAGGCGTTGCCGGTATCGTTATCAGAACGAAGAAGGCGGAACAGCCTGTCGGCGTCCCGCCCTGTTAAGAAGGAGTACTATGCGTTACTCCGTATCGCAATTGCTATTTTTCGATTGCAAACATAAATCTGAAGATATAGTTTCTGAGATAAGTAGCATTTTCGGGGAATATCGCCTTTATAGAAGGCTTGGTTTCGATATCGAATTCGCCGAAGTTCGCATAAAACATAGTCTTTTCCGCGTTGTATTCGCATTCGAACCTCGGAGCCGTTTCCGAACGGAAAGTAACGGTTTCCAGCCCGCAGCCGAAGAACGCTTCCGCGCCTATCGATTTAAGCGTGGAGGGAAGTTCGAGATTGGTTATTTTTGCATTTTTGAAGGCGTACGGAGCGATTCTCGTAATCCCTTCGGGAATAACGAGCGTTTCGATTTCGTCGCCGATATAGTCGTATATTACGTTGCCCCTTGTATTCATAACGAAATCGCCTTCAACTTTGAAAAATTCGTTTTTATTTACCGCAATGTCTGTTATTGCAGTATTCCTGAATACGTAAGAGTAATCAAAAATATTCGTTCCCGACGCTATCGTAAGCTTTTCGACATTCATTTCCGCAAAAGCGTGAGTTCCTATAAACCGTATACGGTCGGTAAGGTTGATTTCCTTAAGTCCCGAACGGAAAAACGCGTATCTGCCGATTTCGCATACGTCGGAAAAATCGATTTTTTCGAGGCTTCCGGCCATTTCGAAGGCATATTCGATTATTTCGGTTACCGACAAGGGAACTATGAATTCTCGTCTGTCGCCGGCGGAATTGTACTTATAAAGAATGGTCTCGTCCTTATTGTAAAGAACGTTTTCCTTAGCCGAAAGTATCGGGTTTCCTTCGGCTACGGCTATTTCCTTAAATGTTTTAACGCCGTAAAGGACCGTAAGCGGATTGAATATTGCCGCAGACTCGGGAATCTTTATCGATTCGAGAGACGTATTCATAAAGGCGTAATTCTTAACCGCCGTAAGAGATTCGGGAAGATTTACGTTTTTAAGATTGCCGCACTCCGCGAAAGCATAGGTATCGATTATTTCAAGATTATCTCCTATCACGACTTTCGTCAGATTTTTACAACCGTAAAAAGCATAATTTCCGATATAAGTCACCGCGTCGGGTATGATAATTTCTTCGAAGCCGCACTTGTAGAATGCGTAATCGCCGATTTCCTCTATATTGCCTTTGAATTCAATCGATTTCAGTCCGGTGAAGCCCTTGAACGCATACATCGGTATATTCTTTATCGATTCGGGAATGACCACGCCCTTAAGCAGAGGCTTTACTTCGTTTTCAAGAGGAGGATGCCAGCTGCTGAGCGAGGAAGTAATAACGTTTTCTTCTATGGAGTACGTGAAAGTCTGACCTTCAAGACTGTCTTGCGAAGAACCGAACTGACCGTTTTCGAGAGTAGTTACCGTATCGGGGATTTCGAGAATTCCGTCGTAATCCCATCCGGAAGGAACGAACATCTTCGTTTTTTCGTTGTCGTAGACGATTTTGGTTTCTTCGTCGAAAATAAGATATTCGTTATCTTCGGATACGGTGAAGTTTTTGAGATTCGGACAGCCTCCGAAGGGGAAGTGGTTGATTTTACCGATATTTTTATGGAAGACCACTTCCGAAAGATTTGGACAATTGGAGAAATTCGTGCCTATTATTTCGCCTACGTTTCCGTAGAAATGCACGGATTTCATTCCACAGTCGGAAAAGCTGAATTCCGGCCAGTAGTTGGAACCGATAACTTTGACGTCGCCGTAGAAATTGACGTATTCAAGATTGTGAGCGGAAGTGAACTGACTGCCGTCAATAGCTCCGTCGATATTTCCGTAGAAATCTATTGTTTTCAATTCGGGAGTATAGTCCATAACAAAATAGAATCGGTTGATATTTGCCCGACAAGTGAAATGTTCGATATTGAGATTTTTGCCAAAACTTTCCGAGCCCATCGCTACTACGGCGCCGTTTTCGTTTGCGGGCAACTCCACGTTCCTGAGATCGCACCAGCTGAAGCACGACAGATTCCATTCGGTAATTTTTGTCATTTCGACGAAATTTACTTCCGTGAGCGACAAGCAGCCGTGTGCAAAGTAGTTTGCAAGTTTGGTAAGATTGGGTGAAATCCTGAGCTTCTCGAGTCCTTCGCACCTTATAACCGGCTGAGAACCGACCGACGTAAATCCGTCAGGCATATAGAATTCTTTGATTTTGGGCGAGAAAGCTATGGCTTGCGTCGGGAACACACCTTTCGATGTAGACGGGAAGGTAACCCTTTCAAGGTCGGGACATTCGCAGAAAATACTGCTTCCGAAAGTTTCGCCGCCTTCGGGAATATCGCATTCGATGAGTCCGCTGGCGCGGAAACAGTTTGCTCCGTAGACTCTGAGCGTAGACGGAAGACTTACGGATTTAAGCGCCGAACACTGATAGAAGCAGGTATTTCCGAGAGTTTCGACGCCTTGCGGAATCGTTACGCCCGTAATATCTTTTCTTGCCCTGAATACGTCTACGGTACCGAGTATAGACGTGATACCGATATCTTCGGGAATAACCACGTATCCGCCCGGTCCTTCGTATCTGACGAGTTCGCCGTTGTCGTTGACCGTAAATTTATGTTCGCCGCTTTCGTAGACGCTGTTTACCTGCGATGAGGGAACCGCCTTATAGGTGAGAGCCTCTATTTCCGAAAGAACGTATGTCCTTATGACGTCTTCGGGTGCTCCTTTGTCGAATCGGATACCTCTTTCCGATTCAAGTCGATTTCTGATTGCGTCGAAATCGTATTTGTCGGGAATGCCGTTCATTTCGTCGGATGCGTTTTCGGTACGGATATATCCGGAGAAATCGCCTATATGATAAATGCTCTGATTCTGTGCGCAATCACTGAAAGCTACGTAAAACTGTCCGTCTTTCATTCCCGGGATGTAATCCGTAACGTCGAGCGTTATAGTGTTAATCTGTCCTTGTACGTAATTATTTACCGGAAGCGCAAAATTAGTAAGCAGGGAAAGATCCTCCGAATCTTCGCCCGGCGTACAGAGAAGAAGATTGTCGAGAATATGGTTGTCGTAAACATCCATATCCACAAGTATTCTGTCGTTTTCCTCCCGAACTTCCGCCTTTTCGAGTACAGGCTTTTCGAAATCGAGATATATCGGGAATTCAAGCCTTCTGTGGCTGTTTTTGCCCTCTGTGTCAAGATATGCGTCCACCGAAAGAATAAGCCTTTGGTTACTCGAGAAGTCGTATGTTTCGAGCAGGTCTCCTATGTTCAAATCGTGACCGGCAACTACAATTTGTTGAGAACTTGCGTTATAGTACATCTTACGTACGTTGTAATCGTGGTAAGTGAAGTAGGTGTATCCGGTCTCCTCATCTGTAAGATTGTATTCCATATAGGATATGTTTCTGAAATCGGCGAGATAAATTGCGTAAATGCTGCCTACACCGTCTTCGTCGCAGGTAAGAGCTATTCTGTCGTAACTTGCCTCGGGAACTTCCTCGTCGGGATTTTCCGGAGTAAAGAAGGAATACGTTCCCATCGGATAATACTGATCATATCTTCCGAATATACCGTAAACGGTACTGCCGTAAACTGCGGGTTCTTTATTGTCGTAAGCCGTAACGTCGAATATAGGTGCGTCGGTCCAGTCTCCGTAGAATCCGAGGAAAGGTATGGACAAATCGATATCCGTACCGTTTTCCGCCCGAAGGAACGCAAAACCTTCGACGTACATTCCGTTTTCAAAACCATTATCGAGATATTGTTTTTCGTCGTCGCTGAGCGTTATTACGATGGTAACCGAGGCGGTCTCGCCCGCTTCCAGAATAATAACTCCGTTACTTATCGCATCGGACGACACTTTGACCGTTCCTTTATCGAGAGGATACGAACGCAGAGCGAGAGTCCCGTTGTCGTTAAGAGTTTCGGTAAACGACGAAACTTCCGGGCGATAGGAAAGAGTATTGTCTCCGAAATTGGTAACGTTGAATCTCAGAGTATATACGCCGTCGCGATTTTTGTCATCGCCCAGCTCGAGCTTCGTTCTCGACGATCCCGTTACCCATAAGTAAGCGTCGGTTTCGATTGCCCGCTTTACATCGGCTATGCCTGCACCCTGAGCTCTCGGACTTGCAAGATTTCCTCCGGCGTCAAGAGTCTGAACAGCCGTACTCTGTACGAGTCTGTAACAAAGATTTCTTACTTCAAGCTCGGTTGCGGCCGGGAACCTTTCTTTGACGTATTGCTTCACGGTCGTGATAAGTCCGGTAAGATTCGGAGATGCCATACTCGTGCCGCTGAGATAAGCGTAGCTTCCTCCCGAATAACCTTTAGGCATAGCGGAATAGATACTGCCGCCGGGAGCGGTTATATCGGGTTTAAGTTTAAGGTCGGAAAGAGGCCCCCAGGAAGAGAAAGAAGAAATTATATTTACCGAAAGATCTTTTTCGAAAACTACTTTCGTCGTGTTTTCGAGTCTTTTCCCGTCGATTTGCTGTACCGTTATCGTCGGAATAACGAGGTCGGTTATCTGTGCGTTGATTATGCCGGCTTCGTTATTGCGGATAATGCACAGTACCGCACCTTTTTCGGACGCAATCGCCTGTTTCTCCTCGAAAGATATCTCTCCTCTCGTCACAAGAACCGCCTTGCCCGTTACGTCAAGACCTTCGTAATCATCGACCTGCCCAAATCCGGGGACGACGACAAGTTCCAATTCCCGACGCTCTTTTTCACCGAGAATCATACCCATCACGTCGAACCCTTCGGATTCTGCGGGTGCAACAGCCGGACGATAAGTAACCGCCGAACCGTCGGCATAAAAAATACCCGTCGGAACTCTGTCGACGCTTGCTATCGCATACGCCGCGTCATACGAGCCGGGAGAGCTGATAAGACCGGAATCGGGATTGCCCGAATAAATAAAACCGTCCGCATACGTCAAAGACGTGTTTGTTTCGTTGCCGGCCGCGCAGCATACGAGTATACCGAGTTTTTCGAGTTTGGAGTACATTTCGTTCACGAAAAACAGGTCGGCGTTTCTTTCGCAAGTGAAGCCTGCGGTCGATCCGAGACTCATATTAAGAGCGTCTACGCCGAGATACGCGCAATCTCCGAGAGCCGCGATGATATCAACGGTTTCTGCTCCGCCGGAATAATCTCCGAACACTTTCATAAATGCAAGCTGGGCGTTCGGCGCGGAACCGCGGATATTTTCGTCGTTGCCTACGGCTATACCCGAAACGTGAGTTCCGTGAAATGTGGAAAAGTAGTTTATGCTTGTACTGTCGGTAAGTACGTCGGCGTCGCGGTCGGCATAATCGAACTGAAACGGAATCTTTGCCGATTTATAAATATTATCCGCGGTGAAACTTTCTCCGAGAGAGGAAACGCCCCAGATTCCGTTTATCGTTTTTTCCACGTCGGAATAGGTAAGATTCTGTTTTTCGGGCATTACCTGAAACGCCGAATGATTATAGTCAAGTCCGTTGTCCAGAACTGCAATGAGCATTCCGTCGCCTTTATAGTCCGGATGAGAAGCGAATATTCCCGAATCGTTCATCATTTCGGCTATATCCTCGAAAGAAGCGTCGCTCTGAGCGTATTTTTCGGAAATTATGACTCTTTCTACGTCGGGCAGGGCTTCGATTTCCCGTATGTCCCCGTAACGTATTTCTGCCGCAAATCCCGATAAAAGCGAAGTATACGAGTGCGAAAATTCGATATCGGAATCGAGAATTTTCATAAGAGCCATAATTTCTTTCTGCCGTTCGACAAGTCGGGAAGCGGCTTCCGCGGCTTCGTCCGTAAGTGCGTAATCACTGAATTTACCGGTTATTTTTCCGTCAAGGTAAATGTCGGAAACGGATTTACCTTTCGTTTGAACGATTACCCAGATTCTGTCGTCCGATTTCAGCGACATCGCGTCTGAATTCAATTCGCCGACGCTTTCGATAACCGCAGGATTAGTATATGCGTTTACCCGACTCGGCGTAAGACGGATTACTTCGCTGCGTTCGGGAGTCGGTGTGACGACTCCGAAACATCCTGCAAGAATTATCGTTGTAGCAAGAATAAGTATCACGAGAAATGATTTTGTTTTTGTCATTGTGCATTCTCCTTCTGTTACTGCTAAATCGTAAAAAACCGCTGCTCCTGAACCGTGCATTGCGGCTTATAAGTCGTTCTCAGTTTTCATCAAGATCTTTGGTCAGGTCAGGGTTGGCGTCAAATTCCGAAAGAATCTCCCCGAGCGCCGCATAACGCTTGATTATTTCCAGCTGCTGTTCGTCTGAAAAGAAAGAATCGAATAATTTTTTTGCCTCTTTATGCGTTTCTGTCTGAAAACGACCGTGAAATTCCTTTCCTTTTTCGGTTAAAGTCACATACGTAAACCGACGGCATTTATGATCGGTATATCTTGCGGCATAACCGGCCCGTTCTATATCTTCAAGGAATTTCGACATATTTTTATACGAACACGTAGCAAATCCCGCAAGTTCGCCGATTGTACAGTCGCCTCGAGCCGCGAGATTTCCTATTATGTTCCTTTGAGTTGAATTAAGCTGCATAAAATCGTTGTTTTTTGCCTTGAGAGTTTCGTGAATAGGCCTGATAATGCGTCCGAGGTGATAGTACAGGACCAAATCCATTATAAGATCCATATCCCTGTGGTATTCCTGTTTATCAAAAGTACCTGTTTCCCTGAATTGCTCCTCGAAAACCTCAATATTTTCGAGAGCTTCTTTTACTACGTCTTTTTTGTTTTCGTTTTTCATTGCGGATCCTCAGTTATAAGTCGTTGTGGGTTGTTTCATACCGGTAGCTACTCCGGTCGCGCGAGACTGTCGTAAAATATTCCTGTCCTACAAAAAGGTCAGTCCTACAAATACGCCTGTTATCTTGAATTACTATAGCATAACATCAAATCAATTGTCAAGAATTTTAAATAAAAAAGAATGTACAATACGCTTTATTTATTGAAATGCCTTGTTTAGTTTAGTATAATAAATTAAAAAAGCACCGACCGAAGGCCGATTACGTATCAAAGCTCTGTTTTCCGCAAAAATCCTTTCACAAACATCGATTTATCGAAACGATTGTACCGTTTTTCCCGCAAAAAATCTTCCGTTTATCCGCCATCGGACATATTCCGTTGATTCATTTTTGCGAATCGGACGAATTCAGCGGGTTTATTTTCGGGGATAGGACGAAAACCGCGGGGGGGGGCTTTTTTGCGGAATTGCGTCGGCGCGCTTACTTTTCGATACGAGTATATCGCTTTAATCGGGAAATGCTTGACAATATCCGAACGGCTGCGTATAATATACTCGGAAGTTTTTCCCGGCGCAATCGCCTATGCCGAATCGGTCGGCTTTTGCCGCAGGAAAAGAAGAATTATCAGGAGATGACGGTATGCAGGCTTGGCGGATAACCGGTCCCGAACGGATTGAAAGATACGAGGCTAAAAGCGGAGAGGTTTCTTCTCCGTCGCTCGTGAGAGTGAAAATCGAACAGTTTGCGGTTTCGAGCAGGGATATAAAGACTTATGAAAGCGGAAACGGCGCGCCGATCATTCCGGGCAGGCACGGAGCGGGAGTAGTCAGCGAAGCCCACGCGGACGACGGTTTTTTCGAGAAGAGCGACAGAGTGGTTATCGACCCGTATATTTCGTGCGGAGAATGTATCGACTGCAAAACCGGTCACCCCGAGAAGTGCAGGAAAAAACATATTCTCGGCGTGGACGTAGACGGTCTTCAGACGGATTTCATAACCCTTCCGTCCGAATGCGTCCATAAGATTCCGCAGAACGTTCCTTTCGAGTCCGCCGTTTTCACCGAATACGTGGCTATGGCTATCAACGCGATTGATAAAATCGACGTGCAGAAGGGCGATCACATCGCGGTGCTTGCGGCAAACAAAATCGGTAATATTATGGCTCAGCTTATCGCTTATTATCAGGCGATTCCCATCGTTATCGACGAAAGCGACGAAATGCTCGCTCTCGCGGCCGAAGCGGGAATCCCCTATACGCTCAACTGCGGAAAAACGGACGTCAAGGAAGAGATAATCTCTATGACGGGCGGAAGACTTTGCGAAAAGGTCATTTATCTTACCAATAAGCCCGGACAAATCGACGTCGGACTTTCGGTTTGCTCGCCGAACGGAATAATCTGCGCGGTCGGCTGCGAACAGGCGTCGGTAACCGCGGACTTTTCGCTCATCTGCCGCAAGCAGCTCTCGGTCTGCACGATAGACAGCGGCTCGGGCGCGTTTCCTTCGGCTATAAATCTCCTTGCGACCAAAGCCGTCAAAACCCACGGACTCATCGAAAGAACGGTGGGATTCGAGGCGGTTCCTTCGGTTTACGAGAACCGCGGGGAGATCAATTTCGACGCGAAGAGCGTACTCGTGAAGGAATGATTTTTTAAAATGCAAAAGACTTCTCTTTCGGGAAGTCTTTTTTTGCGTTTATCGGAGCTTTTTCGATTTTTTCGGAATTCTTCGGTCTTTTCGGAATTCTTCGGTCTTTTCGGAATTCTTTTTTTGATTTTCGTAGGCTTTTTTCTGTATTTTTCGGAGATTTATCGGGTTTTCGGAAGGTTTTTGCATTAAACGGAAAGGAATTTCTCGATATTCGTGATATCGCCCGCGCCTACGAGAAGAATCGTCCGGTCGTCGGGAAGAGCTTCGATAAGTCCCGCGGCTTCGTGGAAATATTCCGCGAGATAGACCGTAAGGCCGGGATTTTTCGCCTTTATCGCCTCGTAAAGGTCGCGGCTCGTTCCGCCCTTCAGGGGATTTTCGCGCGCGGCGTATACGGGCAGAAGCACGACCTCCTCGGCTTCGTCGAAACAGGTCGCGAATCTGTCCGCGAGGCTTTTCGTTCGGCTGTAGGTATGCGGCTGAAAAACTACGGTCAGACGCTTCCGTCCCGTGGATTTTACGGCTTCGAGAAGGCTTTTTATCTGCTCGGGATGATGGGCGTAATCCTCGATTATCTCCTTTTTTCCGATGAATTTGACGTCGGCTCTGCGGACTATCCCGGGGAAATTTCCGAGAGCGGAGGCAATTACGAGAGGCTCGATTCCGAGAGAATAAGCCGTCGCGAAGGCGGCGAGAGAGTTGATTGCGTTGTGCTTTCCGAAAAGAGAAGGGGTTATACGGCAGAGCTTCGAGCCGTTTTTTTCCGCGACGAAGGAGAATCTTCCGTTTTTTTCGGCGAAATCCGTCGCTCTGAAATCGCAGCCCTCGTTTTCTCCGAAATAAACGACTTTGCGGTCGGTTTTTATGAAATTATTACAGCTCTCGTGAGCGATTATAAGGGCGTTTTCGTCGCTTCCGCCGATGAATTCGTTATAGGCGCGGTAAACGCTTTCCATATCGGGATAACAGTCCGTATGGTCGAGGTCGGCGTTCAGGATCACCGCGACGGTAGGTCGGAGATGAAGGAAGCTTTTCTTGTATTCGCATGCCTCCGCGACGCAGTAATCGCCCTTCCCGCAGAGAAAATTCCGTCCCTCGGGCTTCATCGCGCCG
Organism: uncultured Eubacteriales bacterium; assembly: GCA_900544545.1. Taxonomy (GTDB): domain Bacteria; phylum Bacillota; class Clostridia; order Christensenellales; family CAG-314; genus UMGS692. The sequence goes on from UQVY01000003.1 coordinate 142,646, forward strand.
CCGATAAAAGCCGACGGATCCAGTCCCGCACGCGAGAGAATATGAGTTACGAGAGCGGAAACTGTGGTTTTTCCGTGCATTCCCGCAACGGCTACCGAGCAGGGAAAGGAATTGAAAACGCTCCCTAAAAGCACGTCGCGCCGCATAACCTTCGCCGCGTATTTTCTTGCGGCCGCGAGAAAAGGATCGTCTTCGGAAATAGCCGCGGAGTAAACCGCAATATCCGCGCTCTTTATGCGCTCGGGGTCGGTCGTTATGTTTGCCCCCATAAGCCGAAGGCTCTCGACGGCCTGGCTCATAACCGCGTCGCAGCCCGAAACGTCCTCGCCCTTTTTCGTAAGATAACCCGCAAGCGCGCTCATTCCCGCGCCGCCCGCTCCGATAAAGAAGTATTTCATACGATTCTCCTTAATGATTTTCCGAAGTCCGTAACCTCGGGAATTTTTCGCTTTTTTATATGAGTTTCCGATTTTTTGGTTTATCCGAGTTTGCAAAGTCCGATTATCGACTCGCAAAATTCTGTTATTGACTCGCAAGTCCGGATTTTTTCGTGTCCTCTTAATTATATATGCCCGATTTTTCCGATTTACCGCCCGAATACGGAATTTTTTCCTGAATTTCGTAAAATTCGTATTATTGATTTATAAACACTTGTAAAAAAACTCGATTTATGATAGAATGGTATGGAATCAAAGAGCCGATCCGGAGATTTTCCTCCGAGCGGTTCAAACGGAGGAAATTTTATGGTATTTGAAAAACTCAGGGATATAATCGTGGATCATCTTCAGCTCAAACGCGAAGACATCAAGCCCGAATGCCGCGTCGTAGAAGACCTTAACGCAGATTCTCTCGACATAGTGGAAATGATTATGGACCTCGAAGACGAATTCGGAGTCAGCATTCCCGACGAAGCCGTCGCCGAGCTTAAAACCGTAGGCGATATTTCTTCTTTCGTGGAAAAAGAAATAGCAAAAAAGAAATAATCCCCTATCGAACCGAACCCGTCCGACCTTTCCGTCAGGCGGGTTTTTCCTTATGAAGCGGAAATCCGCATAATTTGCGGAGGTTTTGCGGACGGAATTTTTTTGATATAAAAAAATATTATTTTATGCGCAAATATAGTTTACTTTTTTTTGAAATGAATATATAATATGACAGCATTTTCGGGAGCGATTTTTTACAGAAACGATTCCGAGGGGAGATAATCTATGACGAAATATATCAAGTGTCCGCGCTGCGAGCTTAATTACATCGATCCCAGACAGGATATGTGCGATGTCTGCAAAGCAGAGCTGGGCGAACCGCTCAATACGTTTACCGACGAGGAAGAAGACCTCGAGCTTTGTCCCGTATGCAAACGCAACTTCATCTCCTTCGACGAGGATATGTGTCAGGAATGCCGCCTTGCCAAGGAAGCGAGCGAGGATCCCGACGAAGAGGACGAGGACTGGAGAGAATACCTCGACGACGAGGACGAATCCACCGAAGACGACGGAACCCTTCCGCCCGAGGATATAGACGACGATTTCGAGGACGAATTCGAGGACGAAGAAGAGGAAGCGGACGAGGAATTCGAGGACGAGGACGACGATTTCGAGGAAGTCAAAGTAGACGATTCGGACGACGATTTCGACGATTTCGACGACGAGGACGAAGAGGACGACGATAATTACTGAGCTTCGCGGGGAGGATTTTCCGGCGCCGCTCTGAGCCTTATATCTCCGCAAAGCATATCCTGATAGGAAAAAGTCCTGCGGTCGGTTACGCCGTTTTCCGTTTTTATGACGAAAACGCCGCCGTAGACTTCGCTTACCGTTCCGACGAAAACCATAACCTTGTTTCTTCCGGCGTTATGGCGGACGGTTACTTTTTTGCCGATAAGAGAAGAGATAGCCTGTCGGCATTGCTGCACGGTAGCTGTGGATTTGCGCATTTCTGACCTCCGGGATTGTCCTGCGGGGATTATTGACGGAAGTCGCGGAGCTTAATCGCATAAGGCTAAAAATAAAAATATGAACGAAAAAATTTTTCATAAAACGAGGGAAAATCGTTGCGTTATTTTATGAATTATGATAAAATAGACAGGCTAACGAAGTAATAAATCGGACAAAACCGAAAGACATAACAGGAGCATAATATGCCGAATATCAAATCAGCAGAGAAAAGAGTAAAAGTTACAGCAGTCAAGAAACTCAACAATCAGATCGTTCGCAGCAGAATGAATACCGCCGTCAAGAAATTCAACGCGGCTATTGCGGAGAACGACGTTGCCCTTGCGGAACAGCTTATGCCGACGACGGCGTCGCTTATCGATAACGCTGCGGTTCATCACGTTATTCATAAGAATGCGGCTAACCACAAGAAGGCTCAGATTGCTAAAGCTCTCTATCAGCTCAAGAACGGCGTAGTTGTCGTCAAGATGGACAAGAAGTCCCTTAAACAGGCGGAACAGAAGGCTGCCGCAGAACGTAAGGCTGCCGAAAAAGCCGCTCTTTCCGAAAAGCTCAAGGCTCAGAGAGCCGAGAAAGCTGCCTCGAAGGAAGCTGCGAAGGCTGCCGCAAAGAAGAAATAAGGGTAGTTTCTTTCCGAATTTTATGCGTAAGAATCCGAGCCGTGCTTTTCGGTACGGCTCGATTAAATGCTAATGTGGCTCAGCCGGTAGAGCAGCTGATTCGTAATCAGCAGGTCAGGGGTTCAAATCCCCTCATTAGCTCCATAAGCAGTCTGCGTGCGCGCGGGCTGCTTTTTTGCGTGCGGTTTAATATCCGCGGCCGATTGGGGCGCGGGTTTTTATGGATTTTCGTAAGGCTTCGGTTTTCCGAGGTCTTTTTTATTGGAGTTTGTCCGATTAAGTCATAGGATTCGTTTAGCGAAAGCTTAAGTTCGTTTAACGAAGTCTTTAATTCGTTCAACCAATCCGCAAATTCGCGCAAGAAGTTCGGATTGTCCGAAAATCGACGCAAAAAATCCTCCCCGAACGAATCCGAGGAGGATAATAAGGTTCTGTCTTTGCATCGTCGTTTCCGGGGAAACGAACGGATTCCGCGATTTAACGCTTGCTGAACTGCGGAGCGCGACGAGCTTTTTTAAGACCGTATTTCTTACGTTCTTTCATTCTCGGGTCACGAGTCAGGAATCCCGCGGATTTGAGAGCGGCTTTGTCTTCGCCCGCAAGGACGAGAGAACGAGCAACGCCCTGACGGATAGCGCCTGCCTGTCCGGTGTAACCGCCGCCGTGAACGTTTACGATAACGTCGTATTTAGCGAGCGTGTCGGTAACCATAAGAGGCTGACGGCAGATGTATTTAAGGGTATCGAGTCCGAAATACTGATCGATGTCGCGATTATTGATGGTGATGGCGCCGTTGCCGTTGGCAATAAGACGAACGCGGGCAACCGACTTCTTTCTTCTTCCCGTTCCCCAGATCTGATTCTTTTTCTTACTTAAAGTTTTCATAGCCATACCTCATTAGTCCAACTTAAGTTCAACGGGCTGCTGCGCCTGATGATTATGCTCTGCGCCTCTGTAAACGCGGCATTTCTTAAGCATTGCAGCGCCGAGGCTGTTCTTGGGAAGCATACCTTTCACCGCGCGCATAACGACGTAATCGCTGCGCTGAGGCATAAGGGATTTAACAGGGATAACGTGAAGATTGCCGGCTCTGCCGCTGTGACGGTAGTACTTCTTTTCTTCGAGCTTGTTGCCGGTAAGAACGATCTTATCGGTGTTTATGATAATAACGTGGTCGCCTGTGTCAACGTGGGGCGTGAATTCGGGCTTGTTTTTGCCGCGAAGAATAGCCGCGACCTGACTTGCAAGTCTTCCCAGAACCATACCGGTAGCGTCGACGACGTACCATTTGCTGGTAACGGTTTCGGGATGAGCCATAAACGTTTTCATGGAATTTCCTCCGTAAATTTAAGCTGACGCTGTTCACGACGGTTATCTGCGCAAGTGGAAAACGCGGTCGGACTGTAGAGCTTAATTGCAGTCCAGATAGCCACAGCCTGTAAATTCTATAATATTTTTTCTTTTTTGTCAACTGTTTGTGAGACTTTTTTCCCTGCAAAATCCGATTTTCTTCGGTTTTTCCGTATAAAAAAAGGACGCCCCGCAAAGGACGTCCGAAATAAGCCGTCAGCCTTTCTTTTTGACGATTTTCTTTTCGACGGGATGATAAAGCCTGTACGTTTTCATCATATGGACTTCCCAGACGAAAACCGTATAGAAGAATCCGAGAAGACAGAACATTACGATGAGGAGGGAGTTAAGGAATCCCGAGGAATTCAGACCGCTCGCGAGGAGGTAGACTATGGGCGCAAACGCAAGGATAAACGAGAAGAGGTTTGCGACGAAGCTTGCCTTATAAAGCTCCCAGCTGTCGAGAAGAGTGGTTCTGAGGTCCTGCTTGTACGCGCCGTAGGTCGAGAACACTATCATAACGTATATCGCGAGAAGAACCAGAAGTCCGTAGAGCGTAACGGCTACGATGATATAGACGAAGGTCGGAACCAGCGGAAGGATAACGCTGAGGATATAGGTGAAGGCGTAGAAAAGGCCTGCGAGGATTATCATAAACGGAAGCATCGTGAGGGTAGTTTCCTTGATTCCGCGGAAAAACGGCCTGAAGATTTTGAGTTCGCCTCCCCAGAAAGAATCTCTGACTACCGAAAATCCGCCCGAAAGCGCGAGAGTCGAGAAGATGATGAGGATTGCCGTCCAGAGCGCGGAATTCTGCATATTTCCGCTCGTGAGCGAAGCCGTATAGTCCTTTATTCCGAACCAATAGGTTCCGCCGGCGAGGAAGGTTTCGTCGGTGGGAAGGTTAGCCGCGAAGTTGACGCTCGTAAGAGTCGTGAAATTAAGCAGCAATATGATACAGGGAAGTACGAATACGAGGAGTATCATATTGACGACGACGAGCTTCCAGGAGAAGTTGCCGTAAAGGTATCTGAAGAATTCCCACGAGCCGAGTTCGTTGACTTTTTTCTCGAGATGGGCGCTTCTTTCGCCGCCGAGAACGACTTCGTGGTATTTTTTGGCTTTGGATTTGCCGGCTGACTGATTGTTGGGCATTTGAGGCTCCTTATAAAGCTTTGATTCGGATTTTTCCGCAATCGCGGATTTCCGTAAACCGGAGATTTTCCGCGGATTCGGGATTTTTCTGTTATACGCGGCTCCGACCGCAGACTCGGATTCCGATCAAAACGAGATTAACTTATTCATTTTACATTAATATTGCATTTTCCGCAATCGAATTCGGGGTATTTTGCGGATTTTTTTTTGATTCGGTATATTTTAATATGTGCAGCGAAGGGAAAACTCTCCGCGCGCGGACTCGGACGCACGATTTAAACAAAAAGTAGGAAGATATTTTTTACAGCGGTTGCAAACGGGGACGAAATATGTTATAATGGTCTATATTTCGATTTTTTCGAGGTGTACTATGTACTCTGTCAGAGAATTGTACAGAATCGGCACCGGACCGTCAAGCTCGCATACGATGGGGCCCGAAACCGCCGCTGATTATATATTGAAACGTTTTCCCGACGCGGCTCGCTACGACGTAACTCTTTTCGGCTCCCTCGCCCTCACAGGTAAGGGACACGGTACGGACGTAGTGCTTAAAAAAGTCCTCGGCGACAAAGCCAATATTATTTTCAACCTCACGCAGACCGACCTCCCTCATCCAAACACGATGACCATCGCCGCCTACGACGAAAACGACAATATGCTCGTTTTCAAGCGCTTTATGAGCGTAGGTGGAGGAGCCGTCGTTATCGAGGGAGAGGACGAAGTCAAGCCGAAAACCGTTTATCCGCACAACACATTCGACGAAATCAAGGCTTACTGCGCGGAAAACGATATGACTCTTTCGCAGTACGTCTTCGAATTCGAGGGCGAAGGCATAAGAGATTTCCTTATGAACGTCTGGTCCACGATGAGAGCCGCAATAAAGCGCGGACTCAAAACTCAGGGAATCCTTCCCGGCGGTCTTAACGTCAAGAGAAAGGCTCCTTTGCTTTACGGACGTTCGCACATAGACGAATCTCCCGAAACCCGCGAAAACCGACTTGTCTGCGCTTACGCGTTCGCGGTCGCGGAGGAAAACGCCGGCGGCGGAACGATAGTTACCGCTCCTACCTGCGGAGCCTGCGGAGTTATGCCTGCGGCTTTGCTTTATATGTCCAACAGGCATTCCAAGACTCAGAGCGATATAATAAGAGCGCTCGCGACGGGCGGACTTATCGGAAACCTCATCAAAACCAACGCTTCGATAAGCGGCGCGGAATGCGGTTGTCAGGCGGAAATCGGAAGCGCGTGTTCGATGACCGCGGGCGCGCTCGCGGAAATGTTTTCTCTCGATATCGATAAAATCGAATACGCCGCAGAAACCGCAATCGAACATCATCTCGGTCTTACCTGCGATCCCGTCTGCGGACTCGTTCAGATTCCCTGCATAGAAAGAAATGCGGTCGCGGCTATGCGCGCAATCAATTCTATGAACCTCGCGAGCTTCCTCTCCGATACCCGCGAAATCTCCCTCGACCTCATCATAAAGACGATGTACGAAACCGGAAAAGACCTCGCCAACGCCTACCGCGAAACCTCCGAGGGCGGCCTCGCAAAATTCTATACCCATAAACCCATCGGCTGCTGACCAGCCTTTTTGTAAAAAGGCTGGGCGAAAAACTCCGATAGCTTCGCGGAATCAGAGAGATTCTGACACGGAAAAGATTGCTCGCCGAATTTACTTAACTTTATCGGGCGAACGCCCCCAACGGGTCCAGCGTCACGCTATGCGGTCTGCTGATTCGGATTTTCGGAATTGTTTGGGCGTCGCGAAGCTACTGCGCTCAAGCGTCACGCTTGTTTTTGCATTTTACGACGAGGTCGAGTTTTTCGTTTCTGACTTTAAGTTCGCTTTCGCGCTCGTTCACGCTGAGGCTGCAGCCGTAATCGTTTTTTTCGTCGCTTTCACGGCAGCATTTTCTCTCGCGGCAAAGCGATTGCTCGAAATCCTTCTGATTTTTATATCGGTTTATATTCGGTCTTTTCATAAGTCTTTCTCCCTCGTGCGGTAATCCTTATTTTCATTTTATGCGCGGGGCTTTTTCCCTGATAATCGGAGGATTCTCTTTTTTAAGGAGGATTCTTTTTTAATCCGCGGACGTATCTGATATTCGGACGCCCGCCCCCGAAAATCCGAGGGAAAAAATGCCATTATATGGCGGAATAAAACCCGTAAAAAGCCCTCATATTAAGGGTGTTAAGAAATTCAGGAGAGAGAAAAAATGCTGAAAGCTACCGGAATAATCAGACACGTCGACGAACTCGGGAGAATAGTCGTGCCTAAAGAGCTGAGAAATACGCTTAAAATCAAGAACGGCACGTCTATGGAGATTTACACCAACGAACAGAACGAGCTGATACTTAAAAAGTACAGTCCGACCGAGGGAATCAGGGATTTTGCCGATAATCTTGCGGATACGCTCCGTAAAGTATATTCGGTGGGCGTGCTTATTGCCGATAACGACGGCTTTATCTCGGGTTCGGAGAGGTATCTGTCGAGCAGCGGTCTGAACGAAGCGATGTGTGGACTCATAGGAAAGAGAAGAATGAGCCACGTAAGGGAATCGTGCGAAAAATATCTTCCCGCAAAAAGGGAAATAAGCGAATTTCTCGTTAATCCGATAATCGTTCGGGGGGATTTATTGGGAGCGGTCGTGGTCGTCGCGGAAAACAGGGGCGACATAGGCGACGAGATCCTGAAAATGACTCAGGCCGCAGTCTGCCTTATCGAAGGTCAGTACAGTTGATTCCTGTCGGTCGAGGCGGCAAAGTCGGGAGATTTATCCGCGCAACAATGAATACTTGACTGTAAGAAGCCCGACGGCGTTATGTCGTCGGGCTTTGTGGCGTAATAGGATTTGCCGCGAGGGCTTTTATACGATAAAATCAAGTAAATTCGGCGAACGGCTTTTTCCGTGTCAGAATCTGTATGAATCCGCGAAGCGAGTGAAGTTCTTTGCCGAGCTTTCTCGAAAGAACCAGCGTGACGCTGGACCCTTTAGCTTCGCGACGTCCAAACAATTCCGGAAAT